>CALNYN010000001.1:0-8669 GCA_942490755.1 uncultured Gemmatimonadota bacterium
TTCCGGGTTGGAGGACGGACCGCGGACGTGCCTTCGTGCAGCTCGGAGCGCCCGACCAGGAAATCGCGCGCCGCCCGCAGCGGCCGGGGGAGTTTCCGGAGATCGAGTGGCTGTACGACGAGTCCGTCTCGTTCCATGTGCGACTCATCTTTCATGATTCGGGTGGCTCAGGGGTATACTCGCTCGACCAGGGATCGCGGACGACACTCTCAGATGCGGTGAGGCGGTTGAGGACGATGCAAAAGCAGGAACGTGACTCTACGGTCGTGAACCCCGCATTCGAGGCGGGCTCGTGAGACGTGCAGGGACGGCACTCCTGGTCCTGCTGTCGCTCCAGGGTGTGGGGGCGGCAGTGAGTACCCTCGCGGCGGCGAGCGCGCCGCAGGACGGTCCTGGTGCCGGCGCGGCCAGCCCGGCTCCTCGGACTAGCCCTGCGCTCCTTCCGGCCGAGGATTTTCTGCCTGTCGCGCCCGGTCTCGAGCGCGCCGAAAGTCTGCTGGCGGCCGGACGGCCGCTTGCAGCGAGCAGAATTCTCGCTGCGGAACTGGCGACGGCCGGACAGGAAGCTCCGCCTCCGGTGGTGCTGGCGGCTGCCCGGGCCCAGGCCCGGGTCCGGTCGTGGAGTACCGTCCGACGACTACTGGCCGAGCGGACGTGGCTCGACAGCCTGGCCGGCGGTGAGGGCCGGCTCCTCCAGGCACAGGCGGAGCTGGAAGGTGGTTCCACCGCTGCGGCACTCGAACACTTCGACATGGTGTTGCCGGGGCTGCGCACGGGAGAAGATGGCGATCCCTACGTGCAGGCACTGGTCGGTCGCGCCCGGGCCCTGCAGCGTCTCGGTCGAGATGCCGAGGCGGCGGACGCCTGGCTCGAGGCCGCGGAGGCCGCTCCCGGAATCTCTCCATGGTTCCGAATGTCTGCTCTTCAGTCACTGGGTCGGGCGGGCGATCCCGACCGGGCATCCGTGGTATCCGCTGAACTATCCGGTGTGAAGGCGATCCCCGCGACTCGGTGCGAATCGAAGTCGCCCGCGCAGCATTCGCGTCCGGAGACACGGCGCGCGGACTCGCGCTGGCCGACTCGCTCTCGGCCCGCGGGGCGGCCCTGCTCGCCGGTCGTTGGCTCGTCCCCGCACTCCTGGCTCGCGGTGACACGACGGCCGCAGTCCGAGCGGCGCGGCAGTCACTGGAGCTGCGCCGGGCGGACGCCTCTGTCGGCGAAACGTACCTGGCCCTCGATACCACTCTGTCGGCTCTGCAACTCGTCGCCGAATCCGATCTGGCAGCCGGTCGCTCGACACGGGCGGTCGAGCTGCTGGACGAGGCACTGGAGCAGGCCCCCGAATCGGAGCGTGCAGCTGCCAGGCTGGCTCTCGCCGAGGCGTGGTTCGCCCGCAGTCGGTATACCGACGTGAGGCGCGTTCTCGCGCCGTGGCTCGAAGGCGCCGAAGGCCAGTTGCCCGGAGATTCGGAGCGGCTGCGTGCCGAAGCGCTGTTCCTGGCAGGACGTGCCTGGTATCGGCAGGGAAGCCAGGCTGAGGCCATGGCCCTGTGGCGCCAGGTCGCCGACATCCCGGGCGCACCGGACGGCGCCTACGCGGCATTCTTGATCGGGGACATCAAGCACGATCGAGGAGATCTCGCCGGGGCGGCGAGTGCATACGAGACGACCGTGGAACGTCATCCAAGGTCGGGATACGCCGGCACGGCGATGTTCCGGCTCGGAATGCTGGCGCTGCTCGAGGAACGGCCGGAAGACGCGATTCAGCACTTCGACACGTATCGCAGACGGTCGCCCGGCGGAAACTGGTATCACGCTGCCGTCTACTGGTCCGCTCGGTCGCGTGAAGCCGCTGGAGACAGCGCAGCGGCCAGGGCGCTGTTCCGGGAAGCCATCGGCTATGACCCGCTCGCCTACTATGGAGTGCTGGCGGCCGCCTCGCTCGGGCTGGACGCCTGGGACGAGGTTCCGCGGCGAGCCATGGCGCCTCTCGCACCGGCTCGTTCGGAGGACATCGCGCTGCTCGACCGGATGGACGCTCTCCGGGAACTGGGCTGGAGAGATCGAGGCATCCGTGAGCTCTCCACCCGGAACAGGACGGGCGAGACCTCGGCGGTGCGGCTGCGACTGGCCCTGCTGCTCAACGAGCGCGGGTGGACCTGGCAGGGAACGGCCCTGGCGGACGCCGTGCGCCGTTCCGGCTCGGGAGCGTGGTCCGACGACCTCCTGAAGGGCGTATATCCACTCATTTACTCGGATGCCCTGCATGCCGCCGCGGATGAGGCACCGGCTGGACCCGGCGCTCGTGGCGGCGATCATCCGGCGCGAGTCCCAGTTCGACCGGGAGGTCGCATCGCCCGCCGGCGCGGTGGGCCTGATGCAGGTCCTCCCGAGGACGGGTGCCGAACTGTCCCGGCGCAGTGGGATCTCCGGGTTCCAGGCCACACAGCTGCAGGTTGCCGAGATTAACCTCGCGCTGGGCACACTGTATCTTCGCGAACTGCTGGATCGAAATTCCGGGTCGCTGGCGCCGGCGCTGATCTCATACAACGCGGGCCCGCACCGGTATGCGAGGTGGCGTGACTTCCCGGAATTCTCGGCCGACGCCGAGCTCATGGTGGAACGGATTCCGTTCAGGGAAACGCGGGTCTACGTGAAGACGATCACCGCATACAGGCACATTTACCGACGTCTGTGGGGACTTGGAACGGGTCCAGTTGACGACCCACCGGCCGACCGGTAGCATGCCGAAGGCCGTGCTCAATCACGGGCGGCCGTCAGTTGTTTCACTCACCAGGAGGACGTCCATGTCCAAGGGCCGGGTCAAGTGGTTCCACGACTCCAAGGGATACGGATTCATCGAGGACGAGGACGGACGGGATATCTTCGTCCACTACTCCTCGATCACGACCGACGGATACAAGACTCTCGCCGAAGGGCAGGAAGTCGAGTTTGAGCTGCTGGAGGGAGACAAGGGCCTCAGAGCGACCAATGTCGTAAAGGCCTGAAGAGCCCCTTCATCGACGAGCAGCGACGGCTACTCGACATGGCGCCCCGGCGAACTCGACCCGGGGCGCTTCTGTTTGACCCCCTTTCCCGAAGAGCCGCGCGACCGTGAACGAGCCGAAACACGATTCCCCCACACTCTACCTGCTGGATGGCCACGCGCTCATCTATCGAGCGTTCTTTGCCATGATCAGCCGGCCGCTCACCACGTCGAAGGGCGAGAACACATCGGCGCCGTTCGGCCTGTCCCGTTTCCTGGCCCGCATTCTGGACGAGTACCGCCCCGATTACGTGGGAGTCGTGCTCGACGCGGGTGACAGCTACCGGACGGAACTGTACGAGGACTACAAGGCGACCCGCGAGAAAATGCCCGACGAGCTCGCTGCATCGATGGACAGGTGCCGGGAGGTCGTCGAGGCGTTCCACGTTCCGGTGATCGAGGTCGAAGGGTGGGAGGCGGACGACGTGATCGGCACGCTGGCGAGCCAGGCCTCGGACGAGGGTCTGCATACCGTGATCGTGTCAGGCGACAAGGATTTCTACCAGCTGATCGACGAGGACGTCCATCTACTGAATCCGGGGAGACGCGGACCCGGAGCGGTGGAAGAGGCGGAGGTGACCCCGGAGAACGCCTCCGTCCGGCCTCGGCGTGCCCCCCGGACCCGGTGGTCGATTACCTGGCGCTGATCGGCGACAGCCCGGACAACGTGCCCGGCGTGCGGGAATCGGACCCAAGACAGCGCCGGGTCTGCTGGAACGTTACGGCTCGCTGGAACGGCTGCTCGAGAACGCTGGGGAGGTGGAGCGCGCCGGGGTTCGCAAAGCGCTGCTGGAACATTCCGACCTCGCCAAGCTGTCAAAGCAGCTCGTCACGATTCGGACCGATGTCCCGGTCGAGCTCGATCTCGACGCATTGCGTCGCGGCCCGCCGGATCGGGCCCGGCTGCGCGAGCTGTTCCTCGAACTCGAATTCCACACCATGGCGCGGGAATACGCGCCCGACGAGCCGGGTCCGACCGAGAGTGCGCCGGGGCGCTCGTCGGACGAGCGATCCTATGAAACCGTCGTCGATCCCGAGCACCTGACGAAGGTGTTGGAGGAGCTGCGCAAGGCGGGGATGATCGCGGTGGATACAGAGACCACATCGATCGATCCAATGCGCGCGAAACTGGTAGATCTCTCTCTCGGCTGAGCCCGGGAAGGCGTGGTACCTGCCGTTTGCGCACGTTCCGCCCGCGAGCGTTCCCGACGTAGACGGAAACCCCAGCTTCGCCTTCGATACGGTCGAAGTGCCTAACCTCCCGCCGGTCACCTCGGAGCCGATGTCAGACCCGCGTGCGTTGCTCGCGGATCCCGACGTCGGGAAGATCGGTCACAACATCAAGTACGACATGATCGTACTGGAGCGGGCTGGAGCCCCTCGGGGGCATCGACTTCGACACGTCTCGGCATCCCTACGCTCGACCGGAAAACGCGCCCACAGCCTCGATGTGCTCGGCCTCGAACGGCTGGAACGCAAGCTGATCTCCTATTCCGACGTGCGGCAGCGGCCGGGCACAGATCCCGTTCTCGGAGGTTTCTCTCGATGGTGCTACCGAGTACGCGGCTGAAGACGCCGATGTCTCGCTCGAGCTGTTCACGTTGCTCAAGGAGGACCTCGCGCGGCACGAAATGCTCGACCTGCTGCACGAGGTGGAGATGCCGCTCGTCCCGGTGCTCGCTGCGATGGAGATGCGCGGGGTGGGAATCGATGGTGCGTTCTTCGACCGGCTGGCCGAAAAGTTCGCCGGCGAACTGGAGCAGGTCGAGGACGAAATCCGCAAGCTGGCCGGCACCGAGGTCAACCTGCGCTCGGTACCCCAGCTGCGGACGCTGCTGTTCGAGACGCTCGAACTGCCGGTGGTGAAGAAGACCAAGACGGGCCCGTCCACCGATGAGTCCGTGCTGTCGCAACTCGCCGAGGACGGCCACGAGGTGCCGAGGTTGATCCTCGAGTACCGGGAACTGGACAAACTGGATTCGACGTACGTCCGGAAGCTCCCGACCATGGTGAACCCGGAGACCGGCCGGATCTACACGAGCTTCAATCAGACCGTCGCGGCCACCGGCCGGCTGTCGTCGTCGGATCCGAACCTGCAGAACATCCCGATCCGCTCTACGCTGGGACGGCAGATCCGCAAGGGGTTCATTCCGGCGGAGGGCTGCCTGTTCGTGTCCGCCGACTACGCAGATCGAGCTTCGCGTCCTCGCGCACCTCTCGGGCGATCCGGTATTCGTCGAGGCGTTCCGGGGCAGCGGAGACATCCACCGGGAGACAGCGGCGAGAATCTTCGGGGTCGCTCCCGAGAAGGTGAACCCGGCGATGCGTGACCGGGCGAAGACGATCAACTTCGGGCTGATCTACGGACAGGGCGGCTCGGCGCTCGCCCGGCAGCTCGGTATCTCGCGCAGTGAGGCCGATGAATTCATTCAGGGCTACTTCGACCGTTTCGCCGGGGTGCGCGACTATCTGGAGACGATGAAGGACACGGCACGCGAAAAGGGTTACGTCGAGACACTGCTCGGCCGCCGCCGCTATATCCCCGAGATCCGATCACGCAACCCGGGTGTCAGGGGGTTCGGCGAACGGTTCGCCACCAACTCGCCGATCCGGGGCACCGCGGCCGACCTGATCAAGCTCGCGATGATCCGGTTGCACGAACGGCTGGGCGATGGTCCATCCCGCATGCTTCTGCAGGTGCATGATGAGCTGCTGTTCGAAGTCCCGAAGGATCAGGTCCAGGGAGCGATTGAGATCGTGACCGAGGAGATGGAGGGAGCGATCGAGCTGTCAGTGCCGCTGAAAGTGGATGTCGGATCTGGTCCGTCGTGGTACGAAAGCAAGGGCAGCTGATCTAAAGGTCGATCTGCGGCCCGGCCTTCGCAGCCCGTCCAGGAAATCGTCCCAGATCTCGGAGGCGTGGCGGTGCGGCGCAGGAATTCCCGGGCCCGTCGCTCGAAGTCCGGTTTGATCCGACGCAGTTCGCGTATGGATGCTTCCGCTTCCCCTGCGCGGCCGAGTTTTCCGAGCGCGGTCGCGCGCAGCACGGGATCCCAGAACGCGACCTCGTGGCCCACCTTCTCGGCTTCCTCGTAGGCCTCGTGGTACTCTCCCCGCCGGAAGTGGACGATGAACAGTCCGTGGTGGAACCAGAGTGGGTGGCATGGATTCAGGGCGGTCGCCCGACGGAGCAGCACGAACCCGCGGTCATACTCCCCCGCACAGGCCAGCAGGTAGCCGATCGTGCCCGAGAAGTTGGGGGGAATTCGGGTTCAGCGCGAGGGCCGCGTCAGCCTCTGCCGCGAACCGCTCCCCTTCTCCCCGCAGCAGGTAGACGTACGCGAGGATCGTGCGCGTCAGCTGACTCTCCGGGGCGAGCGCTGCGCCGCGCCGTGCGTAGGCGAGCGCCGTCTCCAGCGGCTCGTCGAACCCCGGCAGGTCGAAAAGCCGTGCGTGGGCATGCAGGTTCGCGAGTCCGGTCCACGTCGGCCCGAAGTCTGGTTCCGCTTCCGTCGCGCACCGAAGTGCCACGAACGCCTGCTCACCGGCTTCCGGCGTCATCACGAGCATGTAGTGGTGGTATCGGAGCAGTGCGTCGTACGTGCTCAGCTCGGCCGGGGGCTTCTGACGGGACTCCCGCGTCAGCCGCTTTGCGATCACCCGTATCTCCCTCGGCGATCGCCGCGATGACGTCCCGCGCCAGTTCTTCCTGGGTGGCGATGAGCCCGGACGCCCTCGAGCGGGACCCTGTAGGATCTGCCCCAGACCTGCCGCACCGTCGCCGTATCCGTCAGCTGCGCGGCGATCTTCAGCTCGACCGCGTCCCGGCGCACGCTTCCTCCGAGAACGAACCGGGCGTCGACTCTGTCGCCGACGCGGGGCTTTACGATGTCGCCTTCGGCCCCGCCCGTGGCCTGCCGGCAGGGCACGGCGATGACGTTCTCGTAGCGGTTCACCTCGTTGACGAGCTCCTCGACGAGCCCGTTCACGAAGAACGTCCGGTCCGGGTCGCCCGTCAGGTCCCGGAAGGGCAGGATCGCGACACAGGGCTCGTCGTTGGAAGCGATCCGTCGCGACCGTTCGCGGATGGATACGTCGCTCCACCCCATGCCGGCGTCTGCCGGTGGAAGCGAGGAACATAGCGCCCCTTCGGGATGTCGATCCGGATCGGGTCGAGGCCACCCGCCACGAGATAGAAACGCTCCGTGGCCCGCCTGAGACGGCCGGCCTCGATTCGAACGATCGGGTCGCGAGAGGCGTCGAATTTGTCGCTGCGCCCGAAGACGCGTGTCGCGACGGTGTAGCCCTTGATTCCAGCCCCGCGCCCGGCGAGCGCCTCCTCGACCACGAAGCGCAGGAACTCGCGCAGGCGGTCCGTGGCCCGGAACTCCGGGTGTCCGAGGATCCGGTCCAGCTGGGACCGGATCGCGTCCGCGTTGCCGACGCTGCCCAGGTCCGGGGTCGACAGGTGGCTTGAATCTGCCACTGGCTTGTCTTCGATCTTCCGCTCCAACTCGTTGTGACGAGAACTGTTAGAGTACCGTAAACTACATCGCCCAACAGTAAAGAACCTATCGACAGGTTACGGTAAGAGGCAAACTGCACTCATCCCGGTTCCCGCCCCCCAAGGCCGAGAGGCTCGACATGGAAACAGGTGGACCGGCGATCGAGGCGGGACTCCTGTAGTTGATCCGAATCCTCGTCGACGCAACGGACGCTGCAGTGCGCCCCGTCTTCGCGCGCAGCGCGTCTTTTCGATCACTGAGCCGTGACTTCCGCCTCTGCGTGAGAGCCCTGGAGCACTGGGGGAGTTCGGATTCGGAAAAGGGCCGGCAACGAGTGGAGGAGCATTCGGTATTGCTCGACGCACTCGTGCAGGAGATGCGGCAAATGGTACGCGACGAGAGTCAAGGGGTTCGGACACAGCCGGAGCCGCTGCGCTGATTTCACGCTCGCTATTCCCCGTGAAGCAGGATCAGATCCGTCGCGGGAACGGACGAAGCGATTTCCCCCAACGCTGAAACGGAGGTAGTAATGCTCGAGAGGATTCGTATGCTGGGGTTGACCTTCGCGCTGGTGTTCGCATTGAGTCCGGTGACGGCAGCGGCTCAGGAGTCGTTGAATGCCGCGGAGCAGGATTTCCCATCCGCCAGCCAGCCATCGCCATCCCTCACATATGTGGCGCTTGAATCGCCCCAGATCACGAACTTGCGGTCGGCCGTAGACGGGGTCCCGCCGTAGAGGCGTTGCGATCGGACGACAAGGATACACCCGCGAGTCCCGTCGCGGCGGGAAAAGGCTCGGGGACCGGGCTTGGATTCATGATCGCGGGGGGGTGCCGCACTTATCGGGGGCTTCTGATCGGCGGTACCGGAGGCAACCTCATTGTGGCCGGGGGCGTTGCACTCGGCGTATACGGGATCATCATTACTTCTGACGATTCCCTCGCCCGAAGCGCGCTTTGACGGCTTCGTTCCTCCCGGCTGTGCAACGAGAGCCACCAGTTCGGGCGTGCGCTCCGGACCTGCTCACTCGACCTCGAGGAAGAAAATGACGCGGAACCCGCCGGAGCCGGCAGAATCGGAGGCTGAAGACAGCGTGGCACATGAGCACACGAACGAAC
>CALNYN010000002.1:0-11316 GCA_942490755.1 uncultured Gemmatimonadota bacterium
GCTGCACAAGGCTGAGTTGCTCACGTGCGCGGGGATTTACGAGCCGGGCGGTTTGCTGGTGTATTCGACCTGCTCGCTGGAGACAGAGGAAAACGAGGGGCAGGTGGAGGCATTCCTGTCCCGGAGGCCGGAGTTCAGCCGGGAGCCTGCAGGGCCACGGACCGGACTCGCGGCTGACTGCCTGACAGACAGGGGAGACCTGGAGATTCTACCGTTTCGAACGGGAACAGACGGTGCTTTCGCAAGCCGACTGAGGAAAGGCGGCACGGAATGACGTACAGGCGGCGGCGGGGGCTGGGCGGTGGGAAGGCCCCACGGGGAGGCACCGCTGGCGACCAGGGCGGCAACGAACCCTCGTCGAGAGACACGCGGTCCACGGAGAATCGATCGGAGCCTCGTGCGACCACATCGAGTGGGTGGAAGCCGTGGGCCGTTGCCGTCGTGATCGTAGGTGGCCTGTTTCTGGCCGGATATCTTACAGCGGACCTGTGGCTTACGCCGGGCGAGAGTCCGCCGGAACTCGCCGGTCTCGTGACGGTCCCCGAACTCGTCGGGTTGTCCGATCAGGAGGCCCGAAGCCGCCTCGATGAGGTCGGACTCGAACATGAGGTCCGGTCGGCCGTATCGCACCCGGATGCCCCGAAAGGGGCGGTCCTGGCACAGAGTCCGATTCCCGGGCAGCAGGTTCGCCCTGGTGCTCCGGTCAAGGTCACGCTCAGCCTTGGACCCGAAATGCACTCGATTCCCGATGTCTCGGGTCTCTCGGCCCGCCAGGCGTCGATCGTGCTCGATAGACTCGGATTCAGGGTGTCGACGCGCGAGGCGAATCACTCGATCGAAGCCGGTCGCGCCTTTGGTACGGAACCCGGTCCCGGCACCGAAGTCACGGTTCCGGCGGACGTCACGCTCCTGGTGAGCAAGGGCTCGCCCCTGACGACGGTTCCGGACCTGTCTGGCCGGCACATCGATGACGCGCTCGAACTGCTTGAACGGTCCGATCTCAGCCTCGGGGCGATCAGTTACGATCCTCTCGTTCGGATGCGCCGGGAAGCGATCGTAGGCCAGTATCCACCTGGAGGCTCCGGGCTGCGCCAGGGCGACCCGGTTGAAGTCAGGGTCGCCGGTCGGCCGGAAGAAGTGAATCGGAGTCGGCCGGATCCGCCGGCGCGTCCGGAGACCGAACAGCCCGAGGAGCTCTGAGTCAACGTGGACCTGCGTATCGCGATCTTCTCGAATTGGGGCTATAAGCTTGCCGCTCTCGTAATCGTCTCTCTCCTGTGGCTCAGCCTCAGCGCGGACGAACGCCAGTCTCAGCCGGTTCGGACCCGCGTGGCGGTGGAAGTGCTGGATTCCGCCTGGGTCCTGGTGGACGCGCCGGAAGAAGTCAGCACGACGTTCCAGGGACGAAACCGCGACCTGCTCGGGCTGCTCGTGAACGAACCGGAGATTCCGGTCGTGATCGACTCGGTAACGGAGGCGACGATGCGGGTCGAGCTCGACGAGGCTCGGGTCCGATACGATCGGGAGCTCGATGTTCGTCCGACATCCATCGTTCCGCGGGCGCTTACGCTTCAGTTCGAGCGACGTGTGGAGCGCCGGGTTCCGGTGGTGGCCGAGATCGATGCAGTTCCCGCGACAGGCTTCACGGTGCTGCGACCGATTCTCGTATCGCCCGACACGGTTACGGTGCGTGGACCCGCCTCCGAGCTGGAGCGGATCACGCGCGTCGCGACGCGCCGCATCGGGCTCGAGGACATCTCCAATACGGTGATGCGCGATCTGCCGATCGAGCTGCCGACGGGCGCGCGAAGCGTCAGCGTTGAGCCGACGTCCGCCCTGGTGACGGTCGAAGTCGATTCACTGGTGATTCTGCGGAAGCGCCTGCCCGTTCGGGTCACGGGAGCGGGAAGCCAGGGCGTCAGTGTTATGCCGGACAGCGTCGAAGCCGTAGTCAGGGGAGCGGCGACCGCAGTCCGAATGCAACTGGAAGCGCTCGACCACGCGGTGGCGGAGCTTTCTGGTGCGCCGGACGGCCCGACCCGGGTACCCGTGCGCACGACGTTGCCCGATTCCGGTTTCGTTTCCGTGCGTCTGTCGCCACCGGAAGTCACGGTACAGCCCGGCTCGGGTCCGTGAATCCGGCCTGGTCCGGGGGGCCGGTACTCGGGATCGAGTCATCCTGTGACGAGACGTCCGCTGCGGTGGTCCGGGACGGCCGGGTCCTTGGTCACGTCATCCTCTCCCAGGATGCGCACGAAAGATTCGGCGGAGTCGTCCCCGAGATCGCGGCACGAGCACATCTGCGTCAGATCGACACCGTCGTGACCGAAACCCTGGCTGAAGCGGGTGTCGAGCCCGGAGAGCTGGGAGGCGTCGGAGTAACGGCGGGTCCCGGTCTGGTCGGCGCGTTGCTCGTTGGGCTGAACTGGGCCAAGGGCTTCGCCTGGGCGCTGGGGAAGCCACTGGTGGGCGTCCAGCACATGGAAGCGCATCTGTTCGCCAACTCGCTGGAGTCCCCGGAGGCCACGCCGCCGTTCGTGGCCCTGCTGGTCTCCGGCGGACACACATTGTTGCTGCACGCGGCAGCGTGGGGTTCATATACGCTGCTCGGGCAGACGAGGGACGACGCGGTCGGCGAGGCATTCGACAAAGTGGCTCGACGGATGGGGCTGGGGTACCCGGGCGGACCCGAGATCGAGCGCGTAGCCCGCGGCGGAGAGCCGGGTCGTTTCAAGCTTCCCAGGCCGATGCTCTCAGCTCATCACACGCCCGCCGATCCCGCCTACTTCGACTTCTCGTTCAGCGGTCTGAAGACAGCGACGGCTCTCGCCGCAGCGGAACTGGAAACGAGGGGCGAAGCGGAGCTTGCCCGGGCGGTTCCCGACCTGGCGGCCGAGTTCCAGCAGGCCGTCGTGGACACACTGGTCGCCAAGGTCCTGCGAGCCGTTGAGTGGACGAACTGCAATCGAGTCCTGCTCGGGGGTGGAGTCGCCCGAAACGGACCGCTGCGGGAACGACTGCGCGACGCACTCGGTGACTCCGGCAGGCTCTATTCGCCGTCCCCTCGTCTCGCAACAGACAACGCCGCCATGGTTGCATGTCTCGCGGAGCACAGGCTCCGCGCGGGCGAGGTCGCTGGCCTGAGTCTCAACGCTGATCCCGCACTTCCGTTTCCGGGACTCACGCCAATGGATTCGCTCGCGAGTCGCGGTTTAGAAATCCGAGGAGCGCCATGTATCCCGAGTTGATCACCCTCGATCTGCCGGTGCTGGGCACGATCACAATCACCTCGTTCGGGGTGATGATGGCCCTGTCGTTCCTCACCGGCTTCTGGATCGTCCGCCTCGAATTGCTGCGGAAGGGAATGGACGAGGAACTCGCCGGCGATGTCCTGATGGGGGCGATCATCGGGGGGATCGTCGGCGCGAAGGTGTACTACGTGCTGCTCAACTGGCCTCAGACGGTCCAGGATCCGTTTGGAATGCTGTTCTCACGAGCCGGCCTCGTGTGGTACGGTGGGTTTATTGGAGGGGCGATCGGAGTCATCCTGGCGATTCATCGCCGGAAAGCGCCGGTCCCCGTTCTCGCCGATGTCTGCGCACCGGCTCTCGCCCTGGCTTACGCCGTGGGGCGAATGGGCTGTTTTCTGGTGGGCGACGACTACGGTCGGCCGACGGATAGCTGGGTGGGGATCGCGTTCCCGAACGGCAGTCCGCCCAGTACGGCCGGGAACCTCCGTCGTATGTTCGGAGTGTCCATTCCCGAGTCCGTTCCCGACACGGCCGTTCTCGCTGTTCATCCCACCCAGCTGTACGAGATCGGCATGTCTCTGCTGATCTTCGCGATTCTGTGGCGGTTGCGCCGCAAACCGTGGCAAGCGGGTCGCCTGTTTTCGCTGTGGCTCGCCCTCGCAGGGATCGAGCGGCTGATCGTCGAGTTCTTCCGGGCAAAGGACGATCGTTTCTTTGGTTCCCTGACGCTCGCCCAGCTGATCAGCATCGGTCTCATCGTACTCGGGACATGGCTGTTCAACCGGCTCGGCGCCTCAGGATCAGGGGACTCGCCCTCGAGGGCGTAAAACCGCCTCCGTGCGCGTACCGGCCCTCGCACCCGTCCTGCTGCTGCTCGCTTCCAGCGCTGCTCTCGTCGTACCGGGAGGAGCGCTGGCCCAGGGGATCGCCGACCGCGAGATCGTGGATCTGCAGTTCGAGGGCAACGATGCGTTTCCGGAGAACGATCTTCGCAAGGCGATCCTGACCGATCAGACGAAGTGCAAGAGCTTCCTGTTCAACTTCCCATTCATGATCTGTCCGTTTACGGATTGGGGATTTGCCCACTCCCGCGAATACCTGGACGAAGGGGAGCTGCCGCTCGATGTGATCCGGCTCCAGCTGTATTACCGTCAGCGAGGATTTCGCCAGGCCACGGTGGATACGACGGTGACGCGGGATGACGGGACTGCGCGAATCCTGTTTCGAATCGAGGAGAATGATCCGACGCTGATTTCCAGCATCGGGGTCGAGGTAGTCGGTGATGCAATCGACTCCGCGACCGTTCTGTCGCATCTGCCGACTGCAGCAGGGGATCGGCTGGATCTGATTGCGTTGCAGCTGGGCGAAGCCACCGTCACAGATCAACTGCGGCGTGCAGGCTACGTGGATGCCGCCGTCCTGCGCGACTACTTCATACCCAGGGACTCGCGACAGGCTGATGTCGTGCTGCGGGTGGACCCGGGGCCGCGGGTGCGGATCGGCGAAGTCCGGATCGTGGGGGCGGAGGCTGTCGGCGAAGAGGTCGTCCGTTCGTTGCTCGAATTCAAGAGCGGCGACTGGTTCGAGGAAACCCGCATCATCGAGAGCCAGCGCCGGCTGTTCAATCTCGCCGCCTTCCGCTACGCGAACATCGCTTCCGAACGAGCGAGCGACACGCTGATCGACCTTCTCGTGCAGGTCGCTGCGGCCGAGCCACGGGCGGTGAAAGCGGGCTTCGGCGTCCAGACGGATGAGTGCGTGCAGATCGAAGGACAGTTGATGCACCGGAATTTCCTCGGAGGAGGAAGGACGTTCCGGGTCACCGGGCGGCTCTCGAACCTGCTCACCAAACAGCTGAGCGGGAATTTTCCGTGCAACGGCACCAGTTCCGACGAGGTGTACCAGCAACTGAACTGGCTCCTCGACCTGTCCTTCGTCCAGCCCGTGTTTTCGGGGAGTCGAAACTCGCTGCAACTGCGTCTGTTTACCGAACGGGAGACGATTCCGGACCTGTTTGTTCGCACGGGTGTCGGTGGAGAAGTCGCATTCAACTGGCTGGTCATGCCCCGCATGTCGATGCGGCCGTCGTACCGCCCGGAGTTGACGGCATTCGGTGAGCAATCCGCAGACATCTACTTCTGCGTCAACTACGGACTCTGCACGCCCGAAGACATAGCGACGCTGTCGGAGAGCAAGTGGTTGTCGCCGCTCCGATTCTTATGGGCCTGGAATCGGACCGACAATCCGCTTGCCACGACGAGAGGATACTACATCGCGGCAGAGGGAGAAGCGGCGGGATCGTTCACTTTCTCCGACTACCAGTATATCCGGGGAAGCGTAGAATCCGCCGGATTCCAACCGGTATTCGGGAGCGCGGTCCTGGGAGCGCGAGTTCGGTTCGGAGGAGTGCGGGGAATGTCCGGGACCGTGTTCGGCGAAGAGGGCGCGGACGTCGAGATCATTCACCCGACCAAGCGGTTCTTCTCGGGCGGTCCGGTGAGCGTACGTGGCTTCGGACTCAATTTGCTTGGCCCCACGGTTCTCGTGATGTCGGACCTGGACGACTGCGGCTCGGGCTTTCTGACGCCCGAGGAACTCCAGGAGTGCGCGGATGCACTCGCGCCGACCGCGTTCGACGAGCGTCCCGTCGGTGGGAATGTCATGGTCGAGGGGTCGGTCGAGATGCGGTTTCCGCTGAGCACGAGATTCACGATCGTCGGATTCGTTGATGCCGGACAGGTATGGCGGAGCTTCGATGAGCGGGCTTCGCTGATCGCGACGCCTGGCGTCGGAGTGCGCTTCAACAGCCCCATCGGACCCCTCCGCATGGACCTGGGATTCAACCCTTCGGGCGAGGTACTCAAGCCGGTGGTCGCCGTTCGCTCGGAGACGGGCGTGATCGTCGAGCTGGAGGATCCGGTGCCCTACGATCCGTATGGCTGGGACGATCCTTCTTTCTTCACGGAATTCTGGCGCAGGATCCAGTTGCAGTTTTCGATTGGCGAGGCGTTCTGAGATGATGATGGAGTCTACCGGCTCGCCGGGCGCACCGAGGGCGCAGAGAACCCTCTTGTCGCGGGTGACTCAGTGGCTCGGGAGGCTGGCCGGGTCGCTGACCCGAGTCGCGCTCGGGCTGGTCGGGCTCGCCTTCCTCACCGCGGCCGGGGCACTCGTGTTCGTCAGTCAGACGGTGGTGGGCAGACAGGCGGTAGCCGACCTGGTCGAGGGGGCCCTCGAAGGGACGGTCAACGGAGAGGTCAGGATCGGCCCGATTCTCGGCGGAAACCTGCTGTCGCACGCGCTACTGGAGCGATTCGAGATCACGGACCCGGATGGGCGACTGTTCGTCGGCATCGACTCGGTGCGGCTCCACTACAATCCCATCAGTCTGCTCGTCGGTACGTTCCGGTTCGACGCGGTCTCGATGCGGCGGGTGCACCTCGTTCTGCGGCAACACGAAGACGGACGCTGGAACTTCGACCGGACCTTCGGCGACGAGGATCCGCTCGAGCCGGACTCGACCGACGATGGGCGGCAGGGAAATGACCGTGTCCTCTTGTTCGATGTGGAAGTGCAGGAAGGCGAAATCGAGGTACACGTTCCCTGGGCCAGGGACCTCACGGGGCCGGCCCGGGACAGCGCCGTGCAGCAGGGGCTGCGCGGTGACCACCTGTGGCGCATCCGCTCGGTCGGTCCCGACCGGTACGAGCGCGAACTTCTGCTCCACCAGCTGTCAGGTCGATTCCCGCTGATCCGCATCGTGGATCCCGTTCGTCCGCTCCGTTTCGACATGGACGGTGTCTCCGCGCTGGCTGACGTCGTTACCCAGACGCTGAAGATCGAATCCCTGGACGGGTCCGTCGTCATCGCCGATACGGTAAGCATTCAACTCGACGCTCTCGACCTCGCGGCTTCGTCGATTTCGGGATCTGGCTGGGTAAGGCCCGTGAACCCGGTCGAGTTCGACTTCGACCTGGAAGCGGATCCGGTCAGTTTCGAGGAGCTACAGTGGATTCCGTTGCCGATGCCGAACAGGGGGGAAGGACCGGCCGATCTTCACCTGTATACGCGCAACGAGACGATCATCGTCCAGGTCGCGGACGCTGACGTGCGGGTCGATGACTCCCGAGTGCAGGGAGGGCTCAGCGTCGCCCTCGAGTCGCCCCCCCGGTTCGAGAACCTCGACGTGCGTCTCGCCCCGCTGCGCCTCGCACTGGTGGACGAGGTGCTGGAGCGGGAAGACGGAATGGACGGATACCTGCGCGGATCCGTGAGCGCCAGCGGCCCGATCACGCTCTTGTCGATCGACGCGGATGTGTCTGTGGAAGACCCTCCCGTTCTCGACAGACCGGCAGCCTCCCTGATCCAGGCGACAGGCGGAATCGCGATTGTCGAGCCACGTCGCATGGCCGGGTTGAATCTCAACCTTCGCAACTTCGAGCCACGCTGGGCCGGGATCGTCGGAATCGAGACTGCGCTCCCCGGGCGCTCGACAGGGAGAGTCGTGTTCGACGGGATCGCGGGTGGGCGCTTCACGTTCGACGCCGACGTGTCCCATTCACTGCCAGACCAGAACCCGTCCGGGATCGCCGGCGGTGGCATGATGGACCTGCACGGTGAGCAGGAGATGGACCTCTCCTTCGAATTCGCTCCGCTCGTGCTGGCGATCGTCGATCCACTGCTCCCGGAAGGCGTTTCGGTGCTCAGCGAGGTGAGAGGTCCGTTCGCGGTGAGTGGATCGCTCGATGATCTGCAGATCACCACCGATCTTCAGACACCGCGCGGCCAGCTCCAGTTCGACGGTCAATTCGACCTTGTATCGGACGACAAGACCTACGATGCGACACTGCTTGCCCGTGACATCCAGCTCGCCGAGTGGATCGAGAATGGTCCGACCACTCGCCTGGCCGTGGAGGGCCGGGTCGACGGAATCGGCACAGATCCGGCGACTCTCGATGCCCGGTTCGACCTGATCGTACTCCCATCGCTGTTCGAGGGAGCGCGTGTGGACTCGAGCATCGTCCGATTCACTCTCGCGGACGGCCTGGCGACGGCGGACACTTTCGCCATCCGAACACGAGTCGGAAGCGTTGATGGCCGGGGCTCCTTTGGACTTACCGCGAGCCGCAGCGGCTCGCTGATCCTCGACATCGAGATTCCGGATCTCGCCGAATGGAACGCCTGGTTTGTGGAGGGACGGAACCCGGCGCGCATCGAAGAGGACGTCTCCGAGCTCTTCGAGACCTTCGGCCCGGGTGGCAGGGAAGAGGACCCAACGCAGGACACGGGAGAGGCCCTCCCGGACACGCTGTCGGGCGACCTGGAGGCACTCGGCGTCCTGTATGGAAACGTGGAAGACTTTTCGTTCGGTGGACGAGCGCGTGCCCGCAACCTGGCCTGGGGTGATCTCCGGACCGATTCGATCCAGATTACGCTCGATCTTCCGGACCCACGGGACCCGGACTCGCTGGTCGTGCACGGATCGGCATGGTCCAGCACGATCTATGGACGCGAACTCGACACGCTCGATGTGCGCTGGACCCGCCACACGGCGGAAAGCCACGAGGTGTCGCTGTACACCACGCGGGATACGAGCCTCGAACTCGATGTGAGCACGGGACTCCTGTGGACGGAACGTCAGAAGGCATTCCGTCTCAACCGGCTTCGGATGATGGGCGCCGGCAGGGCACTCGCGCTGCGCGACACGGCGGTGATCACCTACGGGGTGACCGGATTCACGGCGAGAGGCGTCCGGCTCGATGGCTCGGATGGGTCTTTCCTGGAGGTCGATGGGGCCATTCCGGACAGCGGCCAGGCTGCCCTCGACCTGCGGGCGCGCGGACTGCACCTGCAGAATTTCCTCGAGGCCCCGGGAAATCCGTGGGACCTGCGCGGACGAATCGACATCGACCTGCAGATTCGCGGCACGGCCGACGCGCCGCTGGCCGACCTGCAGGCCACGATCGACACCCCCTCGATCAGCGGCATCGGTTACGAACGGCTGACGACAGATCTTACTTACGCGGGTCGGAGACTCGCCGTGAACTCGGCCCTGGTCACTGACGACGCCGAGATCGCGAGAGTCGACGGGTTCCTGCGCGTGGACCTGTCGCTGCGGGAAGTGGAGCAGCGACTGCTCGACGAACCGATAGACCTGCTCGTCGCAGTGGACAACATGCCCCTGCGGGCGCTCGAGCTTCAGGTGGAGTCGCTGAAGGACGTCGAAGGAACCGCGCTGGGCGAGTTTCGGGTCACAGGACGACCCGGGGCGCTTCGATTCGACGGAAGGACCAGTATCCAGAGGGCGGCTGCCACGATTCCGTCGCTTGGTATCCGGGTGCAGGATGTGACGGGAGGCCTCGTGTTCGAGGGCGCGGACGCGCGGGTCGACACGCTGACCCTCCGGTCGTCGGCCGGGGGTAGCGCCGTGCTGAAGGGTGTTGTGGGAGTGCAGGATCTGACCGACATGCCGCTCGACCTCGCGTTCCAGGCAAACCAGTTTCTGGGAATCGATCGCCGGAGCATGCGGGCCACGTTCGACGGCGAAGGCACGTTGACCGGTAGTTATCGTCGTCCCGAGCTCGGCGGCCGATTCCAGGTGTCGAATGGCCAGGTCGATGCCGAGCGGTTCGTACGTCAACGGCGGGTGGTGGACCTTACGGATCCCTCCGTGTATGCGCTGCTCGATACCATCGTGGTGCGGGATCAGCGGCTGATCGGCCGGCTGGAGAATCCGTTCCTGCAGAATATGAAGATGGACGCCGAAATTCGAGTGGGCCCTGATTTCTGGCTTCGCTCGAGTGCCCTGGACGTGGAACTTCGCGGTAACCTGCAAGTGCGTATGGACAGGGCGGCAGGGGAACTGACAGCAGTCGGTACGTTGTCGCTGCCCAGGGGCAAGTTCCGGTATGTGTCCGGCACCGGGACGGAACTGTCGAGTCTGTACTCACGCCAGCTCCAGATCGCGCGGGGCGAAATCACCTTCGTGGGAACCCCCGGACTGGATCCGAATCTCGACATCGATGCCGAATACCGGACCCAGGGAGAAATCGGGAGGGTGACGATCCAGGTTCACGTAGGCGGATCGTCGCTCGCTCCGACAATGACCACGAGCAGCGACCCGCCATTGCCCGAGTCGGACCGGATCTGCTACCTGCTGTTCTCGACGGCTTGCTTCAGCGCGTCAAACCAGGGCGGTGAGTTCGCGACCACGCTGGTGCGCGAAGGTCTCCTGGGGTCTGTGAGCAACCAGGTGTCGCAGGTCCTGGTCGGCGGTGTCGGGCTCGTCGACTACGTGGACATCCGCTCGTCCGGGACCACGGAAGGGGAGCTGAACTCCGGCTCGTTCGGCCTGCTGTACAGTACCGAGATCGAGATCGGACGGTACCTGACGCCGGAGCTGTTCGTAAAGGTCACTCAGCCGCTCGGTGGGCGGCTCCCGGGAATGACCATCGATTGGGCGTTTCTGCCCGTATGGCGACTCGAGTTGAAGACGGAAGACCGGTTCAACCGTTACGCTTCCTACGGCTACAGTTTCAGTACCTACAGCTCCCGGACTTATGGCCTGATGCTGTTTCGGGAATGGGAGTTCTGACGGAGCTTTGTTCTCGAGTTCCGCGGGTACTGCCGGGACGCAGTACAGATCGCTAAATTGCCCCTCCGAATCGGGCAGCGACCCGAGTTGAACACAGGCGGACCGGAGCTGCATGACGAACCTGGCACAAGCGTTTCGACAGGTCGGTGCGCGTGGTTGAATTCCCGTCCCCCGATTCCGAGCGCTTCCTGGTGCTCGTGAACCCGAGGGCGGCGGGCGGGCAGCCCGCTGCCCTCCGGCGTCGCATCGGGGGCGCCATGGCAGCCCGCGGTGTGCCGTTCGACATCGTCGAGACGTCCACGCCGGAGGAGGCCCTGACCGTGGTTCGGACGGCCGCGCTGCGCGGATTCCGGGCTGTCGTGGCCGCGGGCGGAGATGGAACGATCGCCCTCGCCCTGCGGGGTGCGGCGGGCACGCGCACGCCGGTCGGAATTCTGCCGTTCGGGACGGGGAATCAGCTGGCGCTGAACT
>CALNYN010000003.1:0-2688 GCA_942490755.1 uncultured Gemmatimonadota bacterium
GCGAAGAACCAGTGGATCGGGGAGCGTCACCGGCGAGTCGACGAACGCCGCGATGGAACCGTGGAGCAGACCTACCCGCCACGTCTTCCAGATGAAGGGGCCGTATAATGTGGCGATCCACCAGGCCTGCGCGCTCGGATTGAGGAGGTCCACGCGCATCCGCGTCTTGATCGCTCCGCGGATCTGACCCAGGGTGTCAACTCCCAGGGCTTCTCTTTCCCAGTCATACATGCGGCTTTCTCGCTTGTCTCGACGGATCTCAGGCTGACGCCGTATTCTACGTCTGAGGCTGTTCGCGGTACACACACGTCTTTCCGAGGTGAATCATGAGCTGGCCGGAGCTGCTCGAGCGTTTGGTTCCGAACTTTGACTTCCCGCTGTTCCGGCTGGGGAATACGACCGTTACCGTAGCCACGCTTCTGACGGCTTTCATCATCATTCTCGCGACACTCACCACGTCGCGCGTGGTCAAACGGTGGCTGGAAGGCGTGGCCCGTCGGCGCAGTGTGAAGGACGCCGGATCCGTACACGTAACGGCGCGGCTGGTTCACTATACGATTCTGTTCATCGGCTTCGGCGTGGCGCTTCACACCTTGGGCATCGACTTGACGGCCCTGTTCGCTGCCGGCGCGATCTTTGGCGTGATTATTGGTTTCGCGATGCAGAATATTGCGTCGAACTTCGTCTCCGGCGTGATCCTGCTGTTCGAGCGGAGCATCAAGCCGGGGGACATTGTAGATGTCGAAGGACGTATCGTTCGCGTGATCGAGCTTGGCATCCGCGCCACGATCGCTCGAACGACCAACGAGGAAGACCTGATCATCCCCAACTCCGTCCTCGTGCAGTCAACCGTGCGGAACTACACGTTTCGGGACTCACACTATCGCATCGACGCACCAGTCGGAGTGACCTACGGATCGGACATGGCCGCGGTCCGTTCCACCCTGGAGAAGACGGCCACGGAGATCCCATGGCGCGCTCGTAATCCCCAACCCATCGTACTGATGCATGAGTTTGGCAACTCCTCGGTGAACTTCCTCGTCTCTGTCTGGACCGAGGATCCCTGGAAGCAACGACAACTCCGCTCGGACCTCAATGAGGCGATATGGTCAGCGCTCAAGACGGCCGGGATCACGATCGCCTTCCCGCAGCTCGACGTACATTTCGATCCGGAGATCGAGCGGTCGATGACCGAACTGGCAGGCGCAGGATGCGGGGGACCTCAATGAAGACGCTGATTCAGAATGGTTTAGCCGGCGGTCGCGCAGGACTCCGGCACCACCGGAGGCGGCCACCTCCGGGTGCCATGCCGGGCACGCTGGTCATCGACGCCGGGGCTCCGCCCCCGGGACTCACGGTACTGGCGTATGGACCGGAAAGTTACATCGAAGAGGAGGTGAGAGACCTCGCTCGGATTGACGAGCTACGCACGCAGTGGCCCGTAGTGTGGCTGGACGTAGACAGCCTCAGCGACGAGTCCCTGCTTCGAGGCCTCGAAGCGCGCCTCGGACTGCATCGACTGGTGCTCGAGGACGTGACGAATCTCGGTCAGCGGTCGAAGGCGGAGCTCTACGAAAACGTTCTGTTCATCGTCCTCAGGATCCCGGAGGTGACGAGGGGCGATACGGAGCAGGTAAGCCTGCTCTTGCAGGACGGCCTGCTGGTTACCGTGCAGGAGCGCCCCGGTGACTGCTTCGAGGCCGTCCGCGACCGCATACGGCACGGCAAGGGCAAGATTCGCATCCGGAATGCCGACTACCTGGCGTATGCCCTCACAGATGCGGCGGTCGATCAGTATTTTCCGGTCCTGGACGAAGCCGGTCTGGTTCTGGATGCACTGGAGGACGAGGTCTTCGATGAACCGACATCGGAGACCCTGGAGCAGATCCACTCCCTGAAGCGAAGTCTCGTATCCCTGCGCAAGGCGATCTGGCCGTATCGCGAAATGCTCAACGTGCTGATGCGGGATGCCGGGTCGATCTTCGCGGATGAGACCCAACCGTATCTCAGGGACTGCTACGACCACGTGGTGCGCCTTATCGATCTCGTTGAGGCACAGCGAGAGGTCACCTCGGATCTGCTGAGCATGTACCTGTCGACGGTGAGCAACCGCATGAACGAGGTGATGAAGGTGCTGACCATCATCGCCACGATCTTCATCCCGCTGAGCTTCATCGCCGGTGTATACGGGATGAACTTCGATCCGGCCGCTTCCCGCTGGAACATGCCCGAACTCGGTTGGACTCTGGGATATCCCGCCGCCCTGCTACTCATGGGCGTCGTCGCCGGGGGGCTGCTGGCCTTCGTATGGCGGAGGGGCTGGCTGTGACGAAGCGCGTCGAGCCCGCGCTCCCGGTGATCGGCTGGCGGGAATGGGTCGGCCTTCCGGACTTCGGAATCAAGCATATCAAGGTGAAGGTCGATACCGGGGCCCGTTCGTCCTCTCTGCACGCCTTCGACCTGCGGCAGTTCGAACGAGACGGCGCTGAATGGGTGCGATTCGAGGTTCATCCCGTCCAGCGAAAGAGCGACCGGGCCGTGGACGTCGAGGCGAAGGTCCTCGAGCATCGTTCCATTCGCAGCTCGAGCGGCAAGGCGTCGATACGACCCGTGATCGTGACGAACGTGCGGCTGCTGGGTACCACCTGGCCGGTCGAGTTGACTCTGGCGAGCCGCGACGAGATGGGC
>CALNYN010000004.1:0-96881 GCA_942490755.1 uncultured Gemmatimonadota bacterium
GTCGATACGGGTGATCTTGTGGTCAGCAATCCGAGCAAGGGTATCGGTGAGCCAGGCCTGCGGATCGACACCGTTCAGTTTGGCGGTTTCGATCAGGGTATAGGCGATGGCTGCCGATTGACCGCCGCGCTCGGAGCCCATGAAGAGATAGTTTTTCCTGCCGAGAGCCACACAACGCATGGATCGCTCTGCAGAATTATTGTCCGCCTCCAGGAAGCCGTGGTCGAGATAGGGCCGCAGTTTCTTCATGCGGGTCAGGGCATAGCGGATGGCCTTGGCAAGTTCGGATTTGCCGGAGATTTTGGGCAGTTGGTCGCCGAGCCATGCCGCCAGCTCGTCGAGCAGCGGCTGGGCTTTCTCCTGGCGGATGCTGGCGCGGTGTTCGGGCGATTGCCCCCGCGCCTCTTTCTCGATGCCGTAGAGCGCGGCGATGCGCTTGATGGCTTCCTCGGCAATGACGGAACCTTGGGCTTTATGGACATCGACGAACTTGCGCCGGATATGCGCCATGCACGCGACCTCGCGGACACGGCCCGACCGATAGAGTTCATTGAACCCGGAATATCCGTCCGCGTGCATCCAGCCTGTATAGTCCTTGAGATGTTCGGTTGGCCGTTCGCCTTTTCGGTCACGCGAGAAGCGGTAGAACGCTGCTGGCGGCACTTCACTCGTCCAGGGCCGTTCATCCCTCGCATAAGCCCAGAGCCGCGCGGTCTTGGTCTTGCCCGTACCGGGGGAAAGCAGCTTGACCGGCGTATCATCGGCGAAGATCGCCTGACCCCTCAGCACATGGCGCGCGATGGCCTCGGCCAGCGGCTCCAGCAGGGCGGTGGATTTGCCGACCCAGTCGGCGAGGGTCGAGCGGTCGAGATCGATGCCCTCGCGCTCGAATATTTGCCACTGGCGGTACAACGGCAAGTGATCGGCATATTTGTTGACCAGCACATGCGCCAGCAGGCCTGGCCCCGGCCGCCCTTTCTCGATGGGGCGCGAGGGCAGCGGCGACTGACAGATGGCGTCGCAGCACGAACACGCCATGCGGGGCCGGATGATCCGGTTCACTACAAACCGTCCCGGCACGTATTCCAGTTCCTCGGTGACATCCTCGCCAAGTGTCTTCAACGATCCGCCGCACTCACTGCATTCCGAACCGGGCGAGAGTATCTCATCGTTGCGGGGCAGATGATCCGGCAAGGGCTTGCGGCGGGGTTTGCGCTTGGGTTCATCGACCGGTTCAGAAGCAGCATCCTCGTCATCGGATTGTGGCGCTGCCGCCCGCGCGATCTCTTCCTCTTCGAGCGCCAGCTCAAGCTGATCGAGGGCTTCGGATCGTTGTCCGAACCGGTGGCGGCGCAAGCCCGCCAGCTGATGCTTGAGCTTCTCGATCCGGTAATCGCGCGCTCTGATCTCGGTCTCGAAGATCGACAATTTCTCGTTCTGCAAGGCGATTATCGCCTGCAACGCGGCAACGTCATCGGGCAAATCGGCAGGGGTGTCGCGCATCCGGATTGATAGCAAATTCAGGTCGTTGAAGGAACCGCAAACCCGCAGAATTGCTATGTTTTTGCCGGGAAATATTGACTATCCGGCGGTCAACGGACGCCATGTTCTCTCCGGCGCGCGCCAGTCGATCCCCTCCAGCAACATCGACAATTGCGCCGGTGTCAGCGTCACCTTTCCGCTCGTCGCCGAGGGCCATACGAACCGGCCTTTCTCCAAGCGCTTGGAAAACAGACACGCGCCCTGACCGTCAAACCAGATCATCTTCAACAGGTCGCCCCGGCGTCCGCGAAAAACGAACAGATGGCCGCAAAAGGGATCCTGCTCCAATACCTTCTCGGCCAGCGCCGACAGAGAGCTATTGTCAAAAGTTGGTGACGGGGTTTGGGGGGGGGGGGGGGGGGTGTCCTGAGGCGCGGTCGCCAAGGGCTCATGGGTTGGTGGTGCGAATGTGCTTCCAGTGTTCGGCCGGGAAGTCATAGAAGGCGAGCAGAACGTCGCGGCTCCCCGGCCAGGCCCGGGGAAGCGGCCGGAGGGGCAGGTGGCACGTGGTTTGTGCACCAGGGGGGGGAGAAGGGAGGGGAAGGGAGGGGGGGGGGGAGAAAAAAAGGCCGAGCGGGCAATGGGGGGAAGGGGCGAACCAAGTGGCAGAGTAGGTAGAGGGAGAGCTCCGGATGGGGGGCGGGTGCCGGGTATAGCACGCCGACAGACCGTTAAAACCCTTGCGCATATCCGTGACGCCCGCCGCCAGCCACACTCTCGTGCTCGCTGGAACCGGGATCATGCCGACAGGCCACGGATCAACCGCACAAGAGCATCGGCATCGTATGGACCCTTCAGCCGCAGCCGATGGCCGCCCGCCAGATCGATCTCCAGTGTGCCGGGTTCTATATTGTCACTTGCGACAATTACATCCCGCGCTTGGTTCATCTCGACGGGCAGAAAAACCGCTTCAGGCTCGCGAGGCTCCGCAGCCGCGAAACGCGGCTCCTTGAGCCAGTTGAACACCTGGTTCGCATTCACATCATACCGACGCGCCACCTGCGAAACCGAGACTCCAGGCACCCGCGTCTGCGCGCAGATCATCCGCTTCTCGTCATCACTCCAGCTTCGACGCTTGCGACGCTTCGCCACAAACCGCTCCGATAATGTCCATTTAATCGCTAATGGACACTATCTCTCACTACCGATCAAAGGCAGAGCGGGTTCACCGGGCGCTTACTTCTCAGGCGCGACCTCCCACGCAAGACCGAATTCTCCGATTACACCGAACAGGACATCCAAGACATCGTCTGGGCGAACAACACCACACCTCGAAAACGCCTTGGCTTTCTCACCCCAGCCGAGGCATTCTTTCATCAACTTAGGTCGTGCACTTGAAATGTGAATCCAGCGTGGCCGGCTTTGACACCGATATTGACAGCGCCATCTATTTGCGAACGGACGCGGCGCAGGTGGCCTAATCAAGACGGCTCATGCTGAGTTGGGCCAATGACCGTCGAATCGTCACCTGCTCTATGACAGCGAAAGCGCCGGCAGTTTCGCCCGTGCTCACTATTGGTTGGGGGAACGTATCACAGCTCTGTCGCAACTAACACCGAGCATTCGAAGCCGGCAGCCCCCTCGGGCAGTGCCGACACGTGCGCATGCTCGCCAAACTCGTTGCAGGACCTTAATGACATTCTGGTCATATTGAGTCAAACTTCAGTTACGCTATTCTCTGCGGTGTCAGTATACGAGCTGTGACCTCCAACGTATCAATCATTTCCTGAACCTCCTCGCAGTAAATGGGATTTATGACCAGGATATCGTGGGGTTGATACGTTCTTAAAAATTCTGGGGCGACAATCTCTTGACCAGTTCCAGCCATGAATGTTCCTTGCCTGATCGGGTTAATATCGACGACATAGGCAATTTCCTCCTTTATCCCTAACGTGGATAGAAAGGCAGTTGCTTTAGAACTGCTTCCCCATATGACCAGTCGTCGCCCAGCCTCATGCATTGCTCTTATGCTGTTTACCCATCCTGTAATTGTACCATGAATATTATTTTTAAATTCTTCGACAAGGGTCCTGACCTCTGCCAAACTTCCTCTCCCCTCCAAACATTGCTCGTCGGCGACGGTTCTCGGCTTGGCCTCGATAGTCAGGTAAGTGTCAAAGTAGACATTGCGAACGTCGATGATATCAAATCCTGCGTCTCGAAAAACAGCCGACAAGGAGGCTTCAGTAAAGTAGCAACAATGTTCATAATGGATGTCCCAGAAAGCTGCCTCTTTAAGGATTCGCGTTGCATCGGGAACCTGGATATAGACTATGGCATCTCCGTTGCTGCTAAGCGCGCCGCGGAGCTGCCTCGCAAAGACACGCGTTTCGAAGATGTGCTCCATAGTCATTTTAGACATGATAAAATCTGCAGGCATGTGCGCATAATTTTCCGAATAGTAGTTGCTTATGAATCTGACACTGCCGTGATCCTCATCGTCATCCAGATTTCTTCGATGAGCTGGGTCGAAACCCACCCCTCGGTTATCTCCCAAACGGCACAGGAGCTTAAGAAATTCTCCATGTCCACAGCCGATCTCGATAATATCTTTGTTACGCAAGTCGTAGCGGCTGATAAGGTGATTTGCGAGCTTTTGATGAAAGGTGTTGAACTGTGGGGAATAGGCCTGGGTCGACTCATACTCGGCAGCATAGTCGAGAAGATCTTCTCGGAAGTCGAAATTCCCGATGAAACCGCAGTCATCGCAGAAGCCCAAATTTATATCTCCGCACTGGATTGCCAGCGCCTCTTGTCGAGAGCGCATCAGCACGACGCTGTGCACCGGAACCTGTGTTAATTTGTAAAAGAGGGTGACCTGATCAGAGCCGCAGTTCGAACAAACAAGCCGATGTGCCATGTATCAGGCTCCAAAGTTAGAGGTAGTCCTACTTTATTGGACAGCTTTGCGGCAATGTTAAGCTACAATCAGTTGGTTGATGTCATGCCGCCTGTCTTTGGTTTTGTCCGTCCGGGTGAGGGGCGTAGCCCGAGGCCGGAGGGACAAAAGCCGTGTCACAATAAACCTCGTCCGGGATTTGTCCATTAAAAGTCGAATGGGGTCAGGGGAATCGCATTTGGATTTTGCTTGACCTGTCCACCAGGGCTTGTGGTTTTGAGGCGAATCGATTCTACCTGTGTCAGGTTTGGTGTCACGGGTGGAGGCGATGATGGAAGGCTTTGCGGAGTGCTATGAGGATCTGGAGGATCCGCGAACCGGCAATGCCGGGCGTCACGATCTTTTGGAGATCCTGATGATCGCCCTGTGCACGGTGCGCATTCCGATGATCTCGACCGGTTATTCCGATCGATCGCGACCACCTGTTCCGACGGATCGCGACCACTTTAGTGGACGTGGTCGCGGGGTGGTTCGAACTTCACCTCCGGGTGATTTGTTGATGTCATTTTCGTTTCATCTGGTCAATCGTTTCGGCGCCGATATTCTCGGCGTTGAGTTTGCGCATTGAGGGCCCATCGAGGTCGAGCCTGTGGGCGTTATGGACGATGCGGTCGAGGATGGCGTCGGCGAAGGTGGGCTCACCGATGACCTCGTGCCATTTGGCGACGGGCAGTTGGCTGGTGATCAGGATCGAGGCGTTCTGGTAGCGGTCCTCGACGATTTCCATGAGATCGCGTCGCTGATCGGGGTTGAGACGGTCGGGTCCCCAATCGTCGAGGATGAGGAGGTTGGCCTTGGTCAGCGCCCGGAACAGGCGGGGGTATCGGCCGTCGGCGCGTGTCATTTTCAGTTCGTCGAACATCCTGGGGACGCGTTTGTAGAGGACGGAGACGTCGTCGCGGCAGGCCTTCTGGCCGAGCGCGCAGGCGAGCCATGATTTGCCGACGCCGCACGGGCCGGTGACAATCAGGTTCTGTTTTCTTGCGATCCATTGGCCGCGCGCCAGTTGCTGGAAGAGGGCTTTGTCGAGGCGCCGGGGGGCGCGGTAATCGATATCCTCGATGCTGGCGTCGGGGTGGCGCAGGCGGGCGTTGCGGAGCCTGTAGGTCAGTCGCCGGTCGTCGCGTTCGGCTTCCTCGCGGTCGAGCAGCAGAGCCAGCCACTGGGCATGGTCGAGCTCGCCGGCCTGAGCGTTGTCCCGCAGATCGGCGAAGGCGCGCGCCATACCGTGCAGCTTGAGATGCCTGAGTTGGTCGAGGGTGGGATGTTGCAGCATGATGTCTCCTCAGTGAAAGTATTGCGGGCCACGGATGTTGGTGTGATCGATCGCCGCTCCGCCGGCGTTATTGGCGGTGGTCGGTTTTGTTTGGTGGCGATCGAGATTGTTCTTGAGGATGGAAGCGACCGAGGAATACGACGTGGCGCCGATCTCCAGGGCCCTCTCGCAGGTCGCTTCCAACCGTTCGGCGCCATAGCTCTTGGCCAGGCGGAGGATACCGATACAGGAGCGGAAGCCTTGTTCCGGATGAGGCCTTGCCACGCAGGATGACGTCGACCAGGGTCTCGGTATGGGGTCCGTTGGCGGCGGCCTGGCTTCGGATGCGTTGCGGCGTCCATTGGGCATAACGGCGATGCGCCGAGGGCATGTGTTCGGTGACCGTGGTGTGGCGCCGGTTACCGGAGCCGCGCATGTGTGCGGCGACGCGCTTGCCGTTATGGAAGACCTCGACGGTGCGGTCGGTGATGCGCGCCCAGAGCTTTTGTTTGGCCAGGCCATGGGGCACCGAGTAATAGTGCTTGGCGATCTCGACATGATAATCGAGGCCGGCGCGGCGCTGTTTCCATTCGGCGTATTGGTAGGGTTCGGCGGGGTGCGGCTTCAGCGCCGGACGGTCGATGCCTTCGAACAACTGGCGACGCGACGCGCCCAGATGCTTGGTCTGGCGCCGGTTGAGGTCTTCGAGCCATTCATGGATGGCCTGGTTCAACTCGGCGAGGCTGAAGAAGCGGCGATTGCGCAGGCGGGCCAGGATCCAGCGTTCGACGACCTGGACGCCGACTTCGACTTTCGCTTTGTCGCGCGGTTTGCGCGGCCGCGCTGGCACAATCGCGGTGTCGTAATGGGCCGCCATGCCGGCATAGGTGCGGTTGATCTCGGGATCGTACAGGCAGGCCTTGACGACGCCGGATTTGAGGTTGTCCGGCACCACTTGCGCCGGTACGCCATCGAAGAAGGCGAAGGCGCGGGTATGCGAGCCGATCCAGTCGGGCAGGGCTTGCGTCCAGGTCGCCTCGGCATTGGTGTAGCTGGAGGCGCCCAGGGTGGCGACGAAGACCTTGGCGGCGTTGACCTCGCCGGTGAGGCCATCGATTACGTCCACCGTGGCGCCGGCGTAATCGACGAAACTTTTCGCCGGCAACGTGGGCCTGGCGCATGGTCAGGGGGGAGTTGGCCTTCCAGGTGCGGTAAAGGTCGCAGAACCGGCTGTAGCCTTAACCGTCCGGATGGACCGCCCGGTACTCCTCCCACAAGAGCGACAGGGTGACGCCGGGCCGCTTGAGCTCGCGATGCAGCACGGACCAGTCGGGAGCCGGGAGGCTGTCAGAATATCTGTGTAAGTTCTAGCCGACCTTCCTATTGCTTCGGGAATCTGTCGGCGAAGAGGATGGCGAACTGGTTCATCGCCGCATTCCATTCCTTCAATGGCATTTTCCACTTCTTCTCAGCATTTCGCAATGCCAGGTAGATGAGTTTGATGGCCGCGTCATCGTTAGGGAAGGCTCCCTTGGTTTTGATGATCTTTCGGAGCTGGCGGATGGCGGCCTCGATGGCGTTTGTGGTGTATACGACCTTGCGGATCATCGGTGGGTAGGCCAGGAACGGCACGATCCCGGTCCAGTTTCTCTCCCATGAGGCGGAGATGGTGGGGTATTGGCCGTCCCATTTGTCCTTGAAGTCATTGAGCGCCATCCCCGCCGCATCCTCGTTGGCCGCGCCATAGATGGCCCTGAGATCACTGACCATGGTGCGGCGATCCTGCCAGGACACATAGGCCAATGAATGTCGGATCATGTGGACGATACAGAGTTGCACCTGGGTTTCGGGGAAGACGGTGGCGATGGCTTCGGGGAAACCCTTGAGACCATCGACGCAGGCGATGAAGATATCCTCGATCCCCCGGTTCGGCGGGGCGATGATCTCTGGAGCCAGAATTTCGCCCCCTCCTCGTTGGCGAGCCAGAGGCCCAGAGCCTCCTTTTGGCCCTCCATGGTGACGCCGATGGCGAGGTAGACGGATTTGGCGACAATATGCCCCCGGTCACGGATTTTGACCCGAAGGCCCTGAGATAAACGATGGGGTAGTGACTTTCCAGGGGGCGGTTCTGCCAGGACCTCACCTCGTCCAGCACCGCGTCGGTGACTGTCGAAATCAGCTCGGGCGAGAGTGCTCCGGGCGCTCTGGTTCGGATCTCACGCATGGACATGCCCTGGGCATAGAGCGAGAGAACCTTGTCGTCGAACCCCTCCAGGCGCCGTTGGCCCTTCTTGACCAATTGCGGTGTGAAATCCCCGTCCCGGTCGCGTGGAACCCGGATCGCCAAGGGCCCGGTCTCCGTTTCGACAGTCTTGGCGCCATGGCCGTTGCGCCGGTCATCGCCGGCCGCCGGGCCGTGGGGCGGATAACCCAGATGATGGGTCAACTCCGCCCCCAGGGCGCGCTCAATCAGCGCTGATTGAAGCCGTTTGAAAAGCCCGTCCTCTCCGAAGATTTCCTCCGGCGTCTCACGCCCGGCAAGTAAGGCATCAAGGGTTTCATCGGAAAATTTTTCAGTCTTACGCTTGGTCTTTGTCATCTTCGTTATTCTCCATGTCAGTGCCTAATCCGGCCCGGCCTATGGATAAGTTCTCCGCTCGTTCGACTCTTTAGGTCGCTCGCTGCAAACTTAACCACAGGCCTCCGTTCAAAACACTTACACAGGTCAAATGACAGACGCACAGGGATGCGATCGATCCGGAGCTGGCCGGTCGGCTGGAAGGTTGATGGTGATCAAGCATCGGCGGTCCGGTCCCGCAGGAATGTTCGCGATCGCTGCGCTCCTGGCGGCGACGCTGACGCTGCCGGCTGCGGCGCAGGATGCGGCACCGGGCCCGCTCGACGGGTTGGCGCCGACGCCGCCGATGGGCTGGAACAGCTGGAACCGCTTCGGCTGCGATGTGAGTGAGACGTTGATCCGTGAGACGGCTGACGCCATGGTGTCGAGCGGGATGCGCGACGCCGGGTACGAATACGTCGTGATCGATGACTGCTGGCAGGTGGACCGGGACGCAAACGGCGAGATCGTGGTCGATCCAGAGCGGTTCCCGTCCGGCATGAAGGCACTCGCCGACTACGTGCACGCGAAAGGGCTGAAGTTCGGGATCTACTCGGATGCCGGGACGGCCACCTGCCAGGGGCGCCCCGGGAGCCGCGGCCACGAGTTTCAGGACGCCCGGACCTATGCCGCGTGGGGCGTGGACTACCTGAAGTACGACTGGTGCAACCATGGCACCCAGGATCCCGAGGCCTCGTACCTGACGATGCGGCAGGCACTGGAGGCGGCGGGCCGCCCGATCGTGTTCAGTATCTGCGAATGGGGTACGAACCGCCCCTGGCTGTGGGCCGGCGGGATCGGGCACCTGTGGCGCACGACCTCCGACATTCTGAACTGTTTCGACTGTCGGGTGGACTGGGGCGGCATGGGGTTCATTCACATCCTCGACCTGCAGGACGGCCTCGAGACCTATGCCGGGCCGGGGGGATGGAATGACCCCGACATGCTCGAAGTGGGAAACGACGGCCTGTCGGACGTCGAAGCGCGTGCGCACTTCAGCTTGTGGGCGATCCTTGCGGCGCCGCTGATGGCGGGGAACGATATTCGGACGATGTCTCCGGCGACCCGGGAGATTCTCACGAACCATGAGGTCCTGGCGGTAAATCAGGACCCGCTGGGGCGGCAGGGGCGCCGCGTCACGAAACGGGGCGACCTCGAGGTCTGGGCCCGCGAACTGTATGACGGATCGCGCGCGGTTGTGCTGTTCAACCGGGGCGATTCCGATGCGGACGCAGGAATCGGCTGGCCGGAGATCGGCTATCCCGCCGGGCTGGAGGTGTCGATCAGGGACCTGTGGCGCCACGAGGAGCTGGGCCGATTCCCGGGCGGCTGGTCCGTGCGCGTGCCCGCGCACGGTGCGGTGATGGTTCGCGTCTCTCCCTGAGGGCTCTGCACGGACGGTTGGTTTCCGGTAACACGAGGACATTCGATGACCAGATTCGACAGCCGAACAGCTCTCAGCCTCGTTTCGTTGTCCATCATCGCGGTACTGGCGGGCTGCATGCCGTCAGATGGCGCTGACGGGCTCGAAGTGGCAGTCAGCGTGCCGGCTGCCCATGACACGGCGTACGACGGACGGCTCATCCTGCTGCTCTCGACGGACACTACCGACACTTCCGAGCCTCGCTTCCAGCTGCGCTCGGAGCAGAATCGGAGCGCACAGGCGTTCGGCATCGATGTCGAGGACTGGCAGGCCGGAGAGGTGGAAGTGTTCGATGGTTCTGTGTTCGGCTTCCCGCTCACTAGCCTGTCCAGCGTTCCCGCAGGGACGTACCGCATCCAGGCGGTCCTGAACAGGTACGAGAGATTCGAGTTGTCCACCGGTCACACCGTGAAGCTGCCGCCGGACATGGGCGAGGGGCAGCAGTGGAATCGCAAGCCGGGGAACCTGTACTCCGAACCTGAAGTCGTGACGATCGACCCGGGCGCGAGGGGCCGGGTCGACCTCGTGCTCGACCGGGAGATCCCGCCGATCGAGCCACCGGCTGACTCGAAGTACATCCGGCACGTACGGATGCGCAGCGAGATGCTGTCCGAATTCTGGGGCCGGGACATCTATCTCGGGGCGCATGTGCTGGTGCCCGAAGGATTCGACGATCACCCCGAGGCGGAGTATCCGCTGATGGTGTTCCACGGCCATTTCCCGGGCGACTTCGGCGGGTTCCGGACCGAACCGCCCGACCCGGAGATGGAGTGTGAGTACAGCGAGAGATTCAGCCTCGACTGCTACAATCGCATCGTGCAGCAAGAGGCATACGATCTCTATCGGCTGTGGAGCTCCGAGAACTTCCCACGATTCCTGGTGATCGAGATTCAGCACCCGACGCCCTATTACGACGACTCCTACGCAGTCAACTCGGAGAGCCAGGGTCCGTATGGTGATGCGATCACCTATGAACTGATTCCGCACCTCGAGGAGAAGTTCCGCGGGCTCGGAGAGGGCTGGGCGCGATTCCTGTACGGGGGATCGACGGGAGGCTGGGAGGCCGCGGCGGCCCAGATCTTTTACCCGGACGAATACAACGGAGCGTTCGCGGCGTGTCCAGACCCGATCGACTTCCGCTCCTACGAGCTGGTGAACATCTACGAGCATCCCAACGCGTATTACGACGAGGGTCCGTTCGGCCGGGTGATGCGGCCGGCACACCGCGACTGGCTGGGCCGGGTGAGCTACACCGTCCAGGACGAAAACCACAAGGAGCTCGTGCTCGGAACAAGGAGCCGGTCGGGCGGCCAATGGGATATCTGGGAGGCTACCTACTCTCCGCAGGGCAGAGACGGATATCCGAGGCGTATCTGGGACAAGCGGACGGGGCTGATCGATCCCGACGTGGCCCGGTACTGGCGTGACAATTACGACCTGCGGCACATCCTGCAGCGGGATTGGGACAGGCTCGGTCCGAAACTCGTCGGTAAACTGCACATCTTCGTCGGCGACATGGACAACTACTACCTGAACAACGCTGTGTACCAGGCGGCAGAGTTCCTGGAGAATACGACCGATCCGTACTACGACGGAGTGATCGACTACGGCAACTATGCGGAGCACTGCTGGAACGGGGACCACGAGCTGCCGAACGCGATCTCACGGTTGCGCTACAACACGATGTACCTGAATCGGATTCTCGAGCGGATCGAGGAATCGGCCCCCCCTGGAGCTGACCTGACGAGCTGGCGCTACTGAGTTCCGCATGATCGGTCGGCGCGAATTCGTACTGCTAGCGGCGAGCGCGGCAGCCGGACTCACCGTCGCGCGCACGGGAATCGCTCGTACTGTTCCCGGTCACTCGCGCCGGTATTCGGAATTCGCCAGAGCGGGTCGGCCGAGCGCGTGGGCCTGGGTGCACGGACGCCGCGAACGTTCGCCGGCGGAGTGGCGCGCTCGCTTCGCGCTCCTGCGGGAATCGGGTATCGAGGGACTGCTGGTCGGCGGTGGCGACACTCGCATGCTGTCGGATTCAGCGCATGCCGAGGGCCTCGCGTTTCACCGCTGGGTGTGGACCCTGAACCGGAACGGCGACTCAGAGCTCAAGCAGGATCACCCCGACTGGTTCATGGTGAGCCGCGAGGGAAGGTCGAGTCTCAAGCACCCACCCTACGTACCCTACTACAAATGGCTCTGCCCGACCCGTGAAGGCGCGCGCTCTCACGTCCGCAGAGCCGTCGAAGCTGCTGCCGCCGATCCGGCCGTCGATGGAATTCACCTCGACTACGTCCGATTTCCCGATGTCATCCTGCCGCGCGGGTTGTGGGATAAGTACGACCTGGTGCAGGACCGCGAGTTGCCGGAGTACGACTTCTGTTACTGCGTGGCGTGTCGCGACGAGTTCCGCGCGCAGACCGGTCTCGACCCGTCGGCCCTCCCGGATCCGCCCGCCAATGAAGCGTGGCGGCGGTTTCGGTGGGACCGCGTCACACACCTCGTGGAAGAGCTCACGGAATCGGTCCACGCGCTCGGGAAGCCGATCTCGGCGGCCGTGTTCGCCACGCCGGCGCTCGCGCGTCAGATGGTGCGGCAGGCATGGGACGAGTGGCCGCTGGATATGACCTTTCCGATGACTTACCACCAGATGTATGACCGGCCAGTGTCGTGGATCGGTGAAGCTACCCGCCAGGGCCGCGAGGCCCTCGGCCGGGATGCGAAGCTGTTTCCGGGGCTCTATCTGCCACATCTTGCGCCGCCGGAGCTCGAATTCGCGATCAACGCGGCTCAGCGCGGCGGTGCTTCCGGCGTATCGCTGTTCGAATCGGACAGGCTGACTGACGAACACCTCTCGGTGCTCGCGGCAGCAGTCGGGGGTGCGCGCGAACCCGCGGGTGTCGGATCGTGACGCGCCGGATGCCCGTGGAAATGAGCCAGGAGACGCAGTCCCCACTGTCGCCCCGCAACGTCGGGATCGGGATCGTGCTGTTCCTCGTGTTCACGGCAGCGGGGCTCGCGGCCGTGGCCTGGTGGGCCAGTCGCTCGGATGCGGAAGTCATATCGGAGCTGACTCACGCATCGAAGTACTTCCTCCTCATCGCGCTATTGCTCACGGTCCTCGAGGCGATCGCGGGCGCATTCCGAATCTGGGTACTGGCCCGAGAGACCCTGCCGGGCTTCCGGATTCGCGATGGTCTCTGGACACACCTGTACCTGCTGTTCGCGGCCGGAGTCACCCCGATGCAGCTGGGCGGCGGTCCCGCACAGTACATCGTGCTGCGGAGCCGTGGACTCAGGCCGCACGACGCCCTTGCTGTGCTGTCGATCAGCTGGGTGGGAGGGATGGTCGCCCTGGCGCTGCTCGGCGGGGGCGGAATGACCTACCTCGCGGCCGCGGGCCGGATCGACGTCGGGGCAATCGTGGGGACACTGCTGTTCACGGTCGGCTTCCTGGTGGGGATCGGACTCGCGATCACCGTCTTTCCGTCCACGGTGACGCGGTTGCTGTATGGCGTGAAAGGGATGCGGAGGGGTCGTGTGGGACACCGGATCCTGCGAGCCGCGGCTCGTTATCGGAGGACGATCCGGCTGTTCGGACAATCGAAGCGGACGGCCTGGGCGATCAACACGGGGATCAATATCCTGATGGTCCTGCTGCGCGGCGCGACGGGGCTCGCGGTGGCTGCGTCGCTCGGAATCCTGTTCCCGCCGCTCGAGGGCATGGCCCGCCAGATGATCCAGTTCGCGGTGATCAGCGTCGCGCCGAGTCCGGCTGGCAGCGGGGTCGCGGAGCTCACGACCGTGGGCCTGATGTCGGCGCTCGTTCCCGCGAGTGTGATGCTCGCCTACACGGTCCTGTGGCGGGTCTTCACGTCATACATCGGCGTGTTCGCCGGAGCGTTCGCCGTGGTACGCGACCTGGTCGCGGCCGGTCGTCCCGGCGGCTGACGGTCCTTCCTATGTTGTGTGCTCCCGCGGAATCGCCGGCTCGACGGAATTGCGCAGCGCGGCGACATCGGGGGTCATGATCTCGACGCCCGCTGCATGGAACCGGTCGAGAACGTGTTGACGAAGCTCGGACTGCGTGCGCAGGGCCTTCTTCGGCTCACGCGTACTGGCCACCAGGATGTACTCGACCGCGAAGTCGTTGAGGCTGCTCTGAATCACGAACGGTTCCGGATCGTGATGATGTTCTCCGTATCGGCTGCCGCCCCCTTCATCAGTTCGTGCACCTGGCGCCAGTCCACGTCATATCCGATTCCGGCCGTGACCCGAAGCCCGAGCCCGTCCGGACGCTGCGCGGCTGCAGAGTAGTTCACGACCCGTCCGCCCAGCGCCACGGTGTTGGGCACCGTGACCTCTTCGTTGAAGATCGTCCGCATCCTTGTCATGAAGAGGCCCTGCTGGATTACGTCACCCGTCGTCTCACCGATCTGCACCCGGTCCCCGAGACTGAACGAGCGGGTGTAGGTGAGGATGACGCCCGAGATCACGTTTGCCACAGAGGAGCTAGCTCCCAGGGTGAACAGGGCGCCGACGAACAGCGAGAACCCCTTGAATAATTCGCTGCCGGCCCCCGGCAGGAACGGGTAGATGAGCATGAGCGTCCCGAACACCACCACGATCCTGAGCAGCCGCAATGTCTGGTCCGCCCACTCGGGGTCGAATCCAGGGATCGTGATGTGACCGTCGCCGACCGCCTCCATGACGAATCCGAGCGTCCGCAGGAAGAAACGCACGCCGATGAGGATCAGGATGAGCGAGATGAGTCGCGGTATGTGGCCGAGTATGCCCAGACCTATCTTCTGCAAGGGCGCGACCACCATCGGCGCGATCCGGCCGGCGAACCCAGACGTCGCGGGGATGAATCCGAGCACGAGAGGTACATAGGCGTATAGAAGAGCCAGTACGAGAACGAAGCGCACGACTCGAAGCCCGAAGATGAGGAACTTCCGCATCCGAGACTGAGTGATCAGCACAGTGTCCTGCACTTTGACCCCGCCGGTCTGTCGTCCCTTGGAGTCCAGCCAGTGCACGATGGCGTAGAGGCCGCGGTTGATCGCTTTGATCAGCAGGACCAGAACGATCGTAGCGAGAAAGGCCATTGCGATGCCTGTCGCCCACTCGATCAGTACCAGCTCTCGCTCGGCAGACTCGCTGGTGCGCGCAGCCAGGTCTGCGAAACGCAGGTTCCACACGGTCGCGATGCCGATCAGGCTGGCGACGGGCGCGAGCAGCGTGAGACTCCGGCGCCAGAAATCCGGTCCGATCTGATCTTCGTCCGGTTGGGGGCCGAAACGTAGCAGGACCGCCTTTAGGCTGTAGACGACTCCGACGACAAGGATCGGCAGTACCGCGAGGTCCACGATCCAGCGGATAAGACCGGGTTCGTTGATTCAGTTCATCACGGTGTCCACACTGTGCCTCCTGTCGGTCGGTTCCTCGTTGGTGCTCGTACGGCTGTCCGCCGCTCGAAGCCAGAAGGATCGCGCAGGTAGGGTGGGTCGCGCCAGTTGGACGAACGTCTCCGATCGCTACTTCGGATCGATCTCCCGCAGCCGTCGTTCGAGCCGATCGATTCTCTCCAGCAATTCCAGCACCAGCCCCATCGCCGGATAGCTTACCTCCAGCTCCATTTCGATGCGGCGAATCCTCCGCACACGCTCGACCGCTTCCACCAGGAATCGAGGCTCAGGATCGGATTGCACAGGTTCGAGCAGGTCATGCTCCAGGAGAGCGGCAATGGCCGCACGAGAGCAGCCCGAACAGTAGGCCAGCTCCGTGATCGTAACGGTCCGCTCGATACTGAAGTTGGATGCGCTCAATTCCGGCCTCCTCTCTACGCTGCGCGCGGGTTGAAGTCGGACTGCTCGGCCAGTTTCTCGAACAGCTCCTTCTCATTGTCCGACAGCTTGTCGGGCACGACGATCCGCAGCTCCGCCAGGATGTCCCCCGCCTTCTTCTTTCCCCGGGCGGGCATACCACGGCCCTTGAGCTTCAGCTGCGACCCGCTCCGAGATCCTGGCGCGATCGTGAGCGAGGCGGTCTTGCCATCCATCAGTGACAGTGGGACTTTCGCTCCGAGCGCAGCCTCCCACGGGGTGATGTCGAGATACGTCTTCAGGTTGCGCCCATCCAGGTCGAATCGGGGATCCGGCTGCACGTTGACGCGAAGAAACAGGTCTCCGTTCGGTGCTCCGTCGGTACCGGCTCCGCCCTGGCCCTTCAGTCGGATCCGCGTGCCGTCTACCGAACCTGCCGGAACTGAGACATCCAGCGTCTTGTTGTGTCTCTCGACTCGCCCGTCCGGGGTGACTTCGGCCGCTTCCAGCCCGATGCGCCGCTTGACGCCGTGATAGGCGTCGTGGAGCGACACGTCGATCTCGGCCTCGTGGTCAGCGCCTCGCCTGGGTGGCCGCCGATACTCGGTTCGGTATGAAGGTCCCCCGCGCCCGCCGAACATCTGCTCGAAAAAGTCGCTGAAAGCTCCGGAAGTCTGGTACTCGTACCCTCCACCGGTCCCTTGCTCCCAGCCGGGAGGAGGCCGGAATTCCTGTCCGGCCGAGTAGCCCCGGCCGACGTTATCGTACTCTTTCCGCTTCTCCTCGTCACCCAGGACCTCGTAGGCCTCGGCGATCTCCTTGAACCGGTCCTCGGCACCCGGATCGTGGTTGACGTCGGGATGGAACTCGCGGGCCAGCTTGCGATAGGCCTTCTTGATCGCCTTCTGGTCGGCGGCCTTCTCAACGCCGAGGATTTCGTAGTAGTCCTTGTACGCGGTGGACACGGGGCACTCCCCCCATCAGCCAGGGTCTGCAGCGGCGGCGAACGGGACAGCTTCTACCCATGGGCGGTCGGGTGTCAATCCGCCGAGTGCTCCGATCTTCCTCAAGTGGCCACGGCCCACTGGCGACAAGCGGGAACGTGTGCAATGCTCTTCAACAGGAAGATTTCGGTGACCAAGGTTGGAAACGCCGAACTGGAAGGCATTCATGGTGGTGATCCCGACAACTCTCGGGTTCTCCAGTTGGGGTCCCGTGCGGAGAGTGCCCGTGGCACTGGCCGCGGTTTTCGCCCTGGGCTGGCCAGGCGGTACCATCGCCCAGGAGTCTCCGGAACTCGACCCCGACCAGGTGCTCGACTATGCCTGGCTCTACTCCCGCACGGACGACGGTGTCGCGTTCACCGATATCGGCCTCGAGGCGCAGAGCACGAGCATCCTCAGCATTCCCGTATCGTTCTGGATGCGCCGCCTGCCCTGTTGCGGGAACCCCATTACTCCCGACATCGAGGACCGCACCTTCGGGGTCCGGTTGCGGCTCACCGGCGTGATCGGGTTCGCCCAGTTCGACAGCATCGCCGAGTTCGACATCAACAGCGTCGACCTCGGGGCGATCCTGCCGGGCGTCGAGCTCCTGTTCAAGACCGGCGAGCGGTCGATCCTGCGGCCGTATATCGACGTGGGCTGGGGTGCCACGAGCTCGACCGAGACGACGCTCGTGTATGGAGAACTCGGATTGCGTTCCGAGTTCGTCTGGGGGTGGCGGCGCTGGGAGCTCGGTCTGGAGCCGCGACTGAAAGGAGGATACAGCTTCACCAATATCGACAATGTCGATTTGAGCCACGTCACGATCTCGGCCAAAATGGATGCGAGGTATCCGCTTGGATTCCAGGTCGGGGGAGAGACGCCGGACGTCGGGGTCTTCTTCGAGCCCAGCTGGTACCCGAACGACATCGACATACCCGAGTCCGGCGGCGGACAAGAGTCGATCACGTCCCAGTACGAGGTGGGCGCCACAGTGGGCTTCCGATTCCTGGCCCCGATGCTCTGCGGCCTGTTCCGCATGCCGAGGCTCGGGCTCGGGTACCGTTTCGGCGACGGCACGGGGGGCTGGACCATCAAGATCGGGGGCGACCGCGTGATCCGCCTGCCGCTGCCATGATTACCGCACAGGGGAGAACGGGCATGCGAAGCCTGACGTTCATACTCGTGAGCGCGTGTCTGATCGGCCTGCTGCCGGGCCGTGCTCTGGGTCAGGACTCGGCGCTCGGACTCAAGGGGGGGCTGAACGTCTCGACCCTGAGCATCGAGGATCCCGCCCAGCCGGATCTCGAAGTCGAGAGCCAGACCGGCCTGGTGCTGGGCGCGTTCCTCGAGTGCGGAGGCGACAGCTGGTTCGCGCTCCAGGGGGAGGTCAACTACTCGCAGAACGGGGCGAAGGTTAGGGGCGGAAGTTCGGCATCGAGGATCGATCTCGACTACGTCCGGGTCCCGGTGCTGATCATGGCACGCATCGGACACAAGCAACGCACCCTGTACCCGCTCGTGTATGCCGGTCCGCAGCTGGCCTTCCAGGTAAGCTGCGGCGTGGAGGCGGACTCGGATGGCGGATCGCAGAGCTACGATTGCGACAGCGAGGAGCTCGAAGACCCGCTCGAGACCAGGAACGTCGAGTTCGGGCTCGTGTTCGGGGGCGGCGTCGAGTACCTGTTCGGTGGCTTCAAGATGGAGCTGGACGCCCGCTACAACCTCGGGCTCACGAACATGAACGGTGGCACGGACGCGAGCGTGGCGAGCCTGAAGAACCGGGGCTGGTCGTTCACGGTCGGGTTGGGGAAGCTGCTGAAGTGACCGTCGATCACATGTGCTTCTCGAACCTGCCGAACTCGTCGGAGTCCAGTCGCGCTTCCGTGCTCATACAGGGCTCCTCGGCTGTTTGATGTCCCGACAACATGCGCCGCACGGGCCCGCGGGCCCAGATCACCTACCGGTCGTTCAATCTGTTGATTCGGACCGGGCCGCTCGTCCGGAGTGCTGAAACTTCGCCGTTCCGATTCCCATCTGCTCCAGCGAATGGGACATCTCACCGACGCCCAGCCCCAGGGGCCTGACCTGTGCCGGCTCCAGGTAGGAGACGAACCCGGACCACACATTCGGGGAACTGGGGTGGAACACCACCACCTCTCCCGAGGGTAGCCGCTCCACTTCGAAGGCAGGCCGGAGCCCGCCTCGCACCGGAACGAGGACTGGCTTGAACTGGGCGGCTTGCTCCTGGCTCTTCAGGACCTGCTCGACGAGCCCTTTGATGACGGCATATCCTGGGACGGCAGAGAGGAGAATGCCTTCGACTTTTCCACCGACGAGTTGACCGATCGCTGACCGGGCGATCAGCCCTGCGACGAAGCAAACGAAGAGCAGGAGAGCGACGGCGATCACCTGCGCCAGTCCGAAGCCGAGGATCGTGTCAGTCGGGATGAAGTCGGCCATCGGCTTGGCCACCGCCTCGAGGACGCCCACTACCTTCCCGATGACCATGACGGCAACCGTGATCGGAATGATGAACAGGATTCCGCCGATCGCGATGTTCTTGAACGCGTCCACCATGCTTTTCATGACCAATCCTCCTGATGTGGGTGCATTTCAACCGTGTCAGATCGACAGCCGCACGCGCAAGCTCAGCACCGCGATCAGGTCCTCGTCCGGGTTCAGCGACGGATTCAACAGGACCGGGAATCCCGGGATCACGGAGATCGTCTGGGCGAGTTAGAACCGGTACATCGACTCGATACCGAATTGGTTCCGCAGCGCGTCGTCGGACGGGCTGGCCCAGCTCAGCCCGACGCCGAACCCGTTGTGGCCCTTGACCCGGTACCCGATCCCTCCGGTCACCGGGTGATCCATCGGCGTGGTTCACGTGCGCCTGAGGAAAGCCGGAACGAATCCCGCACCCGCCGCGTATCCATTTCGGGTGCAGGCGCCGGCCTCCTCGCGAGGTCGATCGGACGAAAAATCGACACGACAGGACTTCTCACGATGGCAATCTACGAATATCGCTGCGAGACCAACGGCCGGACCGTGGAGGTCCGCCATGGGATGAGTGAACAGCTGACGACCTGGGGCGAGCTGGTGGAGAAGGCTGGCCTCGAGGTCGACGGCACCCCCGGGGACGCGCCTATCGAGCGGCTGATGAGTGCGGGCGTGCCTATGACCGGCGGCTCACGCTCGAATTCAGCGCCACAGTCAGGTCCCCCGTGCGGCTCCGCTTGCGGTTGCGACTGGAACTAGGCTTCGCGACTGACGCGCGAAGCAGGGAATGTCAGGCGCAATTCCCGCAGCCGGTCGCCTCGGGAAACACCAACAGCCGTTCGTAGGGAATCTCCGACTCGCACGCCTCACACAAGCCGTAGCTACCCGCATCCATTCTTGTGAGCGCATTCCGGATCAGGGTGAGCCGGATCTCTTCCCGCTGGTGCAGGTTCCGGGTCAGGCTCTGGTTCTGGAGTTCATCCATGCGGGACAGCCGACCGACCCGGCTCTGGTCCAGCTCCACCGGCTCGAGTGCCGCTTCCGACGCCTCAATGCTCCGCAGCAGGCGAGCGAGCTGGGCGTCCAGCTCCTCGCGGAGCTCGGCCAACTGGTCCTTCGTGAGGGGAGTCAATCGGCCAGCGACCAGCTTCCGAAGATCCGAATTTCTGGAACCGTGAGACGGGCCGGCATCAGGCCGTCCAGACGGTAGCCGCTATCGCGCACGAACAGCGAGACGGCAGACCCAACGGCGAGGCGGTTCCCGATGGGGACGAGCCCCCTGGCCCTTCCCCAGTGGAGCCAGTGGACGGCATCTCCACCATTTGCCGGCGTGTCGTTGACCGTCCCCAGCCAGGTCGTGCGCCACGAGGCGGCCAACAGCGCCCGGCCGGCGCGGGCTTCGACCGCGAACCTTCCGTCCAGGCCCGGACCGTACTCGAAGCTCCTGAGGTTCCCCTCGATCGGGACCCGGCCATCGAAGTCGAATTCCGAGTCCAGCGTGCCGAGGATCGTTACACCGCCCTCTACGCGAGTCCGGATTTCGGAATTCGTTCCCGTGGGCCAGCGGGATTCGAGCCGGGCGCTCACGGTCTGGCTGCCGTACTGGTATGCGTTCGTATTGTCGAACTCGTACCCCTGGACGACCGCCCACGCGTGCTCCGCGCCACCGCCCCAATTCAGACTTCGGGTCAGGAGATTGCCCCGGATCGCCAGCTCTCCGAGCAGGTTTCGATCGGCGAAATTGAGCTGCATGTCGAGTTCGAACACGTCGAACGCACCGCCGCGCCTACCGGCGAACGCATCGCCGTACCCGATGTGCAGTGCCGCGAATGCTCCATCTGACGGAGACTGCAGCGAGCCCTCGCTGCCGGTTCCGACTCCACGGTATCCGCCGTCCATCCGCATGCTGAAATAGCTGGGTGTCCGCTCGTCCGGGTCCGCCGGATTGGGCATCGTCTCGAATGCGCGCCCCGACGTCACACGATTGAAACCGCGGATCGGGTTCAGAACGAACGCCGCCGTCTCCCTGCCGAACCGTGCGAAGCCCCCGGACTCGTTATCGAGCACCGCCGACGACAGCCGGTAGGTCGCCTCACCCAGCGCGATCCCGCCGAGGCCCGTGTTGATGACGTCGTTCATCGCCATCGGGTGGGTCTCGCCGCAGCACTCCCACATCAGGCTGCCGCCGATGGTGTATGGTACCGTGCTCCAGAATCGGAGTCCGTTCGATCGGCCGGCGTTGTGATACATGCTGCCGTGGAACGGGTGGTCCATGACGTTGGTCGAGAACAGGTTGCCGTCGTATTCGAATCCGCCGCTGATGTTCTCCCACCAGGTCTTCGGGTATACACGCGTAAAGTCGGCGTCCCTGGCCCAGTGGTTGATACCCCACGTGACGAGGTTGATGGCGACGACTTCGAGCCCTGCCATGAACGGGCTGTGACGTGCTCCCCAGTCATCCACCCGGTAGGCACGGACCTCCGCGTCATCATTCTCTGGTTGTTCCGCCGCCGAGTCGGGTGGGATTCCAGGGATCAGGTATGGAAGCTCAGCCTGAGTCTGGAACCCTGCCAGCTGAAGAGTCTGGTCCTGGGCGTTCGCCGGTACGGCGAGTCCAAGCAGAAGGCACGGAACGATAGACGCAAAAAGCCCGCGGCATGGCGAATTGCACGCCTGCCCGAACCTCAGATTCCGTTGTCCCTGCTGCTTCCGCATCCCGCCGATCCCCCGCTTCGGCCGACGGTGCCGCCGGGGATCACCATGGCCCCGCGTGGCTGCCGCCGAACCATTAAATCAAGATGCATACCGCCTGGAACGCAAGGTTTGCTTGCAGGAAGAGATCGAGGGTTGTGGCGAGGTGCTGATCGGGGTCCGAGTCAGACCAGACGTGGCTCGAGTTAGTGCCTGCCGCCGCCGCTCATCGCGACGTCCCATACGCCGTACAGTCTGAGCTGGGGAACCCGCTGGCTCGTGTCGTCGAAGATCTCGAAGTGGCTGTCGCGCAGGAACAGATAGGCATCGGCCCCGACGCCGAACTTCGACCCGATCGGGACCATGCCCCGCAGGCCGATGAGCTGCACGTTGTGATAAGCCTCGCTTCCATTCAGGCTCGAGCCGTTCTGAGTGTCGAGCCACTGATACCAGTAGAACGCGCTGAACACCTGCCGGCCCTTGTGCGCCAGATTGGCCTGGATCCGTCCGCCGACACCGGGTCCGAAGTCATACTCGCGGAACCGCTCGCGATTCGGGATGTCGTTGGCGAGGAATGCCCACTCCGAGTTCACGGCTCCGAGGATCATGAAGATCGCGTCGAGCTGCGTGCGGATCGACCAGTCATTGGAGAGGCCGAAGCGGGAGTGCAGCGAGGCGTCGAACATCTGGCCGCCGAACTCGAAAGCGTTGTTGTTCATGTACTGGAATTCCTGCTCGACGGCGAACACGTGCTGCGTGTTCCCTCCCACCTTCAGGTCGGTGGTGAACAGGTTGCCACGGATGCTGAGCCGGCCCAGGGTCTTCTTGTCGCCGAAATTCAGCTGAAGACCGAAGTCAAAAATGTCGAATGGTTTGCGCCGCTGGCTTGAGAACTCATCACCGAACTTGAACTCGACCTGGAACAGCCCGTGTGACTCAGAACTGTCGCTCAGCGACTCGCCTTCCCCGATCACCCTGATACCCGCACTGAGCCGGTTCGACATGATGTTCGGGATTCGATCTTCGGGCTCTTCCGGGTTGGGCATCACGCGGCCCGAACGCCCCGACACGAGACGGTTGAATCCGCGCACCGGGTTCAGCGCGAATGCGCCGATCTCACGCCAGGTGCGCTCCGCGCCAGTTGCCGTGTTGTCCAGCACGGTTCCCGACAGCCGGTACAGTGATTCGCCGACCGCAGCGCCACCGACGCCCGTTGCGATCCAGTCGTTCCACGCCGGGGGGTGCGTCTCGCCGCAGCACTCCCACATCGCGCTGCCGAACAGGGAGAAGCCGAGCGACTGCCAGTAGTTGAATCCGTTCGCCCGTCCCGCGCTGTGGTACAGGCTGCCATGGTACGGATGCGCGAACATGTTCGTGGTGAAGTGATTGTCGTCGTAGGTAAACCCACCCGAGATGTTCTCCCACCAGCTGCGGGGACTGACCTGTGTGAAGTCGGCGCCGCGGATGTATTCGTTGAACGACCACACCAGGAGATTGATTGCCACGACCTCGCCGACGGCGCCCCCGAGGCTACGCTTCTCGCCCCACGGTCCAATCCGTTCTCCGTCGTCCTGCGTGCCGGACTCGACCTCGGCGATCTGTGCGCTGGTCTCGGCCTCGGCGGACGGGGTTGCAGGGATCGTAACCGCCGTGGCCGGCTGGAGTCGCTCCGCGTTCGTCTGCTCCGGTACCTGCTGGGCGAATCCGTCGGGAGCGGCGAGCAGCAGCAGCGCCGCGAGCGCCCATCGTGTCCTGCACGCCGTGCCCGCCAGACCGGGCCTTCTCGACTCGCTCATATCACGGATAGAACGAAGTGCCAACGAGGAATCCCATGGTCGAGCCCGAATCGAAAGGCTCGAGCCCGTCCGTCGCTGGCGTCACTTCGGAAATGTTGAACTTGCTCCACACGGCGGACACGTCTGCGCTCCACTTCCTGGCGAACGGAATCTCGAGACCGCCTCGCAACGTGTACTGGATCCCTCTCTCGCGATCCGAGGTGTTCTCCCCCGGCTCCTCCGGCTGTGAGAGCCAGTAATTCCATTCCGGGCGAAAGCGGACGTAACCGATCCGGCCCTCGATGTAGGGCTGGAAGGTGCCGGCAGTGATGAACTTGTACCCGATCAGCAGATTCAACGTCACCCTGCTGATGCCGTCGGTAAGTTCCTGGACGACGGGCGGGACGCCCTCCGTGTCCAGGTCGTACGACACGACGTTCACGCCGAGCCCGGTGCGGATGTGGCCGAACAGATAGTAGATGTCGAACTCGCCCGTGATACCGGTTTGGAGGACCTGCGAGGCGCCGCCGCTCACGGATTCCCAGCCGAGTACGCCGGTAAAGCCGAACCCGCTCTGGGCGGCGAGCGGGGTGCTCGCGCCGAGACTTACGGCCAGCATGACGAGAGTGGCTGCGACGTGTCTCAGACCGGCGTCTCCGAAGTACGAGAGGGGTGCGAGACCAGAATTTCCTTGAGGGTACTTGGGGCAGTTACTCCGGCGCAAGGGGCCGCACAACATGGAAGTTAGGTGGCTGAGCAGAGGATCTTTGGAGCACTAACTGCCCGACGGGTGTTCAACATGACGAAGAGTAAAGTCGGTCTGCTCGACCGCTCCTTGCCCGGTACGCTTACTGGAGAATGACAGGACGCATGCTGGATCCTCCTCCCGAGAGTCGAATTCGAGAAATTCTCGCCGCCGCGCCCGCGCTCCGGGACGCGGGTCGGACGATCGGCCAGTCCGTCGAGGGGCGCGCGATCGTCGGATACCGGCTCGGGTCAGGGCCGTTGCGGGTGAGCCTGATCGCCGGTTGTCACGCCGACGAGCCGGTGGGCCCCGAATTGCTTCGGCGTCTCACCGGACTCCTGCTCACTCTGCCGCCTGAGGATCCGCTGTTGTGCGCCGCCGACTGGTGGATCGTACCGCACGTGAACCCGGACGGCGAAGAACGCAATCGCGCCTGGCAGCTTCCGATCCCCGACGCGTTTGATCCACTCCGGACGCTGGCCGGAGCGATTCGCGAGCTTCCCGGAGATGATCTGGAATTCGGGTTTCCCCGGGACGCTGGAGACGAGGACGCACGGCCCGAGAGTCGAGCGGTGGCCGACTGGTGGCGTCAGGCGGACGGGCCGTTCGCGCTTCACGCGTCGTTGCACGGGATGGGATTCGCGGCGGGCCCCTGGTACCTGCTCGAGTCGGGGTGGATCGACCGGACCCGAGCCCTCCGCGCTACCTGCCGCGGGCGTACGCGCGAACTCGGATACGAACTGCACGATGCAGAGCGACTGGGTGAAAAGGGGTTCCACCGGATCGAACGTGGTTTCTGTACGCGCCCTGACTCGCGGGCCATGCGGGACTACTTTTCGTGCCGGCACGACCCGGAGACGGCCGCACGGTTCCGGCCCAGTTCCATGGAGACTATCCGCCAGCTGGGCGGAGATCCACTCACCCTGGTGTCCGAAATGCCCCTGTTCCTGACGCCCGGAGTCGGAGATTCGATCGGCCCGCCCGACCCGGTACTCGAAACATGGAAACGCAGGATCGCAGACTGGCGGGCAAGCCTCGCAGACCCGACATCAGATCACGCCAGGCTCGCGGCGGAGATGCACGAGGCGGGATTGCGCGCGATGCCGGTGCGGGATCAGATGGAGCTGCAGTGGACGTTCATCGCTGCAGGTCTGGCGGAGGTGACGAGGTCGCCGGGAACGGAGAGAGAGCCATGAGCAGGGGCAGGCTGGTCGGAATGCTCGCTGTTGCGATCGCACTCGGCCCGGCCGGGAGAGTCGATGCGCAAACGCTGCGCGGCCAGGTGGTCGAAGATGTTACCGGAACCGCTATCGTCGGGGCGCTGGTGCTGCTCATCTCCCCTGACGGAGAGGAGGCGGCGTCAGCGGTCTCCGGAGGCACCGGGGCCTATGTGATCAGGGTGCCCGCCCCCGGAGAGTGGAGTCTGCGCGTCGAGCGAATCGGGTTCGCCTCCTCGATTGCCGGGCCGTTTCGGCTCGCGACCGCTGCCGACCGGACCGTGCCGCTCACCGTTTCGAGCGTCCCCGTCGAGTTGCCCACGATCACCGTAGAAAGCGAGAAGAAAGGGGTCTGCGGACTCGACCCCGAGGAAGGGGAAACCGTGTGGCGCCTGTGGGACGAGGTCCGGAAAGCCCTGCAGGTTAGCGAGATCGTCGAAGGCGCGATCGTGTTCGAAACGGAGATCCTCGAGAGGTTCGTCGATCCGTTCGACGTGACTGTCGGGCGCGAGCACACGGAGTTCATTACGGCAGTGGGGCAGAGCCCCTTCAACGTTCCGTCCCCCGAGGATCTGCAGCAGCGGGGATTCGTGCGTGACTCGCTGGGAGGCCGCCTGGCGTTCTATGGACCGGACGCCACGGTCCTGCTGTCGGACACCTTCCAGGAATCCCATTGCTTCCATGCCGTCAGGGGGAGTGAAGGGCTCGTCGGTCTCGCGTTCGAGCCGGCGCAAGCGCCGGTAAGGCCAGACATCCGCGGCACCCTGTGGATAGATGGCGCGACATCGGAACTGCGCACCATCGACTTCACATACGACGGCCTGCGAGACACGAGGAACCTGGGTATCGGTCCTGAAGCGTCCGGGTTGGTATCGTACGACCGGATCGAGAACGGTGGGTGGATCGTTCGGCTGTGGAGAATCCGTGTTCCAGTCGAAAGCGCCGATTATGGTGGACGGACATACAAGGTCTACCGGGAGCGATCAGGCCGGGTTACGAACACCCGGGAATACAGCCAGAAATCGAGGCCACAGCGAGCGGCCCCGAGCGTCTACGACCACGGGGCTCGCCGCGATACGACGAGCCCCTGATTCGCGTTCGACAGCCCGTCGGGGGGCTGATCAGCTCTTGAACCGGTCCCCGATCGGGAGCCGACGGATCGGCTCGCCGGTGATCGCGAACAGCGCGTTGCACACGGCGGGAGCGATGCACGGCAGCCCTACCTCGCCGATTCCACCCACGGGATCGCCCTCGGCGATGATGTGCGTCTCCACCCGTGGCATGTCGCGCAGCCTCACGATCGGATAGCGATCGAAGTTTCCCTCGACGGCTCCTCCGTTCTCGATCGTTATCTGACCGTACAGGGCGGCCGACAGTCCGTACGCGATGCCGCTCTCGACCTGGGCCTCGATCGTATCGGGATTCACGACGATGCCGCAGTCGATCGCGCATACCACGCGCGGCACACGGACTTCGCCGTCCACCAGTTCGACCTCCGCCACCTGCGCCACGACGCTGCCGAAGCACTCCGCCACCGCGCAGCCCAGCGCCCGACCGTCCGCCCGGCGGTCCGACCACCCGGCCTTTTCCGCTGCCAGCCGCAGGGCGCGGGCCCGCCGCGGGTGCGCATCGAGCAGCGACAGTCGAAGCTCCAGCGGGTCCCGGCCGCCGGCGGCCGCGAGCTCGTCGAGGAAGCACTCGGTCAGGTAGATGTTCTGGGAATTCGAAACAGAGCGCCAGAAATGGACGCTCACCGGAAGCTCGGGATCGGCGTAGGTGACCTTGAGGTTCGGGATCGCGTAGCCCAGGTCTCCGGCGTTTTCCGTCGCGGTCGGGTCGACGCCGTTCTGCAGCCGACCACCGATACTCCGAATGATCGACGGGCTGACGATCCTGTGCTCCCATGCCACGGGGTTGCCGCTTTCGTCCACGGCACCGGAAAACCTGTTGTAAGCCACGGGCCGATACGAACCCGCCCGCATGTCATCTTCCCGTGTGTACACGATCTTGACCGGGGCGCCGAGCTCCTTCGACGCGTGAACCGCTTCGGCCACGAAATCGTTGCGCGATCGGCGGCCGAACCCGCCCCCGAGCATCAGCGTGTGCACCCGGACCTCCTCCACCCGGAGTCCGGTGATCTCAGCAGCGATGTCCTGGGCGGAGGTCTGGGCCTGCGTACCTGTCCAGATGTCGCACCCATCACTCCGAACGTGCGCCACGCAGTTCACCGGCTCCATCGTCGCGTGCGCCAGGAACGGCGCGTCGTACTCCGCGTCGATTCTCGTCTTCGCGGCCGACAGCGCCTCGTCCACATCACCCTTGTCCGCTACGACAGCTCCGTCATCCGCCAGCTCCCGGCAGAGTTCACGGATGCTGGCGTCCGACGCCTCTGCGAAGTCTCCCGCATCCCACTCGACGCTCAGCGCGTCCCGGCCCTGCTTTGCGGCCCAGAATCCGTCCGCCGCCACCACGACTCCGGTCGGGATCTCCACCACCTGGGGGGGGGGGGGGGGGGGGGGGGGGGGGGGGGGGGGGGGGGGGGCGAACTCCCGGCACGGCAAGCGCGGCGGCCGCATCGAATCTTCGCACGGAGCCACCGAATGTCGGGGGGCGCGCCACCAGCGCCGTGAGCATGCCGGGGACAGTCATGTCGAGCCCGAATACGGCCGAGCCGTCGACCTTCTCCGGAGAATCGAGTCGCCGTGTCCGCTGACCCACGAGCCGGAACTCCGCCGGGTCCTTGAGCGTCGGCTCGTCCGGCGGCGGCAGCAGTGCGGCTTCGTCCGCCAGGCTGCCGTATGACAGGCTGCGACCGGAAGAGGCGTGCACCACCTGCCCGTCCGCCGCTCGGCACTCGGACACCGGTACGTCCCACCGGGCCGCGCCGGCCGCGATCAGCATTTCCCTGGCCGATCCTCCCGCGATCCGCAGTCGCTCGTGATTCGTGCGAATACTGGTGGAGCCGCCGGTGCTCTGCCGTCCGTACAGCGTCCGGTTGGCCGGCGCGTGCTCGGTGCTGACGCGGGCCCAGTCGACTTCGAGTTCCTCGGCAAGCAGCATCGCCAGGGCCGTGTGAATTCCCTGGCCCATTTCCGACTCGCTGATCAGGAACGTCACGGAATCGTCGGTCCCGATCCGGATCCATGCATTCAAGGCTCCCGGATCCAGTGCGCCCGTGGCGACGGCCGGCTTGCGGCACCCCAGCAGGCTGAAGCCGAGCACCAGTCCGGCGCCGGCTCCTCCGCTGACCTGGATGAACGTCCGCCTGGAAACCTCGTGGCCGCTCATCGTCCGCCCTCCTTCGCGGCGACGTGAATCGCCTCGCGAATCCGATTGTAGGTGCCGCACCGGCAAAGGACGGGCGACATCCACTCGTCGATCTGCTCGTCCGTCGGGTCCGGGTGCTCCGCAAGCAGGGCGGCCGCCGACATGATCTGACCCGGCTGACACCAGCCGCATTGCGGAACGTCCACCTCGATCCAGGCCTTCTGCACGGGGTGGCTGCGATCGTCGGACAGCCCCTCGATGGTCTGGACTTCCCGGTCGCCGACGCTCTCGATCGGGAGCAGGCAGGCAAAGGCCACGTCTCCGTCCAGCAGCACTGTGCACGATCGGCACTGACCCGTGCCGCAACCGTACTTCGTGCCTGTGAGCTGCAGTTCGTCACGCAGCACCCACAGCAGGGGCGTGTCGGCCGGCACGTCTACGGTGCGAGGAGAGCCATTGACGTTCAGAGAATACTCGGGCATGCTCGGAGTCCCCATGGTGGAGGTTTGAGGAAGTGTGGGCCGACGCTGGCTCGCGCGTCAAGCAACCGGAGGACCGGCGTACTTCAGCGGATCAGCCCGGCGTGGCGGCATGTCGGGTCCGCCGTGTAGACTCCTCCGTTCATCGGCGCGCTCCCGGCGATCGGGTAGCGTGCCACGAAACGACTTCGGGTCGAGACGCGTTTGCTGCAGACGATCATCGCGGGACTTACGGCGGGAGCCGTGCACGTGCTGGCGGGGCCCGACCACCTCGCGGCCGTGGCGCCGCTCGCGGCGAACGGCAAGGTCAGCCCCTGGCGTTCCGGGCTGTACTGGGGACTCGGGCATGCCGGCGGTGTCGTGCTCGTCGGAATCGCAGCGATCCTGATCCGCGAACTGCTTCCCCTGGACCGCCTGTCCGAGTGGAGCGAGCAGATCGTCGGCCTGGTGCTGATCGGCATCGGAGCCTGGGGTGTCTGGCGGGCCACCAGCCAGAGCGTACACAGTCACGAGCACAGGCACGACGGGACGCAGCACGCGCATCTGCATGTGCACGGGCACACCCCGAAGGCCCGAAGCGCGTCCCACGGCGAGCAGCCGACTGAGCCCGATCACCCGCATGGTGGAAGCCACGTGCATGCCAGGACTTCGGCTGCGGCGCTGGGGGTTGGCGTGCTGCATGGCCTGGCCGGGAGCGCCCATTTTCTGGGTGTGTTACCCGCCCTGGCTCTTCCGACCCGGGGGGCCGCAATCACCTATGTCGCGTGTTTCGGGGTCGGGACCGTCGCGGCGATGACGGGCTTCGCGGCGCTGATCGGCCGGCTTGCGAGCCGGAGTTCGAAGAGCGGGACCCGGGCCTATCGGATTCTGCTGCTGTCACTGGGACTCGCGGCGATCGCGGTCGGAATCGTCTGGCTGATCCCTTGAACGGCCACCACCAGGCTACTGCCACGAATCAGGATGCTGTCATGAATGCTGCCGTGAGTAAGCTCGTTCGAAGAATGCACCGGTGCTCGCTGACCGCGCTCCTCCTGGTCGGTGTGGCCGGGTGTGGAAACGACGCGGGCGAGGCCCCGGCGCCCGCGGACCTCGTGCTGCGCAACGGAAATGTGGTCACGATGGACGCGTCCAATCCCAGTGCAACCGCTGTGGCGATGACCGCCGGTCGCATCTCCTGGGTCGGGGACGAGCGCGGCATCGAGCCCTGGATCGGTTCCGAAACGGAAGTCGTGGATCTCGAGGGCCAATTGGCCGTTCCGGGGCTGATCGAGGGACACGCGCACTTCATGCTTCTCGGCAGGGCCCTGCTGGGCGTGCCTCTGATGGATACGAGGTCCTGGGACGAGATTGTCGCCAGGGTGGAGGAGGTGGCTCGCGAGGCGCCTTCCGGCGCCTGGATCGTCGGACGCGGGTGGCACCAGAGCAAATGGGACACGCCAGTCGAGATGTCCGTGCGGGGATTTCCGGTCCACGACGCGCTCAGCGCGGTATCACCAGACAATCCGGTACTGCTGGACCATGCCAGCGGACACGCCGTCCTTGCCAACGCTCGGGCGATGGAATTGGCCGGGGTAGGCCCGGACACACCCTCTCCCGAGGGCGGTGAGATCCTGCGGCTGCCGGACGGCCGTCCGAGCGGCGTCTTCGTTGAGAATGCGGAAGACCTGATCGGCGGGGCCTACGCGGCCTGGCTGGATGAAATGCCGGAAGAGCAGCGACGAGCCCGGACGCGGGAGATCATCAGGCTCGCAGACCGGGAAGCGATCCGCCACGGCATCACGACCTTCCAGGACGCGGGAGTGTCTCCGCCGAACATCGAATCCTACCGCGCAGCGATCGCGGCTGGAGAACTGAACGTCCGACTGTGGGCGATGCTGTCTGAAGGGTATGCCACGCCGGCCACGCTGGAAGCGGTCCGCGTGGTGGATGATCTCGACCATCGACTCACCGTACGGGCGATCAAGGCATACTCGGACGGGGCACTCGGTTCGAGGGGGGCCTGGCTGCTGGAGCCCTACACGGACGAGCCGGGAAGCACGGGGCACAACACTGTCCCGATGGAACGGATCCGGGAGGTAGCGGACCTCGCTCTGGCGCACGGCTTCCAGCTGTGTACGCATGCGATCGGAGACCGGGCGAATCGGGAGGTGCTCGACGTCTACGAGGCGGCTTTCGCCGCGAATCCGGCTGCCGCGGCCGACGCGCGATTCCGGATCGAGCACGCCCAGATTCTGCACCCGGACGACGTGAAGCGGTTTGCCCCGCTGGGAGTCATCGCGGCGATGCAGGGAATCCATTCCATTTCGGATGGCCCGTGGACGCCGGACCGTATCGGCGCCGAGCGGACCAGGGTGAGGGCCTTCCCGTTCCGGAACCTGCTGGACGACGGGGTCATCGTAATGAACGGGACTGACGCACCGGTCGAAAGCGTCGATCCGATCGCGTCTTACTACGGTGCCGTCACCGGCCGCATGGCCGATGGTGAAGTGTTCAACCCCCAGCACCTGATGACGCGACAGGAGGGGTTGGCCTCATACACGAGCGCCGCGGCATACGGGGCACACGCCGAAGCGGATCGCGGATCGATCGAGATCGGCAAGTTGGCCGATGTGACGGTGCTGTCCCGCGACATCCTCACGATCCCGGAGCAGGAGATCCCGGCCACATATGCCGTGTACACGATCATCGGTGGCAAGATCGTGTGGCATGCGGACGAAGAGGCGGCAAGCAGCTGACTCTGGGTGCATGCGTCCGGATCTGGAATCGACCATTCCGGATCCGGACACATTTCGAGTCCCGCCGCGCCATCGAGACCCGACTAACGCCTGTCAAGATAGCATGTTAAGGAATCAGGGCCTGTCTGGCACGGGCGTTGCCTTCTATCACTGCGACCGTGGTGATACATGGACGATGATGGGAGGGGAAGATGCTCACCGTGAAGTCGATTCTGACTGGAGCCCTGGTATTTGGTGCCGCGACCGTACCGGCGGGAGTGGTTGTCACCGACCTCGCGACCGATTCGTTGCCCGGGGCGCCGGGTCCGATCGTGGTCGAGGCGCCCGCATCCGTTCCGACGGGCCTGGCGTTCGCGGAACCGTTCGTATCCGCGGTGCTGGTGCCGCCGTCGCCTGGCCCGGTCGCCGGGATCGAAGAACCGCGAGTTGACGGACCTGACCTGGCGCTTGAAGACGTGACTCTCAAGCGGGTCTCGATCGACCCACCGGGCGACGTCGGGTTCGACCGGGCCTGACGGAGCCGACTTCACCGGAGCCTTCCCGGAGGGCGGGCGGCACAGCCAGGGCCGCCCGTCTTCACCCCGCACTCCCACCGTACATGTCGATCTGTCCCCGCCGTGGCCGGAATTGTTGTCGATTCCTACATTCATCCTGCCGATATCCGGTTTGTGAACGCTTTCCATGGGACTGTCCTCCATGATCACAACTGCACGTCTGTCCCTTCTGTACGATTCGACTATCAGCCTGACCGTTCTGGCCGGAATCCTGGCCCTGGCGGTCACGGGTTGCGGTGGAGCTCCCCTCGAGGACGATCCGACGGTCGGATTGTGGTCCGAGGGTGGTGAGGCTCCGCCCGCGTTCGTGTTCATGTCCGAACGCACGGGCCAGGGCGATCTGTACGTGATGGACGTCTCCGGTGCCCGGTCACGCCGGTTGACGTTCGCCCCGGAACCCGACTTCGGCCCCCGCTGGGCCAGCGGACCGGGACTGCTGTACTTCCTCTCCGATCGGAGGCCCGAGCCGGGCTTCTATCGCATGACACTCGCCAGGGACACGGCAGTGTTCGTGGCCCCGAATCCAGAGGGAAACGCGGCTCCACGACCTTCCCCTGACGGCGAGTGGATCGCTTATGCAGCAGGTCGGAATGGAAACAAGGACATCTACGTTTCACGACTGGATGGGACGGAGGAGCATCGAGTCACGAGCCACGAAAGCGACGACGCACAGCCTGCCTGGTCCCCGGATGGCCGAACCCTGGCCTTCACCTCGCTCAGGGACCGGGATTCGGAGATCTACACGATCGACGTCTGGGGTGGCACACCGAGAAACATCACGCGGAACCGATCCAACGACACCAATCCCTCGTGGTCACCCGATGGGACGCAGATCCTGTTCGACTCGACCCGCCCGCCCGGCGGAAACCCGGACATCTTCGTGACCGATCGGCTGGGGACTGCGGTCCGCAACCTCACGAATCATGGAAATGTGGACCTGATCGCTTCGTGGTCCCCGGAGGGTGACTGGATCACCTTCCAGTCGAGTCGGGATGGCGACTGGGAGGTCTACGTGATGCGTCCGGATGGGAGCGGTCAGCGTCGGCTGACGCACAGCCGTGGATTCGATGGGGACGCACACTGGGTGCCGGCGGACAAGGTGCGCTGGTAGCAGGTCCGAACGCAGGCAGCAGTCTCCTCAGGTCGTCAGGGTGCGCCCGACTCCGTCCGGGCGCGAAACAGTTCCGCCAACCGGAGGGCGACGGGTCCCGGTCGACCGTCCTGGACATTCCTGCCGTCCAGCTGGATGACCGGGAGGATTTCTGTCGTCGTGCCGACCAGGAAAAGCTCATCCGCGATTTCGAGCTCCTCCAGCAGGATCGGCCGTTCGTCAAACGGGATGCCGTCTTCCCGGCACAGCTCGAGGGTCACGGCTCGTGTTACACTCGGCAGGATGTAGTTTGTGCGAGGCGCCGTCCGCACCTCGCCGTCGATCACGCCGAAGAAGCTCGACCTGGTGCCCTCGAGCGCGACACCATCTCGCACCAGAACCGCCTCCACTGCTCCGCGCTCGTGTGCCTCCTGTGCGGCCATGCAGTTTGGCAGCAGCGCCACGGTCTTGATGTCGCACCGGGTCCAGCGGTGGTCGGGAGCGGTGATCACCGCGGCGCCAACCGCAGGATCCACCGAGGGCGAGAACGCACGGACAGAAGCGAACACCGTCGGCTCGGTCTGTTCATCCGGGAAGTGGTGCACGCGAGGCGCCACGCCCCGAGTGATCTGCAGGTACAACAGTGCGTCCGAACCTGACAACCCGTTCCGATTCAGCAACTCGGGGACCATCGTTTCAACCATGTCCGCATCGACGCCATCGATGCGCAGCGACCGAAGGCCATTGACCATCCGTGCCAGGTGAGCCTGCAGTTCGAACGGGCGGCCGCCATAGAACCGGACGACCTCGTAGATTCCGTCGGCGAACAGGAAGCCCCGGTCGTCAGGTGAGATCCGGACCTGGTCCCTGTCCAGGTACGAGCCGTTGAAGAAAACGATGTCGGGCATGTCGGTCTGCGCTGGAGTGGGACGTGTGGCGGGACGGCTGACACGCGTTTCCGTCCACAGCGAACGTGCGGCGCGAATATAGCTTTCTGAGCCGCCATTGCACATCGGAGCGGTCGGTTGTCCCTTGGTGGCGGATGGGACCGAACCTGTACGCTCCCGTCGGATTCACTACCGGAGGAATAGATGGTGTATCAGCCCGGCTGCCAGGGCCGAGTCGTGGTCGGCGCTCTCCCCGAGTCTGTCCAGCGGGGACTCGTGGCAATCCCCGGCGACTGGCTCGAGTACGATCCGCCAAGTCGCTCGATCATCGTCCGGCACATTGAGCCGACGGACGAGCCCGTGCTCCCGGCGGTAACGGTGGAACTGGTCCGGATCCTCTCCGTGATCCCGTTCGAAATCCTGGCGGGGATCGAGGGTGGTGACCTGTTCGTGCACGTCGAAGAAACCGGCCGCCTCGTCCGCCTGCGGGTGGAGCAGGGGGGGGCGCTGCACATTCAGTGGGCCCGCCCGGGATATACCGGGGCGACCAAGCGGGCGTGGAGCGATGGCCACGAGATCGTGAACGAACCGTGGAACCACCGGTTGAACGGCGAGGCGACGTTCAGCGCCAGTGACCCGGAGACGGCCGCGGCAGGATTGCAGGAACTGGCCGAAACCTACGAGGGCCTGCACCCCGAGGGTGATTTCGTCGCGTCGGTCGAGGGTGAGCGTGTAAAGATCTCCCTGCGCGACGTGAACCTGGACGGGAAGCTGCTGGTCGAGGCTTTGCAGCGCGCCGCGGCTCCCCGCAGTCTCGAGGGTCGACTGGACGTGGGCTCGTTCCGGGAACTCGCGCCGGAGCAGCTCGTGCGGATTCTGTTCGAGAAGGGCGAGACCTGGGTGCAGCATCCGATGTTGTGGACCTGATATTCACGAATCCCGCTCGAGGAGAAGTATCGTGCTCGATTACTTCCTGACCGACGAACAGAAGATGATCCGCGATATGGCGAAGACGATCGCGGACGAGGTCGTCCGGCCGGTGGCTGCGGACTACGATAGAAGAGGGGAGTTTCCCTGGCCGGTAGTCGAGAAGATGGCCGAGGCCGGGCTGTTCGGCGTGTACATCGGTGAGGAGTACGGAGGCATCGGCGCCGAGGATCGGACGATGAACATGGTGCTCGTCACCGAGGAAGTATCGAAGGCGTGCGGTGGCATAGCACTGGCCTTTGCCGGGACCGCCCTCGGGACATTGCCGATCATCATCGCCGGAAGCGACGAGCAGAAGGCGAAGTACCTGCCGGCGATCGCTGCGGGGAAGAGACTGGCGGCGTTTGCCCTCACCGAGCCGCAGGCCGGCTCCGACGCGGCCGGAATCCGGACGACGGCGATCCGGGACGGCGACCACTACGTGGTGAACGGCATCAAGCAGTGGATTACGAATGGCGGGGACGCCGAGGTCTATACCGTCGTGGTGATGACGAATCCCGAAAAGGGTCCACGCGGCGCCAGCACCCTCGTGATCGAGAAGGGGACGCCCGGCTTCAGCTTCGGGAAGGAAGAGGACAAGATGGGCATCCGGGCTTCGTCGACCCGGGAACTCGTGTTCGAGGACTGTCGGGTCCCGGTCGAGAACCTGCTGGGCCGCGAGGGAACCGGGTTCATCACCGCGATGAAAACGTTCGATGCATCGAGGCCGGGCGTCGGCGCGCAGGCCCTGGGGATCGCGCAGGGCGCGCTCGACCTGGCAGTAGACTGGGCGATCACGCGTAAGCAGTTCGGCTCACCCGTTTCCTCGTTCCAGGGTCTGAGGTTCCTGCTGGCTGACATGGCGATGCAGGTCGAAGCCGCGCGGGCGCTGATCTATGCCACATCCAGGCATATCGACGGCAACCCCAAGGATCGATCGACGATCTACTCGGCAATGTCCAAGTGCTTCGCTTCAGATGTGGCGATGCGCGTCACGACGGACGCCGTCCAGGTGTTCGGGGGCTCCGGCTACATGCGGGATTACCCGATCGAGAAGTTCATGCGGGACGCGAAGATCACGCAGATCTACGAAGGAACGAACCAGATTCAGCGAGAAGAGATCAGCCGGATCCTGATTGGCGAGCACATCTCCGGGCAGCCGTGAGGTCGTCGTGATTCGAGCCTGGCCGTCGAGACGGAGTGATTCTTCCCTGCAACGCCACCTTGTCAGCGGCCTGGTCGCTGTCTGCGTTCTCCTTTCCCCCGGACAGATCTTGGGGCAGGGGGACCCAGCGGCTGTCAGGCAGCAACAGGCCGATACCGTTCCAGGGACGGACACGGTCCTGCCTCCTTCGCCGATTCCGCTCGAGCGTGTGCCGATGCGGCTCGAGCAGGACATGGAGCAGGTCCGCCGAATCACGATCGACGTCAATCGACAGGAGAGATTGGACGCGGCGAGACGCGAGCTGAATGAGATCCTCGACGGAGTGCGTGCCCTTCTGGACAACTTCGAGGCCTCGCCGATCAGCAATCTGGACGCCCGGGACCTTCACAACTACCGCAATAGCCTGGACCGGCAACGCGAACGACTGAATGTCTGGGAAGACAGGCTGGAGCGACGCTTCGTCCAATTCAATCTCGAACAGAGCACCGTACGGCGCATTCGTGGCGACTGGGAATTGACACGAGACGCGATCGGTCTCGATACGCTGCCGGTGCCGGCGTTCGAAGCAGGGATCGCACGGGTGATCGAAGCGGTGTCCGCGGCCGAGGTCGAACTCGATTCGCTGTTGATCGAGATGCTGGACGTCGGACAGGATCTGGCGTCCACCGAAAGCCGGATCGACTCGGCGCTGGACGCGATCGAAAACGTGGAGTCTGTACACCGGAGCAGGCTGCTGGTCAGGGACGCGCCGCCGCTCTGGCGGCCGGCCGCAGCTCTCGCTGCGACTCCTTCGGTGCTGGGTAACCTCGGCGCTGACATGCGCAGCGAAGCGCGGGCGTTCTTCGCCTCCTTGAAGGCGGACAGGGACCGGTTGCTGCTCCATTTCCTGCTGTTCGTCCTCGTGCTGCTGCTTCTCCTGCGGCTCCGGTCCGCGAGCGGAAGCTGGCCCGATGAACCGAGCCTCGAGACCGTCCGTGTGATCCTCTCACGCCCGTACTCGGCGGCCGCTCTGACTGCGCTCCTCGCTACCCGCTGGATCTATCCTTTCGCGTCGTTCCTCGTAGTCGACGTGATGCTGATCCTGTCCTTGATTCCGGTGGTGCGACTGGCGCCCCCACTGTTCGCTCCCGAGCGATTGCGCTCCGCATGGGGTCTGCTGAGCCTGTTCCTGCTTTCTCGGCTTACCGAGCTGATGCCTCCCGAGAGCCTCGTGCATCGGCTCGCGATTCTGGGACTCGCTGTCGGCGCGACCGCATGGGCCTGGTCGCTGTATCGGACGGTGCAGACCCACGGTGAGAGCGGGCTCGTCGGGGGTCGCTGGCAGACGGTGTTTCCCGCAGGACTGAAGGTGGCGCTGGCGATCTCCGCCGTCTCTGCGGTGCTGAACGTCGCGGGCTGGACGGACCTGGCGGAGACTCTGGTCCAGGGGCTGATTCCGAGCCTCTACACCCTGATCGTCATCGTGATCGGAGCGGTCATCCTCATCGGCGTCGTGCGGGGACTCGCATTCAGTCCGAACCTGAACCGGCTCCGGGCGTTCGCGGACAACCGCGATCGGATCGTAGGGCTCGTGACCCTGATCATTCGATTCGCCGCGTTCTTCTTCTGGATCCTGAGCGCATTCATGTGGTTCGATCTGAGCCGCGAGTTCTTCACCTGGATCCGGAGCCTGTTGACGCACGAGTTCGAGATCGGCGCGGTAGACATCTCGATCGGCAGCGTGCTTCTGTTCGTGCTGGTGATCTGGCTCGCGACCTGGATCGGCAGGATCGTTCGCACCCTGCTGCGAGACGATGTGCTCACGCGGCTGTCGATCCCTCCCGGACAGGCCGATGCCTGGGCCACCCTCGCGCAGTGGGCGATCCTGGTCGCCGGCATCCTGTTTGCCGCCGCTTCGGCGGGATTCGGTGGCGGGCAACTGGCGGTCCTCGCCGGAGCCCTCGGGGTGGGAATCGGATTCGGGCTCCAGAACATCGTCAACAACTTCGTGTCCGGGTTCATCCTGATCTTCGAACAGCCGATCAAGGTCGGCGACAAGATCGAGATCTCGGCCCTGTCGCTGCTGGGAGAAGTGCGCCGGATCGGGATCCGATCGAGCACGATCCGGACCTTCGATGGTGCCGACGTGGTCGTTCCGAACTCCAACCTGATCCAGTCCGAGGTGATCAACTGGACGTTGTCGGACAGCAAGCGACGCTTCCAGGTGGACGTGGGGGTGAAGTATGGGACCGATCCCCAGAGTGTGATCGATCTGCTGCTGTCGGTTGCAGACCAGAACCCGCGCATCCTGGGGTATCCCGAGCCGCAGGCGCTGTTCACGGGATTCGGCGACAGCTCCCTGAATTTCAGTCTCAGAGCCTGGTCGGCGACCTTCGAAGATTCGATCATCCTCAGGAGCAACCTGGGTGTCGCCGTCAACGATGCGCTGAAGGCAGAGGGCATGGAGATTCCCTTCCCGCAGCGCGACCTGCACATTCAGTCGATCGCGCCCGACGCCAGGGTCGATGGAGCTGTTTCGACCCGGGAGTCCGGGCCGAAGCCTGTGCCGCCGGCTACTCGGGATCCACGGCAGGAGCCTGGCTCGCCGGATTGATCCCGGCACCCGAAATCCTCCCATCCGGCTCGATGACCCAGCGGATCTGAACCGGCTCCGGCATCACCGAGAACCGTCCGGTGTGCCAGAACTGCGGCTTTCCGTTCCGGGTCACGTACCGCTCTTCCAGCACCTCGACTTCGGTTCCGACCTGCAGCGCCACCAGGTCCATCATCTCCACCAGGCGGTCAGTGCCGCCATTCCTCTCTTGCATTTCCGGCGTCATGTGCGACCAAAGGCTGTCTGCTTCGTAGGCCAGGAACCACTTCGTGTACCTCTGACCGATCTCCATCGAATCGGCCGGAAGTCGTGCCTCCTGGCCGGATAGAGGCATCGCGAACACGAGGGCCAGGCTTGCGACGATGATTGATCTGTGCACGTGAATTCTCCGGTTCGGGTTGCCTGCCCGTACGGTGGAGGCGAGCAGCGAGTTCCAATTCCGCGGGCCGCTCGAGGGAGTTGCCCTGTATGTCGGATTCCTGCGACAGGTGCCTGGTCGGAAGGTCCGGAGAGCGCACGTGGTGCGCCTATAACTGCCAACAGGAAAATGTGTTACGGGCCCCACGCATGAGCTGGGCACAGCTCTTCCAATGGACACCGGCGTGACTCGCAGATCGATATCGTATCTCATATTCATGGAACCACGACCAGATGCGAATTGGAAGCGTACAGTTCATCGGCGTTCTGGTGCTGGTCGCCTTCGGCTCAGTCGCAGCCGGGCTGACACTCGACTTCAGACCACTGCTCTGGTGCGCGATCGTGGTCGGAGCATACGCGATTCACCTGATGGCAATCTACGAGGCCGGGTCGACGACCAGGAAGATCTCTCCACGAGCCGCCGCTCGAGCGGAAAGATCAGCGCTCGACCGGGAGCGCGAAGAAGTCGAGCGACTCAGACGGGAGCTCGAGAGGAAGCTGGCCCAGACTGAAGAGCAGTGGACGCTGCTCCGCTCGATGGTACAGGAGCGGCTGCGACGATCCGGCGCTTCGAATCCAGGCGCGCCAGTCGCCGAACTCGAGGCTGACGCCGATCGCCGGAATTCGACAGATCCAAACACGAAACCAGCACCGGCCTCGGATGAGGCTGGCCGAGCATACAGTCGATGGTAGGGCTCCCGGGGACCAAGGAGAAGATCGTGCAGAAGTTGAAGTCACGCATAAACAACGAGCGCGGCGCGGTACTGATTCTCGTCGCTGCTTCAATGGTGGTGATCATCGGATTCGCGTCTCTGGCGATCGACGTCGGCAACCTCATGCTGGTGCGGACCGAGTCGCAGAAAGCTGCGGATGCGGCTGCGCTCGCGGGCGCCGGATGGTTGATTACCGACCCGGATGACTCCGTCGGCGCAAGGGTCAAGGCGATCGATTTCGCAGCCCGGAACAACGTTGGGAGGGTTCCCGCAGTGGTCCTCCCGGAGGACATCGACGTAAACCTCGATTCATCGCTCGTGCGCGTACGGGTGCTGAACACCGCCGACCGGGGCAACCCGGTGCCGACGTTCCTGGCAAAAGTCCTGGGCATCAACAGCGTGAACGTCGTGACGACGGCAACCGCATGGGCGGCTCCGGCGGACGAGCTTCCCCCGAACAACGTGGACTGCCCGCTGCCGATCGCGCTCCCGGACAAGTGGATCGACTCGGACGGCGACCGCGAATGGGACCCGGGCGAGACCTACAATCCCGAGGGAACCGGGTTCAGCGATGATGACATCGGAGACCTGATCGTACTGAAGGTATCGGGCTCACAGGATAAGGGGCCTCCGTCCTGCCGTGAGGACGCCGAAAGTCCGCTCGTCGACCTGGATCTGTGTCGCGAACTGCCGGACAGCGACAACTGGCGTTGCTGGTACCAGCCGGAAGAGCACGCCAGCGGTGGGACCGACGTGCTGGGTCCCCAGATCTACCCGGGCAACATCTGCCCGAATGGTCTCGGAATCGGTGACCCGGTGTGGGCAGCATCAGGAAGCGGAAACAAGCAGAGCCTTGTCCAAACGAATCACTCCGACTTCGGCGGTGACGGCCCCGGCTCGTTCGCGGACCTCGTGCGCGCCGATCCGGATCTCGTGTGGTCGGACCCCGATGGTGCTGCCGGTTCCGGCATCGGGTGCGTGACGAACTCCAGAGATCCGGCCAATCCCGATGGAACACCGAAGTGTGTAGAGAACAGCCCCCGGATGCGTAAAGTCCCGATCGTCCGTCCCGATGCCGTAAACTCCACGGGCTCCGGTGTGAACACCACGGTCATCGACTTCACGGGCGTATTCATCGAGCGAGTGTCGTGCAACTATGGCCTTGGTGACTTCGGCGGACCGGGTGGAAACTGGAATGTCTACGTGCGACTGATCCGGGCTCCCGGAGTCGGATCTGGCGGCGGAAATGGCAACGATCCAGGCCCGACGCCCGGCGGAACGACCCTCAAGAGACTGCGACTGATCCAGTAGGTTCCCGGGCGGCTGTCAGGGACTCCCAAACCCTGCACAATCGAGTATATTGATTACAGACTCGGTGCCGTCCGACGAACGGTGGTTTTTGCTGTAGCATCCACACCACGGCCCCCAGACGGCGTCTGCGAAGTGGATATCGGGTGTATTCGCCATAGTGACAGGTGTTTATGGCCGCCCTCCTGACGCAATCGAGGTCTGGCACGGCTCTTCCAATGAGTCGTGACGTCAGCGTTCGAGTAAGTTCGTCTCGTTCTGCTGTCCGGGATTCAGTTGCCGGATCGCCGAATCCACGGGATGTGGAACAGTAAGCGGATTCGAGGGGTCCAACGAGCAATCGAAGGGCTCCAGTTCATACCATGCCGCCGGCCCCGGCAGTACGAAAGACATGTAGGGTATAGGCGACAGTCGCCAGCAGTATGGTTTCAGGCGTTCAGGAGACAGAACATGACGGGCTGGAAGGCACGACTCAGAGATGAACGGGGCGCGGTCCTGGTCCTTGTCGCGGGTACGTTGGTCGTGATGCTGGGATTCGCGGCACTCGCGGTAGACGCAGGCAACCTGCTGATGATCCGCACCGAGTCGCAGAGAGCAGTCGATGCGGCCGCTCTTGCTGGAGCCGGACACCTGCTGATCGACTCCGACGACTCACTGGGGGCGGCCAATCATGCAATCGAGTTCGCGCTGAAGAACAGAGTCGCGGGGTCGCCGGCTGTGATCCTGCCAGGCGACGTGGACGTGGACCTGCCCAACTGGACGGTTACGGCACGATTGTATCTCACCGCGGATCGCGGCAATGCGCCGGGAACCTTCTTCGCCAAGATTTTCGGCATCAATTCGATGGACGTCGTGACCTATGCAAAGGCATGGGCGGCGCCGGCCAACGGAGTCGAGCCGGGAGGGACGATCGAAGACTGCGTGCTCCCTGTCGGAATTCTGGATTTCGAGGACCTGAACGGTGATGGCAACATTGACCCGGGTGAGTACCCGCACGGATTCGACCAGGATGATCACGGCAAGCTGCTGAAGCTGACCGTCAGCGGGTCCAGTCCAACTGGTCCGCCGGTGTGCCGGAACGAGCCGGCGTGGGATGCGGCCACACAAACCGGCGTGTGGAATGCGAACCCGGACGTGGACTACTGCAACCAACCCGAGGAGAGCTGGTCGTGCTGGTGGAAGGAGAACGAGCACGATGGGGGAGGTTCGACAGACCTCGGCCAGGCGATCTTGGGGAACAACTGCGCGGATGTGTTCACTGGAGATATTCTCTACCAGGCATCGGCGGGCGGTGAGAAGACCAGCCTCGTCCAGTCCGATGACGCAGCCGGCGGACCGGGATCGTTCCGGGACGTGATCGAACTCGATCTCGCGGAGAGCGGAGGGCAGGATCTTGTCTGGTGTCCAGCCGGAGAAGGCGGAGATGATTCGGTAGGTTGCCCGATGCGTGGGAGTTGTGGCGGCACCTGTGTGACGGAAAGCCCTCGGCTCCGGGCCGCTCCGGTGCTCAGCCCCGCGACCGTCGGTGGTTCGGGGGCCAACAACGCCTTCGTGGTTACGGGGCTCACCGGACTGTTCATCGAGCAGGTATCCTGCAGCTACGATGCGGGACAATTCGGGGGTCCGGCTGGTCAGTGGAACGTGTACGTACGCCTGATGACAGCCCAATCGCAGGGCAGCAATGGAGGCGACACGCCGCCGGACGCGAATGCCTTGGTTCGCGAGTTGAAGCTGATCGAGTAGATGTTCTGCGGCTGCTCGTCCACGCAGGGCTGCAGCCGGTAGTGAGATGCAAGAACGGGCTCCCAGAAATGGGAGCCCGTCTGCGTGCCCGGTAAGTCAGTCTTTCGGTCTTGCTCAACCAGGCGTGTCCAGGTGCACGCGCACCGCGAACATCGCGACTTCCTGCCGGTTCCTGAGTCCGAGCTTCTTCATCACGCGGCTCAGGTGGTTCTTCACCGTCTGTTCCGCGATCTCGAGCTCGGCGGCGATCTCCTTGTTCTCCAGTCCCCGGGCCACGAGCGAGATGATCTCGAGCTCCCGGGCCGTGACGCGCCCTCCCTCCGGGGCCGAATGCGACATGCGTCCGACCATGGATCCGAGCCACCCGCCGGCGGCCAGCCCGCCGGCTGCCACGGTCCGAATCGCACGAACCAGGCGATCCGGCTCGGCGACTTTTGGAACGCAGCCGCGAGCCGAGGAACGAAGCGCCATCAGGCAGCACTCGCTGAGCTTCGAAATGGCGTCGTCGGAGAACTGCGGACCTGACGGGTCGGCCAGCATCGACCGAATCACGCACTCGTCGTCCGAATGGTTGACCATCACGATGACGCCGATGGGCGGATGGGCGTCCCGGATCGCCTCCACGAACTGCGGCTCCGCTCGCTGAAAGTCCGAATCCAGGACAACGATGTCCGGCCCGTGTCGCTCGACGGCGGGAAGTACCTGCGCGATCTCCGAGGCCTCGCCGACGACCTGCATGTCTTCGGCTTCATCCAGCACTTTGCGCACACCGGTCCGGAGGAACGGCATCGCCAGCGCGATGAGCACTCGCGTCGAGGGTTCGGCAGAGCTGTCGCCGCCGCCGATCGAAGCGCGATCGATATCGGTTTCGGTCATGTCGGATTTCGTTCGGTCGTGCATCGGTTCGGGTCACCGCTTGCGATCCGGAGTTGACCAAAGGGACTATGAACGCCCTCCTCGCGCAACCGAGCTGTCGCTCCGGACTCGCAGTTGGACAAGGTACGTATGTACCAGTCGACCGCGTACGAAAGACCGATTGTCTGGCACGCCTGACCGTGCAGATTCATCCATGTCGCGCCAGCAGTAGGCGCGGAAGTTGAATTCAGGATCATCCTTCCGTCCGGCTTCACGCCGGACAAAGCCTCCTTCCGCAGCCTCGGAGGAAGCCCCGCTTCGGCGGGGCTTCCGCATTTTCAGCAGCAGTAGCCGAGAATCGCCAGTCGAGATCCGTGCGCCGTTCCCGCTGTGACGAAAGGACCCGCAACGGGTCCGGGGAGGCGCGCCCCGGCGGCAACGGTGGGAGAGACGACCGGAGTTGGCGATCAGTCGTCTGGTAACGGTATGCAAACATATAGGTTACAAGTTGCATACCGTCCCGGTGATCTCGGACGTCAACGACTCGATATGGCCGGGAACTTGCTGCTCGTGTAGGCTTGGACGGCGCGCGGCCCGTGGTCGGATCGTGCGATCGAGAACCGGCGAACTGATACCCGGCTCCACGAGGAATTCATGAAGCGCATCGTCGTGACTGGAGCCGCGGGCCAGATCGGAACCGAGATGGTCACGCGGCTGCGGGAGCTGTACGGAACGGAGGCCGTTTTGGCCACCGACATACGGTCTCCCGGTGTGGTGGAGACCGGGCCCTTCGCGTTCGTCGATGTGACGAACGGTGAGTCGCTCGACGGGGCAGTCGCTCGACATCGAGCGGACACGGTGTTTCACCTCGCTGCAATCCTGTCGGCGGTGGGAGAGCAGCGTCCCCAGCTCACCTACCAGGTGAACATCGGGGGTTTGTTCAACGTCCTCGAAGTGGCCCGCGCCAGGAATTGTGCAGTGTTCACACCGAGTTCGATCGCCGCGTTCGGCCCGGGCACCCCGCCCGACCCCACGCCGCAGGACACCATTCAGCGGCCCAACACGATGTACGGGGTCTCGAAAGTGGCCGGCGAACTGCTGTGCGACTACTACTTCACCCGTTTCGGGCTGGATACGCGAGGAGTCAGATATCCGGGACTCGTGTCCCACGTCACGGCCCCCGGTGGCGGCACGACCGACTATGCAGTCGAGATCTACTACGAGGCCGTGCTTCACAACCGATACGAGTGCTTCCTGGCTGAGGGTACGCAGCTCGACATGATGTACATGCCCGACGCCATCCGGGCGGCGATCGAGCTGATGGAAGCGCCCGCCGATTCGCTCGTGCACCGGAACGCGTTCAACATCGGGGCGATGCAACTCACGCCCGAGAGAATCGCCGCTTCGATTCGAAGACGTCTCCCGGAGTTCGAGCTCACCTACGATGTCGACCCGACGCGCCAGGCGATCGCCGAGTCCTGGCCACGGCGGGTCGATGATGCGGCCGCCCGGGACGAGTGGGGCTGGTCGCCGGAGTACGACCTCGACGCGATGACCGATGAAATGCTGGACGAGCTGGCAGGGAAACTCTGAATTTTTTCCGGGGCCGGTCCGCTCCGGTGGAGAATAGGGAACGATGAATCGAACGAGCGCCGAAGAGGCGGTATCCGTCATCCGGTCCGGAAACCGGGTGTTCATTCACTCCGTCGCGGCTGCGCCGCAACGACTGATCCAGGCGATGACGGCCCGTGCTCCAGAGCTGCGGGACGTGGAGATCGTGCATCTCCACACCGAGGGCCCCGCCCCCTACGCGGCGCCCGAGATGCGTGAGAGTTTCCGGGTGAACGCGCTGTTCGTCGGCGCCAACGTCCGGGACGCGATCAACTCCGGTGAGTCCAGCTACATTCCCGTGTTTCTCAGCGAGACGTCAAACCTGTTTCGCCGCGGGATACTGCCGCTCGACGTCGCCCTGATCCAGGTCTCGCCTCCCGACAATCACGGTTTCTGTTCGCTCGGCGTGTCGGTCGACTGCAGCCGGGCTGCCGTTCAGGCGGCCAAGTTCGTAATCGCCCAGGTGAATCCCAACATGCCACGCACCCACGGCGACGGGGTAATCCACGTCGACCAGATCGACGCGTTCGTGGATTGCGACGATCCGCTGCACGAGGTTCCGCCGCCCGAGCTCAGCGATGTCGAACGGGCGATCGGGAAATACTGCGCGGAGCTGATCGAGGACGGAGCGACGCTGCAGATGGGGATCGGAGCGATTCCCGACGCAGTCCTCGGGGCACTCGGAGGTCATCAGAACCTCGGTATTCACACCGAGATGTTCTCCGATGGTGCGATCGATCTGATCGAGTCGGGTGTGATCAACGGACTGCACAAACGGTCGCATCCGGGGAAAGTCGTGGCGACGTTCGTGATGGGGACGCGCCGGATGTACGACTTCATCGACGACAATCCGCAGGTCGCCATGCTCGATGTGGGTTACACGAACGACACGGCGGTCATCCGCCGGAATCCGAAGGTGACGGCGATCAACAGTGCGATCGAGGTTGACCTCACCGGCCAGGTCTGTGCCGACTCGATCGGCACGCGCCAGTATTCCGGCGTCGGCGGCCAGATGGATTTCATTCGGGGCGCTTCCCTGTCCGAAGGCGGAAAGCCGATCATCGCGCTGCCCTCGGTCACACGGCGCGGGGAGACGCGAATCGTTCCGTACCTGAAGCGGGGGGCGGGAGTCGTCTCGACGCGGGCGCACGTGCATTATGTGGTAACTGAATGGGGCGTCGCGAATCTGTATGGTAAGAATCTGCAGGCGCGGGCCAGGCTGATGATCGACCTGGCGCACCCCGATCACAGGGAACAGCTCGAGCGCGAGGCGATAGAGCGGTTCCACACCTTGCCGGCCAGAGCCTGATCGCTCCGCACGGGCCTGAGGAGGCCCGGGACACTCAACGGAGATGTCTATGACGGAATCCCGATTCCGCGTGCCGCACACGCTCGTCCTGCTGTTCGGGATGATCCTGCTGGCTTTCGCCCTCACGCAGTTTCTGCCACAGGGGTCGTTCGAACGGGTGACGAACTCGGTCGGGCGCGAGCAGGTGATCCCGGCGAGCTACACGCCGCTCGATCACGCTGACCGACTTCCCCCATCCGCGATCTTCACCTCGATTCCGCACGGATTCGAAGCGGCGGGCGAGATCATCTTCTTCATCTTCATCATCGGCGGCGCGTTCGGAGTGTTCCGCGCGACGGGAGCGGCGGACGCGGCGATCGGCGCGATGCTGCGCCGACTCGGAGAACGGCCCGCGGTACTGATCGCGGGAGGCATACTGCTGTTCGCGGTCGGATCGAGCACGATCGGAATGGCGGAAGAGTACCTGCCGTTCGTGCCCCTTATCGTCGCGCTCACGCTCGCCCTCGGCATGGACGAGATCACCGGCGTCGCCGTGATGTGCGTCGGGTACGGGGTCGGATACGGCACTGCGCTGATCAATCCGTTCACGGTATTCATCGCCCAGGACGTGGCCGGAGTACAGCAGGGCACCGGTTTGACTTATCGCCTGGTGCTTCTCGTGGTGTTCTTCGTCATCGGGTTTCATCACACCTGGCGCTACGCCTCCCGGGTGAAGAAGGACCCGTCGCGGAGTCTGATGGTCGGGGTCGAGACCGATGGCGGCGTCGAGCGGGTGGATGTGTCGGCCCAGCCGCGGATGACGGAAACTCAGAAGCTCGTCATCGCTCTCGTCGGCGTGACGCTCGCGGTGCTGATCTGGGGCCTCAAGGCGCGCGGCTGGTACCTGATCGAGATGGGCGCGCTGTTCCTGGCTCTGGCAGTCGCGATCGGTGTGGTCGGGCGTCTGGGTGCGGACGGAACGGCACGGGAATTCTGCATCGGCGCGGCGGAGCTCACGACCACCGCCATCCTGGTGGGTTTCGCGCGGGCAATCCAGGTCGTGCTGGACGATGGAATGGTCGTGGACACGATCATCAACAGTCTCGCCCAACCGCTGCAGAAGATGGGTGCGGAACTCGCCGCTGTGGGCATGTTCATGGTCCAGAGCGTGCTGAACTTCTTCATACCGTCCGGCAGCGGGCAGGCTTACGTCACGATGCCGATCATGGCTCCGCTGGCCGATCTCGTCGGCGTCACCCGCCAGGTTTCCGTGCTTGCTTTCCAGTTCGGCGATGGATTCACCAATATCCTCGTGCCCACGAACGCGGTCCTGGTCGGAATCCTGGCTATCGCCGGCGTACCGTACGATCGCTGGTTCCGATTCGTGATCCCGTTCATGCTGAAGGTCTGGATCGTCGGCTCGATCGCCCTCGCAATCGCGGTAAGGATCGGATTCTCCTGAACACGAGGAGGGAGGGGAAAATGTCCCGGGCAGGGTTCGTCGGGATGTCGGCAGTCGCTATGCTGACCGCAGCCGCAGTGCTCACCACGGCCTCGCAGGCGGCCGCACAGGTCCCCGTCGGTGATTTCTACTTCTTTGATCGTTCGGATGCCGGAACCCGTCGGGCCAGCATCACCACGCTGGCCGAGGAAAGCCACGTCACGGGGGCGGGCGGATTGACCTGGTCCTGCGAGGACGGTGAGCGCCGACTGATCGTATCCTCGACCTATCTCGGCCGGTCGATGCGTGCCCGGGTCCGCTGGGCGTTTGACGGTGAAGAGCCGGGTGAACCCGAGAGCTGGATCCTGCGCCGAACCGGGATGGCGGTCATCGCCCCGGCGGCTGTCGAGACGGCATTTACCCGGCGGGCGCTGGAGTCGAGCGGAGTCGTCCTGCAGCTGTCGGATTACGAGTTCCGTCGGCACACATACACGTTCACGCTCGACGGCCTCACCGAGGGGCTCGAGATGCTGCAGTGCGGACCCGGAGTCGGTTCGAACTGATCCTGCCCCGCTTCAGGACTCCGAAGCGCCAGTAGCAGACTCGAACTCTATCTCGATCGTCAGGATCTCGTGCGGGCCGAGTCGCAGGTCCAGGTGACGGCCGCTTGCTCCATCCGACGATAGTTCTGTCTCCCGCTCCTCCAGCAGGTTCGTGATCCAGGCTCCGTGAATCGCGGTGCCGAATCGGAGCCTCTGCTCGTCCTCGATTGCACCCGGATTCCATAGCCGTACGACGAGTGTGTCCCTGTCCTCGTGTCGCTTCACGGCGCTGATCCGGGTCGCTCCGGCGTCCAGGCTGAGCAGACTTCCGCCCCGGGCGCTGCCGGCCTCGACTCCCTGCACTACGGGAGTGGGAGTCCTCCACCGGGCGTTCCAGTCGAGCACGGCAGAAGTCCCGTCGGCGCCGCTGACCGGGAGAAGGGCATACCGGAAGCTCTGAGGTCCCGGACACTGGGCCGCCGGCGTCGGGACGGTCGGACCGGCGTTCTGGTGACTTCGGGTCGGGAAGTCGTCTCTCGACAGCCAGCCGACAGACCGCAGAAGGGTCAGACCAAGCTCGACGCCGTCCTCCGTCCTGGATGGCTCGATCTCCGGAAGGCCCCGGACCAGCAGAGCGAGTCCGTGATCAGCCTCGGACACCCATGAGCATCCCTGCTGCGGGAGCGTCGCGGCCGGGGGTTGAAACCAGTCCTCGCCCGCCGGCGGGTCGACAGGTCGCTCGTGCACCAGGAAGTGTCCGTCCGACCAGACCGTGTCCGCAGCGATACCGGTAAGGAACCGGGCGCGCAGCCGGTGGTCTCGCACCCGGTTGTCGAACCGGGTCTCGATCTCGACCAGTGGACGGCCCGACTGGAGGGTCACCCGGACCTCGACCGGGCAGTTCACCAGGTGGGGGTCGCGGGAGCGGCGATCGGCGGAGATCCCACCCGGGAGCGCGAGGTGGAATCGAGCCACGAGCGTGGCGGTCCACCGACCGGCCGACTCGACGCAGACCTCACCGCGGGCACCGAGCGCGTCCAAGGACGAGCTGAACTCCGCCGGGGAGTAGTCGTACTCGTCGCCGACGTCCTCCGTGCTCTCGAGCAGATTCAAACCGGCGAAACGCATCCCGGTTCGATGGTCTTCCAGTTCCAGCATTCCGTTCGGGTGGAGTCGGACCCGGACCAGGCCGTTGTCCAGGCAATCACCTTCGACCCGGATCGGATCCGGGCCTCCGATCTCACACGGGCCGTCGGCTTCGCGCAGGAAGAACCGGGCGTGTCCCAGGGGCGGCAGATCGGCGACGAATTCCAGTGACAGAAAGGTGTCGCTGTCATCCCGGCGCGACTCGGACCTGATGATCCGATCGCCGAACTTCTCGAGGTAGGTGTCGAACTTCCCGACCTGCCGCTCCCGGTCGAGCACCGTGCGATAGTCGATGCCCCAGAACCGCTCGACGTACTTCACATCACGCACCCGCATCGGCACCTCGATGCCCTCTTCGTCCCACAGCCGCAGCCTGTTCGGGTCGATTCCGAATGGCTGCAGGACGACGAGTCGCTGGACGACTTCGCGTCGCTTGACCGGAAGCGGGTTGGCCACACACAACACCGTGTCGCGGTCTCCGTCAGGCCGTGGGGCAAACGTCGGCGCCAGTTCCACGAGGACTTCTCGCACGACGGTCTCGGCTGTTTCCTGCGCCTCGTCGAACCGCGGCTCCATCTGCGCGTGGACCTCGTCGATGCTGCAGCCGCAGATCGAGTCGTGCGGGTGGTTCTCCAGCAGGCGCTTCCAGGCTGCCCTGAGCAGTGGAGTCCGGTCCGCCTTGCCATGAGCGAACCGGGCGTAGGCGGCCAGCGGTTCCGCCACGTCCGTGATCCAGCGCGTGGCCCGCTCGTTCGCCTGCTTCAGCGGCATGCGAGCCGACCAGACTCCCGTGAGAATGTGGTGCAGCCGGCCGTGCCGGAGCTCTCCCTCCCAGGATTCCAGTTGGCCTTGCCCGGCCGCGGCATCCCGGACCGATTCGACAAACGAGGCGAGGCTGGAAACCCTGAATTCCGTGTCGGGAAACGCCTCGCGCAGCGTTTCCATCAACGGGCGGATATCGCGTTGCGGGGGGAAGTGATCGCAGCCGTTCGACAGCAGCACGACATCGGTTCGCGCCAGTGGGCGCATGCGGTCGAACAGCTCCCGTACCTGCTCGACGGCACGCTCGAGATCGAGCTCGCGGGGCGTGTGCGCGTGCCAGATTTCGTGGTGGCCGAGTCCGCCGGCATTGCAGTAACCGGAGCACTGGTTGACGGCCAGCACCTCGCTGCCGTCCGGCGCGCGCCACACGAACTCGAATCCGAGGTGATCGATCTCGGCCCCGTTGCCGCGGGTGTAGAGAAACGAGTCGATCCCGGCCCGTCTCAGGATCTGGGGCAGCTGTGCGACGTGACCGAACGAGTCAGGCATGTACCCGACCTTCTGCACGCCTCCCAGGTTCTGCGCTACAGCATGGCCAACCAGGAGATTCCGGACGAGGGATTCACCGCTGACCAGGAATTCGTCCGGCAGTACGTACCACGGTCCGAGCGACAGCCGCCCCGCCCGGACCAGGCTGCGGATCCGCTCGGCATCCTCCGGATAGATCTCACAGTGGTCCCGCGCGAGGATCGCCTGGCCGTCGAGCAGGAAATGGGTGAACGCCGGATCCTGCTCCAGTCGGTCCAGGACTTCACGCACGATCCGGGTCATCGAGACGCGAAAGTCTGCGAACGTCCGGTACCACTCCCGGTCCCAATGCGTGTGCGGAACCAGGAATGCGATCCGTGGAGCGGTCGCGAAGCCCGAGTCGGGCGCGACCGGTTCAGTCATTCCTGTCGTCCACTGGTTCGCAAGCGTCGAGCAGGCGACTGACGGTGCTATTGGCGAGGCATACCGAGGTGTCCGCCGCTCCGTAGTACAGCAGCACCCGGCCGTCTTCGGTCGCAAAGCCGTCCTCGTCGAAATCGTCCACGATCCAGCCACTCGGGAACACGACGTTCGGCACCTGGCCGACCAGCTCGTACAGCTTTCGCGGTTCGAGGATATTGTCCCGCGTACGCGCGATGACTCGCCGCGGGTCCTCGAGGTCGAGCACTGCCGCGCCGGCCTGGTAGATGTTGGTGCCCGAGAAGTGGGTGGCGACGCCGTGATATACGATCAGCCATCCGTGCCGCGTCCGGAGAGGTGGGGGGCCGGCTCCGATCCGTTCGTCCCACAGGCGAGGCCGGCCGCGGAGCACCGGGCCCAGCGCCTGCCAGTGAACGAGATCCTCGGATTCCGAGAGGACGATTTCGTCACCCGTGGTCGGTCCGTCGGCAAGCTGGATCCGATTCGGTCGATCCAGACGGAGGTACTTCCCGTTCCGGCAGATCGGAAACAGCACTCCGTTTCGAACGTCGGGCCCCGACTCGATACCGACGAGCTCGAACCGCTCGAAGTCGGTGGTGCGGGCCACACCGACGCGGCACACCGTATCCGTATCGACCGCGAACATCACGTACCAGGTATCGTCGATACGCGTGATGCGGGGATCGAAAACGTGGTGAATCCCCTCCGCCTTCTCATCGAGGCCCTCGATGTGAACGATGCCCCTTCGCACGTCGAAATCGCGTCCGTCGTCGCTCTCGGCAACCACGAAGAACGTGCGCCGGCCGCGGGACTGGACGCGCAGGAGCAACAGGTAGAGGTCTCCGAACTTGGTGGCGCCGGGATTGAACACCGACGTCGGGTCGACGAGGTTCGGCGGCATCGCCGGAACGTCGAAGCCGGTGACTATGGGATTGTCGGAACTGCGCACCAGTACGGGGATCATCCGTTCGTCCTCCCGGAATTCGTAGTCAGTCGTGCACCCAGCCGTCGTCACTCTCGTCCCGCCGCTCCACGGCCAGCCGGTTCAGCATGTGGCGGATATCGCGTATTCCGCCGATCGTAAACCACACGACGACGAACCCGGCCGCCGCCGTCTCGACGAGCACGTAGAATCGCCAGAAACGTTCCCAATCCGCGTCCGGGACGTCGTGCGTCAGATTCCAAATGGTTCCCACGGCGAATACCAGCGTCCACAAGCCGATCCACCCGTACGTGGCCATGTAGATCATGCGGTCCGACCGACTCGCGTCCCGCCCGAGGCCCAGCGTCCGCCAGCCACGGCGTGGAATCCCGTCGGTCTCCGACGAATCCGGATCTCCCGCCTCGGCTCCCCGTGCCAGCAGCCCTTCCAGGTCGAATTGTCCGCCCGGCCCCAACAGCGAGACCGAAACGTAGACCAGGGTAGACGCCGCCATGGCGATGCCCCAGAACACCTGCCCGTTGACCGGGAAGTCGTCCACCAGCTGATGAATGACAATGCCCGACACGGCGATCGTAGAACCGGTGAGCATCGCCGCCCATGCGGCCGGCGTCGTGCCCCGGTTCCAGTACAGCCCGCCGATCAGCACCGCGCCTGATCCGCCGGCGAATATCGCGCCGGTGATCGCGAAGAACAGGAAGATGTACTGGCTCTGCCGAAATAGCAGGCTGAACAGGAAGATGAACACCGCCACGCCGAGGATCGACAGCCGGAGAGCCCGCATGTGCGCCTCGGGCGTGAACGGCGTCTTCCGAAACGGCATCACCACGTCCTGGATGAAGATGCTCCCCCACGAGTGGAGATAGGTGTCGTGCGTGCTGATGAACGCCGTGAGCATCACGGCAGCGAAAGCCCCGAGCAGACCGGTCGGCAGCAGCAGGCTCAGTACCGCCGGAACACGCAACTGATTGGCGATCGTTTCGCTTTCCGCCGCCGCCAGCAGCCCGGCGACCTGCGCCGACTCGGCCCCGAAGTCCGGGTGGTGGAGCACCGTGTAGGCGACGATCGGCACGATGAGCATGAACATGACGTGCGGGAGACCCCGCCAGTTGGACAGAACTCCGCCCATCTTCGCCTCGTGCGCGCTCTGCGCCGAAGCGTTGTAGCCCTGCGTTCCCTGCCAGGACATCACGACGTACACGACGCCGATGGTCCCGATCAGGAAGTACCAGAAATTGAAGTCCTGGAGATGGCTGGTGTGGAACGGATTGATCAGGGACGCGTTCGGGGGGGCGGTTCCCAGCGCCGTGAAGATCTGGTCCCAGGACACGGTGGCCAGCAGGAACAGGACGATGGCAAGGAACACGACGTTGACGAAGATGCCCTGGACGAAGTCCGTGATGATCACCGCCACCTGCCCGCCCGAGAACACGAAGAACAGTGAAGTCAGGAGGAGCACCGCCATGACCAGCGGAAACGAACCGAGCGCCAGCGGGCCCAGGTACAGAACGTCAGGCAGCCCTATGAAGTGAATGAAGAACCGGGCACCCACGGCGGGGAAGATTCCGAAATTGATGATTCCGGAGAGAAAGGCCAGCAGTCCCATGAAGATGCGGAACCGGCGGCTGTACCGGCGCTCGAAGAACTCGGCCAGCGTCAGACAGCGGGTCTCGCGGAATCGATACACCACGAAGCCCGTCACTGTGATCAGCAGCACGACCACGGCCGTGCTCAGCCCCCACCAGGTGAGCGAGAATCCAGCCACGTAGTTCTGTTCCAGGAATCCGACGACGGAGATCGCTCCGAGGGCTGCCACTCCCTGTGACACGCTCAGCATGTAGCGCCCCGCCGTGCGTCCTGCGGCGAGGAAATCCGCCACGCTGCGCATGAACGGGCGCAGCAGCCAGACACCGCCGGCCATGGCTGCGTACACCACACCGACGATCCACCAGTCGAGGGCGGTGAAGTTCAAGGACTTACCCGCACCCGGCCCTCGTGGTCGATACGTATCGTCCGGCCGTCATCCAGCTCCAGCCACGCCTCGAAACCGCGCGGGGTCGCTGCGACTCCCGGCGGCCAGGCGGTCGGCGCAGCCGCCGGTGGCGGCTCCAGTTCCAGCTCATCGGAACTGTTCGCGTACCTGCCCGTGAGGGCCCGGTGCTCGTGCTGCGCGTAGTACACCCTGCGCAGCTCCCAGGCGGCTCGCTCGGCTCCGGTCTCACCCGGAATACCGCCGGCCTCTCCTCCCTCAGCGCCGCCGAATTGCACGATCCCCCACATCTCCGGGTAGTGCATCGCGATGAGACCCTGCGGGGACCACACCCAGTTGTTCTCCGGCCCCTCCTTGCCTGACGCCGGGTCCACTGACCTGACGGTCCGGCCAGCCTGAATCTCGACCGGCCAGTCCACCCGGGAGAAATTCAGCTTCCAGCGGTCCCCTGGCCTCGGTGGAACCGGGACGCTGGTCGCTTCCGCCAGGGCGTCCCACGGAATCGCGATCTCCACGCTCCACCCGATGTCGTTGTCACTCGGATCATTGAGGCTCCCGTCCACGTGAACGGCAGTCCGCAATCCCGGAATATCCCATGCATTGATCGCGGGGCCACCATCGCGATAGGGGCGGACGAGAAGAAGATCCCACTCGGTACCGAGCGCGTTGATCTCCAGCTCGTAGTACTGATGTGTATCGCCGTCGGGGTCGATGAATACCTCGAAATCGTCGTCCATGTAGATCACGGCATCTCGTTCCGTGAGCGTGCCCCACACATGCGGCTCCTCGAGTTCGGCGCCGATCCACAGGGCTTCATCGTCCCACATCAGCTTTGCGCGGGTCCGCAGGAATGGGGCGGGCCGGGACGGGCCTTCGATATCGGTGAAGTCCTCGGTCCAGGCAGCTGCGGACCATGCTTCGTCATCGAGCAGACCATCCAGAAGGACGGGACCGTCGACTCGCACCGCCTCGTACTGGAGCGGGGACCAGTCGATTACCGGGCGGGGCGGAGCTTCATGGGGTCGGACGGCGAACTCGTCAGATCGGGGCGCGGCCGAGTCGCATCCCGTGACCGCCAGGAGTGCCAGCGAACAGACAAGCGTCCCAGTCCGGCGTGCCCCGGGATGGAGTTGAATCACGTGCCGTCTCCGCGCTTCGAGGGCTTCTTTTCGTAGTCGAAGTTCCGTCCCACCGGCCGGCGCGTCAACGGAAGCTGTCCCGATTTGGACCCCACCACACCGCAAACCGCCTGCCAGCCGGCAAAAAATGTGTGCGTTCAGTGAGCCGTACCCCTATCCGCGCGCGCACGAAATACGTTGTCAGGTATACAGATGCGGGACCTGCCACGTCCGGGAACGAGGTTTGCTCACATCCAGGTGCGGGCGTCCGCGACGGGCGCGCCGGAAACATGGTGTACGCGCAGCGAGGAGAGCTTGTGTTGCGGACTCGGTTTGCCAGGTCCGGGTGGGTCTGCCTGATGATCGGAATCACGGCCGGGATGATCGGCGCGACGCCGCGCACGTCCTATTCGCAGTCCGATCGATCGCTCCTCAAGAGCGACCTGGTGCGCATGATGACGGGCAACAGCTACTCGGCCGAGGAAGTGCTGCAGATCGTCCGCATGAATTGCGTCGGGTTCGCTCCGAGCGATCGCGACCGGAAGGACCTCGCCCGCCTGTTCGACGGTGACGACCTGCTCGAAGAAATCGACAGGTGCCGCGAAACCGGCCAGTCGGCTGGCTATCGTCGTGGTGTCCCGGTCGCGAAGGAAGTCGAGACGGTCGATACGCCGGTTCCCACGCTGAACGGACCCGACATCACTCCTCCCGTCCTGTCCAGCGGGACGATCGCGCGGCCGGCGCTCGACGCGCCACCGGTGGGAGCGGAAGCCCTGGCCGACACGCTTCCGGGAGTCGTTCCGAGCACGCCGCCCAGGTTGTTGAACTGGGACTATGTGACGCGCCGGATTCTCTCCGAGTACAGGCCTGATGAGCGGCACCGGGGTTCGGTCGTGTTGCGGATCTGGGTGGATGACGAGGGCCGGGCTGGCGACGCAACCATCCTCGAGTCGGACGGTGATCCCGCGCTGGCCCGGGTAGCGCTCGCAGCCGTGTCGATGATGGAATTCGCGCCGGCCGAGAGCAGGGACCGCAGGGTCGGGGCCTGGGCAACGCTACCCGTCCGCTTCAACACGGATTGACCCGATCCGACCGGCCGGAATCCCTGCCGGTCTCGTGACAATCAGCCGTTAATCCCCTACGATCTGTCAGCGGGTGCGTGGGAGCTTGCACCCGTTGGCCTGGAACGCGCCAGGCTGATCCCATACCCAACGGGAGCACACTCTTGGAATGGCGATCGTATAGCCGGACCGGAAGGGTATACGCCGCGAAATTTCGCCAGGCGGCAGTTGTATCGACCACGTCGGGACCGGTCGATGCGGCTCCGGGTGACTACCTGGTCGTCGACGTGGAGTTCACCCAGGTTCGCCATTACACTGCCGACGAATTCGCTCACTGCTTCAATGCGCTCGATCGCCCGGTGCCGATCAAGGCCCTGCCTGACCTGTCCGGCGTAGTGGTGACCAAAGTCGTCGATATCACAGAGGCTCGAGCCGGGGAACCGTGTACCCGGTGCGGAAACCGCAGGACGAGCCGGGAATTCGAGGGACTCCTGACGTGCGGTGAATGTGAGCTCGCGATCAAGGCCGAGCGCGAGGATCGCATGAACTGCGTGCATGACGGCACCCTGATGCGGAAGGAAGTGATCGAGGGCGTGATCGTCGATCGCTGCCCCGACTGCGGCGGCGTCTGGTTCGATGGCGGAGAGCTCGAAGTGCTGAGCAACGTGCTCCGCCTGGCGGCCGATCAGGGCATGCCGTCGAGGGTCGCGTCGCGCTTGTTCCAGAGCCTCATTCAACGCATCGCCGAGTAGATCCCGTGAACAGAACCTCACCCAGTGCATCTCCGCTGAGCTTGCTGGCGGCGGCCGCAGTATTCCTGTGTGCGGCGCTGTCGAGTCCCGAAGCAGCCGGAGCCCAGGATCTTCGCCGCACGGCAGACACGCTCGATGCCGCGACAGCGGCCGCCGAATCTCCGATGCCGATCGAGGCCGTCATACGCCACGGACGGCTCGACAATGGACTCACGTTCTACGTCCGGCAGAATACCCGTCCGGAAAACCGGGCCGTGCTGCGGCTGATAGTGAACGCGGGCTCAGTGCTCGAGGACGAAGACCAGCTCGGTCTCGCTCACTTCCTGGAGCACATGGCGTTCAACGGGACCGACAGCTTCGAGAAGCAGGAGATCATCGACTACCTCGAGCGGATCGGCATGCAGTTCGGCGCGGACATCAACGCGTACACGAGCTTCGACGAGACCGTGTACATGCTGGAAGTGCCTACCGACAGCGCCGACATGCTCGATACCGGGCTCCGGATCCTCGAGGAATGGGCGCACGCGATCACGCTCGATTCGCTGGAGGTCGAGAAGGAACGCGGCGTGGTGCTCGAGGAATGGCGGCTCGGACAGGGCGCGGGGGCGCGAATCCGGGACCAGCAGTTCCCGGTCCTGTTCCAGGGCTCCCTGTATGCCGAACGTCTGCCGATCGGGGACCCCGAGATCCTGGAGAGCTTCGAGCTGGAATCACTCGAACGGTTCTACCGGGACTGGTATCGCCCCGACCTGATGGCCGTGATCGCCGTAGGCGACTTCGATCCCGACCAGATGGTACAGAAGATTCGGGACGGATTTTCGGGCATACCGGGACCGCAGTCACCCCGTCCGAGGCCCGACGTCGAGGTCCCGTCGCACGACGAGACGCTGATCTCATCGGTCTCGGATCCTGAACTCACGGTCGCAAACGTGAGCGTCGTGTGGAAGCTGCCCGTCGCCTCGCAGGGAACGCACGCGGATTACCGCCGGGGGCTGGTCGAGCGCACCTACAACTCGATGTTGAATTTCCGTTTCTTCGAGATCACCCAGGGTTCGGAGAATCCGCCATTCCTGTTCGCCGGCTCCGGCAAGGGGTCGTTCGTGCGCGGATCCGACGCCTACCAGCTTCAGACAGCAATGTCCGAGGGGGAAGTCGAGTCCGGGTTCGAGAGACTGCTGCTCGAAGCGAAACGGGTGGACAGGTTCGGGTTCACGCAGGACGAACTCGACCGCCAGAAGGCGGACATGCTGCGCGGTTACGAACGAGCCTGGCAGGAGCGGCAGAACACGGAGTCCGCCGCCTACGCCGCCGAATACGGCCGTGCGTTCCTCGAAGACGAATCGATTCCGGGAATCGATTACGAGTACACTCTGGCCCGGCGTTACCTGCCGGGAATCGAGCTCGAAGAGGTGAATGGACTCGGCCGCGCATGGATCTCCGACACGAACCGGGTCGTGCTGGCCGCAGTACCGGAGAAGCCCGGCGTCCCCGTACTGTCCGACGAGGAACTGCTCGCCGTGTTCGCGTCCGTCAGCGCGGCAACCATCGAACCGTGGGCGGAATCGGACTCGGATCTTCCCCTGCTTGCCGAACTCCCGACGCCGGGAACGATCGTTGCCGAATCACGGCACGAGGCCGTGGATGTGACGGAGTGGCAACTGTCGAACGGCGTCCGGATCCTGCTCAAGCCCACAGAATTCAAGGCGGACCAGGTGCTGTTCAGCGCCTATAGCCCGGGGGGGACCTCGCTGGCGGCGGACGACCGGTACATGTCGGCGTCCTGGGCGTCATCGATCGTGGGCGCATCGGGCGCCGGAGAGTTCAGCGCCGTGGACATCCAGAAGAAGCTGGCGGGCAAGGCGGTTTCCGTAAGCCCATTTATCGGCGAACTCTCTGAGGGCTTCAGCGGTTCCGCTTCGCCACGTGACCTCGAGACGATGCTGCAGCTGGTGACGCTGTACGCGGTGTCGACGCGTCGCGACGAGACCGCGTATCGGTCGCTGATGACCCGGGTCAGTACGGTGATCCAAAACCGCGGCACCAGTCCGGAGGCCGTGTGGTCCGACACCCTCAGCGTGACGCTCGCGCAGGGACACGCGCGACGACTGCCGCCGAGCCAGGAGCAGCTCGAGCAGGTGGATCTGGACGAAGCCCTCGCGTTCTACCGTGATCGCTTCGCGGACTTCAGCGACTTCACCTTCTACCTGGTCGGCGCCTTCGAGGTAGAGGAAATCCGTCCGCTGGTGGAGCTCTACCTCGGCTCCCTGCCGTCCACGTACAGGGACGAGTCCTGGGTGGACGTGGGGGTTCGGCCGCCGTCCGGTATCGAGATCCGCACCGTCCATAAGGGCCAGGAGCCCAAGGCGCAGACGGCGATCGTGTTCACCGGACCGTTCGAATACGATCGACCGAATCGGCTTTTGCTCGGAGCGACGACCGATGTGCTCGATATCATGCTGCGCGAGGTGCTGAGAGAGGAGATGGGTGGCACGTACGGCGCCAGCGTCAGCGCGACCCCGACCCGCATTCCGGTCGAGCGCTATGGCGTGCGGATCAGTTATGGAGTCGAACCCGAGCGACTCGACGAGCTTACCGCCGCGACATTTGCCGTGATCGACAGCCTGTCCACGTTTGGAGCTTCCGCCGACAACCTGGCGAAAGTGCAGGAGACCCGGCGCCGGTCTCGCGAGACGGACCTGGAGGAGAACGGATTCTGGCTGGCCGCGATCTCCGCTTACGACCGCGATGGTCAGCCGCTCGAGGACATCCTGGAACTCGACCCCCTCCTGGCCGGTCTGACGCCCGAGGGTATCGGAGCGGCCGCACGGCGCTGGCTCGATCCGGAGCGCTACGTCCAGGTGTCGCTGCTGCCGGAGTCGGAATGAACCGACGGGTTTTTTCAGCAGTTCTCGCCGGCCTAGGAGCAGGACTGGCAGGCGTCGCCGGCATCCGACTGTGGGAGTCCGGCGGCCCGGTCCTGTCGGGTCCTGTTCCCCCGTCCGACCTGCCGGTCCGGCGGCTCGGCCGAACCGGACTGGACGTGCCGATCCTGGCCCTCGGAGGGCATCACGTCGGACTGGCCGGATCCGAGCGCAACGCCCGCCGGGTCGTAGAGGCGGCGCTCGAGGAGGGCATCAGGTTCTTCGATACGGCCGAGAGCTACCAGGCTGGAAACTCCGAGCGCTGGCTCGGGTCCGCACTGCGGGACGTCCGTTCAGAGGTCCTCCTGATGTCCAAGACCCACTCGCCGCGAGATCGGAGTGCCGCGAGTGCCAGGGCCCATCTCGAGGGAAGCCTGGAGCGGCTCGGGACCGACTACCTGGACCTGTGGCAGCTCCACAGTACGAAGAGCCCGGAGGACGTGGATCTCGCCTTCGGTCCGGGTGGAGCGATGGAGTACATTTTTGAAGCGAGAGAGCGCGGACTCGTACGATATGTCGGCGTAACCGGACACGTGACGCCGGCAGCGCACCTGCGGGCGCTCGAGTACTGGGACGAGGGCTGGGAATTCGACACGCTTCAATTCCCGATCAACCCGATCGACTATCACCAGAACAGTTTCCAACGGCAGGTCGTGGAGGCCGCGATCGAACGCGACATCGGAGTCATCGCGATGAAGACCTCGGCCGACGGAGCGCTGGTCCGCGAGCGCGTGTGCACGCACGAGGAATGTCTGCGCTACGTCTGGTCCCTGCCGATCAGCATAGCAGTGGTCGGAATGGAAAGTCCCGATCTCGTTCGGACGAACGCGGCCGTAGCGCGCAACGGTCCGTTCATGGACGGTGCCGAGCGTGAGGTTCTGCGTGAGCGCATCTTCCCGAGGGCCGATCCCGGTCTCGAATGGTACAAGAGGGGGTAGAGAAACGCGTGAAGTTCGACCGCAAGGCCGTCTTCTCCTGGTGCTCATACGACTGGGCGAACTCCGCCTTCACGACTCTCGTCGTCACCTTCATCTACTCCACGTATTTCTCGGGCGCGTTCGCGGCGAACCCGGATCGGGGCACGGTGCTGTGGTCCAGGGGCATCGTGATCAGCGCGATTCTCATCGCCTTGCTTTCCCCTGTCCTCGGGGCCGTGGCGGACAAGTCCGGCCGCCGTCGCCGCTATCTGGTGATCTCCACCCTCGTGTGCTCCGCGTTCACGGTCCTGCTGGCGTTCATGGAGCCGGGGACGGACGGCGCGGCGTTCCGGGCCCTCACGGTGTTCATCATCGCCAACGTCGCGTTCGAAGTGGCGATGGTGTTCTACAACGCGTTCCTTCCCGCGGTCGCTTCCCGCGACATGATCGGCCGCGTATCCGGCTGGGGCTGGGCGCTCGGGTACATCGGCGGACTCGTGGCGATGGCGATTGCCCTTTACGGCTTCGTTCAGCCGGAGACGCCGTGGTTCGGGATCCCGGCCGATGGTGACTTCAGGTACCGGGCGACGAATCTGCTCGTCGCTGCCTGGTTCCTCCTGTTCAGCATTCCAATGTTCCTGTTCGTGCGGGATGCGCAGCCGAAGGGGAAGGTCGATATCGGGGGGGCGTTCCGAGAGCTCGGACGGACCTTCCGTAACCTGGGTGAATACGGCGAAGTTGGGAAGTTCCTGCTGGCGCGCCTGATCTACAACGACGGGCTGGTGACACTGATCTCGTTCGCCGGGATCTTCGCGGCCGGAACATTCGGGATGAGTCTCGGCGAGGTGACGTTTCTCGGCATGGCCCTGAACGTGGCAGCCGGCCTCGGGGCGTTCGTATTCGGATTCGTGGATGACCGACTGGGCGGAAAGAAGACGGTTCTGATCAGCCTCGTCGCCCTGTGCATCGCGGTCCTCGTCGGCGTGAGCGCGAGTTCGAAGACCGGGCTCTGGGCTGCGGGGATCATCATCGGCGTGTTCCTCGGACCGATCCAGTCTGCCAGCCGGAGCTTGATGGGTCGATTCACACCGGCCCGACACCAGAGCGAGTTCTTCGGGTTCTACGCGTTCTCGGGCAAGGCCACCGCGTTTCTCGGACCGCTCGTGCTCGGACTTGCGACCGGATGGTTCGGCCAGCGAGTCGGTGTCGCCACGGTAATCGGTTTCTTCATTCTCGGAGGGGCGATACTCGCCTCGGTGAACGAGGAGAGAGGGATCGCGGTAGCGGTCGCACACGACGCGACAGCGCACTCCAGCGGAGATTGACAGACAGGTTCACGTCGGCCGCCGGGCCGGCCAGAAGAAAGAGAGATACGCGGATGGATGCGAAGAGGACGATTTTCGACCGGATGATCGGGGCGGCGAGATTCGACGTCCCGACCTACGAGGAGGTCGAGGCCGATGAGTCGCTGACGGGCCAGGCGGCGGCCGTTGTAATGATCGCCACTGTGGCGCGGATGATCGGAGGAGCCGAAGGAGGCCTGCCCTACATCCTCGCCGGCCTGTTTGGCGCGCTGTCGATGTGGCTGATCTGGGCGGGGATCACCTACCTGATCGGTGATAAGATTCTCGGCGGAACGGCAACCTGGGGTGAATTGCTGCGGACTCTCGGGTTCGCCCAGGCCCCCGGCGTGCTCGCAGTTGTCGGAGTGTTCGGACCGCTGAGCGGGATCACCGAAGCCGTGGTCTCGATCTGGCTGCTGTTCACCGGAATCGTGGCGATTCGTCAGGCCCTGGACTTTGGCACGGGGAAAGCCGTCCTCACCGCATTCCTCGGCTGGCTCGTCGCTATGGCGGTGGTTCTCCTGCTTGGTGTGTCGTTGGGCGGTCTCGCCACAATGACGGGGTGAGCATGGCGCCAGCATCCCGGTTCCGGGCGGCAATCGCGGCGGTGCTGATCTCCGGGCTGACGCTCGCATCCGGTGTGACGCATTCTGCAGAAGCGCAGCAATCGCCTCATACGCGGCCCGAAAGGACCGGGTTCGAGGAGACGTCGCGCTATTCGGATGTGATCGCGTTCCTCGATTCCCTGCAGTTGGTGGACCCGGGGCTCGACGTACGTTCATTCGGATACTCCGAGGAGGGCCGATCTCTGCCGCTCGTGGTATTCGGAGCCTCGCCCGGCGCCAGCGTGAATGAGATCCGTGCCGACCCGCGTCTGCGGGTCCTGGTGCTGGCGAACATCCACGCCGGCGAGGTCGCCGGTAAGGAAGCGGCGCTGGTACTCGCCCGAGAGCTGGTACAGGGTCGACGTGACGACTGGCTGGACTCGGTCATCGTGTTGATCGCTCCGATCTACAACGCGGACGGGAACGAGCGGATCGGCCTGCGGAACCGTCCCGGCCAGTACGGTCCGCTGGCGGGGATGGGACAGCGCCCGAACGCACGGGGGCTGGATTTGAACCGCGACAACATGAAACTCGACGCGGCGGAGGGCAGGGCACTCGCCCGCGCGATGCAGGAGTTCGACCCGGACGTGCTGGTGGACCTGCACACCACGAACGGGACGAAGCATGCTTACCACCTCACCTACGCGCCCCCGCTGCACCCGGACACGGATCCGGAGATCGTGGAGGAGCTCCGGGGCCAGTGGCTGCCGTGGGTTACGAACACGGTGCGCGAACGAAGTGGTTGGGAGTTTTTCCACTACGGTAATATTCCCGGCACCTGGGGCATGAAGGGAGAGCAGGGATGGTACACATTCGACCACCGGCCCCGATTCACCACGAACTACGTCGGTCTGCGTAACCGATTCGGGATCCTCAGCGAGGCCTACTCGTACGCGAGCTTCGAGGACAGAATCCGGGCGCATGGCCTGTTCGTCGAGGCGCTGCTGGACTACGCGAGTCGGAATGCGGGTCGGCTGCGGGCGATCGTGAATCGTGCCGACGCGAGGCCCGTGGCGGGCACGGAGATCTCGTTGACGGCGGAGCTGCAGCGCGGCGACACGATCACGATCCTGATGGGAGAGGTACGCGAGGAAAGGAATCCGTACAGCGGTCAGCGGATGCTGATCCGGGAGGACGCCCGGCGAGCAGAACGGATGCCCGACTACACGAGCTTTCGGTCGACGCTGACCGCCACCATCCCGGCCGCCTACCTGGTTTCCGCGACGGAGGGAGAGACGATCGAGCGGCTGAAGGCGCATGGCATCCGGACCCGGACGCTGGGGGCTGCGATGCGCCTCGAGGTCGAGGTGTTCACGGCGGACTCGACACAGGTGTCGGAGCGCGAGTATCAGCGTCGGAACCCGACCACGCTGTTCGGCAGCTGGGAACCAGCATCCGTGGAGCTCCCGGCGGAGACGATCGTCGTCGCGACCGATCAGCCGCTCGGCCGCCTCGCGGCGCTGCTGCTCGAGCCCCGGTCCGACGACGGTCTCGCGGCATGGTCGGTGGTGCAAGTTGGTGAGGACCAGGTCTATCCAGTGTTGCGGGCGGTACGGTTTCCGGGCGAGGAATAGCGGTGTTGCATACTGCTTGTGCGGACGGTTAGAACCCCTACCTTTGACTCCCGGCCGCCGCTCAGCGGAGGCCGGGTTCTCTTTGTGCGGAGACGCGACGATCGACCAGCCCTGGACCCGAGACGACATGAGCGACGAACGGACGGCGGACGGCTACAACGCCGGATATGCCGAGCAGCTGTACGAGAAGGACCTGCGCGACCGGGGCTTCGTGCCTCCATCCATCGCGGACTGGATCGGGAACGGACCGCGACTGCCGGCAGCGCCAGCTGCTTCACCGGCTCCGGGCCTGGACCCGGCGACGCTGACCGACCGTCTGCGATCCGCCGCGGCAGCCGGAAGCCTGGTCGAGTCCTACCGGACACTGGGCCACCTGGCGGTTCCGATCGACCCCCTGGGCTCCAGCCCCCCGGGTCATCCGGCGCTGGATCCCGGCTTCCATGGAGTGAGCGAAGCAGACCTCGAGCAGATTCCTGCCGCCGCGATCGGACTCAACCGGCACGGTGACACCGCGCTCGACGCGATCCGCAGCTTGCGGCAGATCTACTGCAGCCGGATCGGTTACGAACTGGACCACATGGACGACCCCGTCCAGTGGAACTGGCTGGTGGAGTACATCGAGTCGGGTAGGCACCTGGATCCGGTGGACCGGGATGGAAAGGTCCACCTGCTGAGGATCCTGACGGAAGTGGAGGGGCTCGAGACCTTCCTGCAGCGGGCGTACCTGGGGCAGAAGCGATTCTCGATCGAGGGAATCGACATGATGGTGCCGATGATCCGCCGGATCATCCGCCGCACCGCGCTCGCCGGAACCCGGAAGTTCTTCATCGGAATGGCGCACCGGGGCAGACTGAACGTGCTCGCCCACATCATCGGCTTCCCGTACGAGTCGCTGCTCGCCGATTTCGAGGGCCGCTGGTCACGCGGTATGCAGCCGCGGATCTCCGAGGCCGGCTCGGGTGACGTGAAATACCACGTGGGCGCCAAGCAGCTCATACGCTCTTCCGTCGGTGCCCTGGAGATCTCGCTCGCCCCGAATCCGAGCCATCTCGAACACGTGAACCCGGTCGTCCAGGGGATGGCGCGCGCCGCGCGGGAACTTCTCGCACGGGAGAGCGGCATGCCCGTAACCGGCGAGGACGAGAGCAGCCTGGATGCTTTCGGGACCTCCGTCCTCCCGATCCTCGTGCACGGCGACTCGGCGTTCATGGGGCAGGGAATCGTGTCCGAGACCCTGAACATGGCCCGGCTGCACGGCTACGAGAACGGCGGCACGATCCACATCGTGGCCAACAACCAGCTCGGGTTTACGACCGATCCGGGAGATACACGTTCCAGCCGGTATGCGAGCGATATCGCGCTGGGATTCCGGTTCCCGATCCTGCACGTCAACGCTGACGATCCCGAGGCCTGCCTCTCCGCGGTCCAGCTGGCGATCGACTTCCACATGGAGTTCGCGGAAGACGTGGTCGTGGACCTGGTCGGCTATCGCCGGCACGGCCACAACGAGGGCGATGAGCCGGCTTACACGCAGCCCGTGATGTACCAGGAAATCCAGGGACACCCCACCGTTCGACAGATCTGGTCGGATCGCCTGGTCGAGGAAGGAGTGCTGGAGCAGTCCGAGACTGATGAGATGGCCGCGCAGACGGCGACACGCCTGAACGAAGCTCGGCAGGACGTCCTCGATGAGGATGAGGCCGAGGGACCGGGGGAACTGGAGGTCTACGAGACGACCGCCGGCACGACGCTCGGAATCGGTATGAAGGTCGAACGGGAACGACCACGCGGTTACGACGAGGTGCTGACCGAGGAGGAAGCAGGCTGGCGCGAATCGCTCGCAGCTCCCGGGGACGACCGGCTGCGCGAGCTGAACGAGACGCTTTATAGCTGGCCGGAAGGCTTCATTCCGTTTCCGAAACTCGGTCGACAACTCGAACGACGGAAGTCATCGATCGAGGACGCGATCGACTGGGCGCACGCCGAGAGCCTGGCATTTGCCAGCCTGCTCGCCGAGGGAGTGCCGATCCGGCTGAGCGGAGAAGACTCGGAGCGCGGAACGTTCAGTCAGCGGCACCTGGTGCTACACGACGCGAACAACGGGGAGAAGTGGACCGCGTTGAAACACCTGTCACCCGACCAGGCGCAGTTCCAGGTGTGGAACAGTCCGTTATCGGAGGCGGCCGTGCTCGGGTTCGAGTACGGATACAGTGCGACTGCCACTGACACCCTCGTGCTGTGGGAAGCGCAGTTCGGGGACTTCGCGAACGTCGCGCAGGCGATCATCGACCAGTTTATCGTCGCGGGCCGGTCGAAGTGGGGTCAGGAGTCCAGGCTCGCGCTGCTCCTCCCGCATGGCTACGAGGGGCAGGGGCCCGAGCACTCGAGCGCCCGGCTGGAGCGGTTTCTCCAGCTGTCGGCCGAACGGAACATCAGGGTCGCGAATCTCACGACCCCGGCACAGTACTTCCACCTCCTGCGGCTGCAGGCCCTGCGGCCGGCCCGACGTCCGCTCGTCCTGATGACGCCGAAGAGCCTGCTTCGTAACCCGGCAGCGCGCTCCTCGCTAAACGAGCTGACCTCCGGCTACTTCCGCCCCGTGCTTCCCGGTCTGCGGGATGAGTCGGTCCTCGGAGACGTGCGAAGGCTCGTGCTCTGCAGCGGCAAGGTGTTCTACGACCTGCGCGGCTCCGGGGAGTGGGATGCGAGCCCGCAGGTGGACGTGGCCCGGCTGGAGCGGATCCACCCGTTTCCGGCGGAGCAACTCCAGGAAATTCTCGCGGCCTATCCGGCGCTCGAGGAGCTGGCCTGGGTCCAGGAAGAGCCGGCGAACATGGGCGCGTGGGAATTCGTGCGGCCGCTGCTCGAACGGCTTGTCGGGTCCGATCTGACGATTCGCTATATCGGCAGACCGGCGAGCGCGAGTCCGGCCGGGGGGCACGCCGCCACGCATGCGCTGGAGCAACAGGCGATTGTCGAGGAGGCTTTCGCAGGTCCGTAGGTCCGGCTCAGTCCGACTCCCGCACGGCGCCCAGCTGCAGGTCACGGAAGCTGTCCTCGCACTGGTGTTTGAACCTGTTCAGCACGTTCGACGTGACGCTGTCGTGCACGGCCTGCCAGATCGTGCGGATCGGTCCGATCCTTCCCAGGAATGCGTGGCCGAACGGGTTGAAGCCGACCGCGAAGAACACATGGGTGGGCTCGGCTTCCCCTCTCTCCGGAATCGCCGAACGAACGAAGATCGAAAACACCCCGATCGGATAGCCACCCGAGCAGTTCCACAGGAAGAACCGGGCGTTGTCGACATCCTGAAGACTCGGGACTCGCCGGGCCTCAGCCACGGTGGCGCGAAACAGCGTGCCGAACTGCGATCCGAGGTGCTTCCGGAGCCAGCGCATGATCCTCATGTGACCGAACAGCACGACCCGGAAACCGTCCTGCTCGCCAGGGATCGCTTCGATCATTGCGAGGTGGTCCGGCCAGCAGGCCGAGCCGCCGTTCCATTGCTCCACTTCCTCGAATACGACCTCCACGGGCGCATCGATCCCGATCCGGTGGATATTGAGGATGGAAAAGACCGAGACGTCCACGCCGGTGCGCTGAGCGATGCGGAGGGTGTAGTCTTCGCGCCAGGAGTCGGACTCGACCGCGACGGGCGTGGCAATGTCCGGCCGATGGAGGACGAACCCCGCCACATCTGACACGAGACTGGAGGATCCTGCCGGCCTGGACTGCATCCCGGCGTGTCCGGCTGACTCTGCCTCGGTCAAGAGACCGACACGCGCATCAGGGGCCGCGCGACCTCTCGCCGACGATCAGCGCCTCGCTCACCGGAATCTTGGCCGTCAGGCTCGCATACACGGAATAGCTGAGACCGAACAGCCCGAGAAAGCCGAGCGTGATCGCGATCTCGGGCCACCCCAGCGGGATCCCATCGCCCTTCCACACCGACGGCACGACCTGCATCCAGCGCTCGAGCCAGAATCCGACCAGGATCACCATGCCGACGGACGCCAGATGACGGGACCGCATCTTCGGCCGGCGCCACAGGAGCAGCGCGAAGGGAATGAAGAAAATCAGTGCCATCTGGGCCCACAGGAACGGTCCGAACCCGTTCTCGGTCCGCAGTTCGAAGAATTGGGTCTCACGGCCGATGTTCCCGTACCAGATCGGCAGGAATTGTGAGAACCAGAGGTAGCTCCAGAAGATCACGAAGGCAAACATCAGTTTGCCGAGATCGTGATACTCCCACTTCCCCCATACGTCTTCGAGGCTGTAGTGCTCCTTGTAACGGTGCGACAGAAACGCCACGAGGGCGAGCAGGCAAAGCCAGCCGCCGACGAAGTACAGGGCGCCCCAGATCACGCTCATGAAGCTCGGCATCAGCGACATCGTGAGATCGAACGACAGGAAGCTGAACACGAGAACCCACATCCCGATCAGCACGGGGGCCAGCCAGGAAAGCGTGCGGCGCGAACGCTCGGCCTCTTCCTCATCGCCCCGCCAACCGCGACTCATCCTCTCGAGGACGCTCTTTCTCCAGCCCGTCTGCTTGCTCGCGATGAGCGGGGCGTCGGGCCGCAACGACAGGCGGAGGAACCACCAGCTCGTGGCGAACAGGATCGCCAGCAGAATTCCGTTGCGCACGAATACGCCGTCGTGCGTGAGCCAGGTCCGGTTGATGTGGCCCTCGAATCCCGGCTTCATCCACGGGAAGATGTAGGATGCCCCGAAATACATGCCCGCGAACACGAGAAGCGAGAACGGCAGGAACGCTCCCGTCGCCTCTGCGACGCGGCGGAACGGTTTGCCCCAGTGTCCCTTGGCTACGACCAGCACTGCGCCGAAGATGATTCCCGCCTGTGCCAGGGCCGTCCAGAACAGGAAGTTCGACCACACGGACATCCAGGCACGCTGCGGATCGATTCTCAGCGCGAAGAAGAACCCGACGATTCCGACCGCGGCTGCGCCGAGCCACAGACCCGCCGCGAGGCCGCTGATCCGTCCGTGCACCGTGCTCAACGCCCGTTCGGGCGTCACGGTCGATGTGTGCGCGCTCAAGTTGTGCTCGTCACTCATTGCCGGCCTGCGTATCGTTGGACCCGGTGGGCGCGCCGCCCGCCGCGCGAGTCTGCAGCTCCCGGACGTATTCGACGATCTGCCACCGGTCCTCGTGCGGGATCCGGCGATAGTGCGGCATGACACCACGTCCGTTGGCGATCATTCCCCAGATGTAGCCGTCCGACAGGTCGTTCTTCGCCCGATCGGAAAGCAGGTTCAGGGTCGGGAGTGGCGGAAGACGATTCTCGCCCACGACAGGTCCGTCGCCCGCGCCCTCTTCGCCGTGGCACATCACGCAGTACTGCAGGAACAACACCTCACCCTGCTCCAGGACCTCGGGCGTCGGCTGCAGCGGATTGGCGAGCAGCGTGTCGGCGGCCAGCAGGTCGAAGTGTCTCTGCGCTCCGAAGTGAACCGTGCCCTCCGGCGGGGTCGGCAGCTCGGCCTCGTACGTCCGGACCGAGGCGGTGCGGAACATCGTTTTGAACCACGGAACCCGTTTGACCTGATCGTCACAGCCCGTCAGGGCCACGCTCAGTCCGAGCACCAGGACGAGTGGGCGGATCCGCCGCAGCCCGGGCCTCACGCGGCCACCTCCTCGATCTCGATCGCGCCGGTGTCCTGGAGCAGCGTCTCGATCTCGGTCATGTTCGCTCCGGCATCTCGCAGGTAGACCCCGAACCGGTCCACTGAGAACACCTCGCGATATCCGGCCGACAATTGCTTCCGGGATCGGTGCGTGTGGTACAACACGCCGGCGAAGCCGAACAGGCCGGTGAACAGGATCGTCATCTCGAACATGATCACGAAGAAGGCAGGCCAGGCGAGAATCGGCTTCCCTTGAGTGACCAGCGGATACGCCAGTGCCGTCAGCCCGGTCAGGGCCGTCGCCGTCGCGAACCCGGTGATCCCCCCGATCAGCGCCCAGCGCCGGACCGGGCTGGACTCGATGCCCATCGCCTCCTCGAGCTCGGGAGCCGGGAAGGGCGAGAACACGTCGAGGTCGGAGTGCCCCGCTTCGCGCAGGCGCTCGATCGCGGCGCGCGTGGCGCCGAGCGTGTCGTAGTGGGCGAGAATGCCGCTCATCTCAATGGCCGTGCTCATGCTCGTGTGCCAGGTGTTCCTTCACCTCCGCGATGCTGATTACGGGCAGCGTCCGGGAGAACAGAAGGAACCAGAAGAAGAACCACGCGAAGCTCCCGATCAGGATCAGGATCTCGGTCGTACTGGGGACGTAGATCCCCCAGCCACCGGGCTCGTACTCGTGGGCAAGCGAGGTGACGATGATCACGAAGCGCTCGTACCACATGCCGATGTTGACGAAGATCGTGACCGCGAACAGGGCCGCGAGGCTGTTGCGGGTGCGTTTGAACCACAGGCTCATCGGGACGACGACGTTGCAGAACACCATGATCCAGAAGGGCCCCGCGTAAAATCCGTTGGCCCGCCAGGCGAAACTCTCCTTCTCGATCGGATCGTTGACCCACCAGGCGAGGAAGAACTCCAGCGCGTAGGCGTAGCCGACGATCAGCGAGGTAAACAGGAGCAGCTTTGCCATGTTGTCGAAGTGATACTTCGTGATGTACTTCTCGAGTCCGAACGCCCAGCGCATCGGGATCATGATCGTGATCACCATTGCGATCCCCGAGAAGATCGCGCCGGCCACGAAGTACGGGGCGAAGATCGTCGAGTGCCAGCCCGGTACGATCCCCATCGCGAAGTCCCACGACACGACGCTGTGCACCGAGAGCACGAGCGGCGTGGCGATACCGGCCAGGTAGAGATACAGCCGGCGGTAATGACTCCAGTCCTTCACCGAGCCCTGCCAGCCGAGCGCGAACGTACCGTAGAGCTTCTTCTTCACGCCGGTGAACTTGTCCCGCAGGACCGCGAGGTCCGGAATCAGCCCGAGGTACCAGAACACCAGGCTGATCGTGAAGTAGGTGCCGATCGCGAACATGTCCCAAACGAGCGGCGACTTGAAATTCGGCCAGAGGAGGCGCGTCGAGGGATACGGTACCAGGTAGTAGAAGTACCACACGCGGCCGAGATGGATGAGCGGAAACAGACCCGCAGTCATCACCGCGAAGATCGTCATCGCCTCGGCGGCGCGGTTGATCGTCGTGCGCCAGCCCGAGCGCACCAGGTAGAGCACGGCCGAGATCAGCGTGCCGCTATGCGCGATACCGACCCAGAACACGAACGTGACGATGTAGACGCCCCAGCTGACCGGGTTGTTGATCCCGGCCATCCCGATGCCGTTCCTTATCTGGATCGCCCAGGCGATTCCGCCGGCGAGGATACCTACGCCGCAGATCGCCAGGAGCAGGTAGTACCGCCAGGAGGGCGCATATATCGGACGACTGATGTCGTCGTTCGCCTGCTCGAGAGTGGGCAGTGCCTCCCTCGGCACTTCGATTTCCGCTGTCGCCATCAGACCCTGTCGGTTTCTCGGTGACCGGTCGCTCAGTGACCGGTTTCGGCGGCGGGTTCATGCTCCCCTGCCGCTCCGTCCTCTTCGCCGTGCTCGTCGTGTCCGGACTGCGACAACCTGGCATGAGACACTCCAGCCAGGTAGGTGATCGCAGGTCGCGTATTGAGCTCACCCAGCATGTGGTAGGCCCGGGCCCCCTTTGATATTCGGGACACCTGGCTCTCGGGATCCTTCAGGTTCCCGAACACGATCGCCTGGGTCGGACACCCCTGCATGCAAGCGGTCTGGAAGTCACCGTCCTGCACCTGCCGTCCCTCGGCCTTGGCGTCGAGCTTTGCGCGGTTGATCCGCTGGACGCAGAACGTGCACTTCTCCATGACGCCGGTCTGGCGGACCGTGACGTCCGGATTCAGTTGCAGGTTGAGCGGATACGGATGCTCGTAGGTAAACCAGTTGAAGCGCCGGACCTTGTAGGGGCAGTTGTTAGCGCAATACCGGGTCCCGACGCACCGGTTGTAAACCTGCGCGTTCAGTCCCTCGGGGCTGTGATACGCGGCGTAGACCGGGCAAACGGGCTCGCACGGAGCGTCTCCGCACTGCTGGCACAGCACAGGGACATGCACCGTCTGGAAGCCGTCGTCCTCGGTGTGCTCGAAGTACCGCATGATCTGCATCCAGGACATCTCACGTCCCTGGGCGCAGAGGTCCTCTCCGACGGCCGGAATGTTGTTCTCCGCGTAGCAGGCCGTGACGCACGCACCACATCCCGTACAGGCATTCAGGTCGATCGACATCGCCCAGCGATACGGACTCTTGGGATCCGAGTCCCAGGCGTTCTCGAGAATCTGCCTCAAGTCCACGCGGTGGCCGCCGATCGCCTCCAGGGCGTCGTCCACCCGCATCAACTCGCCGATCTCGCGGTCGAGATCGGTGTCGTTCCCCTGCATGATCGCCAGTTTACCGCGCCTCCCGACAGCAGTGATTTCTACCGACGCCCCGGCGAACGCCAGTGCGCCGCTGCGTCCGTCTACCGTGCCATCCAGCAGGTCGAGCGCGTTCACGCCTCGCCCCTGCGCGTTGCGGCCGAACTGCGTGTGTCCCTGCCCGAGCGGGATCGCGATCGTGTCGGGCCGGATTCCTTCGTACAGGAATGCAGGGGCAGTCACGGAGCCCGCCGAAGTGCGTACCTCCACGAGGTCGCCCGTCTCGAGGCCCAGCGGCACCGCCGTGGCCGGATGAATCTCCACCCACGAGTTCCACACGGCCTTCGAGACCGCGTCCGGCAGTTCCTGCATCCAGGAGCGGTTCGCGCCTCGACCGTCGTACAGCTGTGCCGTGGCGTACGTCGTGAGCTTCAGGCCGGACACCTGCTCGGGCAGCGTGAACGGATAATTCGCGGCAGCGGGAGCCAGCGTCGCCGCTGGATCCGGCTGAGCCGGTTTGCGTCGCACGGCTCCGGCCTGCAGCAGGGCGAACCAGAATTCTTCGAACGGCGCCTGGCTGGGAGCCTCCTGCTCGTAATTCGTACGCCAGTCTGCCTCGAGCCATCCCTTCCAGTCGGCCACCTCGAACGAGGCGCGGCCGGTAGCAGCGGCAATCGACAGCAGCACGTCTTCGGCCTGTCGCGTGTCGAAGATCGGGCGCATCACGGGCTGGGCCACGGCCCATACGTCCGGTCGGATCTCGGCGTCGCCCCACGATTCCAGCTCGTGGTTCGCCGGCAGCAGCCAGTTTGACGCGGCGGCCGTTTCATCAAGGTGAGAGCCGAGAGACACGCGGTTGGCGATCCCGGCGAACGCCTCGGCAAAGCCGAGTGACTTCGGGAGGCCGTACACGGGGTTCGCCCCGGCGACGATCATCGTGTCGATTGTCCCGGAGTTCATATGCTCGACCAGGTTCCGCATCGTTGCGGCGCTGGCGGACGCACCGCGCGTCGGACCGGCGCCCGGTCGAACAGTCGTGCCGATGGCGCCGCAGACCAGGTTGAGCAACGCCACCGCGAGGTGTGCTTCCGTGGATCCCGCTCCCTGGCCGGAGATGTCGGGGGGCAGCACGACCGGCTGATTCGCCGACGCGAGCTCCTCGGCGAGGTGCTCGATCCGGGCCGGCTCGACGCCGGCGTGTTCCGCCACGGCAGCCGGAGTGAAGCGGGACAGAATCCCCTCCAGTCGCGTTGCCGCTCCGCCGCCTTTGCGTCGGGCGACCTCGGAGGCGACCGCGAGCGCGACGATGCCCTCGGTGCCGGGCCGGACGGAAATCCACTCGTCGGCGTTCAACCCGGTGAGCGACAACCGCGGTCCGACGTGCGTGAACTTGGCGTGGTGTCCACTCTCGATGTTCCGGGCATCCGCGAACCGCGCCGCGAACTCGACGGGCGCCAGCCAGGTACCCAGGAAATCCGCTCCGAACGAGACGATTCGATCCGCCCGGTTGATCTCGTAGGACGGAATCCCCGGGATACCGAACGCGATCTCATGCGCCGTGCTCAGCGCCTCGAGGCCCAGGGGCTCCCACGCGACCCATTCGGCTCCGATCGCCTCGGCCCACTGTGCATAGAACCCGGCTGCGGAGCCGGTGACTGACCCCGTGAGCAGGACCGTCCGTCCGGGCGCGGAAACGCCGGCAACCGCCGCGATCGCTTCATCCCAATCGGTTTCGACGAACCCATTGGCATCGAGCTTCCTGGGACCTTGAATCCGATCCGGATCGTACAGATCCTGGAGTGCCGACTGCGCCAGCGCCGAGAGACGTCCCCGGTTCGGAAACCGCGGATTTCCCTCGAGCTTGATCACCCGACCATCCCGCACGTTGGCGTACAGCCCCAGGTGCTCGGGTCCGCCGTTCTTCAGGAGCGTCGCATACGCCACGTTCGTGCCCGGGACGATGTCCTCGGGCGGCACCAGGTACGGAATGAGCTTGTCACCCATGTCCGGCGGTCCGCAGCTCGTGGCTGCCGCCCCGGCACCAGCGACGCCCAGGACCTTGAGGAAGTCCCGTCGGGACGTCTCGCCGTTCATATGTCTATCGCCGTTATTCATTCGCTACCGGTGCCGGATTTCAATAATGACATGCGGTACAATCGATCGGACCGCGGCTCGAAGCGTATTCCTGATCGATGGCACGCGGGTATAGCCCGTGCGGCTGACGACCCTCCGGAGTCGGCGGCGGTGGAAATTCCTCCGAGAGCAGCCGGTCGGTGGCCACGTCCGTGTCCTCGCCCTCCGCCCAATGACAATCGAGACACCAACCCATCTTGAGCGATGCGAACTTGTAGACCCTGTCCATCTCCTCGACCTTGCCGTGACACTCCTCGCACTCGACCTGCGAGCGGATGTGGGCCCGGTGCGGGAACTGCACGAAGTCAGGCGTCTTGTAGATCCGCTCCCACTGAACGGGCTCGCCTCTTTCCCAGTAGCCGCGCAGGCGCTGGATCGGCTCGAGCTGCACTCCCACGATCCGATGGCAGCCCATGCAGAGCTCCACGGGGGGAATCACGGCGATGACCGACGACTCGGTTCCCCCGTGGCAGTACTCGCACTGCATCGCGAGCTCCTGGGAATGGAACCGGTGGCTGAACGGGATCGGCTGTTCGGGACCTTCGGAGGCAACCATGTGTGCCGCGATCGCCTCTTCCGCCGTCTGCCCGGTGGGCGTGCGGGGCTTGATCCCCGGCGGGAGCTCCTGCTCGGCCGGATTGGCCTGATTCGCCTGCTCCTGGGCCACCACTGCCGCAGGGGCAGGACCGTCCCCGGCCGGGCCGGAAAGGGCGATGAGGAGTCCGCTCAGGGCCACCACGAATGTAGCGGCTCCGATGAGCCTTATGGGTAGCTTCATGAATCGATGTCACTCTATAGACGGATCGCTCAGCGCGTCTCCCACACCCGGCATATACGTGGGACGTCGCGACTCTTCGGACCGAGCCGCGTCAAGGTATCATGTCGCGGGACCCGCGCAACCCGCAGGAGGGGGTCGATCGGCATGTTTCGCGACCTCGGGCGAGCTCCTGGCGAGCCGTGCGACGGGACCCGGCGGCCGGTGTTCGGTCGGGCATGATCCGACCTTGACCCCGGCCACACCCCGTTCTATTTTCTGCTGTCTGACGAGCGGGGCTCAGGCCCCGCTTTCGCTGTCTCGGGGGCCTTAGCTCAGTTGGCTAGAGCGCTACGTTGACATCGTAGAGGTCGCTGGTTCGAGTCCAGTAGGCCCCATCGAGAAGTCGGGTGCGGCCGATCGAGGACAGCACCCGAACCGCAGGATTCCTGCGGTTCTCTGGTTTTTTTACAAAGCAGCGGTGAGTTGGGGCTGTAGCTCAGTTGGTTAGAGTGCCGGTCTGTCACACCGGAGGTCGCGGGTTCGAGTCCCGTCAGCCCCGTCCCAAGAATTGCCTGGTAGGAACCAAGCCTGCCGGTAATGTCGACAGTGGAAGCATTGGGGCCGTAGCTCAGTGCTTTTCGCGCCGGGGGCGCAAGAAGGGTCGCTTCTGCGGCGCGACCGGGGAGAGCACCCTGGGCCGATCAAGCGGCAGGAAGTGGAAGCATTGGGGCCGTAGCTCAGTTGGGAGAGCGCATGAATCGCACTCATGAGGTCGCGGGTTCGACTCCCGCCGGCTCCACTCCACGGGCCACCGTAGCTCAGGGGTAGAGCACTCGATTCGTAATCGAGCGGTCGTCGGTTCAAATCCGACCGGTGGCTTGCTTCGCGGGTGTAGCTCAGCTGGTAGAGCGCAACCTTGCCAAGGTTGAGGTCGCCGGTTCGAACCCGGTCACCCGCTTAGAAGAAGACGCATGGAAGGAAAGTGGCCGGGACTGAGCATGCGTTGCATGCGAATAACCCGGTCACCCGCTTAGAAGAAGACGCATGGAAGGAAAGTGGCCGGGACTGAGCATGCGTTGCATGCGAATAACCCGGTCACCCGCTTAGAAGAAGACGCATGGAAGGAAAGTGGCCGGGACTGAGCATGCGTTGCATGCGAATAACCCGGTCACCCGCTTAGAAGAAGACGCATGGAAGGAAAGTGGCCGGGACTGAGCATGCGTTGCATGCGAATAACCCGGTCACCCGCTTAGATGGATTCCCAATATCGGGGCGTGGCTCAGTCCGGTAGAGCGCTGCGTTCGGGACGCAGAGGTCCCCGGTTCAAATCCGGGCGCCCCGACTGGAAGGTCGGTCAGAGATGGCCGGCCTTTTCTGCATCCGGGAGCCGGGGACCGTCAGCAGAGTTCGGCCACCCTGTCCCGAGAGTGGCTCAGAGTGTCCTCATGAAATGGCGAGGTTTTCGGTCGGCGGAGCCAACGCGGCGGCGAGCCAAGCGCTGGCCGCCTGGAGATTGCGTTCCGCTCGATCCGACAGCTTTTCACCAGACCCGCCGAATGAGTAGCCGCGCACGCCGAGCAGAATCGCCCGGGGACAGGCTCCGAGAATCTCCTTCGTGAGCGCCAGCATTGTGCCCGGCTCCAAGGCGCGCGTGCTTGACTCGGGGCACCCCAGCGGTCCGACCGGTTTGGCAAGAAATGGGGCTGGTCCAGTCGCGGCCGCATCGACGAATACGACGAGGTCCGCCACTCCTATCTGCTCAGCATGCGCAGCCTGGAGCTGAACTGCGGACTCGACCTTGACGCCCGGGATGTCGAGCGTCCTCAGCCGGTCGGCAAGACACGGAGCCAGTCCTTCGTCCAGCCGTCCGGGATTGCCCCAGCACAGCACGAGCACTCGCTCATCCGTTCCGTGCCGGATCGATTTCTGTGAAGTTTCGCTCATGATGCACTCCACCGTCCTTCGGCCGTGCCGTCCCTCCCGTGCTCGCAGGTTTCCGGCTGCGAGGCCGAGGAGGTGAACGGGATCGGCCCCGTACTCCTGGCAGATGTCGCAGGCCGTTCGGAGACCCGCGCGACCGGTCCTGTTCTACTGCAATCGCCTTGCCACGGCGCGGAGTTCCGAACGTGGCGAGTTCCGACCGGAGGTGGTATCCTCCCGGTGTTCAAGTCCGGAGGTTTCCGTCCGGACGACCGGGCCGAACCGGACGGTCAGAGTGAATGTCAGAAGGCGTTCGACGGAGGGGTCGAGCATGAGCGACGGGCACGAGCCGAGAGACCACATCGAGGGGCGGGACCGGAGCCGAATGCCGGTATTGACTGCGGCGATCCTGGCCGCGGTAATTGGCCTGGGCGCCTGCGCCGGGCCGGATGCCGCCGAGCCCACCGGTGGTATCGATCGCGCTGCATTCGACAGTCTGCTGGCGGACCTCGCAGGCCCGCAGGCCGAGAACCTGTCGAACGGACAGCGCTGGCGGCTCGTCGCCTCGACGGGGACGGGTCTTCCGCCCACGAGCTATCGACTCGCGGACCTTCCGGAGCCCGAGGCGCGCGGCGCCTCGCTGCAGCAGGTGTACTGCATGCAATGCCACGGCGTGGCGAGCCCAAAGATGCACACCGCAGCCGAGTGGCCGATCCTGCTGAGGCGGATGCACATGCGGACCCGAACCCTGCGTGATCGACTGGCTGGAGAGCGGGTCGAGGGAGCGGTAGACGAGATGCTGATGGCGGGTCTGCAGTCCGCCAACATCCCGCCCGTCGAAGACCAGGACTCGCTTCTCGCCTACTTCACCCGGAACGCACTTCCCGCCGCCACTCCGGGCGAGGTCGGGGACGGTCCAGATGACATGCTGTACCTGGAATACTGCTCCCTGTGTCACGAGACCCCGTCGCGGACGGCGCATGGGCCTGAAGGAGCGCAGGCGCTCGTGTACCGGATGAGCGCGATGATGGAGATTCTCGGAATGGCGCCGCCAAGTGAAGCCGAAAAGCAACGGCTGACGGCCTACCTGCAGGCGTCCGCCGAGTAGCGGTCATTCTAGATTCCGGCGCGCCCCATGGTGCGGCGCGCCGGACGATTCAGTCTACAAGTTCCACCCCTACCCAGTAGGCGAGCCGCGCCACCGCGGCCGCCTTGCCCGCATCGAGTCGTTCCGGCTCATCATCCAGCCCGTGGTAGTCGTCGTGCAGGCCGCTGTGGAAGAACAACGCGTCGATCCCGGCCAGCAGGAACGCGAAACAGTCGGAACGCCGGACCAGCTGGTCGTCGGGACTGTCGATCGGCGCAACGCCGATGTCGCCGTGAGCTGCGGCAACACTCTGCACCAGCGCTCCGAGATCGGAGGTCGACTGGCGGATTACCTGTACCGTAGCCGGATCGTTTCGGCCGATCATGTCCAGGTTCAGGTTGGCGATCGCGTTCTCCAGCGGAAACGTCGGATAGCTGGTGTAGTACATCGCCCCGACGAGCCCTCGCTCTTCAGCGCTGGTGGCGATGAACAGCACCGACCGGGCAGGCGGCGTATCGAGCGATCCGAATGCTTCGGCGATCTCGAGCAGGGCCGCGGTGCCGGACGCGTTGTCATCGGCTCCGTTGAACACGTCGTCTCCCGTCGGTGACGCGACCGGAGAGGTACCTATGTGGTCGAAATGCGCTGTGAATACGATGTACTCGTGGTTGAGCTGGGGGTCAGAACCCTCGATCCAGCCGATCACGTTCGGAGCGACGAAGTCGCCACCAGGCTCGCCTGGAACCGGACCGCTGGGGACCGGCCCCTGGAAGCTGAATGGCAGGGCCGCGCCGGTCCCGGAGTCGAGGCGGGTGAACGATCCCGGTAGAACCTGGGCGCTCGGGAGCGCAAACCACTGCAGGAACTCTCCGTCGTTACCCGGCTGCAGTCCGGCTCGCGAGAACTCGTCGGCAATGTAGGCGGCCGCCCTGTTCAGCTGCGGGCTCGGCGACCAGCGACCGAACATCGAGTCATCCGCGAGCACACCGACGTGGGTCGCGACGTCCGCCGCCGTGATCGACTGCGCTGCCAGCTGGAGGTCCGCTGAGAATCCGCCGTTCGGCCCGGTGACATCATCACCGCACGACAGCGAAAGAACCGTGACCAGAAGAGCCCCGATCGACGGGGCGACAACCCGAAAAAACCAGTTGTGCGATCGCATCATTCCTCCCGGCCTCAGGGCCGTCCCGCCAGCTCGACGGCCACCCAGTATCCCAGCTTTGCGACCTTCTCGATCTTCAGCGTGTTGAGCAGGGCCACCTCGTCCGACACCTCGTGGTACTCGGCGTGGAGCCCGCTGTGAAAGAACAACGCATCGATTCCCTTCAGGATGAACGCACCCGAGTCTGACCGCTGGATGAACACATCGTCAGGGCTGTCCTCCGGTACGAGACCCAGGTCCTGGTGCTGCGCGGCCACCGCCAGGGCCACCGCGGCATTCTCGGAGTCGGTCCGGCGGATCAGCCACACGTGGTTCGTCTCTCCCCGCCCGATCATGTCGAAATTCACGTTCGCGATCATGGCGGCGGGGGAGAACTGAGATTGGCTCAGGAAGTAGATCGAACCGCGCAGTCCCAGCTCCTCTGCACTCGCCGCGAGGAACACGACCGATCGCTTGGGTGGAGTGCTCATGGCGCCGACGGCCTCGGCGATCTCGAGCAGGGCCGCGGTTCCTGAGGCATTGTCGTCCGCGCCGTTGTAGATCTGGTCCACCCCGGGCCCGTCGTCGATTCCGCCGAGGTGATCGAAATGGGCCGACAGCACGACGAACTCGTCTCGCAGCTCCGGATCCGACCCCTCGATCCAGCCGACCACGTTCGGGGCGAGCGGCTCTCCGGGTGTGCGCGCCTGGAACCACTGCAGGTAGCCACCGTCATCGCCGCCAGGAGTGAGTCCGGCCCCGGCGAACACTCCTGCGATATACTCGGCGACCTCGTCGAGTTCGGGGCTCGGGGAGCGTCGGCCGAGTGTCGAGTCGTGCGCGATATCGGTGACGAGTTGCTGTATCTCTGCCTGAGTGATCGTGAAAGCCGCACCGGTGAACGGGTCTCCCGGGATTTCTACCTCGCCACCCGGATCCGGTCCGGTTATCGGATCGATCGGCGCTCCGTCGCCGCTGCACCCGGCTGCCCAGGCGATGACCAGGATTGCGCCCAGCGCCGCGAGCAGGAATCGCGACGTGACTTCGCGCATCCCGGATATGTCAGCGGTCCCGATCATCTCGATTTCCCTGTGACGCACTCAAATTCCCTCCGAGCGGTCCGCCCGCGGAACCGCAATCTCGAATGTCACCCTGCGTTCTTCGCCGTTGATCACGGCGACTTCGAATCGGTACTGCCCCGGCTGCAACTCGTGTCCCCGCATCACCAGGAGATCGGCTGCTTCCGCCGGGGCCAGATTCCGTTCCACTGAGCCGTCTGACCACGTCATCGGACACGCCGTCGAATCGGGCTCGACTCGAACCCATCGGCCGTGCTCCTGCGTGCTCAGTCGGAGCAGCGTCGCGCGGCACCGCTTTGCGGTAGCCGCTCCCTCGTTCCGTACCCGCAAGAGCCAGTCCGGTGCGACGTCTCCCGCTGGTGGAACGGCGCCGGCGCCGCTCGAGGTGTGTCGCGGGACGGAATCTACGAGCAGCCGCGGACGCCACCGCCACCGATAGAAACGCCACGCCCCGGCGGCTCCCAGTAATACAACGAGCGAGATGAGATAAAGGTTGACGTTCATAACAAGAAATCTATGCGTCCCGGGAGCCCGGACGTCCAGCCACGGGTGGTTTGCGGGCCGAGCACCACCAGCACGAATCCGATTGAAACCCGCCGGTCTCGAAGGTAGATTGTGTCCAGGAAGGAGCAGCCCCACCCCCCGGCTCGATTCCTTCTTCTACCCTCCAATCCGTGGAGGTCGGAACCATGCGCAAAATCCTCCTTGCGCCGATCGTAGTGTTCTTTGCCGTATCCCCCCTCGCATGCAGCGGTGACGACGATGTGCCAAGCGGTCTTCCGACCGTAGATCCGGACCTCGTCGCGATGGTCGACTGCGTGCAGGAGGCTTTCATTCACCTCGGCCTGGTCGTCGAGACCAGCATCCACCTGTTCCATGAGCTGGACTCAGGTGAACGTACTCCGTACACACCGCCGTTCGAATTCGGGTACGATGAGAGTACGGGAGAATTCTGGAATTCGGCTACATTGAACGGCGTAGTGACGACCATCGATGGAACCGTCGCTCCCCTGGCAGTGGTGGCCGACGGGCTGAATCAGGACGACATCTTCGGCCTCGAGTGGTGGCTGGAACCCCCAGGAGGGCTGGACCGTGTTGGGGACGGGGCGTTCACGGTTGTCCACCTCGGACTGACGTCGCTGCCCGATCAGACCGAAGCGATGCGGATCACTATGAGCACTGATATCTGGGTCGACACGGGTGGGACGTGTCATACCGATGTCAACAGCTTCGGGATATCGGTTCGCCACCTGATGAACGACGCGGAGCTGTCAGCAGGCCTCATGGAGTTCACGACCATCAGCGATACCCAGATCCTCACAGGACTCCTGAGCATTGATGCCCTGACCTACACGGGCATCATCAACGCGACGTTCAAGGGGAACACGTACAGCTGCGAAGTCGACCTGGATACGTACGTTTCGTGTGTGCCTGGTTGAAGCGTGCCTGGTTGAACACTGGCGGGCCCCGGGGGAGGGGGCCGAAAGAGCCCGCTCCCCCGGGGCTGGATCTCTGCACAGTGGACGCCCTCGAAAGCCGCTTGAGCACCCTCGGGCATCCTCTATACTGAAAGTGCTGTCGCATGAAGTTGTCTGTTGCTGTGCCCTGTATTCTCGCGGTCCTGGCTGTTGCAGCCAGTGCCTGCGGCGGAGATTCCGCCGATGATACCGCCATGACGGCGGGATACGATGATCGCGCCGCTGCCGTCCAGCTTACATCCGCGCAGTCCGATGAGACGGCACCCAACGGTGTCCACGGGCGGAAAGCACATCGCGTACGTGTCCGATGAGTCCGGGAAGCTCGCCCTGTACCGGATGCCGATCGGCGGTGGCGAACCCGTGCAGGTCACACCCACCCAGAACTGGCTGGGCGGATCGGCATGGTCTCCCGACGGGACGATGATCGCCTACACCTCCGACCTGTACGCGCCGCCGGATGTGTTCGTAATCTCGGCCGACGGCGGGGAGCCGACGCGCCTGACCTCGGATCCGGGCCTCGAGTTCGGACCGGTGTGGTCTCCTGATGGATCCGTGATCCTGTATTCCGGCAACAGTGGTGGAGAGTTCAATCTCTACACGGTTCCGGCGGGCGGTGGCGCGTCGACGCAGATCACCCGCGGATCCGGGAACAAGCAGGGGGCCGACTGGTCTCCCGACGGCGAATGGATCGCCTACATGTCAAATGCCAGCGGAACCGCGAGCGTGTGGGTCAGCGCGTCCGACGGAAGCGGCGCCAGGCAGCTGACGGATGACGAAGGTGACGAGGGCGGTGTGAGCTGGTCGAGTGACGGTTCCGCGCTGCTGTTCGCGTCCGACCGCTCGGGTAGTGCCGACATCTGGACGATCGGAGTGGATGGTTCCGGGCTCCGGCAGATGACGACCGACGAGTCGGACGAGTACGGCCCGAGGTGGGCCGTCGATGACAGTTGGATCGTGTTCCGTTCGGACCGGGATGGCCAGACGGACGTTTACGCCATTCCGGCGGACGGTGGAGAAGCCGTGCGCCTGACCAACGATGATGGCGCGGAGGGCATGCCCGTGTGCGCCGACGACTGCAGGCGGATCTTCTATACCTACAACGCCGCCAAATCGCACATCTACTCCATTCCCTCGACCGGGGGAGATCGCACGGCGATCACCTCCGGATCCGACAACAACACGGCAGCCACACTGAGCCCGGACGGGCAGATGTGGGCCTGGGTGTCGGACAACAACGGGACCGCCGATGTATGGGTCAAGCCCGTGGCCGGAGAGGACGCGTTCAACCTCACCGAGAGCAAGGGCGACAGCAACCAGCCCACCTGGTCACCTGACGGGACCCGACTGCTGTTCGTGTCGGACCGGAACGGGTCCAGCGAGATCTTCGTGATCGCCGCCGACGGCGCGGGGGAGCAGCTCCTGATCTCGAGTGACGGTGACGACGTGAACCCGCAATGGAGCCCCGGGGGGTCCGGGATCGCATTCGTGTCGGATCGGGGTGACAGCGACGGCGACGTGTTCGTCGCGTCTGCTTCGGGAGACGATGTACGAAGGCTGACCACGATGGGCGGCGTGAACGGACTGCGTTGGAGCCCGGACGGATCCCGGGTCCTGTTTACCTCGCAGAACACGGAGAGCGGCCAGGCCCAGGTGTTCGTCGTATCGGCAGACGGCTCCGGTCTCCGTCAGCTGACGTCCGAGGGGTACAATGCGGGTGGCGAATGGTCTCCCGACGGATCCCAGATCCTGGTAAGCAGCCACAGCGGAGAGGGCTTCGATATTTCCGTGCTCGACGTGGCCAGCGGTGCGATCACGCTGCTCGCATCGGAGCCCGAGTGGGAAGTCGGCGCACGGTATTCGCCGGACGGCCAGTGGATCGTCTACCAGGGCAATATGGAAGGGAATTACGAACTGTATGTGATGCCCGCGGGTGGCGGCGCGCCGACTCGCCTCACGACCACCGCTTCGGATGAAGGAAATCCGCAATGGTCGCCTGATGGTGACCTGTATTACCAGGTGGCCGAGGGCGACACGAACCTGTGGTACGTGGACGTCGGGGCCGCAGTTCAGTAGCGGGAAGTCGTTCCAGTGGACCGTCCGTTATCAGCGGGGGTGCTTCCAGCCGGAGGCGCCCCCGTTTTCCGTTCGCACAAGGATCATGGACTTCTGTGAGTGCCTGATTTACAGGCGCGGTCGTAACAGGTACCGTTGCGCACGGCAACGCACGAAGGAGCCTGATGTACACTGAGCTGAAACTCGAGCACGTCCAGCAGACTCTGCGAAAGCTGGCCAGCCGGATCCGGGAGCGATTCCCTGATTCAGGGTTGAGCCAGGTAGCGGCGGAGCTCTGCACGATCGCCGACGAGACGGAGCCGGTGCTCGACAGGCTGCGACGCCCGTACTGGCCCGTGCGAATCGGCGTCGGTGCGGCTGTGGTTCTGCTGCTCGTGTTGTCCGGGGGGCTGATCGCCCTCGTCGGATCCCAGTCACTCGAAGTCGATGGAGTGAGTTCCACCCTGCAGGCCGTCGAGTCAGCCGCGCAGGACTTGATCTTCCTCGGGATCGCGATTTTCTTCCTCGTCACGATCGAAGTTCGGCTGAAGCGACGGGTCGCGCTGCGCGACCTGCGCCAGCTGCGCGCGATCGTCCACATCGTGGACATGCACCAGCTGACCAAGGATCCCGAGCACCTGCTCGCTCCGAAGATGCGCACCGCCTCGTCACCAGTGAGGGAGTTCACCAGGTTCGAGCTGTCACGTTACCTGGACTACTGCACCGAACTGCTGTCGCTGAGCAGCAAGCTCGCGGCGTTGCACGCCCAGTACGTGAACGATCCAGTGGTGCTGGAAGCGGTGAATGACATCGAGATTCTTGCGTCGAACCTGTCGAACAAGATCTGGCAGAAGATCGTGATCCTCGACACGATGCCCGGTATCGAGTAGGCGTGTCGGACAACGGAAGTCGGGTACGGTGAGTAGGCGATGAACGTCAGTCGCCGGCGTCTGCTGACCACCATGGCCGGTGCTCTCGTCCTCCCTCGCGCGCTCCTCCAGGCTTCTATGCTGGCGAAGCCGCGGTCAGGGCGTTCACCTCGTCCGGTTCCCACTCCGTCGCAGCTCCTGTGGCAGCGGGACGAACTCGCGCTGTTCCTCCATTTCGGCGTCAACACGTTCACCGATCGGGAATGGGGGGACGGGACCGAGGACCCGGCGATCACTTCGCACCGTCTCGACTCGATGCCCGGCAGTGGGCGCGGACGGCGCGGGAGACGGGGTTCCGTGCCGCGGTGCTGACGGCCAAGCACCACGATGGTTTCTGTCTGTGGCCGTCCGAGACGACGGCGCACACGGTCGCAGCGAGCTCGCCCTGGCGCGGTGGAGGCACGGGCGATGTCGTGGGAGAATTTGTGACGGCGTGCCGCGACGAGGGCCTCCGTGTCGGTCTGTATCTCGTCACCGTGGGACCAGAACGCGCCGAGCTACGGCGACTCGCCTCGCTACAACGATCTGTACATCGCCCAGCTCACCGAACTGCTCACGCGCTACGGTCCGATTCACGAAGTCTGGTTCGACGGGGCCAACGGTGAGGGCCCCAACGGGAAACGGCAGCAGTACGACTGGCCCCGGTTCTGGAGCCCGGTGCGGGAGGCTGCAGCCGGACGCTGTGATGTTCTCGCGATGCGGGTCCCGACGTGCGCTGGATTGGCAACGAGCACGGACGTGGCGGGCGATCCCAACCTGGGGTCCACGGTAGCGACCCGGTTTCCGTCGTCGCAGAAAGTCAAATCCCCAGGGTGCGGCGGGCGACGGAGTGAGGGAGATGCTGCAGCACGGCGATCCGCGCGGCACGGTCTGGCGGCCCGGCGAGTCCGACGTATCGATCCGTCCGGGGTGGTTTCATCACCCGTCCGAAGACGATCGGGTGAAGACAGTCGACGAGCTGGTTCAGCTCTTCTTCACCTCCGTGGGTCGCAACTCGAAGCTCCTGCTCAACGTTCCTCCGACAAAGGACGGAGTGCTGCACCCGACCGACGTGAAGCGGCTGCACGGCATGCGGGTGCGCCTCGACGACCTGTTCGCCGTGGACCGTTATCCGGCGGTGAATGCGGGCGGCACGGAGACCATTTCGCTGGCAGATCTTCGAGAGGACATCGCACGCGGGCAGACTGTGTCGAGGTACAGGCTGGATGGACTCGTCGGGGATGACTGGCGGGTGTTGAGCCGGGGCACGACAATCGGTTACCGGAAGCTCGACAGGTTCGAGTCCGTTTCCGTATCGGCCGTCCGGCTCACGATCGAAGATGCGATCGACGAGCCGGGACCGGTCACGGTCGCCCTGTTCTGATGCTCGGTTTCAAGAGAGGAATGCCAATGCGTCCTGTGCTGCCGATGTGGCTCGCTGGCGCGTTGTCTAATTCCGCTTGAACCTGTCGAACACGTTGATCACGGGCCGGGCGTTGCACTCCGCGTCAAAATAATCCCGGTCGCAGGCGCTGGCCGGCTCCCACCAGAAGATCCCCTTGATCCGGCGGTCGGATATCCCGAGCAGGGTCTCGTTCACCGCCTCGAGGAACGCTTTTCGGGGCCCGCCGGGCGCATCGACGGGGTAGGGGGGCGGTCGCCCCTGCTCTTCGTACACGTAGGGCCGGTAGCCGGCTTCGACGAGGATGATGTCCTTGTCCGGAAAGTGCTCCAGCGTCGACATGAAGTTGTCGCGCAGTTCCAGCAGGGTCCCGTGCCACCAGGGATAGTACGAGTATCCGATTACGTCATACGGGATGCCGTACTGATTGAACGTGTCGTAGAACGCCTTCGCCCCCTCCGTGTCGGCCCCGTTGTCGTAGTGCAGCATGATCGATGGCATCGGATCTTCTCCCCGACCCTGTTCGATGCCGTCGAGCCCCGCCTGAAACAGCCTGGCGAAGTTGTCCCAGTTGTCCGGCAGCTTCCCCAGTGGCCACATCATCCCGTTCCGCACCTCGTTGCCGATCTGCACCATCTCGGGCATCACCCCGGCCTCGCGGAACGCGCGGATCGTATAGGCAGTCCATTCGCGGACCGAGTCCGCAAGGACCCCGATGTCGGTGGTGTCCCAGGCGGCGGGGATCGGCTGCTTCTGCGGATCGGCCCAGCCATCGGCGTAGTGGTAGTCGAGCAGGAACCGGTATCCGCGAGCCTTCGCGTCCTGCGCGAGGGCGATCGTATACGCCAGGTCGTTCGGCAGCTCGGTCGGGGTGTGGAACACGCGAAGCCGGATCCAGTCGTAGCCGTGGTCCCGGAAGATTTCGAGGCCCGGCTTCACGACCCCTTCATCTTTGAACTGGACGCCGCGGTCTTCGGCCGCTTTGAGGAAGGAGAGGTCGGCGCCGACTGCGTAAGTCAATCCAGTGTCGGATGTCGGGTCCATAGGGGCTTCCTGCGCCGTCAGACCGCCGCCGACGATCACGAAGACACTCAGGATTGGCACGAGAATTCGAATCGAGCGACGCATCTGCGCCTCCAGCTCTAGTCGACGTCGGGAACGCAGGCGAGAGCGACCATACAGGTCCTCTATTTGCCGTTCTTCACGGATCAGGTCGTCGAGTCCTTCGATCCCCTGTCTGTCGAAAGCCCGAACGGAAGGTATGCCGGGCACCACGAAATCATGCTCGTGACGAGAAATGCGATCGCAACGATCGCGAGGATAATGCCGAGAGTACCGCTGATCGTACCGTTGATCAGAAGAAAGCCGATCACGAGTGCGGCGATTGCGCGCAGCAGGCGGTCCACTTTTCCCATGTTCTTCTTCATCGAACGCCTCCGGGTGGGAATGAGGTATCAGGTACGCTCATGTCTCCCGAATGTCGTACGATGTCGTCCCGTCGCCAAGCCAGCCCGGGTCGTCAATTCATGACACGGTGCTCTGTCATGTCACTCGTGAGCCTTCACGCCGGCTTCTCGACTGTGATTTCGAACGGCGCGACGCGCCCCCGCGCCACGTTGTCGATCATGTTCCCGACTTTCTCTTGCGCCGAATCCCCCATCAGGATGTGAAGACCGAGGGGAGGTCTCGCCGCACCGTTGCCGTTCGTCCGGAGCCCGGCGAAGCAGTCCATCGCGAATCCGCTCCGGTACGGCGCGATTGAGCTGCCACAGAAACTTCACCTCGTGCGTTACCTGATGGCCTGTGTAGCGCACCGGAGAGCGCCTTGGTCGCCCGCGCGCTGAACGACGGCACCAGCTCCTCGATGGTGGGGATGATGTGCCCGTGGTGCGGCACGCGCTCGTAGGTGACCGTGCGCGTGTCGAACACGGTGCCGAGCGAACCGAGATTGATGGTCTCCTGCCACGTCTCGATCTTCACCTCGCCCTTGTACGCCACGCAGTCACCTCCGCCAGCTGTGCAGGGCAAGATGTCCTCCAGGTACACGTCGTTCACATCGTGGTAGACCACGGTCGACGCCCACGCGACGTTGCCATTGTGACCATGCAGCACGCCGGGAAATGCCTGGAAGGTGCTGCCCTCCACGTCGAGCTGACCAGGGATGGTGAGGTGGGTCGGGTAGAAGATGGATGGATTGGGCAGGCTCAGGTGGGGATCGCCGGCGAGCATGGGGCCGCCTGTGGTGTGCGCCGGCGCCACGGCCCAGTTGTTGGACCCGGAGCGCGGTACGAACAGCGCGTGGGGGCCGAGGACCTTGTGGCGAAACGTGGCGCGCAGCGCGTAGATCACGCGGCACCCTGGGACGCTGGTCGGCTGCGGCCGCTACGGAACCGCCGCTGGTGGTCGGCGACAGCAGGCGGTCTCGCCGCGCCGGCACTGCAGCCCACGCCGCTCAGATCGTTCGATCGCGTGCCCGTATCCGTGCCCACATCTGGAATCCGTCGATGGTGGCAACGCGGTCGATGGGCTTGATACGAACCAGATCCGCACCGGCCCCTTTGCGTGCGGCGAGCTTCGGCGTCGCTCCGGGCGCATCGAACACCGCGGCGGACTCGATGATGTCGGTGATGTCGAGCTCGAGCGGCGTGGTCCAGGACAAGGCGAAGGCCTGGAACCGACCGAGCACGAGGGAGTCCGCGGGCTCCCACGGCGCAAACCGCCTTCGATCGAACACCGCGAGGATGGCGTCGATGCGCCACGTGCCGCCCTTGACGTGCGTTACGTAGGCGTTCACCCCTGCGGCGAAGGCATCCACCGCCACCACGAGGTCGCGGTCGACCGATCCGACGACGCCCGCAGCTCCGCGAGCGCCGCTTCCGCCGTTGGCTTCATGCGGTGCACGCGCATCTCCAGATCCGATTCGAGTGCATCTTCGTCGAGCCCAGTCGCCACGGTGCCCGTGCTTGAAGCGCCGCAGGATGTCCATCTGCGGTAGTCGGTCGTGCGCCATGACGTAGCCCTGCGCGAAGTAGGCGTCGTGCACGTTGCCGGCGGTGATGTGTGCAACGCCGTACTCGTCGCGCACGATGTGCACGGCGCCGCCGAGCCCCGCCACCTGCACGTCGTGGGTCAGTTCGACCTCGTCGTACGGTCCGGCGGGTACGCCGATGTTGTCGCCGCATCCAGCGAAGCACAGCGAGGTCAGGAGTACGAACCAGGAAGCGCGCGCGAAGCCTCCGCATGGCGCGACTCTACAACACGCGCGCTGATCACCTTCGATGATTCCGCTCGGGCCTCAGAGTCAGCGCAGCGCTGGCGAAACCGCCTGTTCCGCGGGCAGAAACTGTCCGGAGGCCATGCCACCGGGACCGAAACCGGCGACACTGCTTGCATGTCCGAAACGACCCAGGCGGACCCACAAGAGCCGAACACGGAAACGCCCGCCGAGCCCGGCGCCGAGCCTGCAGCCACCGCCACCGAAGGCAACGACACCTTCGTGGTGGAGGAAAAGGTGCTCCATGACCAGTCGCTCGTGTGGCGACTGCAGCACTTCTATACCCAGCGCGGCATGGACGCGTGGCGCGAGCGCATCGTGCCCAACTACATCACGCCGAGCAACACGTTCATCGCCGACGCCTACGCGCGCATGGTGTGCGTACGCCTCGCGACTGCGCGTTGCCGCGGGGTTGGACCGCGACGAACCGATCTGAGGTGGTGGAGCTGGGCGCGGGCCACGGTCGGTTCTCCTCTACTTCCTGACGTGCCTGGCCGAGCGCCAGCGTCACCCAGATCTCGAGGGCGTGCGATTCGTGCACGTCATGACCGACCTCGCGGACCAAAACATCGCCGCGTGGGAGAACACCCGCAACTGGCGCCGCTGGTGGCGGACGGACGCCTCGACTTCGCGCGCTTCGACGCGGAAGAGGACCAGGCGATGACGTTGCGCCACGGCGGGCAGCGCATCGAAGCAGGCAGCCTGCGCAACCCGGTCGTGGCCATCGCCAACTACTTCTTCGACAGCATCCTGCAGGATGTGTTCTACGTGGACGAGAACCACGTGCTGCTCGAGGGTTCCGTGACGTTGACCAGCGTGAAGGAGGACTCGACCCCGAAGACCCCGCGCTCCTGGAACGACTGCGCATCTACTTCGATGCCCGCGACATCGAAGGCGACTACTACCCGGAGCCGGTGTTCAACGACCTGCTCGAGCTGTATCGAACGCGCCTGTCCCGGTCCACCATCTCGTTCCCGTGCAGCGCCCTACGCTGCCTGGATGCGCTGCGCAGCTTCACGGGCGGACGCCTGCTGCTGCTCACCGCGGACAAGGGACACATCCACGACGAGACCGTGCTGTCGCGCACCGTGCCAGCAGTGGCCGTGCACAGCATCTCCATGGATGTGAACCACCACCTGATCGCCTTCGTGGGCGCGGGCTCGGTGGCCGCGTGTATGCGCACCGCCACCACAGCGCATCCCTGAACGTGTCGGGGTTCTTGCTCGTGGTGGCGACGCCGACGAAAACGAGTACCGCGAGATGGGTGTCGCCTTCGAGGACGCAGTGGAACGCTTCGGCCCCGACGACTACTACATCAAGAAGGCGCTCGAAGACCACCACGCGGACATGAGTGTTCGGCAGATCCTCGCACTGATCCGCCTGAGCGGCTTCGATCCGCTATTGCTCGCCCAGTGCACGCCCAGCCTCTATCGCTTCAACACCAGCGGTGAAGCGCTGGAGATCCAGCGCATGGTGGACCAGGTGGATCGCTACTACCACCTCGGCGAGGCCCTGACCTGGCGTTCCACATCGGTACGTCATGGTCCGCATCAGTTCGACCGAGCCCTCGTGTTCTTCGAGCGGTCACTGGAGCTGAGCGGCGCGGACACCATCGTGCTGTTCAACATCGGCCTTTGCCACCTGCAGCTCGGTGACGCGGAGCGCGCCAAGGAGTACGCCAACCAGATCCCGGCCGAGGATCCCGAGCACGAAGCGGGATTGAAGTTCTCAATCGCGCCAACAACCCCGACGCTACCGACGACGACGATACCGATGCGTAGCCCGGCCCACCAGCAGCGTGAGCGGCGGGGTCGTCGGCGGCAGACTGCCGAGCGACCAAACGACTAGAACTCGAGGGCGATACCGGCGCCGATTTGATTCGGTCCGATATGCGGCGCCACGGTGATGGCGCGTAGGGCAGGCTTGCGCCGACGACTCGTGCGCTCCTTGCTCGATGATGCCTTCGGCACCACGCAGCCCTTTGTAGTAGAAGTAGCCGGCCGCGACGGCGGTCACGATGGACGCACCGAGGAAGATGTTGGACAGACTCGCGCGCGACTTGCCGGCGTCACACGCATCCACCACCGCCTGCGCCTCGGGGCCCGACCGCGCAGAAGCATCGCTACACGCGTTGCTCTTGTCGAGCTCCATGCCTGTGGCGGTCTGATACGCCGCGACTGCCGCAATCTGATCGTCCTTGAAGGAGCCCTGCACCTGCAGGCCCGTCACGGTCATGGCAGTCGCGCCCACGCCCGTGAGCACGAGCGACGTCCAGAATAGAACACGATGCACCGCCGGGACGCCCTGCGCTGGCTGCGCCGCCGACCTTGCCGCCGCCACCGATGCCAGTGCCGCCGGTGGCAACGCTTGCCGTTACCGTCGCCGTCTGGCCGGCCTGGACCACCACCGTCTGCTCGAAGGTCGGTCGGTCATCGCTCTCGACGGAGACCTGATGGCTGCCGGCGCTCACGCCACTGATGGTGAGCGTGCCGCTCGCATTGACGCCCTTGACCTCGCCATCCACGAGCACAGTGCCTTTGGTCGTGCTGGTCCGCACAACGATAGTTCCCATGTCGGGGATACCAGTGAGTCGGTAGTAGAGCTTGCGCCTCACTCGGCGATGCCCGGCCCCGAGGTCTGGCCGAAGGGGATGAGGTCGCTGGTGTTGCGCTCCATCGACTTGGTCTGCACGTTGAGCAGGTTGAGCGAGACCTGATAGCCACTGCCCTGCTTCTCGAGCTTGCCGTACATGAGGCGGTCGGCCTTGGAGTCAGTGGCCGGGATGCTGGCCATGCAGTCACGGGCCTCACTGGCGCACCGCTCAGAATTTTCATCTCCAGCAGGTCCTTGCCGCTGTCGGGCGCGAGGATGTACGGCCCCTTGCCCAGCGGAGGCGCGGCGCCGCAGCCTCGTCAACTGCTTGGCGACGGCGGTCGCCTTTTCGTCGACGTTGCCGGACTTGTCGATAACCTCGAGGCCGAGGACTGCCACCGCCGGCTTTGCCGACGCGGAAGGCGAGTCCGAGGATACGAGTAGGGCTACGAGAGATGCTGGCGCGATACGACGGCTCATGGACAACCTCAATAAGCAGCTGAAATATGGCGGCATTATACACACATACGGTGCCGTTCCGACGCGGGCGCCGTCACGGTACTTTTCTCGGCGAATTCGCGCGCTTGGGCGGGCATTGCTGGGGTGCCGTCCCTGGCAGGCGCCCCTGATCCGGGATAGGCTGACCCCGGATGCGCTTTCCGGTCTTGAGGACCTTGTCGGCCCGCATCATCGTCGGGTTCGCTGTCCTCATCCTGACATTTGGCGGGGTGTCGGCGGTCACGGTGCTCAATCTGCAGCGCTTGAGCGCGGAGATTCGGGTGATCCGGCTCGGGTACCTCGAGCTCGCGCTCATCGCCAAGGACATGGCGGAGAAGCAGAACCGCATGCGCGCCTACCTGCAGGACATGGACGACCTGGTGGGCGAGAATTGCCCCGCAGGCCGGGTCGAGGCGCGCATCCGGCGGTTTCGCGCCGCGCGCAAGCGCTGCTCGCCGACGCCGACAAGACCCTGCGCGATCTGCGTAACGTGCCACGCGTCCACGTGCCCACGATGAAGCGCAGCCAGACCTATGTGTCCTGGTGATGCACCGACGTGCCGCTGCACCCGCTGCACAAGCAGTCAGTCCGGCGCCGCCCCCGAGCGGCGCCCCCGGCATCACCGAGGACCAGCGCGCGAAACTGCGCGACGCCGCGGGTGCCCTGAAGGAGCTGATGTCGCGCGAGGGCCAGCTCTACACGCGCGTATGGCAGTTCGAGCGCGAGCAGCGCATCGGCGTGGAGAGCACCGCCCGGCATCTGGAAACCGGCCTGGACGCGTTCGGCCTGTACACGATCTACCCGGGCTCGTCGCCATCCTCGTGGGCCTGCTCATCACCATCTGGGCCATCCTCACCCTGCGGCCCCTCAGGCGACTGCACGACGCGGCCAGGCGCATCGCCAGCGGCGACTACGCCGGTTTGATCGACGAAGTGGGACCGGCCGAGGTCGCCGATCTCGCGCGGGAGTTCAACGTCATGGGACGGGCGATCGACGAACGCGAGCGCGAACTGGTGCGGTCCGAGCGACTCGTGGCGGTTGGCAAGATGGCCGCGATGATCACCCACGAGATCCGCAATCCCCTGTCGTCGATCGGTCTCAACACTGAGCTTCTCGAGGAAGAGCTAGGTGCGCTCCCGGCTGATCGCAGCGACGAAGCACGCGCACTGTGCCGCGCCATCAACACCGAGGTGGACAGGCTCACAGCCATCACCGAGGAGTACCTGCAGTTCGCCCGACTGCCGAAGCCGAAGCTGCTCGAGGAGGACATCAACGGCCTGGTCCGCGACTTCACCGACTTCGAGCGCGAGCAGCTGTCGCTGCGCGGCGTCACCCTCAGCATCGTCTCCACGACCCCATGGCCCCAGTGCTCATCGACGATGCGCAGATTCGTCAGGCCCTGCGCAACCTGATGCGCAACGCGGCCGAGGCGCTCCAGGAACGCAGGGGCGGCGCGGAGGTAAACGTATCCACGTCCTTCAATGACACCACAGTGATCGCATCTCGGTGGCTGACAACGGGCCTGGAAGCACCGACGAGCTGACCCAGAAACTGTTCGATCCATTCGTGTCCACCAAGGCGGGCGGCACGGGTCTGGGCCTGGCCTTGTCACACCAGATCGCCCACGAGCACGGCGGTACGATCCGCGTGAGCAACAACGTCCCCACCGGCGCCATCTTCGTCATCGAGCTGCCGTGCGCCGATCCGCGCACCGAGGGCGCGACCCACGCAGACGCGGACGCACAATGACGCATCCCAGCGTGCCACAAGCGCAAGCCCAAGCCGCGCCACCAAACAACGCCACGAACTCCAACCTCCGCGCGGGCGCGGTAAGATGCGGCGTCGATGGAGAACGAGGACAACGAGGCCAACAAGGTGCCGCACATGCGAAAACCGATCCGCCTGGTGGTGGAATACGACGGCGCTGATGAGCGACTACACCGAGAACCTCTGCGAGGGCGGAATCTTCGTCACCACCACGCGCAGCTTCGACGTCGGCGACCGACGTCAAGCTCTCGCCGTCCTTCCCGGGGTTGCTCGCACCCATCAGCATCGAGGGCGTGGTGCGCTGGATGCTGGCAGAGACGCCGATGGAGAAGAGAGCGGTGTCGGCATCGAGTTCACCGACTACCACGCCACGAGTCGTGACCGAGTCGAAGGCATCATCACCCGCATCCAGAACCGCGATCCCAGTCGTCGGGTTGCTCGTCAAGATCCTCGTGGTCGAAGACAACCCCCACGTGGCCAAGCTGATCCGCGATGGCCTCCGCGGCACGGGGAAGCGCACGTTCGGCAAGGCGTTCAGCTTCAACTTCCGCACCGCGGTGAACGGCGCAGACGCCCTTGACCGCCTGGCAACCGAGCGATTCGGACGCGGTCATCATCGACATCTATCTGCCCTGTGATGGACGGCGTGGCCGTGATCACGCGCGTGCGTGAACAGGAGACCGACGAGCACCTGCCGATCATCGCGGTGAGCGCCGGTGGCGATGGAGCGCGAGAGGAACCGGCGTTGCCGGCAGCGGGCGCCGACTTCTTCCTCGCCAAGCCCATGCGGCTGCGCGAGGTCGTCGAAACTCTCAGCAGCCTGATCCCGCTCGGAATAGCTGTGCGAACGACTACAGGCGGCTGCAGCTTCTTCTGTGCCTCGAGTGCGTCGAAGTTGTTCGGCTCGAGGTCGCAATGGCCTTGCTGCAGCTCGGTCGCGCGCCTTGCGCTTGTTCTTCAGTACCGAGATACGCGCGACTCGAGATGCCGATGTGCAGCGCGGGCCGGCGCAGCTCGGAGCTTGGACGAGATGAGTGCGCTGTCGAAGTGGAAGATCGCGTGCTTGGGGCCAGGTGCCGACGAACGCGTTGTCCCATGTCGATGGAACGCGGTACGCGTCGGAGGGATTCATGAACACGGCCAGCGGCCCGT
>CALNYN010000005.1:0-65735 GCA_942490755.1 uncultured Gemmatimonadota bacterium
ATCGACATGGTGACAACGTCTTCATCCAAGCCATTAACCGCTTTTTCTTTGACAGGTGAACCACCGGTTCCACCTGTCCACATACGTGAGATTTCCTCGCCGCGAATACGGTAACGGGGTACCATATGCGCCATACCCGACGATGCCCACAGGGCGGTCGGGTTTCATAAGTCCATCTGAGGGGTTGTATTGGTTCATATTTCCTCGTATTGCGTAGTGCGTAGTGCGTATTCAGTCGGATTACGGAATACGCAGTACGGTTATTGATTCATTCCGCGAGAATTTCTTGGGCGCGGACGCTGTTGATTTGTTTGTCGGCGATCATACGCTCGGTGACTTCTGGTACTTGCTCTGGCGTGGCACCAGCGGCTGTGGCTACCTGTCGAGCATGAAGGCGCATGTGGCCTTGTTGAATGCCTACGGTGGACAACGCTTTGATAGCTGCCAGATTTTGAGCCAGACCGACACAGGCCAAAACCTGAGCCAGTTCTTGAGCCGAGTCACATTTAAGATTTTCATGGCGACTTTGGCGGTGGGATGCACTTTGGTCGCGCCGCCAACCGTACCCACTGCCATAGGCAGGGTGATTTCGCCGTAGAAGTCGCCATTTTCGTTGACATGCCAATCGGTGAGGGAGGTATAACGGCCGTTTCTAGCCGCATAAGCATGAGCACCCGCCTCAATCGCTCGCCAATCATTGCCCGTTGCTACCACCACAGCATCAATACCGTTCATGATGCCTTTGTTGTGAGTCGCCGCCCGATAGGGGTCTACCACGGCAAAGGCGTTGGCCTCAGCAATACGCTGCGCCGCTTCCTCGCCAGAAATGCCGTGTTTAGCCAGCGCCGCCGCCGGAATCACACCGCTGGCAGTAGCGGTACGTTGATCCGCCAAATTGGAGAGGATGCGCAGTAAGGTGCGACCGCCCGTCAATTCCGCCACACGCGGTGCCATCAGCTCCACCGCCGTATTGACGGAATTAGCGCCCATCGCGTCCCGGGTATCGTACAGCAGATGGACAATGAGCATTGGGCCCACTGGTGAGTCAGCAAACGGACGTAGGTGAATATCACGTGCCCCACCACCCAGCCGGGATCATTAAAGCATCGCTGCTGTTTGCCAGCGCCATGAGTTCTTCTTTGTGTGCGTCCAGAGCGGCAATGGCCGCGTCCATATCAGGAATATCCAGCACTTGAATCTGCCCAATCATCACCGGATCGCTGGCTTTGGCAGTAAAGCCGCCGCCCGCTCGAATCAATTTAGCTGCATGGCTGATAGCAGCCACCACACTCGGTTCTTCAACGGCCATAGGAATCAGGTAATCACGGCCGTTTATCTGAAAATTGGCGGCAATACCCAAAGGCAGGGCATAAGTCCCCACCACGTTTTCAATCATGAGATCCGCCTGCTCTGGCTGCAAACCCTGTCCGGCCAAAACGGCCGCCTCATCAGGAGAAAGATCTAGCCCATTCAGCCACGATGGCAGCGCGTTCCGGTACCGATTTTTTATAAAATTCCGGTAGTCGTGATGATTGATTTGTCACAATCTTTTACCTCTTTTGCCAACAAACCCGCAGGTTTTGGCCTAAAGAGTTTGTTTTAGATTCTGTTTCGGGTGTAAAACAGCTTTCGCAAGCGAAAGATGAGTATTTATAACTTTGGCTTCCTGCCAAAAGCTATCGAGTCTGTATAGACACAGCTGTCAAAACCTCGCTCCCCAGACCACAGCGAGCATAAATAAATTTTATTCCGTTTTCAATGATGGTTAATGTGGCAGTAACATCTAATTGCTTAATAAGTCGCCTCTCAGCTCCATAATTTTCATCTGCAACTTCAATGCCTTCTGCGATTTTGACTGCAAATGTTTTGATGTATAATATCCTCGTCGGTAAGTGTCGTCATTTCAAGTTGAGACAATATATGTTGCTTTTCATCTTCCAAAGAGGAAATAGTTTTCTCTAAACGATTTTTTCTATCAACCAATAATTCTTTTGCAATCTCCCCATCCAGATAAATATCAAGAAGTCTTTCAATTTCATTTCATGATCTCTTATTAAGCTATCTACTACCTCTAGTCTGTTTTGTAGTGGAAAGTTTTGTTCTGCTCGCTCCGATTGATAAGCGTATAATCCGGCTTCTAAAACAGTAGTGTCTAATAGAAAAGACTTTACCCATGTCCAAATTACTTTATCTAATTCTTTTTGAGCATTATATGGTGTCAAACTGCATTTTTGGGGAGCATCATGTCGGTCACCATAACAGCCATAATAACTATACAAACGGCCGTTAACTACTCTCGACGAACGACCATGTACAGATTGTCCACAATTACTACAAGACAATTGACCAGCCATCAAATAATCATATTTTCGATTACGTCTTGATTTCTTTTTATTTACCTCCTTCCGTTTTTGTGCCACCTCCCAGATATTCTGTTCAATAATTGCAGGTATGGAAATAGTTAGCCATTCGATCTTGGTCGTTTAAGCCGTTTTCCATTTATCACCTTTTTGTTTTATTGTAAGCCCAGCTTCCTATATAAGATTCATTGCTCAATATATTCGCCAAAGTTGCAGTTGACCAATGTCCTCTTTTATTTTGTTTGTGCGTTTTACCATGTCTATCTCCCCATGTTGGCACTTGCATACTTGTAAGGCGATTGGCTATTCCTGTAATAGACAAAAGTTCACCATTCTCATCACCTATTACATACCAATGAAAAATAAGCCGAACGACATTAGCCTCAGTTTCATCTATCTCAAGTTTGTACATCCCTTTTCCTCAATAAGCCGATACCCAAATGGAGAGCCTTTTCCAAAAATCATCACATTACCAGATTTCACTTTCAAACATTTGCCACGTGTCATCCGCTCATTAATTTTTCCTCGTTCATACTCAGCGATTACAGCCCTGATATGTTTGTTTAGCTCCCTCCGGTGTATCTGCATATTCCCCGAGAACATATTCAATTTGCACACCACAACGCTGAAATTCACCCTCTATGACTAATTGGTAAGCTTTCGAGCAAGCCGATCAAGCTCCCTAATTACTAATACATCAAATCTGCCATCTTTAGCCAATTCAAGAGCATAATTGAGTTGAGGCAAATCAAAACTTGCCCCACTTGCTCCTCGATCGTCCTCCACTGAATTATCAACAATGAGCCATCCATGCTGTTCAGCATACTGGCGGCACATTTCTATTTGTCCGTTGAGATTACGTCCATCTTTGCGAGTATCATCACTACTTACCCTAGCATATAAAACGGCTCTCTTTGACATCGGAAAATCTCCTTTGACTTAGGAAACGGCCTCCAATTCTGACTCGTTAACCTGTCAATTCACTTGAACTTTATTCATTATTTTCAGCGCAATACAATAATACTATTGTTAGCAATAGTTATTGTCAACAATAGTTTTTTCGGCAATAGGTATTTGTTACAATTTCTAAATGGATGTTTTAACTATTCAAGAAGTAGCAGATGAACTAAAATGTCACCCAGGCAGAGTCCGGCAACTTTGCCAAGAAAACCTATTAGGACGCAAATTTGGTCGCCAATGGCTTATAACACGGGCGGAATTAGATGAGTACAAAAATACTCGTCGTCCACCAGGGCGGCCTCCAAAGGATTATCAAGAATAAAACTGGTTAGCTTACATGAATTCCTTTTGCGATCTTTTGAATTTTAGGCTCAACAGTCAAACACATCAAACCCATTACACTACACGAAATAATACTTCCTAGACAATCTGCCCTTACGTCTACTGTCTTTTTTGTCTAGTGTCTTTTTTATCAACTCAAAGAACCTTACTTTATTCATCATTTTCGGAATCATCACCATAGATACGTAATAGAGCCTATCCAAAGCGGGATCAACGACAGGTGGCAATGGGCGGCCATTCATAATTGCATCTATTTGCTCATCTGACAGTGCCCGAATTTGCACATCGGACAATATTATTTGATCACTTTCGGCAACAATAGCTGATTTCTGTTGAACATTAACGGAGACCAATTCTTGTTTTAGTCCATCGCCAAATTCTTCCCGTTCTTCGTCAAAACGATCTTCACAAACCGACTGTACTCAGAAGGCTTAACCAAGACATCCCCATTGGCAACAGCATCCAGCATAGCTTCTCTCAAAACAATTAAATCGGTTTTCATTCCATTTAGAAAAGCAGCGCGTTCCTCGTGCCTCTTTCGTCTTGCAATGGCGTCAGCCATCTGTTTTTCTTGAAAATCGCGCTTCAGCTCCAATTCTGTAATATTTTCCAAGACTTCCCGAAATAGTTCTGAACCAGCGAACCATTGTTTGTTGCTATCATGAAAAGTACGCGAACTAACCGTACTCCCACGAGCTAAAACACTTTGTCGCGTCTCTCCATTAACGGCCGCTTTCGCCAACAAGAGTATCGTACGCTCCCGTAAAGCCCTTGGTGTTCGCAGTTCCAAAAGACGTTGCAATTCTGCATAAATTTTCGCATCAATATCATTAGATTTTGTTATTTCCATTTGAAAAGTTTCGACAGAACCCTTGATGTCATAATTTGTCATCCAATTGTTTTTGAGTTTGAGATCATTAAAGAAGAGGATGGCATAGATATTGGTTTTTCGTTGAGTTAAATCTCTGATTTCTAATGAGTCTGTTTTGACAAGACGTTTACACAAATCATCAACTTCAGGCCCACTCATCCCGCGAATAAATTGACTTATCCGACTAGCTGTTTGTGGGCCGTGACGTTGCAAAACATCTAAAATTTTATCTTGCCGGGTTCGTTCTTCAGACGGAGTAGAACCATTCACCTGCTCTGCCAAATTATGCAAATTTTCTCGCCAATGCTCCGTTATTGTTTGAGCCTTGCCCAATGGTTCATCTCAATGCAGTCATTATTCTCAAGACTCGCCAAGAGGATAGCAATACGGAGTGCTTTTTCTGCAAACCTGCCATAGTTGCCAATGAAATCATCGTTTCCTATTAATGATTGCTCTTGGGCAATACAAATCAAGCTGTCATGATAGTTATAAAATGCACTCTCCGCATCTGGCTTCAAGTTGCAAGAATGCTGTTTGATATGATCACGTTCAAGTTTAGACGACCGGTAGAATCACCATCCTTATTTAAGGCATCGTGAATTGTGATTGTTGGTATGCCTAGTCGTTTATGCCACTTTTTCAATGGTTCAATAATATTTTGGGGAATATTCACTTCACGATTAAATCGACCTTTCCTGGGCGGGTTCATCTTGTGGTGGTGTAATAAAAGAAATCGGGCAAAGAAACCATCATGCCACAGTGCAGACCCTTTTTTTGCGTAAGGCTTAATATCCGCCGGTGTCATATTGGCAAGTAATGCTAAATATGGGTTTTCAAGCCGGATCCCGTCGAGTTAAATTGACATATTCATAATAGGGTCGATTGTCATCTAGTACTGAAGCAAACCTCGAAAATCAGCCATGACACCCTGTCATTCATCATGGATTTTATCTTGGTACCAAACTCATCATAGAACCAACCACGTTGAGAAGGAAACAAAAGACGACGTTTTTCAAGGTCTCTTTCCGAAGGTGTCATCGAACTATAATTGAAAGCAATACGATCACTCATTTGGGCAATCATAGCTTGTGGAGTTGTATCACTCGGCAATAACAGATATGTAAATCCTGATGCGTCTAGAACATTTTGAGCCACACGAGCTGTTGTTGATTTTGCATAAAGAGGTATGGGCACAGAATGTTATATAGAGTGAGGGGCTAAAGGTCTTCCCACCCAAACGCAAAACAATGCGTCTTGCCGCAATCGTAGATAGTAACCAAAGGGTCGTCAGCTTCATGAAACCCATCATATCCACGTGGTGATATGAGTCGGGAAAACTCAATATAATTATCGAGCCATTGACAAGCATCTTTACCAACTTCAGGTGAAATAACGGCCGTTTCCGGCAAAGGTGGCACAATCCCCAAATCCTCAACTTGATCGCGGACTATTTCAGGTGTTTGGCCTGTTGTCTTTTGAGTACCGCCGGGCGGAGAGTCGGTGGACGGCAGTTGGCCCCACGCGTACGTGCTGCCATCGGGCGGCGGACTGGAAGGGGAGACCAGCTATTCCGGGACGGCCCGGTTCGTCGGAGACACTACGTGGAACGGGATCGCGGCCCGGGTGATCGTTTCCGAGGGGAAGGTGCGGGCCGAAGGAACCGGGACACCGCAAGGAGCGCCGGCCGAGGTGGAACTGGCCGCAGACGGGGACTCCCGCTCGGTATACGTGTGGGATCCAGAAGCAGGCGTGCTGCTGGCGGTGAAGGCGGAATCGCAGAGCAAAGGCCTGGTCACGACGATGGGATTCGATCTGCCGCTCGAGCTGACCTCGACTCGCGAGGCCCGACTGGTACCGTAGACGCGGTCAGGCGCTGAACGACGCGCAGCGCGTTGGGCGGCGCGGGCGGAGTCGTATCCGCCAGCGGTGGGGTCTGGACGGTCAACGGGTCTCCCGACTCGCCGGTATATCCAGATCCATTGACTGCCCGGACCTTGTATTCGTACTCCGACTCCGGCTGGACCGTCTCGTCGGTGAACCCGGTGTCCTCGGTGGTGCCCTTCTTCTTGCCGTCTCGCAATACCTGGTAGGACGCTATACCGGACTCGGGGTCGTGCGCCGGTTCCCATGCAAGCTCGACTCGATCCGAAAGCGTCGCGACGGCAGACAGGGATCCCGGGGAATCCGGCGGGCTGGCATCGGCGGTGCGCACGGTGACCGGGGAACTCGGATCGCTCGCTCGCCAGCGGCTGTCGATCGCCACCACCCGGTAGGTGTACTCGGTCACGCCGACGGCCCGGTGTCGGTCCACTCGGGATAGTCGGCCTCATCCACCGCCTTGACCGCCTCACCATCACGGTACACGAAATAGAAGTTGGGCTCCGAACCGTCCTTGCCCTCGCGCCAGGTCAGTTTCACGGCATCGGGGCCCAGAACCTCCGCTCTCAGGTCTCTTGGAGGATCCGGCGCCATACCTGTCGACGCGCCCGATGAACTGAGACCGAGGGGGCCGAGCACGATCGCGGCGGCCAGCGCCAGCCGCCGCCTCCAGCCACGGGGCGAACTCCTCATCGCCATCATTCCGCCCCCACTTCGACCAACACGATGTCGGAGAGATCGCTCTCATTGCCGGCGGTATCGATCGCCGTGACCGCGAATTGCCACGAGCCTGCCGAGAGGCCTGTGACGAGTGCCTCGGACTTCATACCCGTGTTCAGCAAGTACTCCTCGGAAGAGCGGCGGAGCAGGTCGGGGGCGTAGTAGAGACGGTAGCCGGCGAGATCTTCGAGCGGCTGGCCAGCGGCGTCCTCGTCGGGCGGGTCCCAGCGAAGGTGAACCTGATACTCACCGAGTGTCGGCTGCGGTCCGGGGCCCACGACGGTCTCCGAATCTCCGGGGGCGTCCGGGACGCAGGCGAGCAAGACGAGGCCGATCAGGGCGGCAATGCCCCCGGGCACGAGTCCCTTCGATATGGATTCGTTGCGTCGCTGCAACATCGATTCCTGTCCCCGTATTCTCCCGTTCACACCGTTATCCCCAGTACCTCCGCAGGATTCGCGAAGTTCCTGAAACTCATCGGTGTTCGTGACCGCTCGTCCAGCATACGAGAGGCAAGCTCCCTGCCATTCCGCCGGAGCGCCCGACCGACCGCAGGCGCAACCCGGCAAAATGCATTAGGTTTCCGCCGAAATGTCGAATCTTATTGGCGAACAGACGATGCTCGTAACGGGCGCGAACGCTGGAATCGGCAGGGCGACGGCGACCGAGCTGGCCCGGATGGGCGCCCGCGTTCTGATGGCGTGTCGTAATGGCGAGCGTGGTGCTGAGGCACGGGCAGCCGTGTCCGAAGAAGTGCCGGGTGCCCGCACCGAACTCCTGGTCGCCGACCTTTCGACTGGCGACGGAGTGCGGTCTCTGGCCGAGCAGACCCGGCAACTGACCGACCGACTCGACGTGCTGGTGAACAACGCCGGGGTGTTTACGCGCAATTACACTCCAACGGCAGACGGACTCGAGACGCAGTTCGCGGTAAATCACCTCGCGCCATTCCTGCTGACGAACCTGCTGCGAGACCTCCTGGTGAAGTCAACCCCCGCCCGGGTCGTGACCGTTTCGTCGGAGGCGCACAAGCGTGGACAGATCAGGTTCGACGACTTGCACGGCGAGCAGCACTACAGCGGAATGAGAGCCTATGCGCAATCGAAACTCGCGAATCTGCTGTTCAATCGGGAACTCGCCCGCCGATTCAGTGGAACGGGTGTGACGGCGAACGCTCTTCACCCGGGCGTGATCGCGACTCAGCTGCTGTTCTCGGGATTCGCCCCGATCAAGCTGCTGCGTCCGTTTCTCAAGACGCCGGAATCGGGAGCGCGTACGTCTGTGTTTCTCTCGGTGGCTCCCGCTGTCGAGCGACTCACCGGACTCTACTTCATCGATCTCGAACCGGCCCGACCATCACAGGCCGCTCGAGACGAAAGCACCGCCCGTCGCCTGTGGCAGATCAGCGCCGAGCTCACGGGAATGGACCCAGAGGAGAATTCGTGACAGGACTTCCTGAAGACAGCGCCTTTCGCGGACTCGGACTTACCGAGCCGTTGCTGGATGCGGTAGCCGATCGCGGCTACTCGGAGCCGACGGCGATCCAGGTGGATGCCATTCCCAAGGCGCTGGACGGCGCCGACATCTTCGGTTGCGCGCAGACCGGCACCGGCAAGACGGCGGCATTCGTGCTTCCGATGCTGCAGCGGCTCGCCGGGACACCTGAGCATCACGGGACGATTCGCGGCCTGATCCTGACCCCGACTCGCGAACTGGCAGACCAGGTGGAGCGGGCCGTGGCCCATTACGGGGCTCGGCTGTCGCTGGAGTCGCTGGTGGTGTACGGCGGCGTTCCGATCGGGGCGCAGATCAAGGACCTCAAGTTCGGCTGCGACGTACTCGTGGCGACTCCCGGCCGGCTGTTGGATCACCTGGAGCGTCGCACCTTGAATCTGGACAGCATCGAGGTCCTGGTGCTGGATGAAGCGGATCGGATGCTCGACATGGGGTTCATCGACGACGTCCGGAAGATCGTGCGACAGACGCAGCCCGACCGGCAGACCCTGCTCTTTTCGGCGACGATGCCGGACGCGATCCTCGGCCTGGCACAGGAGATGATGCGGGACCCGGTGTCCGTCCAGGTCGGATTCCAGGCCGCCGCTTCCGGAATCACGCAGGTGCTGCATCCCGTCGACTACGCCAGCAAACAGGCGCTGGTCTATTACCTCCTCGACTCCTGGGGAACGGGTCCGGCGATCGTGTTCACGCGGATGAAGAGCACGGCGGCGTATCTGTGCGAGTTCCTGAAGAAGAAGGGCGTGTCGGTGGACGACCTCCACGGCGACAAGGGGCAGGCCGACCGGACTCGCAGCCTGACGAAGTTCAGGGAAGGGAAGACCCGCGTACTCGTGGCGACGAACGTGGCCGCCAGGGGGCTCGACATCGTGGGCATCACACATGTCGTGAATTTCGATGTCCCGGATGATGCTAAAGACTACGTCCACCGGGTGGGCCGCACGGCGCGCGGAGACCAGACCGGAGACGCAGTCACCCTGATGTCGCCGCATGAGGTCATGATGGTCAGGGAAATCGAGAAACTGACAGGCACGCCGATCCCGAGGGCTGTCGTGGAAGGATTCGAGCCCTCGTTCTCACCCGACCTGGGCAAACGGGTGGAGATCCCGGCTGACGTCACACCACGTTCCCGCCTCGCCCGGGGCCGCCGCCGCCGCTGATATTCCGGGGGACGCCGACCGGCGTCCCGTTCCCACCTCTTCGTTTCGCCGATCCCGATCTCCCGCCCGAACAGCAGGGTGTTGACAACGTAGATATTCAAATATATATATGTCTTTGTGTCCAGGGGTGAGCGCCCCGAGTGGGGTGCCTGAAAAGCAGGTATCAGAGGAGGGGAAATGGTCGGGAAGACCGCTCGAATCAGCGTCGACGTCGTGCAGGATGCTTCGCGCGTGCTGCGCTGCATCGGTCACCCGATCCGACTTCGGATCATCGAGCTGCTCGACAACCGCGGGGAGCTCAACGTGAGCGCCGTGCAGGAAGCCCTGGATCTGGAGCAGGCCACGGCGTCTCAACACCTCAGCCTGATGCGCGACAAGGGAATCCTCCGGAGTCGCCGCGAGGGCGTAAACGTGTTCTACGACGTACTGGACGAAAAAGTCGTCCAGATCATGAACTGTCTGCGTGCTTGTGACGTGGACACGGCGCCGCGTCGCAACGGCACCAGTCGGTAGAAAGCGAATTCCCGATGAGAATCATTTCACGCCGGAAACTCTGGCTCGGCATCGCGATCCTTGCTGTCACTCCGTCGGTGGCGTTCGGGCAACAGGCATCGGCCGAAAGATCGATCAGTCTGGATGAAGCGATCGCCGCGGCGCTGGAGGGGAACGCCGGTCTGGCGATCGCCAGGGCAGGAACCGATGTCGCGCACGCGGACGCGAAGCAAGCGTCCTCATTCCTGTGGCCGCGGATCGATGTCGCGACAGGCTGGACCCGGTCGAACGACCCGGTATTCGCCTTCGGGACCAAGCTGCGGCAGGGGATCTTCAGCGAGTCGGACCTGGCGCTGGATGCGTTGAACAACCCCGACCCGATCAGCGACTGGGCGACGGGAGCGACTCTACAGTGGAAGCTGCTCAGCCCCCAGGTGTGGGCAGGACGCTCTGCTGCCTCCAACGCGGCGGAAGCCGCAGATTGGCAGGAGCTGCGGACCCGGGAAGCCACGGTGCTGCAGACCGAGGTCCTGTACTACGAGGCACAGCGGGCCGCGGCGCAGACGCGGGCTGCCGTGCAGTCCGAAGAAGCGGCCCGTTCGGCCCGCGACGTGTTCGCGCGCCGGGAGGCGGAGGGATTGCTTACCCGCGCCGAAGTGCTGCAGGCGGAAGCCGACCTGCAGGGCTCCGTGGCCGTCCGAATCGATGCCGAGCGCCGGGAATCGGATGCGTACCGTCAGCTCGCGGTATTCCTGGGCTGGGGACCGGAAGTGAGGCCGGTACTCACCGACACGCTGCGACTGGCCGTGGCGGATCCGCATGGAGGCGAGAGGGATTCCGGCGCGGGCGTTGCCGGCAGCACCGAACTGGTCGGTTTCGATCCGACTCTCCGTGCCGACCTGCACGCCCTGGATCGGGCTCGTGACGCCGCAGCCGCCAACAGCAGCCGGGCAAAGCTCGGCTACCTGCCGGAGCTGGACGCCTTCGCAGGCTATTCGATGCACGGATCCGGCCTCTTCCAGTCCGACGGTGACAACTGGGTCGGGGGGCTCGCCCTGCGCTGGAATGTTTTCTCAGGACTCAGTCGAAGTGCCGATACGAAGCGGGCTGATGCCCAACGCGCGATGGCGGAGACCCGGTACGACGCGACCCTGCGCTCGGCGCGAGCAGAGGTGCTCGAGGCGAGCGACGCGGTGGACGCGGCGCACCGTGCGGCGAGCGCCGCCGTAGTGGGCGACAGCGCCGCCTCGCTGGGGCGGGACCTGATGCGAATGCGGTTCGACGAAGGGCTCGCTACGGCGACCGACCTTCTCGCCGCCGACTCCCGGGCCGCGCAGGCGCGCAGCCGGGCAATCAATGCGACTGCCGGATACCGGATGGCGGAGGCCCGCCTGCGATACGTGACCACCCAACATACGAGCGAGTGAATTCGATGAAGCGATCATATCTGTTCCTGATTCCCGCGCTCGCGCTCGTCGCGGCGGCCTGCGGCAAAGACGAGCCGGGCCAGATCGAACGGACGCACGAGCCACAGGACGTGACGGTGAGCTCCGTGGTGACCGCAGCCGGCTCACAGCTGGTCCCGGCTCGCGTCGTGGCCGCTCAAGAAGCGAGTCTGGCGACTCGCGCCAGCGGCACCGTGCAGTCAGTACATGCGGAAGTCGGCGCCCGGGTTCGACCCGGACAGGTTCTCGTGCGGCTGGACGGTGCCGGTGTCGAGTCGGCGGTCGCCGCGGCCGAGGCCAATGTGACAATCTCGACGAAGACCTATCAGAGGCTCGAGAATCTCGCGCGCGACGGCGCGGCGACGGACCAGGAACTGGACCAGGCACGAGCGCAGATGGAGATGGCGCAAGCGCATCTCGACGAGGCCCGGGCCAATCGTGACTACGTGGTGCTCAAGGCTCCCTTCGCCGGCACGGTCACCGCGCGCTATGTCGATCCCGGTGACCTCGCGAGTCCGGGACAGCCGGTGATGACCGTGTCCGGCTCCAGCGGCGTGAAGGTCGTGGCGGACGCACCGGCACCGCTGGCCGGGCGCATCGCCGTCGGTGACGCTGTCCGGGTTCTGGATGACGAGACCGGTAGGCACTGGCCGGCTACCGTCACCCGACGGGTTCCGGTGATCGAGCAGGCGAGCAACCGATTCCGTCTTGAGGCGCGGTTCGACGATTCCGCTGAGCACACGCCGCTTCCGGGCATGTTCGTGAGGATCGCAATTGCGGGGATCGAGCAGCCGGGACTCCTGGTGCCGGCGGATGCCGTGGTTCGCGAGGGGCAACTGACCGGAGTGTTCGCGCTGGAGGATGGGGTGCTGCGGCTTCGCTGGATCCGGCCCGGACGGACGGCCGAAGGCATGGTCGAGATCCTGTCCGGTCTCGAGCCGGGCACCAGGGTCGTTCGCACCCCGTCCCCGACGCTGCTGGACGGGACCCGGGCGGCGAACGTTCGGGAACAGGACTGGGATCCCGCCGCGGCGGGTGAGGGGGTGTCGTGAAGGCGGGCATCGCCGGTCGGCTTTCCGACGCGTTTATCGGATCGAAGATCACACCGCTACTCCTCGGGGCGGCCCTGGCGCTGGGGATCTACACCAGCGCCACGCTCCCGAGCGAGGAGGAGCCCCAGATCATCGTTCCGCTGGCGGACATCTACCTTCCCATGCCAGGTGCCTCGCCCGAGGAGGTGGAGAATCGGGCGCTGATTCCGCTCGAGAACGTGCTCTCCGGGATCAACGGCGTCGAATACGTCTACAGTCACGCGCAGCCGGGCTTCGGGCTGGTCACGGTACGCTACGAGGTCGGCCGCGACCTCGAGGACAGTCTCGTCCGGCTCTACGCCACGCTGCTCAAGTACGCGGATCGCATGCCCCCGGGACTCCAGTTCCCGCTCGTCAAGACGGTGAGCATCGACGATGTCCCGTTCTTCACGGCGACGTTGACCGCGGACCGGTCTCCGGACGAAATCCGCCGCGTAGCGGAAGAGGTCGCGACATCGTTCGAGGCGGTGCCCGACGTCCGCGACGTCGAGGTGATCGGCGGTTCCCCGCGCGAGATCCGGGTCCAGCTCCAGCCGGAGCGGGCGGCTGAGCTCGGAGTCGACCCGGGCATGTTGGTAGAGCGGCTCAAGGCCGCGAACGTGAGCATGGAGGCGGGCCGCTACTCGCAGGCCGACGAAGTCGTGCGAGTCGTAGGTGGACCGTTTCTCACAAACGCGGAGGACTTGTCCAACGTCGTTCTCGGCGTGCACGAGGGACGGCTGGTGCAGGTAGGCGACGTGGCCGAGGTGCTGGACGGACCGGGCGAGGTGACGAGTTACACCTTTCACGGGACTCCGGGCGAGGCGCTCGCTCCTCAGGTGACGATCGCGGTCTCAAAGCGTCCCGGCGCCGACGCTACCCTGGTCGGCAACAACCTGGAGCACGCGCTGGAGCGTCTCGAGGGTCGGGTGATACCGGACGACATCGAGGCGCTGGTGACGAGGAACTACGGCGAGACCGCCCGTGAAAAGGTGGAGACGCTTAAGCACCACCTGGTGGGCGCGGTGATCGCGGTGGGCATCGTCGTCGCGGTGTTCATGGGCTGGCGCAGCGCGCTTGTCGTGATGCTGGCCGTGCCGATCACCTTTGCCCTGACCCTGTTCGTGTACCAGATCTTCGGATACACGCTCAACCGCGTGACGCTGTTCGCCCTGATCTTCGTCACGGGGATCGTGATCGACGACTCGATCATCGTGGCCGAGAACATGGAGCGGCACTTCAAGATGCGCGACCGGCCGCTCCGAGCAGCGGCCCGAATGGCGGTGGACGAGGTCGGGAACCCGACGATCCTGGCGACGCTGACGGTGATCGCGGCGGTGCTCCCGATGCTGTTCGTGTCGGGCTTGATGGGGCCGTACATGAGCCCGATGCCGATCGGCGCGAGCCTGGCGATGATGTTCTCGCTGATGGTGGCCCTGATCGGCACGCCGTGGCTGGCCTTCCGGCTGCTCGGCAAGGCACACGGCGAAGACGACGACGCACCGAAGTACGTGCTCGAGGAAACGAAGATCTACCGGGCCTACAAGGCAATGATGGAGCCGCTGCTGGACCGGCCGCGGCGGCTGGTCATCTCGCTGCTCGTAGTGGTCGGACTGCTGCTCGCTTCGACCGTGCTGTTCCTCAACCGCTCGGTCGCGGTGAAAATGCTGCCGTTCGACGACAAGACCGAGGTGCAGATCATCCTCGACATGCCCGAAGGCACCACCCTGGAGCGCACGACGGCGGTGGCTCTCGACGTGGCGAGAGGGCTCGTCGAGGTGCCGGAAGTGCACGATGTGCAGGTGTATACGGGGAAGGCCGCGCCGTTCAATTTCAACGGCCTGATCCGGCACTACTACCTGCGCGAAGGCCCGAACGTGGCCGACATTCAGGTCAACATCCCGAAGGAATTGCGGAAGTCGAAAGGGATGTTCGGCATGAAGAAGGACCAGAGCCACGACGTCGCGCGCCGGATCCGTCCGATCGTCGATTCGGTCGTGGCGGCGGCCGGCGGTGATGTGCGGGCGAAGGTCGTCGAGGTCCCGCCGGGTCCGCCGGTGATCAGCACGCTCGTGGCCGAGGTGTACGGCCCGGACCCCGCGCAGCAGCGGGAGGTCGCCGAGCAGGTGATGGGCCTGTTCGTCGCTCATCCGAGCGTCGTTGACGTGGACTGGTCGCTGGTTTCTCCGCAGCGCGAGCTCCGGTTCGCGGTGGACGAAGAGAAGGCGGCGCTGTCCGGCGTGCGCAAGGAGCAGGTCGTGTACGGCATGCGGGTCGGCCTTGCCGGCCAGGTGGCGACGTATCTCTCCGCGCCCGAAGCCCGGCGGCGGATTCCGGTGCGGGTCCGACTTCCCGAGTCCGAGAGATCGGGCCCGGGCAGGCTGGGAGGTCTGCATGTCGCCTCCGCGACGGGAGCGATGGTCCCGATCGGAGAACTCGGGCAGATGGTCGAGACGACGGTACCGCAGGTAGTGGACCGGAAGAACGGGCAACGGGTCGTCTACGTGATGGCGGAGGTCGCGGGCGAGGAGGAGAGTCCCGTGTATGCGATTCTCGACCTCAAGGACCAGGTGGGGGAGATCCCGCTCGAAAGCGGGGCGACCCTCGGTCAGCTCTACACTCGCCAGCCGGGCACGGTGGAGCAGCCCGTGATGAAGTGGGACGGGGAATGGCAGGTCACCTACGAAGTGTTCCGGGACCTCGGAATCGCCTTCGCGGGTGCCCTCGTCCTGATCTATGGGCTTCTGGTGGCGTGGTTCGGCAGTTTCGTCACGCCGCTCGTGATGATGGCGGCGATCCCGCTGACCCTGGTCGGGATCGGGCCGGGTCACTGGATCATGGGCGCCTTCTTCACGGCCACTTCGATGATCGGGATGATCGCGCTCGCCGGAATCATGGTGCGCAACGGAATCCTGCTCATCGATTACCTCGAAGCGCGCCTGAACGCCGGCGTTCCCTTGAAGCAGGCGGTAATCGAAGCGGGGGCGGTCCGGACACGTCCGATCGCGCTCACGGCGGGCACGGTGGTGATCGGCGCGTTCGTGATCCTGCTGGATCCGATCTTCGAGGGACTCGCCGTGTCGCTGATCTTCGGAGCGCTGGCGTCGACGATCCTGACGCTGATCGTCGTGCCGGGAATCTATTTCCTGATTCGCAGGCCGCGCGGCGAGCATGACGAGCCGGAGACCGGGGTCGTCGAGGTCGAGCCAGTCATGGCGCCGAGCGCCTGACGGGCGCCTGCGCGACTGTTCTGAACAATATTGAGGAGTTGGAATCAATGAAGATGATACTTTTGACGTACCTCGAAGGGGACGAGGCGTGCGTGGAGCGCCTGCTCCGGGAACTGGACATCCAGATGTACAGCCAGATTTCGATGGAGGGTCACGGCAAGGGGTCGACGGCCGGATGGTACGGTGAGGCCGCGCCCTACCGCTCCCGCATGGTGTTCAGCTTCATGTCGGAAGCAGACGCGGACCGGGTGCTGGCCGGAGTTCGCTCCTGTTCGGCGGTGGAGGATCCACGACATCCGATCCGGGCGTTCGAGATGGATGTGACCCGAACGGCGGCCTGCGGCTGCGCGGAAGAGATCTGACGGACCGACCCGGCCGACCCTTCGTCGGCCGGGCGCGCAATGGGAAATCCCCTCGCGGGGAGGAGAGGAGATACGGAATGTCACTCGAGAGCAAGATCAGGGTCATCGCAGGAAGCCTGGTGCTCATCAGTCTGTCGCTTGGCTGGTGGGTCAGCCCGTGGTTCTTCCTGTTCACGGCGTTCGTCGGTGTCAATCTGCTGCAGTCGGGGCTCACCGGCTGGTGCCTGATGAACGATATCCTCCGCAAGACCGGGCTCCACAAGGATGCCCCGGCGACCGGCTGAGCCGTCGGAAATCGGACACCGCAACACTCACGTGCCCCGGGCGGCGCCGGGGCACGGTTCTTTCGCCGGGGCTCGATCTGCCGTAACTTTTCCTGCTTACGTCGGAACCGCCCGAAATGGCGGTCGCAGAGTCTGACATCGACTAGCCCGGTTCGTAATCCATGCGCGCAATTCGAAATCGATTTCTCGTAATCATCGGCCTCCTGGCCATGTGCATCTGGGCCCTGGTACCAAAGGAGGGCCCGAACGGTGAGAAGATCCCGGCGATCAACCTCGGACTCGACCTGCAGGGTGGGATGCACCTCGCCGTCGAAATCGACGATCCCGACGGGACGCTGACCGACGAGGCCAGGGCGGACGCGATCGAGCGGACGCTGACGACGGTACGGAACCGGATCGACGAGTTCGGGGTCCGGGAACCGACGATCCAGCGGGCCGGGGATCACCGGATCATCGTCGAACTCGCGGGGATCGACGATCCGGAGCGGGCCAAGGCGATCGTCGAGCGGACTGCGTTCCTCCAGTTCATGATCGTCCGCGAGGACGACAACGTGCGGGACGCGCTGCCGCGCCTCGATCGGGCGATCGTGCAGGCGATCGGCGCGGAGAACCTCCCCGCCGCCGCGGTGGAGGAAGAACCCGCGCCGGCGCTCACCCAGCTTCTCGGTGAAGCCGGAACCGACACGCTCGGAGCGGTGGAAGGTGACTCGGCTGCGGCCGAGGACAGCCCGCAGGATGCCGCCGAGTCGGGAGAGCAGGCGGCGCCCGACAGCGCGCTGGTTCCGGATCCTGCGGCTAGCCAGGAGCCGGCGTTGCGTCCGCTTACGGGATTGCTTCTCGAGTCGGGTCGACCGGGCGTTTTCCTCGTCGCAGAGGAGAACGTGCCCACGGTGACGCGGTACATCGAGCTGGAGTCGGTGAAGACTGCCCTGCCAAGGAACACGACGCTCGCCTGGGGAATCAGTCCGCAATCGACTTCCGGCGCTGCCTACCGCGAGCTGTACGTGCTCGAAGCCGAGCCACTCGTCACGGGTGAGTACCTGGCCGATGCCGGCCCGGCGACGCGCGACCCGCAGTTCAACCAGCCGATCGTACCGTTCGAGATGACCCGCCAGGGCGCGCGGATCTTCGAGCGCGGTACCAGCCGGAACGTCGGGCGTCTGATGGCGATCGTGCTGGACGGTCGGGTGCAGAGCGCTCCGGTGATCCGCCAGACGCTGAGCCGGCGGGCCCAGATCGAGCTCGGGTCAGGGTCCGCCTTCCAGGAGGCACAGGACCTCGCACTGGTGCTCCGCGCCGGCGCGCTGCCGCAGCCGATCCGCATCGTCGAGGAGCGGACGATCGGTCCGTCCCTTGGAGCCGACTCGATCCGCCGGGGCCGGAACGCGTTTCTCATCGGCCTGGTCGGCGTCGTGCTCGTGATGCTCTGGTACTACCGGATCGCCGGCACGATGGCAGTGCTGGCGCTGGGGGTGTACGTGGTGCTCGTGCTCGGCGGTCTCGCCGGACTCGGAGCGACCCTGACGCTGCCGGGAATCGCCGGTCTCATCCTGTCGATCGGCATGGCGGTTGACGCCAACGTGCTGATCTTCGAACGCATCCGGGAAGAAACGGATGCCGGGAAGACGGCCCGGACCGCGGTGGACCAGGGCTTCGACCAGGCCATGTCGGCGATCGTCGACGCGAACCTGACGACGTTGATCACGGCGGCGATCCTCTACCAGTTCGGCACGGGCCCGATTCGCGGCTTCGCGGTGACCCTGAGCATCGGGATCATCGCCTCGTTCTTCACGGCCCTGTTCGTGACCAAGACATTCTTCCTGCTCTATCTCGAGCGGCGCGGGCCGACCGAGGAACTGAGCATCTGACTCGACGGATAAGCGACTGATGAGATTCTTTAAAGACGCGCATTACGATTTTCTGGGGCTGCGGAAGCGAGCCTACATCCTCTCGGCAGTCCTGCTCGGAGTGGGCCTCGTGTCGCTCTTCCTGCACACCGGACTGCGGCAAGGCGTCGAATTCACCGGCGGGACGCTGTTCCAGGTCGAATTCGCCCAGCCGACCTCGGTTGCCGAAGTTCGAGACGCAATCGGAGCGGAGGGCCTCCAGGGAGCGCAGATCCAGCAGTTCGGTGACTCGAACGACTACCTGATCCGGGTCGTGACGTTCCGTGAGTCTGGCGAAGGTCGGGTCTCGGAGAGCGTGTCGGCAGCGCTCGACGCCGTTTACGGAACCGGGTCGTGGGAATTTGCGCGCACAGAGGCGGTCGGACCCAAGGTCGGGTCGGAGCTGAAGGAAAAGGCCCTGATCGCGATCCTGATGTCGTTCGCGCTGACCCTGATCTACCTCGCGTTCCGGTTCGAGTGGCGATTCGGCGTCGCCGCCATCGTGGCGACGGCACACGACATCACGCTCACGTTCGGCTTCCTGTCGGTGTTCAACATCGAAATCACCCTGGCGACCGTCGCGGCGATCCTGACCATCCTCGGGTACTCGCTGAACGACACGATCGTCGTGTTCGACCGGATCCGGGAAAATCTCAAGAAACGGCGCAAGGACTCCTACGAGGACATCATCAACTCCAGCATCAACGAAACGCTGCCGCGCACGGTACTCACCAGCGGAACGACCCTGGTGACGCTGCTCGCCCTGTTCTTCATCGGCGGGGCCGTGATCCGGCCGTTCGCGCTGGTGCTGATCCTCGGTGTGATCATCGGTACGTACTCGTCGATCTTCGTTGCGTCTCCGGTGCTGCTGGAGCTCGAGGGCTGGTCACGGAAGCGTGAGAAGCGTCGGTCGGCGGCGCCGGCGAAGGCGGGTTGAACCTTTTCGATTCGCACTGCCATCTCACGGCTGAAGCGTTTGACGACGACGTAGAGCCGACAATGGCGCGAGCGCGCGCCGAAGGCGTGACCGAGCTGGTGACGATCGCGTCGGATCTCGATGACGCGGCGGCTGCTATCGCCCTGGCCCGCCGGACGGCCGGCCTGTGGTGCTCGGCCGGCCTGCATCCCCACGAAGCTGATCGATTCGACGACTCGACGATCCCCGGTCTGCGTCATCTCGCGGCGGAGCCCGAGGCAATAGCGATCGGCGAAGCGGGGCTCGACTTCCACTACGACAACGCGCCGCGCGAGCGCCAGCACGAGTGCTTCGAGGCCCAGCTGGCGCTGGCCGCCGAGCTGGATCTGCCGATCGTGGTGCACTCGCGCGATGCCGATGCTGAGACCGCGAGGCTGCTGCGGGACGCGTCGGGAGTGCGAGGTGTTCTGCACTGCTTTACCGGAGGTCCCGCGCTGCTCGAGGCCGGGCTCGATGCCGGCTGGATGGTTTCGTTCAGCGGTATCGTGTCATTCCGCCGGTTCGAGGGAAGTGAACTGGTGCGCCGGGTGCCGGATGATCGACTGCTCATCGAGACCGACAGCCCTTATCTCGCGCCGGTTCCGAATCGGGGACGCCGCAACGAACCCTCCTATCTGCCGCTGACCTGTGCCGCGGTCGCCGGGATTCGCGACCAGGCGCTGGAGGCCGTGGCCGAACTCACGCGCCGCAACGCACGGGCGTTCTACCGGCTCGACTGAGATGAGCGACTCCGGCCCGACGGGCGGCACCGGCCCGCGAATCCGCATTCTTCCCGACCACGTCGCGAACCAGATCGCCGCCGGCGAGGTGGTGGAGCGACCGGCCTCGGTGGTCAAGGAACTCGTGGAGAACGCGCTCGATGCGGGTGCGAAGCGGATCGACGTCGAACTGCGAAACGGCGGCAAGACATGGATCCGCGTGGCCGACGACGGCGAGGGGATGGAGCGCGCCGACGCGCTGCTCGCACTCGATCGTCACGCCACCAGCAAGATCCGCGCGGTGGAGGACCTTCGGTCGGTGGCGTCGTTCGGGTTCCGCGGCGAAGCGCTGTCGTCGATCGCGGCGGTGAGCCGGTTCGAGCTGCAGACTGCGCCGGATGGCGGTGGGATCGGGACACAGATCCGGGTGGAGGGCGGCCGCATCGTCTCGGTATCCGAGATCGCCCGCCGGCGGGGCACCACGGTGACCGTCCGCTCGCTGTTCCAGAACGTGCCGGCCCGCTCCAAGTTCCTGCGCTCCGCGGCAGCAGAGACGCGGGCGGCAAGCGAGGCGCTGATCCTGCTGGCGCTCGGGAATCTGCACGCATCCTTCCGCATCGCATCCAACGACCGCGAACTGCTGGACCTGCCTCCCGCGGCCGACATCGGCGCCCGGGTGCGGGAGCTGTGGGGAACGGACGAGGCAGGAGAGCTGCTGGCGCTGGACGAGGAAACTGCCGGGATCCGGATCGCTGGCCTGATTCAGCGCCCGGACGCCGCCCGGCCCGCCGGCGGCAGACGCTACCTGTTCGTCAACGGACGGCCATTTCGCGATCCCGGCCTGGTGCGCGAGCTGGACGATGCGTACCGAACCACCGTCGCCCCGGGACTCCGCCCGAGCGCCTTCCTGTACCTGGCCATTCCCGCTGGCGGCGTTGACGTGAACGTGCACCCGGCCAAGGCGGAGGTGCGATTTTCCGATCCGAAGCTGGTGCGGGATGCGGTTCGGGAGGCTGTCCGGTCGCGGCTCGGCGGCCTCACGAGCGCGCCCGGATTCGGACCGGAAGCCGGTCCGGCGTTCGAGACCGGTACAGTCACGGTTCCCCTGCCGCGCGTCGCGGAGCGCCCGAGCGAGATCGAGACCGGGAAGGGATCCGAGCGGCAGCAGGCCGCGGGTGAGCCTGCTTCGCAGCTCGCGTTCTTCGTGGCGCGCGGGACGACGCCCGCCGAAGTCGGCGACGATGGTGGAGCCGAGTTCGGAGAGGCCGACGGGGATGCAGATGCGGCGGCGCTCGCGGCCCTGGCTTCACCGGGCGATCCGACGCATACAGGTCCGTGGCAACTGCACGATTCCTACATCCTCGTCCCCACCAGGCAGGGCCTGCTGGTCATCGATCAGCACTCCGCGCACGAACGGATCCTGTTCGAGGAGACGATGGAGCGGTTCCAGGGGCAGGGCGGGACATCGCAGCGCCTGTTGTTTCCGCTCACGCTCCGCCTGTCGCCGGCCGAGCAGACCGCCGTCGCCGAGCTCAGCGGCCTGCTGCGCGCGGCCGGATTCGAGCTGGAGGAATTCGGCGATCGGACCGTGATCGTGCACGCCGTGCCGAACCTGCACGAGCGCTTCGATGCCGAGACCTGCTTCCGGGAGATGGTCAGCGAGCTGGCGCACGGTTCCGAACTCGTGAATTCCGCCCGCAACCAGCACGAACGGATCGCCAAGAGCCTGGCATGCAAGGGCGCGATCAAGGCAGGGCAGCCCCTGTCCCGACCCGAGATGGAGGAGCTGGTGGACCGCCTGTTCGCCACAGAACTGCCCGGACACGACGTGCACGGGCGCCCGACGATCCTCCGCCTCACGCTCGATGAGCTGGCCCGGCGCTTCGGTCGGACCTGAGCCGGCGATCCGGACCGCGACCGGGCGTCCGCCGCTGATCGCGCTGCTCGGACCGACGGCCACAGGCAAGACCGAGGTCGGACTGCGGGTCGCCGAGCGGATCGGCGGCGAGATCGTGTCCCTGGACAGCCGGCAGGCGTATCGCGGTATGGAGATTGGCACGGCTGCGCCGTCGGCCGAGCAGCTGGAGCGGGTCCGACACCATGGAGTGGGTTTCCTCGAGCCCGGTGAACGGTATGGCGCCGGCCGGTTCGCCCGGCTGGCCCGAGGCTGGATCGCCGAGATCGAGGCGCGGGGCAGGGAGCCGTTGCTCGTGGGGGGTACGGGGTTCTTCTACCGGGCGCTGATTCGGCCGATTTTCCGCGAGCCACCGCTCGACGAGAACCGGCGCAGCCTGCTCGGGGCCTGGCTGGCGGCGGCTGACCAGGAGCGGCTGGCCGATTGGGTGCGGGTCCTGGATCCGACACTCGCGGCGCGGCTCCCGGTGCTCGACCCGCAGCGGGTCCAGCGGGCCCTCGAGGTCTCGTTCCTCACCGGGCGCCCGCTGAGCTGGTGGCAGGCGAAGGCAATGCCGGAGGCCGAGCCGATCCGGGCGCGGGCCTTCGTGCTCGAACTCGATGCCGACCGGCACCGCGACAGGATCGGAGCGCGCACCGAGAGGATGCTCGATGGTGGCTGGGCGGACGAAGTCCGGGCCCTGCATTCGGCCGGGCACGGGCCGGACTCGCCGGCCCTTGGAGCGCTGGGGTACTCGGCCGTCGCGGACTGGATGGAGGGCAGGATCTCGCGCGCCGCTGCCGTCGCGTGCATCCTTCGAGACACCTGGGGCTACGCCCGGCGTCAGCGCACCTGGCTGCGGCACCAGCTGCCGGCGGACACGGTACGGCTCGCTGCGGCCGAATCGCCCGACCGGCTGGCCGACCGGGTGATCGAGCTGGCGCGAGGATCCGGTGCTGCCCGGGCGGATGAAATCGAAAGGAAACGATGAACATCGGAATCGCCTGTTACCCGACGTACGGTGGTTCGGGCGCCGTGGCGACCGAACTCGGTCTGAAGCTCGCCGAGCGCGGTCACGAGGTGCACTTCATCTCGTACGCGCAACCGTTCCGTCTCACCACGTTCCGGGACCGGGTGTTCTTCCATGAAGTCGAGGTCCCGCACTATCCGCTGTTCGAGTACCCACCATATTCGCTGGCCCTGGCCGTCCAGGTAGGGGAGGTCACGCGGCAGCACGGCCTGGACATCCTGCACGCCCACTACGCGATTCCGCATGCCGCTGCCGCCTGGATGGCCGAGCAGATGTTACTTGATGAAGGACATGAGCTGAAAGTTGTTACTACTCTGCACGGAACGGATATAACGCTGGTTGGTCAGGACCCATCCTTCTGGGCGATCACGCGGTTTTCGGTCGAGCGTTCGGACGGTGTGACGACCGTTTCGGAGTACCTGCGTGACGAGACCTACCGGGCGTTCCGCTGTCGGCGCACGGACATCCGCGTGATCCCGAACTTCGTCGACCCCGTGGTCTTCGACCGGACGAAGTACGACTGCCACGGCGCCAGTCTGGCACCCGGCGGCGAGAAGATCGTGATGCACATCTCGAACTTTCGGAAGGTGAAACGGGTGGGTGACGTCGTCGGCGCATTCGCCGGGATTCGAAAGAAGGTGAGGGCCCGCCTCGTGATGGTGGGTGATGGGCCGGAGCGCGCCCATGCGTACGAAGAGGTCGAACGATACGGCCTCACGGATGACGTCGTTTTTCTCGGCAAACTCGAGTCGGTGGCGGAACTCCTGTCGTGCGCCGACCTGTTCCTGCTTCCGAGCGAGCAGGAGTCGTTCGGGCTCGTGGCGCTCGAGGCGATGGCCAGCGGGGTGCCGGTGGTTGGGACCAGCGGGTCCGGCCTGGCCGAGGTCGTGGAGGACGGTGTGACCGGATTCCTGCACCCGGTCGGCGACTTCGAAGCGATGGCCGAGAGCGGCGCGCGGCTGCTCAGCGATTCCGAACTGTGGACCCGGATGTCCGTGGCGGGCCGCGAGCGGGCGGTGGACCTGTTCCGTGACGACCGCGTGGTGCCGCAGTACGAGGAGTTCTACGCCGAGGTCCTCGATTCGTGAGCATATGGCAGGCTGCACTGCTCGGCGTCATCCAGGGGCTGACGGAATTCCTGCCCGTGTCCAGCAGTGGACACCTCGTCCTGTCGCAGGCGCTGCTCGGACTCGAGATGCCTGGCGTGACGTTCGAGGTCGTGGTTCACATGGCGACTCTGTGTGCCGTGCTGTGGGTATATCGAGCTCGGGTCACTTCGCTCGCCACCGGCGCGCTGCGCGGCCAGCGGGAGGCATGGGTGTACATCGGGCTGCTCGTGCTCGCCTCGATTCCGGCAGCGGTAGCGGGGATCGGCGGAGAGGACTTCTTCAAGGCGATGTTCGGACGCCCGGTCTGGGCAGCGTTCTTTCTGATCGTCACCGGGTTCATCGTGTGGTCGATTCATATCACCGCCCCCCGCGCCACGAAGCAGGCCCCCGGTCCCGGCGCGGCATTCGGGATCGGGCTCGCGCAGGCGCTGGCGATTCTGCCCGGGATCTCGCGCTCCGGCTCGACGGTGGCCGCCGGCTCGGCACTGGGGATCGATGCCGTGAAGGTGGCCGAATTCTCCTTCCTGATGTCGGTGCCCGCCATCCTCGGTGCGGGACTGCTGCAGGCGGGCGAGATCGGCGCGACGGCCGATTCCGGGGCGACCGCCGCGCTCGCGATCGGCTTCGCGACGGCTCTGGTCGCTGGCGTGCTGGCGATCCATCTGTTCGTGAAGATGCTCGAGCACCGGACGTTTCACTGGTTCGCAGTGTACTGCTGGATCGTGGGCTCGGCGTACCTCGTGGCCGCCTGGTTCGTGCCGAGTCTTCGATGAGCGAGCCGCCGGTGCCCACCCGGTTCGGCGACGCGCTGAGGGTCGAAGCATTGATCGACGCGGCGCTGGCTGAGGATCTTGGCACGGGAGACGTGACGAGCCGGTGGACCGTCCCGGACGGCGCCGGCGGGGAGGCGGAGATCGTCGCCAAGGCGACGGGCGTCGTGGCCGGCGTGGAGGTGGCTGCCGCCGTATTCCGGCGGTTCGATCCGCGGCTCGAGCTCGAGGTCGACCTGGTGGACGGCGATGCCGTGGTCCCGGGCGATCGCGTCCTCCGGGTTACCGGTTCGCTGGAGTCGATTCTCGGGGCCGAGCGCTCGGCATTGAACTTTCTGGGCCGCCTGTCCGGAATCGCCACCGCGGCACGTCGATTCGTGAATACCCTGGAAGGCACGGGCTGCCGGGTGCTGGACACACGCAAGACGACGCCGGGCTGGCGAAGGCTCGAAAAGCTGGCCGCGGCTTCGGGCGGTGCGGTGAACCACCGTGCAGGCCTGTATGACATGGTGCTGATCAAGGAAAACCACATTCGGGCCGCGGGTGGCGTAGCCGAAGCGCTGGCCGCGTCGCTCGGCCCCGCGCGCCGGGCGGGCCTCGAGGTGGAGATCGAGGTCACGAACCTCGCGGAGCTGGAACAGGCGCTGGCCGGGGAGACTGCCGACACGCGACCCGACCGGATCCTGCTCGACAACATGTCGATCGATCAGCTGGAACGCGCCGTGGCCCGAGTTCGGGCCCTCGATCCGCCTCGACCGCTGCTCGAAGCATCGGGCGGTGTTACGCTGGAGACCGCACGCCGGATCGGGGAGACAGGCGTAGATTTTCTGTCTGCAGGTGCGATCACTCACTCGGCCCCGGCACTCGACCTTTCTCTACAGGTACGGCAGGCATGAGCAAGAAGTCCGATCTGACGCAGGAATTTCCGACCGAGGCGCAACTCCGCGAGCTCTGGTCCCGGGCAGATGTGCACGTGCTGGACTCGGTGGAGTCGACCAACGACGCCGCGAAACAGCTGGCCGAAGACGGGGCGCCGGACGGCACGATCGTGCTCGCCCGCGAGCAGACGAAGGGCAGGGGGCGAGCCGGGCATGTCTGGCATTCGCCGCGTGACGGGGGGGTGTACCTGAGCATCGTATACCATCCCCGCGACCTGTCCCATCCGGCGCCGCTGGTGATCCTTGCCGGACTCGGAATCGTCGAGGAGCTGGAGCGCTACTTCCCGGGATTGCGCCCGATGCTGAAGTGGCCGAACGACCTGATGGTCGGAGACAGCAAGTTCGGAGGGCTGCTGGCCGAGGCCGCCTGGAGCGATGCGGCGCCGCGCTACCTGGTGGTCGGCGCCGGCGTCAACGTGCGATCGCTCGGTCGAAAGGCCCCGAAGGACGTGCGCACCGGGGGAACGGCGCTCGACGATCACCTCGAGCAACCTGCTTCGCTGGTCGATGTCGCCGATGCCGTCGTACGCGGGCTGGAGTCGCACCTGTCGCACCCGGAGCCGGTTCTCACGGCCGCCTTGCTCACGGAGCTGGATCGGCACGACTGGCTGCGGGACAGGAGAGTCCGGCTGACTTCTCCGAGCGCCGGGGAGGGGGAGTCGCAGGGGACGCCGGGCGTATGCGTCGGGATCGCGCCCGACGGAGCGCTCCTGTTCCGCCCTGACCGGGGAGCCCTGAGACGGGTCCAGGCCGGTTCCGTGGCGGCCGAGTGAGGGAGGCGAAGTGATTCTCGCGATCGACATTGGCAACACGGAGACGATGCTCGGCCTGTTTGACGGCAACGAAGTCGCCGACAGCTGGCGTCTGTCCACGGAGCGGCACCGGACAGGCGACGAACTGTTTCTCCAGCTGAGTGCGCTGCTCGCGGCCCGGGCCGACGGAGTGGCGCAGCCGGAACGGATCGTCGTGGCCTCCGTGGTTCCCGCGCTGGATCGCTCGTGGGACGAAGCGGCGGCCCGCCTCGGACTGCCTCTGCTGCGGATCGACTGGCGCACGGAGCTGCCGATCCGTCTCGAAGTGGACGAACCGCACTCGGTGGGAGCCGACCGGATCGTCAACACGCTGGCCACCTCATGCCTGTTCGGGCGCGACACGATCGTGGTCGACCTCGGAACCGCCACGACATTCGACTGCATCACGGCCGATGGAGCCTTTCTCGGCGGGGTGATCTCGCCCGGGCCGCGCGCCGGAATCGACCGGCTCCACACGTTGAGTTCGAAGCTGCCGTCGGTACAGATCGCCTCTCCTGCTCGGGTGCTCGGCCGAAACACGGTCGAGGCATTGGAATCCGGGGTGTTTTACTCGATCGTCGAAGCGATCGACGGGATCGTCGGGCGGCTGATCGACGAGTGGGGTCCGGAAGACCCGCTGGTGATCGCGACCGGAGGACTCGCCGGGCTCGTCGCACCCCACTGCCGGCGTGTGCACGAGGTCGACCCGTACCTGACACTGAAAGGGATCGTGTGCGCCGATCAACATCTCGCGAACGCCGAAGGAGATCGTGCATGACCGTCCGGGTACACAAGTCAGCGCTGGTCGGGGCCCTGATCCTTCTCGCCGCGCCGCTCCCGGCGTTCGGCCAGTCATCCGACTCTGCGCGAGCCGTGACCGAGACGGAAGGAGCGCCCACGACGGCCGGCGTCGCAGGAATCCCCGGCTTCCGGGCGGGAGCAGTGGAGGACCAGCGGGAGTACGAGCGCGCACTGCGCAGGGCGATTGATCCGGACACCGTGGCGAGGTTCGCGCGCGGCCTGTCGAATCGCTCGCACATGGCGGGCACGCCCGGCCAGCGGGCGACGCGGGACTCGGTCATGGCGTGGCTGACGGCCGCGGGGCTGGAAGTCGGCTATGACAGTCTCGTCCTGTACATGCCGCAGCCGCTCGAAGTGTCCGTGGAGCGGGTGTTCCCAACCCTGGTCGAATTCGACCTCACGGAGCTCCCGATCCCGGAGGACCCGTCGACCCGGTTCGACGTCGTGCCCGCGTTCCACGCCTACTCGGGCTCCGGGACCGTCGAAGCCGAGGTCGTGTTCGTGAACTACGGACTGCCCGCCGACTACCAGGTGCTCGACTCCCTGGGCGTATCGGTCGAAGGGCGGGTCGTGCTCGCCCGCTACGGCCGCAGCTTCAGGGGCATCAAGGCGCGCGAGGCCGAGCGACGCGGCGCCGCCGCGGTGCTGCTGTACAACGATCCCGCGGGCGACGGATTCGTGAAGGGCGAAGTGTATCCGGACGGTCCGATGCGGCCGGAGACCGGCCTGCAGCGGGGAAGCATCCTGAATTCCGACGGCGATCCCTCGACCCCGAACGGGCCGTCGCTGCCCGGGGCGGCCCGGGTGCCGGAGTCCAGGATGGCGGGGGTGTCGCGTATCCCCGTGGTGCCGATCGGCTACGGTGCGGCCGCCGAGCTGTTCCGGCCGCTCGAGGGGCCGGAAGCCCCGGAGGGCTGGCAGGGCGGCCTGGCGCTCACGTATCACGTCGGCCCGGGACCGACTACGGCGCGCGTGCACGTGCTGATGGAGCAGGGCGAGCCGGCGTACCGGGCGGCGTTCAATACGATCGCGGCCGTGCGGGGAAGCGAATGGCCAGATGAGTGGGTGATCGCAGGCGGACATCGCGATTCTTGGGGGCCGGGCGCGACAGACAACGTGAGCGGCACGACGAGCGTGCTGGCCGCGGCCCGTGCCTTCGCGGAACTGGCGGAGCAGGGATTCCGGCCCCGGCGCACCGTCGTGTTCGCGACCTGGGACGCCGAGGAGTGGGGGATCATCGGATCGATCGAGTGGGTCGAGGCGCACGAGGGACGTTTGCGCGGTTCCGGCGTGGCCTACGTGAACCAGGACGGCGCCGTATCGGGCGCCAGGTTCGGCGCGTCGGCCGCTCCCGAGCTGGCCGGCCTCGTGCGCGAGGTCGCGGCCGACGTCACGGATCCCGGCTCCGGGCGCCCGCTGATCGACGTGTGGCTCGAGCGAGTCAACGAACCGCGGGCAGCCGAGGAGCAGCTCACCGAGCCGCCCGTGGGCACGATGGGCGGCGGATCGGACCACAAGGGTTTCTACCTGCGCCTCGGCATTCCCGCGGCGGGATTCGGGTTCGGGGGACAGGGAGGCGTCTACCATTCGATGTACGACACGCCCGCGTGGATGGAACGATTCGGCGATCCCGGTTACCGCTATCACGCGGCCGCCGCCCGGATGACAGCGATGACGATGGCACGGCTGGCGAACGCCGACGTCCTGCCGTTCGACCACGCCGCACTGGCCGCCTGGATACGCAGAGAGCTAGTAACGCTGTCGGAAGCGGTGAACGAATCGCTGCGGGTGGCAGGCGCCGAGTCGAGCCCGGCAGCCGGGGTGATGGACGCACCGGATCCGACAGTGGACTCGGGAGCCGGGATTCGCGCCGCGCTTGCCGACGCAATCGTGGCGGCGGACGGAATGGAGGCAGAGGCGCGTGCGTTTCTGTGGGCTCGCGAGGCTCGACTGGCCCAGGGCCAGATCGACCAGGGGTCCACGCAGCGGGTGAACGAATCCCTGCGTCAGGTTGGCCAGGAGCTTGCTCCCGCCGCGAACGGGGCCGGGCAATGGAGCCGCAACATGACCGTGATCTCCGACCCCGACAACGGGTATTCGGCGCTTACGCTTCCAGCGGCGCGTCTCGCGCTGAGAAACGGCGACCTTGCGGGGTTGGAGCGGGCGCTGGAGGAGCTGACGGATGGACTTCGCGGCGCCACGGAACGGATCCGGGACGCCGCGACGGCGCTGGGTGGACCGACAGGGTAGTCGGCTAACGGACTTCTTTGATCGAATTCAGCTTGTCGCGCACCTTCTCGGCGTCCGACGGGCTGACCAACCGGAGAATCCCGTAACCCACCACCAGCACCAGTGCGACCTTGACGGCGATGATGAGCAGCGGCATCAGCACCCCGAACAGCAGGCTGAGTACCGTCATTCCCACCAGACCGAGGACAAGCAGCGTAATGATCGCGCGAGCCATGTTTTCCTCCCCCTTTTGAACCTCACGGGCAGTCCCCTCTGACGAAGGGCTCGCGCCCGGCATGAATCATCTTTCACAGTCTCATACGGCTCAGGGGACACCCGGGTTTCACGCCCGTCGCCGAGTGCCAGCCTGACAGGCGGCGCGCCGGAACGGCAGGGGCACTGCCGCGACGACCTGTCAAATCGCCGGAAATGCCCCCGAAATCGACCATTTCAGGCCAATCTGGGCTGGCACGGTGTGTGCGTTGTTGCGCTCGCAGGGAGGCGTCGCCTTGACCGGCAGAGACGCACCCGTATTTTTTGGCCCGTGTGCTTAGCACTCCAAAACCGAGAGTGCTAACAAAGCCGAATCGCCGGCAAGAACATCAGGGTTCGTATTCAGGAGTGAATGGACATGGCAAAAGCAAAGATCAAGCCCCTCGCCGACCGGATCGTCGTCGAGCCGTCGGAGGAGACCGAGGAGATGCGCGGTGGTCTCTACATTCCGGACACGGCGAAGGAGAAGCCACAGCAGGGTAAGGTGGTCGCGGTCGGCCCCGGCCGCCGTACCGATCAAGGCGAACTGCTGAAGGTCGAGATCAGCACGGGTGACCGGGTCCTGTACGGAAAGTACTCCGGAACAGAGGTCACCGTTGATGGCAAGGACTACCTGATCGTCAAGGAATCCGACGTTCTCGCGGTGCTCGGCTAAGCCGGCCGACCCGAAGCGCAGACACCCCGGACCACGTATCTAAGAGGAGTATCCGAATATGGCTAAGGACCTGCAATTCAGCACCGACGCACGCGCGAGTCTCAAGAAGGGCGTTGACAAGCTCGCCGCGGCGGTCAAGGTCACGCTCGGCCCCAAGGGGCGGAACGTGATCATCGAGAAGAAGTTCGGCAGCCCCACGATCACGAAGGACGGTGTGACCGTGGCGAAGGAAATCGAGCTCGAGGATCCGATCGAGAACCTTGGCGCGAAGATGGTGAAGGAAGTCGCGACCAAGACCTCCGACAACGCGGGTGACGGCACCACGACCGCCACGGTTCTGGCGCAGGCGATCTACGCCGAGGGCCTGAAGAGCGTCACGGCGGGTGTGAACCCGATGGCGCTGAAGCGCGGCATCGATGCTGCCGTGTTAGAGGTCGTCGACTACCTGGCCGACATGGCCGTAGACACCAAGGGCAAGAAGGAAATCGCCCAGGTCGCATCGATCTCGGCGAACAGCGACTCCGTGATCGGCGACCTGATCGCCGACGCGATGGAGAAGGTCGGCAAGGACGGCGTGATCACGGTCGAAGAGGCGAAGGGTCTCGAGACCACGCTGGAGACGGTCGATGGCATGCAGTTCGACCGCGGCTACCTGTCGCCGTACTTCGTTACGGATCCTGACAAGATGGAAGCCGTGCTCGACGACGCGATGATCCTGATTCACGACAAGAAGATTTCGTCGATGAAGGACCTGCTTCCGGTGCTCGAGAAGGTTGCCCAGATGGGCAAGCCGCTCGTGATCATCGCCGAGGACGTCGAGGGCGAGGCGCTTGCGACGCTCGTGGTGAACAAGCTGCGCGGCACGCTGAAGGTCTGCGCCGTTAAGGCGCCCGGGTTCGGTGACCGGCGCAAGCAGATGCTGCAGGACATCGCGATCCTGACCGGTGGACAGGTGATCAGCGAGGAGCTCGGCTTCAAGCTGGAGAACGCCGTCGTGTCCGATCTCGGATCGGCGAAGCGCATCGTGATCGACAAGGACGACACGACGATCGTCGATGGTGCGGGTGACAACGATGCGATCAAGGGCCGGATCAACGAGATCCGCGTCGCGATCGACAAGACTACCTCCGACTACGACGCCGAGAAGCTGCAGGAGCGGCTGGCGAAGCTGGCCGGCGGCGTCGCGGTGATCAACGTCGGCGCGGCGACAGAGACGGAGATGAAGGAGAAGAAGGCCCGTGTCGAGGACGCGCTGCACGCGACCCGCGCGGCCGTCGAGGAAGGCATCGTGCCCGGAGGCGGCGTGGCGCTGCTCGCGGCGCAGAAGTCTCTCGACAAGATCAAGCGGGACGATACCGACGAGATGATCGGAGTGCAGATCGTTCGTCGCTCACTGGAGGAGCCGCTGCGGCAGATCGCTCAGAACGCTGGAGCCGAGGGCTCGATCGTGGTCGAGAAAGTCCGCGAGAAGGGCACCAAGAACTTCGGCTACAACGCCGCGACGGATAAGTACGAGGACCTGGTGAAGTCCGGAGTCATCGATCCGACCAAGGTCACGCGAACGGCGCTGCAGAACGCGGCCTCGATCGCCGGCCTGCTGCTGACCACGGAAGCCGTCGTGGTCGACAAGCCGGAAGAGAATCCGATGCCTGCGATGCCGGGTGGCGGTGATATGGGCGGTATGTACTAGGGGCATCGTCTGGGAGTCCGGCCGCGTACGCGGGGGCTTCTCCTGGGAGTCCGACCGCGTACGCGGGGCTTCGCGAACTGCCGTCGCTGCGCGACTGAAGGTTCGCTTCGCTCCCGCTATCGCGGTCCGACCTCGAAGATGTCTCAGCAGCAAGTTGGAAACGGGAGAGCCCGGCCGGTTGGTCGGGCTTTTCTGCATCGTGGGGGGTCCGGATCTCGGAGCGAACCGTTCAGTCCTCGAGCCCGTAGTCCTTCATCTTTCGCCACAGGGTGGTGCGGCTCATCCCGAGCATGCGGGCGGCGCGCTCACGGTGCCCATCGGCCGCATCGAGCGCGGCCTCGATCGCCGCGCGTTCGGCCCGGTCGTCGTCCGGGGCGGTGTAGCGGTCTTCCTCATCGGCGAGGGCTGAACCGCTGGCCGCGGCATCGCGGATCTCGTGCGGCAGGTGTTCGACGCCGATCGGTGCGCCTTCGGACCGGATCCCGGCGGACTCCACCACTCCGAGCAACTCGCGGACATTTCCGGGCCAGCGCCAGGCACGCATCAGGCGGATCGCGGCCGGCGTGCACCCTTCGGGCGTCGGGACGCGTGATCGCGAACGGAGCCGTCCGAGCGCCGCTTCCACCAGCAGCGGGATGTCGCCGTGCCGCTCCCGCAGTGGCGGGAGCTCGATCGGGAACACGTTGAGGCGGTAGAACAGGTCGTCGCGGAACCGTCCGGCGGCGGCCTCTTCTCGCAGGTCGCGCCGCGTGGCCGCGACGACCCGCACGTCGACCGGGATGGGGCGGCTCGCGCCGACCGGCGTGACCTCGCGCTCCTGTAACACGCGCAGCAGCCGCTGCTGCAGGCGCTGGCTCATGTCGCCGACTTCGTCGAGCAGGATCGTGCCGCCCTCGGCGGCGCGGAACAGGCCCTCGCGGTCCGCGGCGGCGCCGGTGAACGAGCCCTTCACGTGTCCGAACAGTTCGGACTCGAGCACCCCCTCGGCGAGTCCTGCGCAGTTCACCGCGAGGAACGGCCCCGCCGCCCGGTCGGAAAGGTCGTGGATCGCCCGCGCCACCAGCTCCTTTCCGGTCCCGGTCTCGCCGGTTACGAGCACGGTGGCTTCCGACGGCGCGACCCTGCGCACCGCCTCGTAGACAGCCTGCATGGCTTCCGATCGGCCGACCATCCCGAGCGAGCTGAACTCGTCCCAGGCTGCCGGCCGCCTGTCGAGGAGTTCCCGGACCTTTCGGCTGAGCAGATCCGGATCGACCGGCTTGGTGAGAAAGTCGTCGGCGCCGAGCTGCAGGGCCTCGACCGCCGTCTGGATCGTGCCGAACCCGCTGATCATCAGGACGGGGACCCGCTCGCCGCGCAGGCGCAAAGCCTCGAGGACGCCGAGCCCTCCGATCCGGGGCATGCGGACGTCGAGCAGCAGGAGGTCCACCCGGTCTTCGGCCATCCGCTCGCCGGCTTCCGGCCCGTCCGCCGCGGTGGCGACCTCGTGTCCGTCCTGGCGCAGCAGCTCGGCGGTCGAAACGCGAAACGCGCGGTCGTCGTCGACGAGCAGGATGCGTGCGGGTCGGGAGGCGTTCATGCGTCCGTATCCCGAGCCGGCGCCGCCGGAAGCTCGAGCCGGAACACCGCGCCCGATCCGTCGGATCGATTGGCCGCCGAAAGAGCGCCGCCGTGGGCGCGGACGATCCCTTCCGCCACGAACAGGCCGAGCCCCACGCCACGCACCTCGCCCTTGGTGGTGAAGAACGGGTCGAAGATGCGGGGGAGAATCTCGTCGGGAATCCCTGTCCCGCCGTCCGCGACTTCCACTGTCACGAGCGCGTCTTCCGCGTCGATTCGAATGTCGATCGGACCGCCGTCGGGCATGGCCTCCTGGCCGTTCTGCACGAGGTTGATCAGGACCTGCTTCAGGGCCTCGGGCGCGATCGATGCCTCTTTACCAGCCGTGGAGCCTGATACCTGTACCGGCCAGCGATCGCCCTGCTTCCCGGCTCCCATCAGGGCGGCCACCTGTTCGGTTACCTCTGCCACGTCGCACACCGTAGCATCCGGGTCGAGCGGACGATTCAGGTCGAGCAGGCCTTCGGCGAGCTCGTGCATGCGCGCCAGCTCTCCGATCGCGAGCCCGGTGAATACGCGACCCTCCGGGTCCTCCACCAGCCGGCGGTCGATCACCTCGAGACAGTTCCGAATGCTGGCCACGGGATTGCGGATTTCGTGCGCGAGCTCGGCCACGAGCCTGCCGCTCGCGGCGAGGCGGTCCCGCTGGATCAGCTCGCCCTGCAGCGCCTGGAGGTCCTCCTGCTGCTCGGCGAGTTCCTGGTTTGCCTGTTCCAGCTCTTCCAGCCGCCGGGCCAGGGCGTCGCGCATCTCCGAGAAACTGCGACCGACACGGTCGACGTCGGACAGGGCGGAGCGGGGAACCGGTGCCTCGAAGTCCCCCGCCGTGAGACGCTCGGACGCCTCGGCCAGAGCCCGGACGGGTCGGGCGACCCCGCCGGCCGCCAGCGTGCCGAGCACCAGCGCGAGCAGCAGGGCGAGGCCTCCCGCGAGAGCGGCCCCCCCGCGCAGCCGCGGCAGGATCGCCAGCGCCGTGCTCGCGTCCCGAGCGAACAGCACCCGGCCCGCGGACCCGAGCGGCGCGCCTGCGACCCACCAGCGGGAACCATCCGGGAGGGTGACTTCCACGACATCGGCGCTCGTGCCGGCAGACGCCGCGAGTTCCTCGGCCCGGGCGGAATCCAGAGTCGAGGAGGTGACGCCCGCCGCGTCGAGCTCCACGACGACCTCGGACCGGGTGAGGCCGGCGAGGGCCGCGGCCCCCGTCTCGTCGAGCAACTCGAACACGCCGGCCGCGCCAAGCCAGCTCGCGCCATCCATTACGGGAGCGAGCGCCAGCTGCGCCGGTCCTCCCTCCACCGCGACGAACGCTACGGGCATCTCTCCAGCCTGCGTCGCTGCGAGCATGCCGGAATCCGGCATCGGTCCGGCCCACGGCTCGGAGCCATCGGCGGGCACCGCGACGACCTCCTCGCGATCCGTGAACCGGGCTTCCTCGGCCGCGCGGACGGCGATCTCGGCATCCCCCGCGCGGAACGCGCTCACCACGGCGGGAGCCGCGGCCAGATCCTTGGCGTGCATCATCAGGGCGTCGGAGCGTGCCGTGTATCGATCGGCGATGACGCGCGGGGCGACCGCGAGCTCCTCGCGCGCGGCACGCTCCAGCTCCAGCTCCAGCCTCCTGTCGAGCAGGAGGCCTCCTGGAACGAGCGCGACGAGTACGACGCCGCCAAGCAGCAGAAGCAGCGCAGGCTGCAGAGAGATCTTCATGAGTGACGGAAGCTAGGCCGGTGGTTCCGGGCGAGCCAGCCGAACGCGCGGGGGAGGGTGCCGCACTGGCGACACCTCCCCTGCGCATCGGGCCGGGCGAACGCGGTCGATGTCAGTCGAGCCGTGTGATCGTGATCTGCGCCACCGGGTCCGTCCAACCGTGCAGCCCGGCGAGCAGGTCCACGCCACCGGCGATTCCCCCGTGGTGCGTGATCACACCGTTCTCGGCCAGCGCCGGGTTGCTCATCCCCGAGCCGGGGTCTGTACTCGGGACTCCGGTGAGAGGCGGGCAGGGAGGGACCAGGTCCGCGAAGTCCTCGGTGTTGAGCTCGGTCCCGGCGTCGTATCCGCCCGATGCATACTCAGAGCTCGCACCGACCTGGTTCGGCAGCTTGACCCTGTCGAGTCCAGTGAACCCGTCATTCGTGCAGATGAGCATGGAGACGAAGGAGAAGAACTGTGCACCGTCTTCGGCCTCGATCTCAAAGGTCACGGACTGGCCAGGCATTACCGGCGGCGGTTCGCCCGCGACTGCCACGACCACGTTCGAGACATGCTTGTTCCCGTCGAGCGCCGTCAGCAGAGGTCCCAGGTTGCCGTTTTCCGCGATCTCCTTCACCTCGTAGCTGGCCGCCTGGCCCGCTTCGAACAGGTTGACCGCGCCACGGTGCGTCACCGCGGCCGGCGGGGTCAGAGGCTGACCCGAAGTGAGATTCTCGACCGTCACCACATACGTCCGCATGTCGGACGCCTTGGGCGAAGCGTTCTCGCTGGCGAATGCCGGCTCGAGATCCACCTGGGGAGCCGTGGGCTCCGACATGTCGTCGCAGGCGGCGACCGCCAGCAACGCAATGACCGGCAGCAGGAAATTCTTTCGCATCGTTCCTCCTCGGTTCTGGTTATGCCGGTCACTCGATCCGGCCGGCGAGGAGGACTTGCACGTCCCGGACCCTGACAGGGCCAAAGTATGTCGGATCTGTAAGCTGCTATTCAGGTTGCGGTTACGAGGTGAGCGAAGTCCGTGCATGTGCTGTCCCGAGGTTTCATGAAACGTCTCGCGGTTCGAATGAAACGTTTCACCGGCGCCTGTTGGGGGAGTGTTGATGGCTTCACGCCAGTTCAGGGAGTGACTGAACCGATTCCGATTCGCCGCTCCGTGAGGCCAGACCGGGACACCAGAATTCTCGACGTGGTCCGCCGGGAGATCCGCGCCCGGCAGCTGAGTCCGCGCACCGAGGAGGCGTACACGGGGTGGGTCCGCCGCTACCTCCGATTCCATCGTACGTCGGATCCACGCTCGTTCGGCGGAGAGCAGGTAGCGGAGTTTCTGACCCACCTCGCGGTGGAGCGCAGAGTCTCGTCTTCCACGCAGAACCAGGCGTCGAGCGCTCTCCTGTTTCTGTACCGGGAAGTGTTGGGGATCGACCTGGACATTCCGCGCGGAGTGGCCCGCCCCAGAGCCGCCCGGCGGCTTCCGGTGGTGCTCACCCCACCCGAGGTGCGCACGGTGCTCGGACAGATGCGCGGTACCCAGCGGCTTGCCGCGACCCTCCTGTACGGCAGCGGGCTGCGTCTACTCGAATGCCTTCGACTGCGGGTGAAAGACGTCGACTTCGAGCGATACGAAATCGTCGTGCGGGAAGGGAAGGGTGACCGGGATCGGGTCACCATGCTGCCCGAAGTCGCGTCGACCGCCCTCGGTCGACACCTCCAGCGCGTGCGGGAACGGCACGAGCTGGATCTCGGCGTCGGAGCCGGCTGGGTGCGGTTGCCCGCAGCACTCGAGCGGAAGTACCCCAATGCCGGCCAAGAGTGGGCCTGGCAGTGGGTGTTTCCCGGGTCTCGGATCCACAACGATGCAGCGACCGGTCGTGGCTGGCGGCATCACCTGCACGAGTCGTCGGTGCAGCGGGCCGTGAAGGAAGCCTTGCGGCGCTCCGGGGTGGGGAAGAACGCCAGCTGCCACACCTTCCGCCACTCGTTCGCGACACATCTGCTGGAAGCCGGATACGACATCCGCACCGTGCAGGAACTGCTTGGCCACCGGAGCGTTCGGACCACTATGATCTATACGCACGTCCTGAATCGAGGGGGACTGGGTGTACGGAGCCCGGCGGACGGGCTCTGACTGCGAGAGGCGATCGGTCACGACGAAGACTACAGTAGCGAGCAGTGCCTTAGTGACCCTACCTTTAGACTGCGCCCCTACCCAGATATCCAGCACCGTCCGGCCATTGTTCAGGCGGTGTTTCAGGCCCCAATTGTAGTTCTGCACATTGTTGTTGGTTCGATACTCCGTCGAGAAGCTCGACTGAGATTCGGATGACCAGTTATGGGCTAACAACGAATGATCGGGCAGGGGCGCTGACCGTTAGCCACACAGAACGAATTGACAGAGGGGCGCCGGCACTAGTAATCTTACTAGTAAGATAGGAGGTGCCGTGAGTGAGATTGCTACCACCAAGCTCAGTTCCAAAGGCCAGGTCGTCATCCCTGAAGAGATTCGGCGCCGGCTCGGCCTGGAGCCCGGAGTTCAGTTCGTCGTGATTGGGGATAGGGACGTCGTCGTGTTGAAAGCGATCCATCCTCCTGACATGCGGCAGTTCGACAAGCTAGTTGGCCAGGCGCGAAGGGCCGCGAAGAGGGCCGGCATGAGGCGGTCTGATGTTGAAGCCGTCGTTCGAGAGGTCCGAGAGGGCAAGTGAAGATCATCCTCGATACGAACGTGTTCGTGTCGGGCGTCTTCTTCACCGGCCCGCCCGCGCGAATCCTGGAAGCTTGGAGGGATGGCAGGGTGAGCGTGGCGGTCTCCGCTGGGATACTGGAGGAATACCGCCGAGTGGGCGTTGGGCTCGCCGACCGATACGACGGCGTCGACCTCGAGCCTCTGCTCACGCTTCTTGCCATTAATGCGGAGATCGTGGAGGCACCGGACCTCGCGGAGCCCGTCTGCGACGACTCAGACGACGACAAGTTCCTGGCCTGCGCGCTCGCAGCCGGCGCACCCGTCATCGTATCCGGAGACAAGCATCTGCTCCGGGTCTCAGGCTGGAGCGGAATCGAAGTCCTGCGACCGAGGCAGTTCTGCGAGCGCCATCTCGCTTCACGCCCCAAGCCTGGTGGCTAACACGCGCCTGGAGCCGACGCGGTGAACATTGTGGGCGAAGTCAAAGTGAATCAGCGCGCAGCTCAGGCGCTGACCGTTAGGCAGACAGAATCCATGAGCCTAATTCAGAGGGCCCTTTCCGACCGGATGTTCCAGATTGGTCTCGCTCTATTCGTGTTTGGCAGTGGCCCTCTACTCGCGATCATCGCCGTGAGCAAGGTCGGATTGACGAGCGATCCCAACCCAAATCCAGTGGCGTTCGGTATCCTAGCAATGATGACGTTCTGGCCGAGTCTGTTGATGATGGCAGTGGGACTCTGGCGGGCGAGGCGTTCTAGTCCCTGAAACGCTGCCTAACAAGCGCTAGCAGCTGGCGGCCCGGAGCGGGTTGCTTGCCTCGAGGCCCAGAGCCAATGTGCATCTCGATGGCCGCGGCGCCTGGATGCCGCAGCTCAGGCGCTCACCGTTAGGCTTTCATTACGAATAGGTGGCCGATGATGAACAGGCTGAATCTGATCTTGGCGCTACTCAGTTTTGCCCTGGCCGTGATCATCTTCCTCTTCGCCGATGGCGCGCGGAGATGGTACAGCAGTGCATTCTTCGTTGTCCTCGGGGTTGTGATGCTGGTGAGCGTGAAGCGTGGCTGGCCCCGTGCAGGTGATTAGCGCCGTGCCCAATTCACAGACACGGGCATTCCCACCGTCTCGGGTATGAACCCTAACACGCGCCTGGAGCTGACGCGGTGAATGAAGTGAGAACATGAACTTGGTCAGCGCGCAGCTCAGGCGCTAGCCGTTGGGTCTACGGGGAGGAGAAGACTACTTGGCCCGGACTGTGCGTGAGGGTTTGCGACGAGGCCTTACGACGTCGAGGACGGCATCGGGATGTAACGCCGCGATGCGCAGCAGTACACGCGCCGGTCCTCGGGGAGTTCGCCGGCCCTGCTCCCAGTTCTGGAGCGTGCGTACGCTGATTCCGAGCAGCGAAGCGAATTTCTCCTGCGAGAGGCCGTACGCCTCCCGGATCGCGGCTACGTCCTTCTCCGGAAGCTCGAAACTCCGCGCTGCCGCCTCCGACTTGCTCAGGATTCGGCCGCCCTGGCGAACGCTTTTCTCGAGCTCGGCGAACAGGTCATTCTTCACCGGTATTCCTCCTCGACGATCTGGCGCAGGACCGCCTTCTGCTCCGGGCTCAGATCGCTCTGCTCGTTCTTGGTGAAGACCATGAGCATGAGGATCGTCTCGTGAGGGCCGGCCCAGTAGTAGATCACGCGTACCCCGCCGCGCTTTCCCCCGCCAAGGGTTCGCCAGCGGATCTTCCGCAGGCCGCCGGTTCCGGGAATCAGGTTCCCGGCTTTCGGAACGGCCGCGAGACGCAATTGCAGAAGCCGGTAGCTCTCCGGGTCCAGAAGCTGCTGCACCCGTCGAGAGAATACCACCGTCTCCTGAATCAACACCTGATACTATACGCCATTGGCGTACCTAAGACAATGAGTGTCCGAGACCTAACACACGCCTCGAGCTGACGCGATAGGTTCAACGTGCGGACAACAGAAGATCTGGGCGCGCAGCCCAGGCGCTGACCGTTAGGCGGTGCCTCGAGGCAATTCGCTGAGTCCGTGGAGAGGAAATGTCAGCTCTGGTCGAGAAGCACCCAGCCCTCTCCCTATTCATCCTCGCGTCAGTGCACGGCCGGTAGCCCCCCTCGCGTTGGTCGCTGCTGGAGTTCTTCCAACTGGGTTCTTGCAACTGGGAGCTCTAAGTGCCAGCACCGCGGGCCTCCTGCTTGCTGCGGTCGAGGGCGGCCGAGGGAGCCTCACGGAACTTCTACGCCGGGGACTCGTCTGGCGCGTTGGCGTTGGCTGGTGGATAACAGCGCTTCTCTACACCGCGGTCATGGCTGCGGCCGCCCTCGCCGCGGCCACCGCAGTCGGCGGCCCAACCGTCGACTGGACGGAGTTCGGCCCAATCGTCCGGATCGTACCCATGATGTTCGTACTGATCGTTCTTGCGGGTCTCGGCGAGGAGTTCGGGTGACGTGGATTTCTCCTGCCGAGACTTCAGGTTCGGCACAATGCGCTCGTATCGAGCCTTGTCATTGGGACGCTCCACAGCCTCTGGCATGTACCGCTGTTCTTGGTTGACGGCACCGTCCAACACGCGTGGGCTCAACAATTGGGTCTGCTCTTAGCCTTTCTCGGGTACTCAGTGTTCGTAATCGCGTGGGCGATCCAGCTCACATGGGTGTTCAACAACACGAGGGGTAGCGTGCTTCTCGTCGCAGTTGTCCATGGGGCCGGCAACGCATGGATCGGTGGCTACTTCGACGTGAATGGGCAGGCCGGAATGCTAGGGAATAGCAGTTTGGCAGTCCTGATGGCGGGATTGGCCTTTGCGATCGTCGTCGCAACTGGGCCCACTCATCTGTCACGCGTGACGGAGAGGAACACGCTGCCGACTGCCGAGGGTGGAGCACCGGGGGGGCACCGCCTAACAAGCGATTGCTACTGACGTGGGAAGGCGGGTAGATCCACGGCACTCGCCTTGCAACTCGCGCCGTGGATGTGCACCGTGGCCACGCAGCAGAAACCCAAAGTCGTTAGGCGGATTCTAGTTATGGCCGGAGCGCCCGTGCCCAGAGTTCTCGTGGTTTCAGCTTGGCTTCTTGCCGCACTTGCCTGCCAGCCGGAACAGACTGCGGACACCGATTTCAACTTGCTCGAGGGCCTGAGTGTCACTGAGGCCGGTGCGGTCAGTGAAGCCGCTATCCTCCCATGGCGCCTGAGCCCATCGCTCCGGGTGGGATACATCGGCCAGGACGATGATCAACAGTTCGTCGAAGTATCAGCCGCCACTGTCCTACGTGACGGTAGGATCTTGGTCGCAGACGCCCAAACAGGACTTGTCCGCTTGTACGGGCCAGACGGTGATTTCCTCGACCGCCTCGGTTCTCGCGGGCGGGGTCCTGGTGAGTTTCAATCACCGAGCTCACTGCTCCTGGTTCCTGGAGACTCGGTATGTATCTGGGACCGCACGCTATGGAGGATGAGCGTATTCAGCCCCGAAGGAGAATTCGTTCGGTCTGAGCGGTATGATCCCACGGCTGCCGGCCTCTATCCGGTCCAGGGAATGTGGCCGGAGGTGGTTCGGCTGAGCGGGGAAGGTAGTCGGCTGATTCGCTTGATCAGCAAGGGCAACGCCAAACTGCCTGGCGCAGGCGACCCGGATCTCGTTGGCCTGGCCGTACACCGGAGAGGGGATTCCAGATTAGACCTGATTCAAGTCCTCCCGCGTGAGGAGCTAGTTGAGGTGGAGGCTCCGTGGGGGCCGACTTTGCTCCCCCCACCACTGGCAGCTGGCCCGCGGATTACGCTTGATGGACAGGGCGAATGGGCGTGCGTGGGTCATCAAGCAACGCCCGAACTCCTGTGTGTAGATTCTGCCGGGCGCCGCATCGGCCTCCGATGGAGCAGCCCGCCCCGGTCCGTTTGGCCTGAGGACCCAGCTATCGGCCGTTGGCTGGATGAAACTGTGAACGCGTACTCGGGGAAGATCTCTGGAAGCGACGTCCGGGCAATGATCTCCGCCGTTCCGGTTCCTTCCTTCTATCCTGCCTTTCGGGAGTTGCTGTTCGACACCCTGGGGTACCTTTGGGTCGGCTTGGGCCCGTCCACTGAAGGGACGACCGAGAGCGAGTACTTGGTCTTTGGGCCGGAGTTCAGGCTGGAAGGGCGCGTTGTGCTACCGATGATGACCGTCGTCGAGATTGGGGCTGATTATGTACTCGGCATCGGGCGAGACACTCTCGGAGTGGAGGAGGTCATGGTCCTTACTATCTCCAGACAAGTCGCACGATAATTCACCTAACACGCGCCTGGAGCCGACGCGGGAACATGATGAATGAACTTAGCATCTGGGCGCGCAGCTCAGGCGCGAGCCGTTAGAGAGACCCTACTACGGCTTCTGGTCTAAGCTGAACGGACGGAAGCTCCGGACGGCGAGCGTGCGTCTAGCCGCTGTCGATGAGCTCGTCGAGAGACTGGAGACGGACGGATCCGTCGTCCGTGACCATGCGCCTGAGCCAGCCGACGTGCCCGGCTCCGTAGATCACCAGGATCCGGTCGTCTGGCGACGTCGCGAGTGCCCGGATGTTGTGGTAGATCCGGAGGTTCCGCTCGACCCAACGGGCGATGAGCTCCGCTCCGGCGTACTCGTACGGCTGTCCAAATGGCATGTAAGTCTCGTAGTACTCCGAGACGGCGCGAGCCACCGAAGAATCGGCGTTGATCAACTCGAGGGTCTCGAGAAGGCTGTGCGTTCGGAGGAACTCAGACTCACGCGCTACCCTCGCGCCGGTTCTCGCCTGAAGCGAGTCGAACTCGTTCTCGCGTCCGTGTGCCTTGGCGTAGTTCTGAACTCGGTAGTATGGGAAGTCGCCGTCTTCGTCGACTGAATAGACCGTCTCGTGTCCCATCTCCGCAGCGAGGCGCAGCCCGATCTGGTCAGTCTCATTCCTCGTCAGTGTGTATTCGCCGTCTCGGTAGGCACGGTACCGATCGGCGATCCGGCCCGAGTTGACGTCGGCCTCGACGGCGATCTTGGTGGGACGGAATCGTCGCAGGACGCTCATCAGCTCGCCGAGCTCCCGCTGGCGCTGCGCCGAGAGGACGTCGTCGACCTTCGCGTTGTGCAGGTCTCGGCCTGGGCTAGCCAGGTGGACCGTTCCGAGGATCAGGATCTCCGGCCCCGCCGAGTCCTGGGCGTGCGCACCCCACGGAAGCAGGGCCAGGAAGCCGAGCAGGCTCAAGAGAGTTCGATTCGGTAGCATCGAGGGCGCCTCCACCCTTAGACCTATAAATGTGTGAGGTAATAAACGTATGAGGTATAAGACTCTGAGGGTATGATAAGCGGAGCACCGAGTCCGTTGCATCCTTGACGGGGATGGACGAGTGGTGGCTTTCTAACAAGGAATTGCTGCCGTCACGGAAGACCTGGTTCATACACTTCGCTTGTTTGCGGGCGGGCCGCGCAGCATACCATTCCGTTAGGCAGCAACGCTCCCCACCAGCGGCTTGCGTAGTGTTACCACCCATGGTACTATTATTGCGTGGGGAAGATCCGGCGCGGTGGCTTCGTATTCTTGACCTGGACAGGTGACCACGCCCCTCGGCACGTGCATGTGTACTGCGATGGAAAGTTCGTGCTCAAGTGGGATCTCGAGAACAAGACAGCGATGAAGGGAAGAGCCTCGCGCCGTCTCCTGCGAATCATCGCTGAGCTCGAAGAGGAAGGGCAGCTGTGAAGATCCAGAGCGTTCTGGCGAACCGCCGTCTCAAGGCTTTTGAAGTCGAGACGCCGAGAGGTCACTTCACGTATCCATTCGCGAAGGTAGGACTGGTACGGGAGACTACCCGAGTCGCTGAGGTGTACGTAGACGAAGAGCTCGGTGGAGAGGCATTCACCTACCGCCTCGATTCCGGTAAGGAAGATACCGTGCACGTCGAGCAGGTTCTCGACTACAATCAGGATCCGGAGTATCTAAAGGAACTGCTTCTCTACAAGCTATCGGTGGAAGCGCAGAAAGCGGTGGAGGACAGCGGCGTGAGCAAGCGAGAACTCGCGCGGCGGCTACGCACGTCCCCCAGCCAGCTATACCGCCTCCTTGATCCGACGAATTCGGCCAAGTCCGTCGGCCAGATGCTCGCACTGCTGCACCTGGTTGGTCGAGAGGTCGATGTCGTAGTCAACCCGACACCAGTGTCGAGTGCAGTCTAACACGCGCCTGGAGCCGGCGCGTGAACATGATGAACAATCGAACCTGGCCAGCGCGCAGCTCAGGCGCTGACCGTTAGACATCGACACCACTCTTAACGCTTGACGTTATTAACGCGCAACGTTATTATTCTTCGTGATCAAGAGCTTCCGGGACCGCGACACCGAGCGTTTGTTCCAGCGCCGCCCCGCGCGGAAGCTGGGTGCGAACGTACAGAGAACCGCGCTCCGGAAGCTTCGTATGCTGGACGCAGCGACGGTCCTCGATGACCTGCGACTGCCTCCGGGTAACCGCCTGGAGAAGCTCAAGGGTGAGCGAGCCGGCCAACACAGCATTCGGATCAATCAGCAGTGGCGGATCTGTTTCCGTTGGCGGTCGGGAGATGCGTACGACGTCGAGATCGTCGACTATCACTAGGAGGACCTGATGCCGACCAAGAAGCTATCTCCGGTCCACCCCGGCGAGGTATTGCTCGAGGAATTCTTGGAGCCGATGGAGATCAGCCAGTACCGGCTGGCCAAGGACATCAGTGTGCCTCCCCGTCGGATCAACGAGATTGTGCACGGGAAGCGGAGAATTACCGCAGACACCGCCCTCCGCCTCTCTCTGTATTTCGGCACCTCCGAGCGGTTCTGGCTCAATCTCCAGACCGGATACGATCTCGAGGTAGAGCGGGACCGACTCGGGGATCGACTGGAGGAGGAAGTGCTACCGCGCGCTGTCTAGCACGCGCTTGGAGCTGACGCGGTGAGGATCAGAGGCGGAGAACAGAAGGTGTCGTCGCGCAGCTCAGGCGCTGACCGTTAGAGTGCGCTCATACTTGGTGGAGTTGATTGGCTCTGCCTGGATCCTGAAGAAGATCTGGTGTGATGACGAACCGCGTGGCTGCCCGAGTCGTGGGGGCGTTGTTCATCATGGCGACGGTACCGTTTTCTCTGTCGATCGTCGTCCTTGAACCGGTGCTCGGGACCGCCGACTTCCTAACTAGCGTGTCTACTAGCCAGGGCCGAGTCGGAGCCGGCGTCCTCCTTGAGTTGGTCAACCACATCGCAGTCGTCGGAATTGCGGTGGTGATCCACCCCGTGCTGAAGCCCTTTAGCGAGCGTCTGGCAGTGGGCTATGTGGCCGCGAGATCGATCGAGGCCGCCCTGTTCGCTGTCGCCACCCTGCACCTGCTGACTCTGGTGTTCGTGAGCGGCGAGTTCGTCGCCGCGGGCGAGGGGCCTTCAGCCCAGTTCCAGATCCTCGGCGACGCACTGTTGGCCGGACACGATTGGGACAATGCAGCCCTGCCCTTCACTGCGTTCAGCATCGGGGCCTTGTTGCTGAACTACGCGTTGTTTCGGGCCAGGCTCGTGCCTCGTTGGATCGCTGTCTTCGGACTGCTCGCAGCCTCCTCGATTCTGATCGCTCGCATCCTGCTGATGGCGGGGGCCGAGTTGCCTTCGTCCACCGTGGTGGTGATGGATGGGCCGATCTTTCTTCAGGAGATGGTGTTCGCGGTCTGGCTGATTTGGAAGGGCTTCAACGCCACGGGGTTTCGGGTTGATTCCCAAGGGACACAGTGCGCGAACGAAGGTTGATCACGGTGAGCGCACTTTAACAAGGAATTGCTGCTGACGCGGTAGGCAGTGTGGTCCAGGGCCACTCGGCTTGCACCTCGCGACCCGGTGCAGGCATTGTGGTCGCGCAGCAGAATTCAAGAGTCGTCAGAGCGCCTCACTCCTACAGGACACGGAGGCCCAAATCAATGGCTGGAGACGGCCGGATGCGGTGGGTTAGATGGGCTGCTGAGTTCGTCCTTATCGTCGGATCCGTGTACCTCGCTGTCTATCTCGAGGGGGCATCCCAGCGCCGCTCGGATCGTGCGGCAGCCCGGGCGGCGCTCACCCAGTTGCTTGGTGAGCTCCGTGAAGATGTTCGCGATTTCGACCGAATCATCGCCAAGCAAGATTCCCTCGACGTGGACTACTCCGACCTGGCGCGTTGGCTGTCGAGTCCGGGTTCGCCCCCGGCAGACAGTGTTGTGGGAGCGCTCTACCGAGTGAGCACCGAGAACTCGACACTATTCCCTCGGCGAGCTTCGTGGACGACCATGATCGCTGGAAATCAGCTGGCGGATCTAGGAGCCCCCGAACTCGTCCTGCGGCTTGGACAACTCTACGAGACCATCTACAACCGCACCGACTACAACAGCGCCCTGTTCGACCGGACCCTGTCGGCCGCGACGCTGAGTTGGGCCGCCGTTCGATGGCAGTCCCGCGACTCAGAGCCTTTGTCGCACAACGAGGCGGACCTCGAACACCTTGCTTCGTCCCTGGCGTTTCTTCACATGGGCTGGAACACGTGGTACAGGGACCTCCTGGTCGGATATCGTGGCGACCTCGTTTCGACGATCTCCATGGTCGAGGAGTACTTGGGCTCTGAGGGCATACCCGCACGGGCACGCTAACAAGGAACTGCTGCTATCCGCGAAAGCGTTGAGGGCAGCTCGCTTCGCTCGCTGGCACGTTGGAGCGTGCAGCGGCAGAATTCCGGGACGTTAGACGGCCCTAGGGTCCCTCACGGGCCGAGTCCAATTCTGCAATCTTCATGGCGGGCTCTCGGGTGGAAAGCAAACGCTCGTTGAAGTCGAGGCGTTCTTCCATTCTGGCCACCTGCGCGCGTGTTTCGCTGAGATCGTCACGCAACGCGTCGATGGCCTCCAACGCTCCAACGCCTGCTGGCGATTCAAGCTCCTTATCCCGAATCGCCAGTTCCTTCATCTTGCGCGTGTGGCCTGTAATCACTGCTACGAAGGCGACGAACCCCGGAACGCCAACGGCAACGGCGACAATGGGGATCAGAACGGAAAGTTCCATGTATCCTCTCCTCCGTGGACATCGGCGGGCCATCCCGTCCGACCATCATTCACCCCAGGACAGCTAGACGGCCCGCGCGCCAGATATTGCACGGGAAGCCCTTGCTCGGCAATGCGCCCATTACGGACACTCCCCACAATCGGACGCCCGATCCCACTGCCTTGCTGACGCAGTCGTGGTACGGAAAGGAGCCCGTGTCCGAGGGAACGCGTAACATGCGGTTGTAGCTGGCGGCATCGGGGTTGGTTGCCACGGTGCGCTCCCAGGACCAATCTCCTTCTCAGCCGGCCCCAACTGACGAGTTCTCGAGGGGCGTCTCGACGGTGCGCGTTTCACTCCGTCGCTTGTGACTCGATTCGAGTGTAATGCTCAATGCTGAGACGTGCACTCAGGCTCGCCGCATGGCCCGTCCTCATTTCCCTTTTCATCACCCCAGCTCGCTTCTTCCTCGAACTGGCCGGGGTGCCCACGGTGTTCGTTTTCCCGCTCGGGTTGCTCTGGCTGGCTCTGGCATTCGCGGTCTTTCTGGGCATCAGTTTGAGCGCCGAAGAACACCCGTATCAGCTCCTGCTGCTGAGCCTCGCCATCTTCTCGCCACCTTCTCGGTTTCCCGTCTTTGTGCTGTGGCGGATCACCACGAGGTGGGAAATGGGTACTCACTACGACATCTTCGATAGCTGGGGCCAGGCGCTGATCGGGCAGCTCTTCTATGGGTCTCTCCTCCAAATCGTACCTGGCTTCTTGATTGGCTCGGCCATACTCGGCATCAGGAGTAGGCGGGCGAGCGCTGCCTGACAAGCGCCGCTGTCCGCGTGCAGCAGGTAAGGCAGTTCGCGCGAGCGCTCTCTGGCGTGCGCGACGGTGCGGCAGCAGACTTCCAGATCCGTCAGAACGCCGCCGGCCCGGCTGCGGAGCTCCGCGGATGTGCGAGGCGCTTGTGGTGCTGCTTCACAGTCCGTCCTGGAACTAGGGGGTTGTATGTTCCGCAGTATCTGCCTGACCGTGGCAGCCGCATTGACCGCGTGCGCACCGCAGGCCCCGCGGGTGCAGCCGGCGGGGCATCAGCCAGCAGAGGAGGCCGCGGTGCTGGCGGTGATGGACGCGTACATGCGCGAGATCTCCGCAAACGACCTCGCCGCGATGGATGCGCGCCAGACGCAGGAGGGCATGACCTATCGACACGTCGCCCTTGAAGACGGCGGTTGGGACGTCGTCGCCCGCTCCAACAAGTACTGGGTCGCGCCGGAGCGTGCCGACGAACACACATACCACGAGCGATATTGGTCTCCCACCGTCATGATTCGTGGGGCCATGGCGTTGGTCTGGGCGCCGTACGAATTCCGGGTCGATGGAGAGACCAGTCATTGCGGCGTCGATGTGTTCTCGTTCGCCAGGATCGACGGTGTATGGAGGGTTTCCAATTCGATGTGGACGGTCGAGCCAGACGCCTGCGTCGAGCTGCGGCCTGCCGATGCCACCACTATCCGTCCGCGAAAGCTGTGAGGCAGCTCGCTGGCGAATGCGAAACTGCGGCAGCAGAAACCAAGTCGTTAGAACGCGTCACCCGCGAAGAGGCATCGAATTGAATCGGCAGATACCGTGGCTCCGCACCTTTGTAGAAGGCGTGGTGATCGTAGGCTCCATCCTGCTGGCGTTTGGGATTCAGGCGTGGTGGGATGGCCGACAGGAGCGCACTGAAGAAGACAGGCTCCTCTATTCCGTTCTTGACGACATGCGGGCGAATCGCCAGGAGATTGAACGAAAGTCTGCATACCACACGGCGGCGCTGGTCTCCGAGCGGAGGATCCTGAGTCTCGCGGGCACGCCGCTCGATCAGGTTTCGCTGGCGGTTGCCGACAGCCTCATTGCGGACGTGGTGTGGTGGAAAGGGTCTCAGGGTTGGAGAACCGGAGGCCTCGACGCGCTGACAGGCGGTGGCCGCCTCGAAGTGATCAGTCGCGAGGAACTCCGTGGTGCTCTCCTGGCGTGGCACCGAGTACTGGACGATGTCCGATTCCTGGAGGATCAGGAGAACGAATTCTTCGATGACGCCCTCATGCCCTACCTGCGCAACGAGGCATGGGTGCCGCAGATCGCCGAGGATTCGCAAGTCCAGCCGGGTACCGACTTCCGGCCCGGATATGGAAAGATGAACTGGGCGTCGGAGAGGAGAGACCACCGTCCCCTAATTCTTGCGCCGACCTTCCAGAACCTCATGGTCCATAAGTTATGGATCCAAACCGATGTTTTACGCGCCTACCGCGACTTCTCGGTCGAGGTAGACAGCCTCATTCAGGTGCTCGAAGCCGAGCTTGGACGTTGAGAGAACCACGTGCGATGGTCTGATGTCAGCCTGTCCCCGCATCAAACGCCTCGCGGCTTGCTCTTCCGCACACGTTTCGAGCGCACGACACACAAACATAGGAGGCGCTTTGTCCGGTAAGGCGATTCGTGAAACGATGGCGGCACTTGGCGTGATCGCGTCGATGGTGTTCGTCGGGCTGTAGATCAAGGCAAGCAATGTTCAGGCGCGCGCGGCGGCCTATCAGTCCATTGGGATCGCGACGTCCGAATTCCACAGATACCTCGACGCAAGGATGAACCGGCTGTATACCGAGTCCGAATATCCTGAGGCCGTAAAGCGCTGGACTCTCGAAGACTGGGAGACTCTCCACCGTTCAACCACTGCTGACCTTCGTATGCTCGAGACCGTCGTCTTACAGGTTGAGCAAGGCCTGTTGCCGCGAAACGCCACCGAGAGCCTCGGCTACAACTGGGCGGCCGAGGGCGCTGCGTTGTCCTCTCCGGGCTTTGGCTGTCTGTGGCCAGAAGTCAGTTGGCAAGTGAGCCCATCTGTCCGGGAGATCATTGAACGGTCGACACCCGCCGCCGACCGAGTCGCGTGCCCGGTCGACTTGCGGGCCCAACGTGACGAGACGATCCTCGGTGGCATCTCGCAATGACGTGCTGGCCCGCACGCGTTCTAACAAGCAATTGCTGTTGTAGCGGTAGACGCGGCAGGTCCGAGATTGTTCGGCTTGCACCTTGTAACCCCGGGTCGGTATGAGAAGCGCGCCGGGCCTTTCGGCAGGAGCAAGGACTTGCTTTGAGCCCTTTTGAATACGTCATGGTACTCGTGTCGATCGTGATCGGCCTTGCGATTACCCACGTGCTGTCCGCGGTGGCTGAGGGGGTTCATCGGCTGCGAGGACACGGGGAGCCGCTTTCCCTGGATCCGGTCTACTTGCTCTGGGTCGGGTACGTCCTGACGTGGCTCGTCTCGTTCTGGTGGTACGAGTTCAATTTTCAGGCGCTCCGAGAGGAGTGGACGTTCGGCCTTTACCTGTTCGTAATCTCGTTCGCGATCCTGCTGTTCTTGCTGGCCGCGGTTCTCGTTCCTCACCGCCTGCACGGGGTGAAGGACTCCTACCGGTACTTCATGGAAGGGCGGCGCTGGTTCTTCGGAGCCAACATCGTCTGCGTGATCTTCGACGTGTTCGACACGCTCCTCAAGGGGGCCGGCTACTCCGCCCTTCCAACCGCGATGTGGATGTCCGGAGTGTATCTGTTGGCTTCGCTGGCAGGGCTGGTCTCGAGTCGTCGGGACGTCCAGCTGCTCGCCGCGGCCACGTCGTTCACGCTGCAACTCGTCTATATGTTCCAGCAGCTAGGGGTGCTCGGAGGTCAGTAACAACTGTGCTGCCTGACAAGGGTTTTCTGCTGACGCGGTAGGCGGTCGGGTCCTGAGCCGTACGCCTTGCTGCTCACGGCTTTGGGTCGGCATCATGGTCGCGCAGCCCCCCCACCCGTTCGGGAGCAGATGGCCCGCTACACGCCCAACCATCGCACCTGGGAGATCGACATGAAGCGAGTCACTGGTATCGGCGGCGTTTTCTTCAAGGCGAAGGATGCGCCCGCGCTTCAGGCTTGGTACAAGCGTCATCTTGGCATCGACGTCCAGGAGTGGGGCGGTACCGCCTTCACCTGGGCAGACTCAGATGGCAAGCCCACAGGCGGAACGACGGTCTGGTCTGTTGCTCCGGAGGAAGGTGACCGGTTTGCTCCGAGCGAAGCCCCGTTCATGGTCAACTATCGTGTTGAAGACCTTCACGCCTTGGTCGCGGCGCTCACAGCGGAGGGCTGCAACGTCCTCGACAAGATCGATGAATCAGAGTACGGCAAGTTTGCCTGGGTCATCGATCCTGAGGGAAACAAGGTCGAATTGTGGCAACCACCTGCCGGTCAATGAAACGCGCCCAAGCTTCCTGCGGCGGTCCGCGGCCTAACAAGCCGATGCAGACGGTCGGCAGCTTCGCGGCCGCCGCTGATCCACCTGGTCGTTAGATCGCCTCCCGCCCGTGGCCGTGCGCCGCGTGGTGAACCAAGGACGTGAACTATGACTGCTATTCATGCCTCAAGCGTCGGCAGGGTACTGAGCGCTGACATCGCCGTGCCCGAACACGAGCGAGAGTTGCAGTTCTACTCACGGGTGCTGACCACGGGGGAGAGTCCCCTGTGGCGCGAAGACCTGATGAACAATGTGGGCATCCCGATCATTGGCCTCGGAGAGCAGAGCGCGGAGTATGCTGACCTACCGCTCCAGTGGATGCCGCACATTCAGGTCGCTGATGTCGCCGCCAGCGCCGGCCGAGCTCTAGCTCTGGGTGGGCGGGAGCTCATGCACCAGAAAGACGACGGTGGACAGAGTCAGTGGGCAGTGCTGCTTGATCCGAACGGGGCCGCCTTCGGGATTATCCCCGTCGTGGTTTCTCAGGCGATTCCGGATGGGGCATCGTCTGACTCTGTCGGGCGGATCTCTTGGCTTGATTTGACGGTCTCCGAGGCACCTGCGACGCGGGACTTCTACCGAGACGTGGTGGGTTGGTCCGTGCAGGATGTCGAGATGCAGGATGCGGGGGAACGGTACGCCGACTACGCCCTTTGCACGCCTGACGGAACAGTGGTAGCCGGTGTCTGCCATGCGCGTGGGGTGAATCAGGCCATACCGCCCGTGTGGTTGATCTGCTTACCGGTCGGAGACCTCGGCGAGAGCCTTGGTCGGGTCCCGGACGGGGTGGTGAGGTTGTTGAGGCGAGGAAGGGGCCTACCGGCGAACACACGTACGTGGTCATTCGCGATCCGGTGGGGGCTTGCCTGGCCTTGATGCCGGGCTGAGCGAAGGGCGGCGGCCTAACAAGGAATTGCTGCTGTCACGGGTTGCCTGGTAGGTACGCTTCGCTTGTTCGCGGACAGGCCACGCACCAGAATTCCGAGTCGTTCGGCAGTAGCCTGAGAGCGCATTGTCGTGGACCCCTTGTTAGGCGGGACGAGTGCTGGATAGGAACACCTACAAACGTGCCGTCGGCGAAGTGATCATGATTGTGGTGGGCGTCCTGATTGCCTTGGCCGCGTCTGACTGGCAGCAGGGCAGATCTGAGCGGCGCGCCGAGCTCGATGTGTTGGGCGAGCTCAGAACCGCGCTCAGCCAGGATCTCGATGACCTCGAGGCCCAGGTTCTCCGCTACGAGCGGATCGATCGACGCGTCTCCACGCTCCTGGAGATCATGGAGTCAGGAGCTCCTTACGCTGACTCTCTCGATGCCTACTTCGGAACGCTCTATGGCATCGATTTCCCACGTCTCAACCGGGCGGGGTACGAGTCCCTCAAGTCGCGCGGGCTGGACCTGATTTCCAATGATGTGCTCCGCTCTCAGATTGCCCGGGTCTACGAGCAGTCCTACGCTCGCCTCGACGATGCGCATGACTCAGAGCGGATGGTGATCCTCGATCTCCTCCGTCCCTATGTCCTGGTTCACTTCAAAGACCTGAGGTTCAACGTCAGCGCGACACCTCTCGACTACGGGGTTGTCGCCGCCGACCAGGAGTTCTTGAACCTGGTCGACTACCGCATCCAACTCGTTCGGCAGAATCATATGAGCAACTTTGATGCAGCGTTACCGGAGATCCGCAGTCTGGTGGCCGCGATTGACGAAGCACTCGGTGGCTAAGGCCAATGCATAACAAGAGTTAGGCGTTTCTTAAGGGGGATCGACAGGCAGGAGGTTCGATGATATCACGAGCTTGCCTCACAACTTCGTATTTCCGACGGGTGAGGACACTCTTCGTGCTGGCTGTGACGACCACCTTGCCAGCGGGCGCTATGTCTGCGTGCGGAGACGACCCGGCGGGACCTGAAGTTCTTACCATTGTCGGAACCTGGGACCTGATCGGATTCAGCGATGCCGGAGTCGAGGCTCAGACCTCCGGCAGCTGGACCTTCCGTGCGGACGGCACCCATTCGTTTGAAGGAACCGTGACGTTCCCTGATGAGCCACCCGAGAATATTTCCGGGGAGGGGGCCTACGAACAGACGGGAACGACTCTAGAACTGACCGTGGGCACCGAAAGTACTGCGTGGACATTGGAGATATCGGGCGACGTGGCTACGCTTACCGAAAGCGGGCCTCTGCCGGCAAACGAAATCACCCTGCGGCGAACATGAGGGCCGCGCCGCCCGACGCAGTGCTTCATCGGATGCCACTGGACAATGGTTCATCAGCGAGATGCTCGCTCGAGGCGCGGTTGATAAGGACGACCAACAGGCATGAGCCCAATCGCGTCCGTTCGAGTTGCTTGACGTCCGCTCGTGCAACGCCTAACAGGCGCCTGGAGCCGACGCGGAGGCACTATGGGCAATCGAACTCAACCAGCGCGCAGCCCAGGCGCTCAACGTTTAGTGTTGCGAGGGCTTGATGTATGGATGACAAGCGGTTGGAGGAGGAGGTCGCAGCCGCCACGGCTTACGAGGCGCTCCACGTCCCCGCACTGTTTAGCGAGTGGACGTCTCGGGTACTGAATGCCGCCCGGGTAGGAGCCGGTCACAGAGTGCTCGATGTGGCTTGCGGTACAGGAGTTCTTGCGCGGGCCGCGGCAGAACGAGTCGGTGGTACCGGCAGAGTCACGGGAGTCGATCCCAACCCCGGCATGCTCATGGTGGCGCGGCGCCTATCCGGCGGGATCGACTGGGAGCAAGGCACGGCGGAGGCGTTGCCTGGCGACGACTCGAGCTTCGACCGCGTCGTCAGTCAGTTCGGCATGATGTTTTTTGCGGATCGGGGCCTCGCCGTCGAGGAGATGCTCCGGTCCTTGGTGCCCGGTGGCCGGCTTGCGATTGCGGTCTGGGACTCGCTGGAGAACTCACCGGCGTTCGCACGCGAGGTAGACTTACTCCAGCGAATGGCTGGCTCCGATGCAGCGAACGCCTTACGCGCCCCCTTCGTGATGGGTGAGAGAGCTGAGTTGGAGGAGCTCTTATGCAACGCTGGTGCCCAGGAGGTGGAGGGCGTCACGCTAATGGGTCGAGCCAGCTTTCCGAGCATCCGCTCGATGGTAGAGGCGGATCTCCGGGGCTGGCTTCCTGTGATGGGAGTGGATCTCGAAGAGGACCTGATCATGGTCATCCTCACCGAGGCCGAAAAGGACCTGTCGGACTTTGTGACGTCTGACGGTCGGGCGGAGTTTGACTCACCAGCGCACATCGTCTCAGGTCAGAAGGTGCGGCAGCAGAATTCCAGATCCGTTAGAGCGCAGACAGGAGGATCAAGATGAGTGGCGACGCCGGTTACATTCTGACTGAGATCTGGAACGCGAAGCAGTCCTGGCTCGCTCTCCCCACCGAAACGCGTGTGGAGTTCTTCGAGACGAAGATAGGCCCCCTCCTCGGCAGTCTCGTCGGCGACGGAGCGGAAATCCTCGCATGTGCGGTTAACGACAATACTGGCGGTGAACGGATGGACTACCGATTCATGGCCATTTGGAGACTGCCCAACAAGGCCTTCAGTGATCGGCTGGAGGCAGCAGCTAAGAAAGCCGGCTTCCTCGAGTATTTCGACCAGGTGAATTTCAGCGGAAACTCCATCGCCCCAGATGCCTTGAACGCCCATATGATCGAGCTTCGGTGACACATCGTCATATGTGCAGCCTCCGAGCACGCGCCTGAGCTGAATGGCTCTATCCACGATTGGGAGGGGGGGCTTTGCCAAGACTGAATCGGACGAGGTCGGTGCTGGCCGTACGTAGCTTGGAAGAGTCCACTCGATACTACGTCGATGTCCTGGGTTTCGAACTTGAGCCGATCGAAGCACCGGGGTGGAGCTTCCTTGAACGGGACTCACTTCGACTGATGCTCGGCGAATGCCGAGACGAGGTCGACGCAGGCGAGACTGGAAACCACTCATGGTTCCTTCATGTCCTGGTCGACGATATCGATGGGCTCCATGACGAACTGGTCCAGAAGGGAGCGGATGTCGTCGTTCCGATCGGGGACCGTTCGCACGGCCACCGTGAGTTCGTCGTTCGCACACCCGACGGCCATCGGATGATGTTCGGCGAACCCTTGGCCTGATAGGGCCCCAGGGGAGTGCACGGCGGTTGTATGCTTCCGCCTGACAGGGAATTGCTGCAGTCGCGGGTTGGCGGGTGGGTCCGCTTCGCTTGTTAGCGGACAGGCCGCGCACCAGAATTCCGAGTCGTTAGACAGTGGGCGGTCCGCTGGTCTTGGCCAGCCTCTCGTCAGATGAGGGTTGATGAAATCTCAGTCGATGCGTCGGGTCACCAGACTCGTCTCAGAATTCGCGGTAATCGTCGTGGGAGTGCTCGCTGCGCTCTCTGTCGATGCGTGGAGGGATAGTCAGATTGATCGCGGCCTCGAGCGTCGCTACCTGGAGCAGATTGTCGCGGACTCACACGAGAATCTGCGCTTGATCTCTGAGGCGACCGCCCTCGAGCAGAGACACCTGGACGTCATCGAGAGCCTATGGCGCGCCGCACAACGGGATGTGCCTCCGAGTGCCGACTCGGTGGGTGCGTGGCTCGACCGCCGCGATGGATCGTGGTGGTACTCCGATCCGCGGCTACGGGACGGCACGATCACCGCCCTAGCGCAGACAGGTGACTTCGCACTCATTAGGGATCCCCGCGTACGCTCAGAAATCCTCGGCTACGTGAGTCAGCTACAAGCGGACCTGGAGGAGTTCCGGCGCGGAGTCCAGGTCCATGTAGAGGCGCGCACGCGACTCGGTATCCGAGGAGAGATGGGATTGACCCCGGATGTCTCCCCGGGCTCGCCTCGTGCCGTCCGTCTGTATCTAGCGATCGCCAGTGATCCCGAGGGGCGCGCAGCTTTGAGAAGGCTCCGCGAGGGCTACGAGAACCGAATCTGGTACTTGGGTCAGATAGAAGAAGCCACGACCGAACTGCTTGAATTGCTCAGTCGAGGCCGTTGAAGACAACCACCGCCTGACACGCGCCTGGAGCTGACGGCGTGTGTAAGGAAGGGGCCTTGGCGGCATTATGTATATGGAGGGCTGCGGCAGAGTTGACGGGCCACGCCGCAGCTCAGGCGCTCACCATTAGACGGCCCTAGGGTCCCTCACGGGCCGAGTCCACTTCTGACGTTTCTCTGGCGGGCTCTCGGGTGGAAAGCAAACGCTCGTTGAAGTCGAGGCGTTCTTCCATTCTGGCCACCTGCGCGCGTGTTTCGCTGAGATCGTCACGCAACGCGTCGATGGCCTCCAACGCTCCAACGCCTGCTGGCGATTCAAGCTCCTTATCCCGAATCGCCAGTTCCTTCATCTTGCGCGTGTGGCCTGTAATCACTGCTACGAAGGCGACGAACCCCGGAACGCCAACGGCAACGGCGACAATGGGGATCAGAACGGAAAGTTCCATGTATCCTCTCCTCCGTGGACATCGGCGGGCCATCCCGTCCGACCATCATTCACCCCAGGACAGCTAGACGGCCCGCGCGCCAGATATTGCACGGGAAGCCCTTGCTCGGCAATGCGCCCGACGTTATCGCACTGGTTGAAGGCGCTGCGAAGTACCCGGAAGGACGCGGAATCCGTCTCGCAATCCGAGCCGTAAAGGACATTGACGTGGTCGAGTCGCTCGTCAGAATCAAGATGGCGAACTGAGTCTGGCTCCCCGAGTCCATGCGCTGACCGTTGGGCAACGCCAAGGAGATTGATTTGCGGTCGAAAGACATTCCGTGGCTACGCGTCTTCGTGGAGGGAGCCGTCATCGTCGGGTCCATCCTCCTGGCGTTCGCCCTCGACGCGTGGTGGGACAATCGTAATCACGAGAATGAGCTGAGAGATCAGCTCGAGCTGGTCAGCCGCGAGATGCAGTCGGCTCGCGAAGCCCTCCAACGGGCCCTCGACGCGCACGACAGGAACGCACTTCTGGCTGAGAACCTGAGATCCGCCCTCGGCCGCGTTTCGGAGGGCTCAGAGGTGGTGGTCTCGGATACTCTCGTCGGGCCTCTTCTACCTCAGGTGACAGCGGACGTGACCACGGGATCCCTCGATGCGTTCATGGCAGCTGGTGGGCTCGAATTGATCGAGGACGAGGATATCCGACGCCACCTGCTCGATTGGCCGACCCGGATCGAGGACCTCCTGGACGACGAGACCTATCTCCGGAACTTCGCGGCCGCTGACCTCGCGAGGTATCTGCGAGCCAATGCTGCGGTTGCGAACGCCGAGCGGTGGAGCATTCCCAGGTTGATGGCCAAGTTCGGGAAAGGTCCGCAGCTGGACCCGGACCTGCTTGGCACCGTAACGCTGCGCCGCGAGCAGCAGCTGATGAACCTTCTCGCGGCCCGCGAATCGGGTGAGCGTGGCATGCGATACGGTCTCGTTGAGATGCTGGATCAGGCGGCTCGGATCATAGCCGCGTTGGAACACTATCCGTAGCAGGCCGGTGTCAAAGGAATCCCGTACCTGGAGAGATCAGATGACTCGCAACGAGCGATTCGTAGCAGACGGGGAAGGGCGCCTTCGAAAGACACGCGAGTTCGGCGCCGCTTCCCGGCAGATCGCTCGAGATGTTCGAGCCGAGTACGACGCGGAGATGAATCGCGCCGGACCGTTTCGCCGACTCCGTCTCCGAGCACGAATGAAACGCGAAATCCGATCTCGCATCGAGCAGCTGGCCCCGAAGGATGCCCATTACCTGAGCGGTGAGTAAGAGTGCCGGGCTGCATTGCCTGACGGGCGCCCGGAGGCCGCCGGGCGGACAGCCATGAGTCGGCGCGAAGACTTGGAGAGAACTGGAGTTCCATGAACTGGGAAGCCGTCGGTGCCATCGGAGAGATCGTCGGGGCGGCAGCCGTTGTCGTCACGCTGGTGTTCCTGATACTCCAGATCCGGCACGGCACGCAAGCCGCCCGGGCGCAGAGCCTCAATACGGCGCTGGGAACTCATGTGCACCAGATCGCGCTTCTGACCGCGACGGAAGACGCCGCATCTCTGTTCCGCAGGTTCTGTCGGAGTTTCTACGACCTCTCGCTGGACGACCGTGGTCGCATGCACTCGGCGCTGCTTGACCGACTCGCGAGCTTCAACCAGGTGGCGCGACTGCATGAGACCGGACTTCTGGACGACAACGAGTTCGCTGCCATGCGTCGCACGTTTGTAGCCATCCTGCGCACTCGGGGTGGGCGGGAGTGGTGGAGCGCGTACCGTCACATGATCCCGGAAGATCTGGATCAAGTGGTGAGTAATCTCATCGACGATCCAGAAGTTACCGGACGACCGATAACGGACGAGCAGCCATGGCTGTTCGAGGACACTGGTAGGGCCTGAGCACCGACCGATAAAACCTGACGGCCCGGGATTGGCTCACGTCGGACGGCTGGCCGCCTCTTCTCAGCTTCCCCGCGCCACAGTAAAGCGCTTGAGCACATCCGACAGGGTCAGCTGCGACAGGTCCCGGAACTCGCCGGCGTCGAAGTAGGAGCCGGAGCAGTCGTTGCAGGTCTCGTAGCCGATGTGTCGCTGCTGTTCATCGACGACCCGGGTCATGTGTCCGCCGCATCGCGGGCAGCGGTAGTCCTCGATTCGGTCGAAGATCTTCCCCTGTCTCGCGGAGCCGATATCGACGGCCTTCGCGATGTCCTTGTCGCGCAGCGCCTCCATCTCCCCGGCATCGAACCAGATCCCGTGGCAGCGATCGCAGCGGTCGATGACGGTGCCATCGACGTCCAGCTGCAGCATGTCGGACCTGCACTTGGGACACCGCATGGCGCCGGAGAAGAACATGCCGCCTTCACCTCCGCCGCTGGTGATGGTGTAGATCCGCCGTGCGCGTCCGCCGTCCGCTGCTTCCTCCTGGTGTTGATGCCGGTGAAAGAAGAGTACCGCGATCATGCCGACCACCAGGATGCTCAGGAGCATGTAGGACTGAGGATAGGTGGTCTGCTCGGAGACCATGCCGAAGAGCTTGGAACCCGCGGAATGGCCCAGGTTGGCCACCGACATGTAGATCGCGAACTGTGTCGCCGCACAGGCTCTCGAGCAGACCGCCATAGCGAGTGCGAGCACGCTGACCATCGTGATCGGCAACATCATGACCCAGATCGAGAGCATGACTTTCACGTACAGGCTGTCGTTCCACAGGAACTGGGTCTGGGCCAGGAGGAAGGCGTGGATCCCCACCAGTGAGGCGGTCAGGATGAGCATGCGCTTGGGCCCGATTCGGTCGATGATCGGTCCCAGCACCAGCGTGACCCCCGCTCCGATGATGCCCATGACGGCGACCAGATTGGACCATTGTGGCGTGGTGAAGCCGAACACCTTGACCGCGGCGATCGGCATCAGGGCATCGCCGTAGCCGCCGATCAGGCCGTCGAGCACCATGATGAGCATCACGATCAGGCTGACCGGTTTCCAGAGCACCTCGTTGATCCCGGCAAACACTTCCTTGAATGTGCTGGCGGCCTGGCGGGCCCCCCGGGCCTCCCCTTCCGACCAGGGCAGTCGGCGTTCGCCGGGGCGCTCGGTTACCAGCACGAAGGCGAAGAAGATCGCGCCGCAGCTGATGGACGCCACGATGGCGGTGACCTGCATCCCGAACGTCACCAGCAGAACGCCGGAAACGGCCGCCGCGATCGACCAGCCGGCGGCCTTCCCGAAGCTCATGAAGGCATTCAGGCGCCCCTGCTCGTTCACCGGCGTCAGGTCGATGGCCATGCCATCCACCGCCACGTCCTGGGTGGCGGCGAATATGTTGATCAGGATGCCGACCAACATCAGGGTTCCCATCTGGCTCGCCGGGTCCTCGACGAGCATCAGTGCCAGCAGTGACAGCGACAGCCCCAGTTGCGCCCCCAGCACCCACGGCCGCCTGCGCCCCATGGCCGGATACTGGAAGCGGTCCATGAACGGCCCCGTGACCAGCTTGAAGACCCAGGGCAGAATCACGACCGCGAGATAGGATGCAATGGCGCCAGCGCTGACATCCTGGCTGGCCAGCCAGGCGGGGATGGCGATGCTCAGCAGCCCACGGGGGATCCCCTGCGCGAAGTACATCATCGCGCCGGTGACGTAGCGAAGCTTCGAGCTGTCGAGCAGGGTGAGTCTCGTCATCAGCATTCCCTTCGGCCTGGCGATCCGCTTATCGTCTGACCATACGTGGCTTGATCGACTGTCACAGGTGAAGGCGAATACATACTCAAGAAGGACAGAAACCCCAAGAGGTTCTCGAGAGGTGTGACCACATGAGGACCAGCCAAAGCCGGCGCGCAGCTCTAGCGCTCACCACCAGACGGACAGCTTCGAACCGACGAGAAAGCTCGCGCGCTCTGCTCGGAGCAGAGCGTTCGGGAGTAAATTCGAGAACGCGTTCGGGTGGAGTTGTTGGACACGAGCGAAGTTGTCGAGGCATACTGCTACAACCTGCCGCGCGGGTTGGGCCTGGCCGGGGCAAATCCCGCCTACTCGACGGAGTTGGCACAGCTGGCTGAGGCGTTGCAGTTCGATTCGGCATACGTCGAGGAAATCGCTGCGTTCGGCGAGGTGTCGTGGCGGCCGGGCAAACGGGAGTGAGAGCGAGGGAGATCGAGTGGATAATCCCCAACCTACCATCATGTTGCTTGTTCGAGGGCTGAAGTCAGAACTGCCGCGCGAGGAGATGGAGCGCCGCTACAGGGATCGGTTGCCACAGTTTCGCGAAGTCACGGGGCTGATACAGAAGTACTACTCCTACGACGAGTCCACCGGCGAGTGGGCGGGAATTTACCTGTGGGACTCAGAGGAGTCGCTTGCGAGGTATCTCGAATCTGATCTGCGCACGAGTATCGCGGAGGCATACGAACTCGCAGGGGCGCCTCGCGTTGAACGTTTTCCGATCGTGGATGTGCTGCGTGCGTCCGACCCTGACGGGAATTGACCACGGTGCAGGACCTGCCGTGCCACCGGGCACTGGAGCGCTAACAAGAGAGACTCTTCCCACCCGTCTCGCCATGAAGAAGAGATCGTGTGATTCGGCAGTATAGCGTCGCAAAGATCGCCGCGATCTGGGCCGCTGCCACGGTGCCGATGGCGTTGCTCAGCTGGGTCGTCGCGCCTGCATTGGCTACGGATCCATCGCACCCGGGCATGGAACGGCTGGCCGTCATGACAGTCGGTCTCGTCTGGCAGTTCTGCCTCGTCCTGTTTCTCCTGCACCGAGAAGGAAACGGTCTTCGGTGGTCGACGATCCGCCGGAATCTCTGGCTTTCCGCGCCGCGATCTCCGAAGACGGGATCGTCCCGGAAGCTCCTCTGGTTGTGGTTGCTGCCACTGCTCGCACTGACCGCGGCCTACCAGTTCCTTGGTGCTTCACATGTCCACGACCTCTGGATCCGGCTGTTTCCGTTCCTGGCAGAACCGTCCGGGTACAGCCTCGCGGCCTATTTCGATAATCCTGATGCACGCGAACAGATGGAAGGCGCCTGGGGTGTTCTCGCACTGTTCTCGGTGTCCGCGCTGTTCAATACCGTCATCGGGGAGGAGTTGCTGTTCCGTGGACTCCTCCTGCCTCGGATGAACGGAGTGTTCGGCAGGTGGGACTGGCTCTCCAACGGTATCCTCTTCGGGCTCTACCACCTGAGTCAACCATGGACGATCCTTGGTTCCGCGATAGTCGGCGCTCTGTTCTTCGCGTTCCCGACGAAGCGGTATCAGTGCGCCTGGTTCGGAATCGTCGCCCACTCCGGCCAGAGCGTATTCTTCCTCGTCCTCATACTTGGTCTGGTTCTCGGGCTCGCGTAGGGCCAGCTCAGCGCACGGCGTCCATCAGGATGTCGTGCACGATGCTAGTCGCGACCTCCACGAGCAGCACGTCGAGGCCGACCTCGAGGATCTGGTATCCGTCCGGCAGGCGGACCCGGGACCGGAGACCGTCCGGCGCAACCTGTTTCGCGATCCCCGGCGGCAGGGGCTTGCCACGTGCAAGGCGCTTCCGGATGCCGGGAGGCAGCGCTTCGACGTTCCCGACTGGATGATGCGAATACCAGTCCAGGATCTCGACCCGCATGTCTTTCGTCAGCGTGATCGACGCGGAAGCGGTGAGGGCCGGGTCGCCCCCGTTCCGGCTTTTTCCCTGCGCGAACGAGACAGCGGGAGTCGCAGCGCACAAGGCGGTACCCACGATGAGACTGACGACCAGGCTACGTTTTGCACACATGGTGCTGGCTCCCTGCGAAAAGTCCGCGACAAACAGATCATGGTCTACGTATACTGGCAGTACTGAGCAGCATCCGTGCCGCCATGCGACCACGCAGCCGTCTCGGGTGAAGGGGCATTCACGGGCTTCCGCGGTTACCGCTGAAGCAGTCAGGCTGAACAACCCTCGGGGTGAAGGTGTGTACCGATGAATTGGGAGGCGTTGGGTGCAATCGGCGAGATCGTAGGCGCGGCCGGTGTAATTCTCTCACTGCTGTATCTCGCCATTCAGGTGCGAAACAGCTCCCGCCAGGCGCGTCACGCCGCCGCACAGGCCGTTCTCGCGAAGCTGAACGCCTTGATTGGTCAACTGGCTTTCACGGCTGGAGCCGGAGATGTCTGGAGTCGAGGACTGGGCCTGGACTCACACGAGTGCTCCGTTCGATCATTTCATGCGGACTCCGGGGTTTCAACAATGGTGGCAACGACGGAACGACTGGTTCGGAGAGGAATTTCGCAGGTTCCTGAACGAAAAGATGCCAGAAGCTACCGGAGCCCTGGTCGATGACTTCAAGCTGGGAAACAGGGCACCGGACCGACCCACTGGAGTGGGTAACGACCCACTCGCCGAGTCGAATTCAACGTAATGGGAGTTGGGCCGCGGACGCCCGATGCCAGGGGGAGGACCATTGCAGATGGCCGCTCAGCACAGAAGTTCGAAAGCGCTCGCAACCGGAAACTGACTGACGCAGGAAGGAATCATGGCCGAGGCGTTCGATCCCTATGCCCGTGATGTGGACCGTTTCGAGCGACAGCATCAAACCGGCGAATTGGCGGGGCTACGCCGAGCCGCCCAGGGCACAGAATTTACAGCGGTGCCATCGCCGCAGGCGGCGGTAGATTTGGCTTGATTCCGCCCCCCGTTCCGTTCATCTCCTTTACGAAAGACAAGAGTCATGCAAACCGTTTTAGAAATCGTCTTCTGGTCATCCGTCATGTTGGTCGTGTTCGCCTACCTGGGCTACCCGCTTGTGATCTATGTCTGTTCCCGCTTGTTCGGCGTACGGCAGGAACCGGCGGATTGGTGCGAGGAAGAACTACCACGGGTATCACTGCTGATCGCTGCTTACAACGAATGCAGCGTGATCGGGGAACGGATCGAAAACGCCCTGGCCCTGGACTACCCCAGCGACAAACTGCAGATCGTGATCGCTTCGGACGGCAGCGACGACGGCACGAACGAAATCGTCGCGACTTACGCAGATCATGGCGTGGTGTTGCTGCCCTTCTTCCCGCGCGCGGCAGCGGTAGTGCTGAACGATGCGGCCCCGCAGGTGCAAGGCGAAATCGTGATGTTCTCGGACGCAAACACGATGATGGAACCGCAGGCGGTTCGTCGCGTGGTCCGCTGGTTGGCCGACGACCGCGTGGGGAGCGCCGTTTGCGGTTGGTTTGTACGATACCACCACCGGTCGGAATGCGGATGGGATCTACTGGCGTTATGAGAATTTCCTGAAACGGTGCGAAGGCCGCCTGCATGCCGTGCTGGGTGCCAACGGGGCGATCTACGCCCTGCGTCGCAAGCTGTATCAGCCGCTGCCCGCGGATACCTTGATCGACGACTTGACCATTCCCTTGCTGGCCAAGCTGCATTCCAACTGTCGCATCGTTTATGACAAGCAAGCGGTGGCCGTCGAGGAGACGGCGCCGGATATTCAAGCGGAGTTCCGCCGTCGGGCCCGGATCGGCACCGGCGGCTATCAGGCCATCAGTCGCCTCTGGCCGCTGTTCTGCCCGGCTGGACCGCCTTCGCCTTTCTTCGCAATGCGCTGCGTTGGGCGTCGCCGCTGCTGCTGGTCGGCGTGCTGATCAGCAACCTGCTGCTGGCCACCAATCCCGTTTACCAATATCTGTTGATCGCTCAAGTCGCTTTTTACGCCCCGGCGTAGGCAGCCGCTTGGCGATTCGCGGTCTTGTCGGGCGTATTGCGGTTGCCGGCCCTGTTCACCGCCGTCAACGCGGCCTTGCTGGTCGGCTTTGTCCGCTGGATCCGTCGCCCTCAGAGCGGCGTTTGGGTCCGCACGCAACGGATGGCATAGGAATTGCAAAACAAGGGAAGCTGGCGGGCAGTCAGTTGGAGTTCACGCTTTAGCGTGCTTGATTTCGGACACGCTAAGCGTGAACTCCAGCGACATGCCCCGCCATGGACGCAAAACAACACAACCATCGTACTCCGGCTCGTCGGGAACATTTTCAGGAGCATTAAGATGTTGGTAAAGGGCTTGGGACGGAAACAATGGGGCCGCAGTTGCTGTGGACAGCGTTCGTCCCTGACGCAGGGCGAACAGCACGTCTTTCTTTGCGTGGGTTGCCGATCATTACGAACCGGATTGGGGACGAGCCAACGATGCGTTGCGGCTGGAGCGGGTCGGCGCCAAGGTCCGCGATTACCAGCGCTCGGTGGCCGGGTTCACCGACAGCCTGGGCCGGTCGCCGCAACACACGTTCTTCTTCCTTGAGGAGTACCGAGCAAACCCGGGCGCTGGACCGGCTGGCCGAGCTTTGCCACGCGGGCTACGGCGAGGTCGAGGTCCATTTGCACCACGACCGCGATACCTCGGATAACTTGCGAGCGAACTTGGAATGGTTCAAGGAGACGCTGTACCATCACCATGGCCTCTTGCATGAGCAGGGCCAGATCCGCTTCGGCTTCATCCATGGCAACTGGGCTTTGGATAACTCGCGGCCTGAC
>CALNYN010000006.1:0-46750 GCA_942490755.1 uncultured Gemmatimonadota bacterium
CGTTCCCCCGGGGGTTTTCCATCGATATGACTGAACAAGACGACCGCGAAGAAGAACGCCGCGCTGGCCCGCCCACCGAAGAGCGGGTGCGACTCGAGCTCGTCCTGTTCGCCGATCTCATCCAGCGGCTGGAGAAAGAGGGCCGGCTGGCCGATGCGTTGCCGTTCGTTCTCCACCGGCTCGGCGATCTGCGCCGGCTGCTGTTCGACTACGAGGTGCGCGCCACCGAGCGGCTGCTTCCGGTCGAGGACCCGAACGAACGGGGAAGCGCGTCGTATTATCAGGGAGGTCGAAGAAAGCGTTCGCCGATCGACCGAAGAGTGGGGCAAGCCCTGGACCCCGGACCCGGACAAGAATGACGGGGCGGGCGACTGATGTCGGACTCCCCGTCTACCGGCCTGCCGCTGCTGTTCAGCGCCCTGCGCTTCGCGGCGGATCATCACCGGTTCGGTCGTCGCAAGGGTGAGGAGGCGTCCCCCTACATCAATCACCCGATCGAGGTCGCGGCGGAGCTGGCGGAAGTCGGGGTGGTGGACCACGAGATCCTGGCCGCGGCTCTGCTGCATGACACGATCGAGGACACGGATGCGACGCCCGAGGACCTGGAGCGGGAGTTCGGGCCACGAGTGCGGCGCCTGGTGGAGGCGCTGACCGACGACCCGTCGCTCACGTCGCGCGAGCGAAAGCAGGATCAGCGGACTCGCGTCGGCGAGCTGGAGCCCGACGCAAAGGGGATCCGGATCGCGGACAAGATCTGCAACGCGCGGGATGTCGGCTCCAGGCCGGCGCAGGGCTGGTCGCTGGAGCGACGGCGCGAGTACCTGGACTGGACGGAGCAGGTCGTCGAGCGCTGCAAGGGTATATTGCCGGAACTCGACGCCCGGTACGATGCCGCGCTGAACGAGGCGCGGGCGAGGCTGGAACTGGTTGAACAGAACGAGGAGTCGACATGAGGATTTACGCGCGTACGATGATTCTCACGATCCTCCTGCTGCTGGTTGTGACGGCCAGTGAGTCCTTCGCCCAACTGCGCCCGGAGCCGGGCGATCTGCTGTGGAGCCAGGAGATCGGGGGACAGATCTGGGCCCCGCTGCTGTACGACGATGGAGTCCTGTACTTCGGCACGGACGACTCGACGTTCTACGCCTTCGATATCGAGTCCCGCGAGGTGAAATGGCGGTTCCACACGGGCGGGATCGTCCGGTCGGGCGCGGTGGTCGTCGACGAGCACGTAGTATTCGCGAGTGACGACGGCTACCTGTACTCGCTGGACCTGGACACCGGGAAGGAATTCTGGCGCTTCGACCTTGGAAGTGCGGGCTTCGAGCGCATTCTGCCGGCGATCGATCCGCCTTATGCCTACGACTACCGCCATTCTTCTCCGCTGAATCGCGCGGGCGTCATCTACGTGGGAAGCCCGAGCGGGGTCCTGTATGCGATCTACGACGACACCGGACTGGAATTCTGGCGTTTCGTGACCGAGGGGCCGATCCGTTCGACGCCGATCTCGATCGGCCGGAGCATCGTGTTCGGAAGCCGGGACGGTCACGTGTACTCGGTCGATGCCCTGAAAGGGACGCTCGACTGGCGGTTCGACACGGGCGGGCTCGTGCAGGGCGCAGCGGCGAGCGGCGGTGGAATGGTGTTCGCGGGGAGCCGCAGCGCCACCCTCTTCGCGCTCGATGAGAGCACGGGATGGGAGCAGTGGCGGCACGTCAACGAGGACGGATCCTGGGTAGAATCGTCTCCCGTGTTCGATGACGGGATCCTCTACGTCGGCAGCTCCGATGCCCTCGCGCTCTACGCGTTTGATTCCGGGTCCGGGGAAACGATCTGGGAATTCAGGACGGGCGGCTGGTCCTGGAGCGATCCGGTGCTGGCCGACGACGTGGTGTACATCGGCGGACTGAGCGTCTCCTCCTACTACTTCGAGGGAGTGGACCTCCGTCCCGGTTTCTTCGCGGTCGATCAGGAGACGGGGGCCGGGCTGTGGGAGTTCACCCCCGAGTTGATCGACGGATTCGTGAACGGGGGCGTGTTCTCGACCCCAGCGATCGCCGACTGAGTGATCTACGTCGGCGGAATCGACGGGCATCTGTACGCGCTCAAGCAGTAGGCAGATCGAAGCCTGGCGAAACGACGCCAGTCCACTAGACCGGATTCCAGGAAAGCCGCCAATGCAGAGACTCGCCCTGATCATCCCGGCTCTCGCGTTCGTCGCCTGTAGCGACGACACGACGTCGCCCGAGAACATTCGTCCCGTCTCGGCCTTTACCTACAGCTGCGACGAGCTTACCTGCACGTTCACGGACGAATCGTACGATGAAGACGGTCCCCTCGTTTCCAGTATCTTCACGTTCGGCGACGGGAACGAGAGTGCGGCGCCCGATCCCACCCACACGTACCAGATTGGCGGGGCGTACACGGTGCTGCTCGTGGTCCAGGACCTGGACGGCGTGAAGGTCGGGAGTGAGCAGGTGGTCCGAGTCAACAGCACGCCGCTGTTGACGATCCTCCGGCCGTTCGACGAGCAGTCGTTCGTCGCCGGCGCGCCGATCACCTTCGAGTCGAGCGGATACGACCTCGAGTCGCCCGTTCTGTCCTATGCCTGGTTCCGCAACGAGGCTGGAAAGCTGACGCTCGTCAGCAATGCGACAGAATTCACGACGAGCGATCTTCCGGTGGGGCGCCAGGTCATGCGAGCGACTGCCACTGACAGCGATGGGGCCACGGCAGCCGCCGAGGTGGAGGTCCTGATCGAAGCGCCGCCGGCCCTGCCATGACCGAACAGGAGCGCGATTCCGTGGACAAGAACGAGCCAGGCAAGCTCGCCCGGGCCGTGGTGGCCGAACTGGACCCGGCGCAGCGGGAGGTGCTCGCCGATTACATGGCCTCACTGATTCTCCTCAGACAGCGAGAGCTTCCAGCCCAGACGAAGGTGCTCGACTCGATCGACCTCACCGCCGACAGGCAGGTGCTCGGGGTTCTGACGAAGGGATCGGGACGCCTGCTCGCGAAGCACGCGTGGAAGGACAGGTCCTGGGCCGCCCGGATCGGCCTGAGCGCGGCCGCGCTCGCCAGCATCCTGACAGCGGGGCAGGGAGCCGGCATCGCGCTGCTCGGCACGGCCGTCGGAGTGCCGCTGTGGATCGTGTTCGGCGCCGGTGGAACGTTTGCCGGTGCCCTGATTGACGAGGTCGCTCGCTCGCGAACGGGAGTTGAACGGGCCACGCCCGTGGACCCGACCACGGACTCAGACGGGGACCCGGATTCTCTGGATGTCGACCAGATCGTCGACGAACTGGAGGCCGAGTTCTCCGGTGAAGCCGATGCAAAGCGGATCGACGAGGAGCTGGGGATCGAGCCCGACCCGCTCGACGTGGTCCGGGAGCGTCTCGAGCAGCTCAAAGAAGAGGTCCGATCGGGTGGAAACCCGAGTCAACTGCTCCAGAAGTGGTTGCTCAGGCGGAAGCAGTAACGGCCTGAATCGGTAGCGTCCGCACCGCCGGGCGCGGCGATCTTTTCCGCCCATGCGGTGTACGCTTGTCTGTCGTTTGGCGTGATCGGACCAGCGGCACGCCGTATCCCTCGGATGATCCCTCCTCCTCCGCGAATTCCGTGCGGTCCGCTCACGTTTCCGTCACACGTGGGTCGAACGAGATGGTTCCGATTCGTCGCATCCTGGTGCCGCTGGACGGTTCGGTCACGGCCGAATCCATACTCCCGCATACCCGCCGCGTGGCCATATCTCTTGGAGCGTCGGTAAGGCTCCTTCACGCGCTGGAGCATGGAAGGGCCGGGGGGCTGACGCGCGACAGCGTCGAATGGCGACTGCACATGGCGGAAGCGCGCTCGTACCTGGAGCACGTGGCCGAGCGATTCCAGAAGGCCGGACTCGAAGTCGATACGGTGGTCGTGGAAGGGCGGCCCGCCCGTCAGACGATCTTCGAGGCGCGGCGCTGGGAGGCCGACCTCATCGCGGTCAGCTCTCACGGGCATGGGGGAGCCGACGGCTTCAACCTCGGCGGTATCGCGCAGAAGATCCTGGCGCATGCGGGCATCTCGATCCTCCTGGCTCGTGCCGGCCCGCCCCCGGACGAGGACACGGCGGAGGCGGGCTCATACGGGCTGGTAATCCTTCCCGTGGACCTGTCCCTGAGGTCGGACTGGGCGCTGTCCGTCGGTACGCGAATCGCCCGCTCCGGCGGCAGCGCGATCGAACTCATTCACGTGGTCTCAGTGCCCGAAGTGCCCGAGCGGCGCCCGGGAGATTTCGTGGCCAGGGCCTGCCGAAGACGTCTGATCGACATGCACCGCGAGATGGCACAACACCATCTGACGGCGATCGAGGAGCAACTGACGTCGCCCGGCCTGAAGGTTCGCTCGCGCCTGCTGGAATCCACTTCCGTGTCCCGGGCGCTGGTCGAGGCGACGGATACGGTCGGCGACGGCCTGCATGTGGTCAGCGCGCATGGAGTATCCGGGCCCTCTCCGTGGCCGTACGGATCCGTGACGAACCACCTGATCGCGCACGGCACCCTGCCGATTCTGGTCCTGCAGGACGTGCCGCGAGCGATGCCGATCAGGTCTGTGTCCGAGTCGGCTTCGACCCGATTCTCCGTCGTTCCGACGGCGCCATGGAACAACTGAGGGAACTTCAAAGGCCAGACGATTCCCTCACGCGCGCGGCCCGCGAGCTGGCCGAGCAGCACGAGCTCGCCGGCACTCCCGGCCGCGGCCGGGCCATCCACCGTCACCTCGAGCGGCTGGACCGCGAGTTCGGAGCAGTCTACCGCAGGCTGCAGTCGGACCCCGAGGCCGTGGAAGCGCAGCCGCGCATCGCGGAATGGCTGCTGGACAACGAATACCTCATCCGCGAGGCCCTGCGTCTCGTGGCGACGGGACTTCCCCCGGAGTACTACCGGCGCCTGCCTCGACTCGCCGATGCCTCAGAACCCGATTTCCCTCGCCTGGCGGACCTGGTCCGGGTGGCGGTGCGGGAGTCGCGGCTGCAGGTCGACCCCTACCAGCTGCAGCACTTCATCTCGTGCTATCAGGAGCTGAAGTCACTCACGATCGGCGAGCTCTGGGCCGTTCCCGCGATGCTGCGCCTCGAGGTGCTGGACGTGCTCGCCGGGACGGCGGCCGAGGTCTTCGGTCGGGCTGCCGCGGGGACGGCCGACCCGGGCGCCTCTGAGGTGGACCCGGCCGATTTCCCTCCCGCGCTTGCCGCGGACGCGCTTCCCGTCATTGCGGCGGGTATCGGCAGCCTCCGGACCCTGTCGGCGCACGACTGGCGCCGGTTCGTGGAGGCCGTGAGTCGGACGGAGGCCGTCCTGCGACGAGACCCGGCGCACGTCTACGGACGCATGGACTTCGAGACGCGGGACCGCTACCGGCGAGCCGTCGAGGAGCTGGCCCGAGGATCCGGGACGGACGAGGAGATGATCGCGCACGAGGTCCTGCAACGCTCGACGACCTCGCCGGCCCGGCTCGATGTTCTGGAGCGTCACGTCGGTCACTGGCTAATCGGCGATGGTCGGCCCGCCCTGGAAATGAGCCTCGGTTTCCGGTCGGCCGGCCGGGCCCGTGCGCGCCGCTTCGTGCTCCGGAACGCCGGACTCCTCTACTTCCTCTGCGGATCCGCGCTCACCCTCCTTCCCCTGATCCTGGTGACGGCGGCGAGTGCGCGAGCCGGCGTGCCCGTCGCGGGAGTCGCCGTGCTCCTGCTGCTGGGCCTCGTTCCCGCCTCAGCGGTCTCCCTCAGCCTGACGAACTGGCTGGCCACCCTTCTGGTCCCGCCGCGCGTGCTGCCGAAGCTCGATCCGTCCGACGGGATCCCGGAAGACGCCCGCACGGTCGTCGCGATTCCCGTCCTGGTGAGCGACGAGGCGGAGGTCGACTCGCTGTTGACGAGTCTCGAGGTCCGCTACCAGGGCAACGCCGATCCGAACGTGTGGTGGGTTCTGCTGACCGACTGGGCTGATGCTCCCTCCGAATGCCTGGCGGCGGACGATGCGGTGCTCGAGCGGGCCAGGGAGGGCCTGGCGAAGCTGAACACCGTGTACGCGAGAGAGGGCCACGCTCCGTTCCTCCTCCTCCACCGTTCCAGGGAGTGGAATCCCGCCGAGGGTCACTGGATGGCCTGGGAGCGCAAGCGCGGCAAGCTGCACGAGCTGAACCAACTGCTTCTGGGAGCTACGGATACCCGGCTGCGTCTCCTGGAAGGTGACCTGCACCAGCTCTCCGGAATCCGGTACCTGATCACGCTCGACGCCGACACACACCTCCCGCCGGGTACCACGGCGCGGCTCGTCGCGACCTTCGCCCACCCCCTGAACCGGCCCCGGTTCGACCCGCAGGGGCGGGTCCAGGCGGGCTACACGGTGCTCCAGCCGGGACTCGAGACGACCGCCGGCTGGGGGGAGGCGACGCTCTTCTCGCGCATCATGGACGGGGACACGGGTGTTGACCTCTACTCGCACGCCGTGTCGGACGTGTACCAGGACCTCTTCGGCGAGGGGATCTACGCGGGGAAGGGAATCCTCGACGTCGCGGCGTTCGAGCGTTGCCTGGCGAACCGGGCGCCGGACAATGCGCTCCTGAGTCACGACCTGTTCGAGGGGATCCATGGTCGGGTCGGACTGGTGTCGGACGTGCACCTGCTCGAGGAGTCACCGGCGGACCTGGCGGCCTACCTGCGGCGACTGCACCGCTGGATCCGTGGGGACTGGCAGCTGCTCCCGTGGCTGTGGATCAGGGTGCCGGCGCGGGACGGCGGGCGGATCGAGAACGACCTCTCCGCGCTCGACCGGTGGAAGGTGCTCGACAACCTGCGCCGCAGCCTGTTGCCTCCCTCGCTGGTGTTGCTGTCGCTGGCCGGCTGGCTGTTCGGGCCGGGATCTCCGTGGCTGTGGACGACCGTGCCGCTTCTCGTGCTTTCGGTCCCTGGCCTGTTCGGAGCCGCTTCGGCCACCCGCCGGCTGCTCTGGTCGCGGCGGGCGAGTCGCTGGGAGCCCCTCCGCGACCGGGTGCGACTGCGGACGGTCCGGCCCATGGCGCTCGCGGGTGCCGGTCGGGCTCTCAGCACCCTCGTCTTTCTGCCCTGTCTGGCCTTCGTGAGCCTGGACGCGATCGTGCGCACGCTGGTCCGGCTCGCGATCACCAGCCGCCACCTGCTGGAGTGGACCACGGCCGCACACACCGCTCAGGCGAGCGGCGGACGGAGTGCCCGTTCGCTTCCCTTGCTGGTGCTGGTTCCGGGACCGCTCGTCGCGGGAGCCAGCCTGGCGGCGGTGCTCGCCGGAAATCCCGCGGCGCTGGGCGCTGCGGCGGCGCTCGCCGCGCCGTGGCTGTTATCCCCGGCGCTCGCGCTGCTCACCGGCGTGGCGCGCCGGCCCGCGGCTACGCGGGAACTGCAGCCCGACGAGCGGCAGCTGCTGAGGGACGTGGCTCTTCGTACCTGGATGTTCTTCGAGCGACTGCTCACCTCGGAGGATCACTGGCTGCCGCCCGACAACTACCAGGAGGGGAGAGCGGGGGCCGTGGCCCGACGCACGTCGCCCACCAACATCGGGATGGCGCTCACAGCGATGCTGTCCGCCTGGGACCTGGGATACATCGGCCCGCTGGAGCTGGAGGCGCTCGTCCTCAACACGCTGGAGTCGATGCAGCGCCTCGATCGACACCGTGGGCACCTGCTGAACTGGTACGGTACCGAGGACCTGCGTCCGCTCGAGCCGCAGTACGTCTCGACGGTGGACAGCGGCAACCTGGCGGTCGCCCTGATCACGCTGCGGCATGGCCTGACCGAGATCGCCCGGACTCCCGTGTTCCGCCCGGTTCTCATGGAGGGACTGGCGGACACGATCCGTTCGGCGGACGAAGTGCTCGAATCGCGCGGCGGACCGGAACTCTGGCGCGAGGTCAGCGTGCTGCGACAACAGCTGGTGGAGCTGCAGGCAGGCAGCGAGCGGGGCACGGGAAACCTGGCCGACTGCTATGAATTCCTGTGCGACCTGGAAGGTCGGCACCTCGCCGAGATCGATGCACTCGTCGCCGCGGTGGTCGAATCCGCGGTCGCTGGCGTCCCCCCGAGCGAGCTGCTCGCTCTTCGGGTGTGGACGCGAAAGATGCATCAACATGGGGGCATTCTCAGCCGTCTGTGCCGCGTCCTCCATCCCTGGCTCGCGGTGCTCGGGGCGGCTCCGGCGGCGCTTTGCGCTGCCGGACCCGGCACCCGGGGCGAGCAATTGTGGCTCGAACTGCAGGACCGTCTCTCGGACCCGGTCTCGCTGGACGACCTGCCGGGGCGCGCGAGCCGGGCCCGCACGCGAATTCGGGAACTGCTCGCAGAGGTGGGGACGGAGCTCGACGACACGGAGCGACAGGCGGTCCAGGCATGGGCCGGGCGGCTGGAGCGGTCGCTCGAGGAGGCGAGCCGCGAGGCACGGAGACTCTCCCGGAGCCTCGCCGAGGCGGCCCGGATCGCGGAGCGCCTGGAGCAGGAAATGGAGTTCGAATTCCTGTTCGACCGCTCCCGAGGCCTGTTCCACATCGGGTTCAATGTCTCGCACGGAGAGCTCGATCCCAATTTCTACGACCTGCTGGCGTCCGAGGCCCGGCTGGCCAGTTACGTGGCGATCGCCCGGGGTGAGGTGCCGCTGGAGCACTGGCTCTGTCTCGGCCGGCCGTACACCCGGCTCGGCGGCCGGCCGGTGCTCCTGTCATGGGCCGCCACGATGTTCGAATACCTGCTGCCTCAGCTCTTCCTGCGCACCGAGCCGGACACGCTGCTCGGACGCTCCTGCCGCGACGCAGTGCGCCACCAGATCCGGTTCACGCGACGTCGAGGGATCCCCTGGGGCATCTCAGAATCGGGGTATCATCAGCTGGGCAGTGACGCCAGCTACCAGTACCGGGCCTTCGGTGTGCCGGAGCTTGGATTGCGGCGCGACCCGGGCGGGCGCCTCGTGATCACGCCGTACGCCTCGCTTCTGGCGCTGTCGGTCGCCGACCCGCAGGTACTCCGGAACCTCCGTCGGCTCGTGCGGCTCGGCATGCTCGGTCCGATGGGTCTCTACGAGGCCCTGGACTACGGGCCGCCGTCCCGGTTGCACCTCTCCCGTCCCCGCTGCGTGCGCTCGTACATGGCGCATCATCAGGGCATGATCATGGTCGCGATCGGAAATCGACTGTCGAATTCCGACTCGGCGGAACGCTTCGGTTCCGACGCGCGCATGGCCTCCGTCGAGTACCTGCTGCACGAACGTATCCCGTGGAGCGTGCCCGTTCGCCAGACATGGACGGCGAGCAAGCACGCGACCCCGTTCGAGGTTCCGCGGCCGAGCCCCGTGCAGCCGTGGAGCGTGTCGCCCGTGTCCCCACTTCCCGAGACCCACATCCTGTCGAATGAAGCGTATACGGTCCGGCTTACCGGCAGGGGCGGCGGAGCGAGCTACTGGAAGGGTACCGCACTCACGCGGTGGAGCGCCGATCCCACGCTGGACGACGGCGGGTCGTGGATCTACGTGCGCGATATCGACTCGGGCGACCTGTGGTCCTCCACGCCGGCCCCTGTCGGTGACGACGGGATGACCGTCGAGTTCGCGCCCCAACAGGTCGAGTACTGGGGACGCCACGACGGGATCGGAATGCATACGCGCGTGACGGTACCACCGGACGACGACCTCGAGATCCGGATCGTCACGCTGACCAACGAAACCGTGCAGCGCCGTCGCCTCGCGGTCGCGAGCTACGCGGAGGTCGTGCTGGACAGGGAGGCCGGCTATATGCGTCACCCGGCCTACTCGAGGCTGTTCGTAGAGAGCCGGTGGCTGCCCAGTCACGCCACCCTGCTCCTGTGGCGCCGCCCGCACGGACCTGAGGTCAGTCCGGTGTTCCTCGCACATACGGTCGCATGCGCGGACCGACTGATTCCTCCACACATGAGCTTCGAGACGAGCCGGGCCCGGTTCATCGGACGGGGTGGAAACGTCCGGCGGCCGGCGGCGCTGCGAACCGGGTCGGGGGTACTCTCGGGCACGACCGGCACGCCGCTCGATCCGATTCTGTCGCTGAGCTGCCAGCTCGAGCTTCCGGCGCACGAGTCGAGGCACTTCGCGTTCCTGACCGCGGCCGCGGAATCGAGCCGCGCGGTGCAAAAGACCCTGGAATTCTATCGCTCGTTTCTCCACGTCGAGCTCGCGTTCGACCTGGCCCGGCAGCGCATGCAGCTCACGCTGGACGATCTGGGAATCGCGCCGCACGAGATGGAGGAGTTCCAGTCACTCCTGTCCCTGCTGCTCCGCTCGCACCCCGGCCTGCGGGCGGCACCGGAAACGCTGCGCGCCTGGCACCGGTCGCAACCGGCCCTGTGGAAGCACGGGATCTCCGGAGATCATCCGATCCTGCTCGTGCACCTCGCGGCGGCGGATGACTTCGCGAGCGTCGAGAGCCTGCTCCGTGCGCACCGGTACTGGCGCACGCGCGGGCAGCGGATCGACCTGGTGCTGCTGGACCTCGAACCGGCAGGATACGCCCGGCCGCTGCGCGACAGGCTCGCCGCAGCGCTCGAGGAGGGAGAGGGATCGGACTGGCTCGGCCGACCCGGCGGGATCCACGTCGTGGGATCGGAAACCTGCGACGCCGCGGACCGGGTCCTGCTGGAGAGCGTGGCGGGCGTCGTGCTCGATGGAGCGGGCGGATCCTTGCGCGACCGTGTAAGGTCGATCCGCCGGCCCCCGGAGCACCTGCCGCCCCTCGCACCTGTCTTCTCCACGTCGCCCTCCCGGCGGGAAGAGGCGCCCGTACCGCTCGCGACCGACCTGGTCCTGTGCAACGGATTCGGCGGCTTCACCCCGGATGGGCGGGAATACGTGATCCGGGTCCGCCGCGACCGGCCGACCCCCGCCCCGTGGATCAACGTCCTCTCCAACCCGGAATTCGGATGCATCGTCTCGGAGTCGGGACTCGACTGCACGTGGTCAGCGAGCATCTCCGAGAACCGCCTGACGCCGTGGCGCAACGATCCGCTCCTGGATCCCCCCGCCGAGGCCCTCTACCTGCGGGACGAGGAGACCACGGACGTCTGGTCTCCCACGCCCCTCCCGTGCGGTACCGAGGGTCCGTACGAGGTCCGGCACGGGTCCGGGTACACGTCGTTCCGGCATCACAGTCACGGACTCCGGCAGCAGCTTACCGTGTTCTGCTCACCGGACGCGCCCGTGAAGCTGGTCCGGCTGCGGCTGGAGAACCGGCAGCGATTCCCGCGCCGGATCACCGCCACCTACTTCGCCGAGTGGGTGCTCGGCCGTGACCGGGATTCCAGCTCCCGATTCGTGATTCCAGACTACGACGTGGCGAACCAGGTGCTGCTCGCTCGAAATCCGTTCAGCGAGAGCTTCGGGGAACGCGTGGCCTTCCTGACGGCGAGCGAGCCGCCGCACGGGATCACGAGTGACCGGACGGAATTCCTCGGGCAGAACGGCAACCCGGCGTCGCCCGCGGCACTCGATCGCGTCGGCCTGTCGGGAGCCGTGCGTCCCGGCCCGGATCCGTGCGGCGCCTGGATGGTCCACATCGACCTCGCTCCCGGCGAGACGAAGGACGTGCACTTCGTTCTCGGACAGGAATGGAGCCGGGAAGCGGCCGTGAAGCGCGCCCTCGAATACCGGGACCCGGTCGCCGTAGACGCGGCGCTGGAGCGCCTGCACGGGACGTGGGATCGGATTCTCGGGGCGCTCTCGGTAGAAACGCCGGACCAGACCATGAACTTCGCGCTGAACCGGTGGTTGCTGTACCAGACCCTGGCCTGCCGGGTCTGGGCCCGGACGGCCCTCTACCAGTCGAGCGGCGCGTTCGGGTTCCGGGACCAGCTGCAGGACGCGATGGCACTTCTGCACGCAGCGCCGAACGTGGCGCGGACGCATATCCTCGAGGCGGCCGGCCGCCAGTTCGAGGAGGGGGACGTGCTCCACTGGTGGCTGCCGGACACGACGACGGGAGTGCGCACCCGCTGCTCCGACGACCTCCTGTGGCTGCCGTACGCGACGGCTCGTTACGTACGCGGCACCGGTGACGCATCGATCCTCGATGAACGCCTGCCGTGGATCCGGGGGGCCGCCCTCGAACCCGGAAACTCGGAGCGCTACGGCAGGTACGAGCCCACGTCTCCTCCCGAATCTGTTTATGAGCACGCGGCGCGGGCGATCGACCGGGGCTCGACAGCCGGACGGCATGGCCTGCCGCTGATCGGCAGCGGCGACTGGAACGATGGCATGAATCGCATCGGCGTCGAGGGCCGCGGCGAGAGCGTGTGGCTGGCCTGGTTCCTGACGGCGGTGGCCAAGGAGTTCGCGGACATCGCGCGGGACCGGGGCGACGCCTTGCGCGAGCGGGATCTCCGGGACCTGGCCGCGGAGCTTCCTCGACGCGTCGACGCATCGGGGTGGGACGGCGAGTGGTACCTGCGCGCGTTCCACGACGATGGGACTGCCATCGGCTCGTCGTCGAATCGGGAAGCCCGGATCGATGCGATCAGCCAGGCGTGGTCCGTACTCGCCGGGGGCGGTGACCTGGACCGGGCCCGGACCGCGATGGCTTCGGTCGATCGGCTCCTGGTCAACGACGAGACTCGTCTCGTTCTCCTGCTGACGCCCCCGTTCGACCGGGCCCACCCGGATCCCGGTTACATTCGCGCCTACCCGCCCGGTGTCCGGGAGAATGGCGGGCAGTACACGCATGCCGGAACGTGGGTGGCGTGGGCGTTCGCGGAACTCGGCGACGGTGAGCGGGCCGCACGCCTGTTCGGCTACATGAACCCGATTCGGCGCAGCTCGACGCCGGAGGAGGCGACCCGGTACGCGGTCGAGCCGTATGCCGTGGCGGCGGACGTGTACGGCGCTCCGCCGTTCACGGGCGCCGGCGGGTGGACCTGGTATACGGGATCGGCTGCCTGGCTCTACCGGCTCGGCGTCGAGCGGATCCTCGGCCTGAATCGGGAGGGCAACGCACTCCGAATCCAGCCCTGCAATCCAGCCGCCTGGGAGGGCTTCCGGGCTCGGCTCCGGTTCGGGTCCTCCACGTACGAAGTGCGAGTCGAGAACACCGAGCCGGCAGGTCCGGGCGGCGCCGGATCGAGATCCCGCGTGCGACAGGCGACTCTCGACGGGCGCGACGTGCCGGCCGACCGGGTGCCGTTGACGGACGACGGCCGGACGCACGAGATCCTCGTCAGGATGTGACCGCCCCGGAATTTCGCGTGGTAGTGGGAGACATGATTGCGGTATCGGGATATGATTGGAGGCCCGGGCCGGGACGAGATCCTTAACACGCGAGCGCTGGGAGCGAGATCTGAGCATGATGGATCGAATCGGAGAGTGGGCGACTGTCGCCCTCGGAGCGCTGCTGGTACTCGCCTGTGCCTGGACTCCTGCCTTCGCCCAGGACGCTGCTTCTTCCGCCAGCCCGGCCTCCTCGACCGCCTGGGAGACTCCCCTCGTGGCCTCCAGCAGCGAGCTGCGGGACCTGGTGTCGCGCTACTCATCTGATCGTCAGGCGCTGCTGCGCAGGTGGAACGTCTCCTATTCAGAGGCGCGGCGGGAACGGATGCGGGAGTTCTACGAGTCGTGGCAGGCCCGGCTGGCCAGGGTCGGCCCGGCGGCCCTCGGGGTCGAGGGCAGCATCGACTACGTGCTGCTGCAGAACGATCTCCGGTACCGGCTCCAGAGGCTGGATCGGGAGGCCGAGACGTTCGCCGGGATGGCCGCGCTCCTCCCGTTCGCGGGGCCGATCGCGGAGCTCGTCGAGGCGCGGTATGCCATGCAGCCGATCGCCCCGGAGCGCTCGGCCGCCGTGCTCGATTCACTGATCGAGAGCGTGGAAGCGGTGCGGGAGCAGCTGGAGGCCTCGCTGGAGGACGGCGGGGGAGATTCGGCTGACGGATCGTCGGCGACCCCGGCCAAGATCGACGCGTTCCGCGCCGCGGGAGTGGTCGAGGACCTCGGCGAGAGCCTGGAAGACTGGTACGAGTTCTACGCGGGTTACGACCCGCTGTTCACCTGGTGGGTCGAGGAGCCGTACACGCGGGCCGCCGAGGAGCTCGAGTCGTACCGGGACTTCCTGCGGGAGAAGATCGTCGAGATCGAGCCGGAGGGAGACGAGCCGATCGTCGGGGACCCGATCGGCCCGGAGGCGATCGACATCGACCTCGCGCACGAGATGCTGGCCTACTCGGCAGAAGGGCTGATCGAGATCGCGGAGCGGGAATACGCGTGGTGCGTCGACCAGCTGAAGCAGGTGGCGGGCCAGCTCGGGTACGGGGACGACTGGCATGCGGCGCTCGAGCACGTGAAGTCGCTGCACCTCGATCCGGGCGAGCAGCCGCAGCTGGTGCGGGAGCTGGCGCTCGAGGCGGTGGAGTTCATCGAGGCGAGGGATCTGGTCACGGTGCCGCCGCTCGCCGAAGAGATCTGGCGCATGAATATGCTCTCACCCGAGCGCCAGAAGACCTCGCCATTCTTCCTCGGCGGGGAAGTCGTCCAGGTCGCCTTCCCGACAGACGAGATGACGCAGGAACAGAAGCTGATGAGCCTGCGGTCGAACAACGTGCACTTCTCGCGCGCCGTGGTGCACCACGAGCTGATTCCGGGCCATCACCTGCAGGGCTTCATGACGGCTCGCTACAACACTCACCGCCGCGCGTTCGGGACGCCGTTCTGGGGCGAGGGCTGGGCGCTGTACTGGGAGATGCGGCTGTGGGACCTCGGATTCCCCACGACCCCCGAGGACAGAATGGGGATGCTGTTCTGGCGCACGCACCGGGCGGCCCGGATCATCTTCTCTCTCAAATTCCACCTCGGCGAGATGACGGCCGATGAGGCGATCGACTTCCTGGTGGACGGGGTGGGGCACGAACGCTCCGCGGCCACCGCCGAAGTCCGGCGCTCGTTCAACGGCAGCTATCCGCCGCTGTACCAGGCGGCCTACATGATCGGCGGGCTGCAGATCCTGGCCCTGCACGACGAAGTCGTAGGCCCCGGCCTGATGTCGGAGAAGGAGTTCCACGACGCGATGCTCAAGGGCGGCTCGATGCCGATCGAGATGCATCGTGCGCGGCTGACGAAGGTGGCGCCGGAGTGGGAGTTCACCCCGGAGTGGCAGTTCGCGTCGGAGTAGGAGCGAGTCGGGAGCGAATCGATGAGCGACGCTCGAATCGCCGAAGTCCTGCGGGTGCTGGACCCGGCGCCCGGTTTCCGTCCCTGGCATGGCGGGGCGAGTCCACTCGGCTCACTGCGAGGCGTGTCGGAGGTGGAGGCTTCATGGAGGCCGGCGCCCGGTCGCCACAGCATCTGGGAACTCGTGCTCCACATCGCCTATTGGAAGTATGCCGTGCGACGGCGGCTCGTCGGTGGCCCCTACGGCTCCTTTCCGCGCAGCCCGTCGAACTGGCCTGCGGTGCCAGATCCTGCCGACGCGAAGGCGTGGAAGGCAGACCGCGCGCTGCTGCGCGATGAGCACGCCCTGGTCGTCGAAGCGATCCGCGAATTCGACCCGGCGCTCTACGACGAACCGGCTCCGAAGATGACGGGCTCGGGTGCCGCATCTGGCACAACATTCAGGGACCTGATCATGGGGGTCGTGATGCACGACACCTATCACACCGGTCAGATCCAGTTCCTCAAGCGGCTGTACGACTCGCGCGGCTGATTTGTCGGGCTCATCCGGCTGATTTGCAGCTTTCCTGATCGGGCTGGTCCGCGCGCCGCATCGTGGTGATTCTCCTATGCCCTGAATCCGAAACTCCGGTTCGTGAAGGTACCTTCACAAAAGGTACCTTCACGAACTCACATCTCCCGAAAACGCGATCTCACATTCGCTGGGCAATGTAAGAAATACTTGACATTAAGTAAGAAGTAATGTACACTAACGTCGACGCTGGCTAACGGGAGGAGGTGCCATGTCGATACTAGGCTGGGGAATCGCAGCCGTCGTAGCCGGGATTGGCGTAATCGCGATCGGAGTACGGGTCATTGCGGCGAAGCACCCCGGGCCGCCGCTCGACGAGCCGCTGCCTGCGACGATTCTGCAACGCACCGCCCGGCGCGGCCTGCTGATCGGCGGACTGCTGTCGCTGGGCCTCGTGGCGCTCGTGCTGTACGCCGGGCCGCAGCGCGTAATCGAAGACGCCCCGGTGCGAATCGGCTTCACGGTGCTGCTGGTCCTGATCCTGGTGGTGTTCGCCTGGCTGACGCTGCGCGTGATGTCGTGGGTACGACGCGAAGACGGCACCCTGGATGAGCGAGATCGGGCGATCCTCAACGGGTCGCAGGGACTTCGCTCGGTTGCGATCCTGATGACGCTGGTGGTGTGGATGATCGGACTCCAGGAGAGCTTCTGGTCCCAGGGAGCAGTGCCGATCTACTACCTGAACCTCGTCTTCTGGTCCTGCCTCGTGGTGAGCCTGCTCGCGTTTCCGCTCGGAATTCTCGCCGGTTACTGGAGACAGTGAGATGGCGAGGGCAGAAATTCGCAATCAGATCCGCCGCCTGCGCTTCGACAACGGGGAGATGACGCAGCAGGAGCTGGCCGACCGCGTCGAGTGCACGCGGCAGACGATCATCCTGCTCGAGAAGGAGCGGTACGTCCCGTCGCTCGCTCTCGCGCTCAGGATCGCCCGGGTGTTCGGCGAGCCGGTGGAGTCGATCTTCGAACTGGAGGAAGATTGAATGGCAACGCTGAATGTGGTTATGCGCGTACCGCCGATGCTCCTGGCTGCGGCGCTCGTCACCGCGCCGGTAGCCGTCACAGCCCAGGAGGCGTTTCCGCCCGCCACACCGGAGTCACAGAACGTCAGCGCCCCGACGCTGGATTCGATCGGCGCGATAATCCGATCGCTGGTGGACAGCGGGGAGATCGTTGGCGCCGAGTTCCTGGTGATCCGGAACCGAAGGACGGTCCTCCACGAGGGCTTTGGCTGGCGTCACCGGGAGGAACAGGTCCCGATGGAGCCCGGGACGATCTTCAATCTTCGCTCGATGACCAAGCCGATCGTGGGTTCGATCGCCCAGCGGCAGATTGACCAGCAGCTGCTGGAGCTCGACGCGCCGGCAGGCCAGTACCTGTCGTCGTTCGCCGAGGGCGCATCGGCAGACATCCTCGTCCGCCAGCTCCTGACTCACACGTCGGGCCTGCCGGACGGAAATCCCGCGGGCAGTCGTTCCGACTATCCCACCCTCCGGTCGGTCGCGGACTTCTGGGGGAAGCACGGCCCGACCGAGTTCGAGCCCGGTGAGGGCTTCCAGTACAGCGATCCCGGGACCGATGTCCTCGGGGCGATCGTCGAGGAGATTGCGGGCCAGACGCTCCGGGAACTCGCCGACTCCGAAGTGTTCGATCCGCTCGGCATGACCGACTCGCACGCCTGGGTCGACTCTGAGACGTCCCTCGATCCGAGATTCGCCTCGGACTACCGGTACTCCTCCGAACAGGGGGCATGGGTCCGGTACTGGAAGCCGGGTGACGGATCGATGCTGCCGTTCGCCAAAGGGTCGGGAACGACCTGGTATGCGACTGCGCGAGACTACGCACGTCTCATCGCGGTGTGGATGGACGCGGAAGTGGCAGGAAGCCGCACCGGCGCGCGAGCCGCCCGCGGCACCGCCACCAACTCCGGTGCGCCCGCCTGGCTCAGTGCCTCTGCGGCTGAGCGAGCGCTCACGCCCGTGTCCTCGTTCGACTATCCGTCCCGCCTGCCGGGATTGCAGCCATGGTACGGCCAGATGTGGATCGTTTATCTGGACGCCGCTGGTGCACGGGTGGCGTTCGGTCACTCGGGGTCCGACGGAACCTACGCCTATGGCTGGCCCGAGGACGACCTGATCGTCCTCTACATGACCCAGTCCCGCGGAAACCGGACGCGGCTTCTGCTCGAGCCCCTGTTCGCAGAGCTGGTGCAGGACTGAGCTCTAAGTCCCGTTTTCAAGGGCAGAATGGAAGGACTTGCCAAGTGCCCACGAGCTGGGCACATCTTTTTCGCGTCCCATCCGTTCGCTGGTCTTCTCGCATGGAGGTCAGTAATGAACGGTCGTTTTGTCACACTGGCCGCGGCGGCGGTCATCGCCCTCGCAGTTCCTCTCACGCTCGACGCACAGACGCTGTACATCGCGGGTGGCGCCACCTTCCCCACGGGTGACTTTGGCGATTACGCCGAGACCGGCTGGATGGCCGCGGGTGGGGTCGTATTCAACGACATCGGAACGGCCGGCCTCGGACTCGGCGTCGAGGGCTTCTACGGCGAGGGCTTCTACGGCGAGGACAAGCACAATTCGGATGATACTGGAATCTCTCTTGGCGATTCGAAGACGAATCCCTCGGCATCATGTGGATCGCGGTCTACAACTTCGACACCGGCGGCTCAATCCAGCCGTACGTGTTCGGCTGCGCAGGCTGGATGGCCCACAAATACATTGCAGACATTGACGGCTCGGACCTCAGCGAGACGAGCTCAGGCTTCGGCTATCAGTTCGGAGTGGGGGTCGGTTTCGATCTGTCAGAGTCGATCGAGTTGGTCGGCGAGGGCCGGTATATGGGTGGAAGCGGAGATGTCAGCGACACCAAGTTCTTCGGACTGTTTGCTGGACTCGCGTTCGGCCTCTGATAACAGCGGTTAGATCCGCTTGCGGTCTCGATGAAGCGCCCCGTGGATCAGTTCCACGGGGCGCTTCTGCTATCGGAAAGTTCCAGTGGCCGAAGCGCGGCGCTACTGCTGAGGGCGGCATGACCCGCGGGACATCTCTCACAGGTACCGATCGACGCCGACCTCCGCATGGATTGCAGGATTCTCCTGGATCGCTGCCAGCCGGGCCAGGTTCGCTTCGGTACCGTCCCGCTCATGCTCCTGGTGCCAAAGGTGCAATACGGTCGTCCCGAGACGCCCGTCCCGGCGGCGCACGCCGTGGCGGATCAGGCGAATGACCAGGTCCGAGTCCTCGTAACCCCATCCGGTGTAGCGCTCGTCCAGCCCGTTCACGGCCAGGAAGTCCTCCCGCCAGATCCCCAGGTTGCAGGTCTTGGCTCCTTCCCAGGCCCGCGGCGCGCGGTCGCGCCAGGCACCCGGCGGCAGACGCAGCAGCGGCAGCCAGCGGGTGAGTCCGCCCGACAGTCGCTCGGAGATCCAGCGCCGGTTGGACCACGTCCACACGTCCAGCAGCAGCTCGAGAATCCGCTCGCTGAACTTCCGGCTGAGCAGCACCCGGTTACCGGCCACGAAGTGGCCGTAGCTTGACAGCGCGGCATGTCGCGCGAGGAAGTCGGGTCGCACGACGCAGTCTCCGTCGAGAAACAGGATGTACTCGGCTTCGGTGGCGGCCACGGCGCGGTTTCGGATCGCGGCGGCGCGGAATCCTTCGTCCCCGTGCCACACGTGCCGCACCGGAAACGGTGCGCGCTCTGTCCAGCGCTGGACCAGGTCGGCGGTATCCGGGCCTGAGCCGTCGTCCGCGACGATCACCTCGAAGGCGCGATACGTCTGATCGGCCAAGGATGATAGCACCCGCTCCAGGGCAGCGGGCCAGTTGAATGTGGCGACGATGACGGCGATGCTAGGCGCCGAGGTCATCGGCTGGCGTCCTCGCACATAGAGAGCAGCTTCAGGTAGGTGTAGTAACTGCCTTCCGCGTTCGACACGGCCAGGAGGAATCCCTCCCTTCCATCCAGGAATCCTGCCTTCAGCACGTATCCCCTGAAAAACGTCCAGGTCGCGCGGGACAGCGCCTTGAGCAGGGACGAGCGTTGCCCGTTCGCGAATCTTCGTGCGGCGCCCGCTGTGGAGTAGCGGTTCACCTTGTCCTGCACCTCGTCCAACGTCGCGAAGGAGTGATGCAGGATCGGATTCTCGAGCCTGCCGATCTCGCCATCCACGATCAGTCGCTCGTGCACCGGGTCGTCGCTGAACCGCCCGGCCGTCCGCCGGAACAGCCGCAGGTGGCGTTCGTTGCGCCAGTCTCCATGACGCATGAAGCGACCCAGGTAGCTGGACTGGAAGGGAAGGACCAAGCCGTTCACCCCGGAATCCGGCAGGCGAGCTTGAATCTCCTCCGCCAGGGCGGGCGTGACCCGCTCGTCGGCGTCGAGGCTCAACACCCAGTCGCGGGTCGCATGCGACAGGGCGCGGTTCTTCTGGATCCCGAAGCCCGGCCAGTCGGTCTGGTAGACCCTGTCCGTGTAGGAGCGGCAGATCTCGACCGTTCTGTCGGTGCTGCCGCAATCCAGCACGACGACCTCATCCGCCCAAACTACGGACTCGAGGCAGTCGGCTATGACGTGCTCTTCGTCACGCGTGATGACGATCACGCTTACGCCGGTCGTGTCGAGCGGCGGCTCAATCGGCTCAGACGCCTCGATCACCTCAATCGGCTCATCTGGCACTGCAAGACTCCCCGTTTCTGCTCAGGCGGCTGATGCCGCAGGCTGGTGGGAACAGTACGCAATCGTCCCCGCCGGAAGCCAGATCGGTTTTCGCTCGGTCACACCGCGCATCCATGTCTTGTGGAGCATACGGCAGTTCGTGAAGGTACCTTCACGAATTCACATTGACCGAAAAGGCCACGCACGTTTGTCGGAATCCCGGAGGCAGGTCGAGGAGCTGGAATCCGAACTCCTCGCGAAGCGTTCGGCGGATTTCTGGGACGACTGATCCCCGGTCAGGTTTGCTCCGGACAGGCCGCTATCCCCACTCGGACAAGACCGCAGGCGTCGACTGGACTGCGGTCCCGATCGAGGTCCGAAAGCTCGTCGAAGATGGCGCTCACTGGCTCGATCACCAGACTTTCCTGCCCGATGAACTCGTTCTTCGACTGCATAACCGCCTGGTTCAGATCCACCCGTTTCCAGGCGGAAACGGGCGCCATGCGCGCCTGTGGTTTGATCTACTGCTTCGGGGCAGGGATTGACCCGAATCGACCACGGCGTCATGCTTCGCGTCGACGCTTCACCGTGAATCCTGGGGCCAGGCATGGCCGGTACAGTGGCCGGAATATGGGGGAAATGAACAGTGCGCAGATTGAGCAATACCGGTTTCGCCGTGGTCGCGATCGCAGTGCTCGCCGCCTGCGGCGCGGCTGAATCCGACTCAGCTGGAGATGCCAGCCTCGACTCGCCAGTGGGACAGGTGTGGGCGTGGCAGTCGCTGGCCGGCGCCGATGCGATCGAGGTCGCGACCCCCGACCGCTACACGCTCGAGTTCGGTGAGGATGGCAGGTACGGTATCCGCGCCGACTGCAATACGGGGCAGGGCGGATACACGTTCGACGGCGGCCGCCTGGTCCTGAATCCGGGTCCGATGACGCAGGCGGCGTGTCCGCCGGGGTCGTACGATGCGCGATTCGTGGCGTTGCTGGGCGAAGTGGAGTCGGTCAGGAGGTCCGGCGATCGGCTTACGCTCGAGCTCGCCGACGGCAGCTCGATGCTGTTCGAGCCACTGCCGACGTCCGCCGCGCTCGGCGGATCCGAGATTCTGGGCGGGTCGGAGTGGGAGATCAGCGCCTACAACAACGGAAGGGGCGGAGTGCGGACCCTCGTGGCGGCCACGCGGATGTCGGTCGCGTTCGGCGTTGACGGGACCGTCTCGGGTTCTTCGGGCTGCAACACGTTCAACGCGACCTACGCCGCCGATGGCGGCTCCATCGAGGTCGGCCCCATCGCAGCCACGCGGAAAATGTGCGCCGCCGAGGGTGTGATGGAGCAGGAAGAGCAGTTCCTCGCCGCACTGGGAAACGCCGAAATTTACGAGATCCGCGGGCACCGGCTGCAGCTGCGCAACGCGGCCGGGGCACTGCAGGTGGATCTGACCCGCTAGCGGTCAGCCAGGAACCGCCTGCACTCGATCTCCTCGAGTGTGCGTGACTGGTCGGTCTGGATGACGAAGTCGCCCCACTCGCCCTCGGGAGCGGGCTCGAAGGCGTCGACGTCTTCCACCGGCTGCATGGAGATGATCAGCCTGCTCGTGCCTGGCCGGTAGGCCTCGAGGTGCTCGGGCGTGCCGGTGCCGCGCTCGACGTGGAATCCTCCGACCATGTGCAGCACCAGGGCGTCGGGGTGATCGGTCAAGTACTCGGAGATCCAGAAGGCCATCGACGCGTCCCACAGCACCTGGCTGTCCATCTGGTTCCCCATGTTTCCGTGCGCCCCAGCCGGCGCGCGGGCCACGGCGTCTTCGCCCTCGGCGAGCAGCTGCTCGACCGGGATGCCGCACTTCATCCCCTCTTCTTCCATCACCTCGGAGATCACCTCGATCCACTGCTTCCGATACTCGTCTGAGGCCTTCCCGTAGGGGAGCGGAGGCAGGCTTGCCTTCGCCTCGGCCGACAGCACGTCGAGTGACTCACGTCCGAGCCTGGTGACACGGTTCGCATAGCGCCGCGGGGCGTTTGCGGCGATCACGGCGAGGCCGTTCTCCTTCGCGAATTCGATCATCGGGCGGTAGTCGGTCTCGTACCGCGGCCAGGGCCGGCCGTCCGCCTCGAACGCCTTGTCGGTGATCAGGTCGGCCAGGTACTCGTCTACGATCGGCTGCGTGTCGCGCTGGAAGAACTCGAGCGACAGGGCCACGGGCCGTGCACCGGCCCCGGCAACCGCCGGGTCGCCATACGCCTCGTACGCCCGCTTCCAGAGCTCGGCCTCAAGCATGTGCTGGGTCGGATCGTCGTGCGTCTCGCCCACGAACACCACCGTGTGCGGCGCCATCGCGGCGACGATGTCGTCCAGCGTCGCGGGCTGGCCCGCGCCGGTGAACACGCGGTACTCGCCGGCGGTGTAGGCGGTGTCTTCCGCGAGCGGGACGCCGGGTGTGGAGTCCTGGGCGTGGGCCAGGGTGGCTGAGGGCCCCGGGCCGATGCCCAGCATCGGTCCCAGCGCGAGAGCGATCGCCAATCCGTTCCTGCTCGTTCTGATTCTGTTCATGCGCGCATCATAACACGGGTTCCAGCTGACCGGGAGACGCTGTAACTCCACCGGGGGCCGTCCTGCAGGCCCTCACTCGACAAACCTAGACATACTATTGACAAAAATATCCACTCTTGTTTTATTCTGGACAGATGCTAGACAATATTACTCAACCGGGGAATCTGAATGCTCGGGACGAAATCGATCTTGCCGATCGGCGGTGTACTGATCGCCGCAGTGGCACTGGCGGGCTGTCGTGAGGCGGAGAGCCGGGTCGGGAACGAGCCGACCATACCGGCCGTGGAGGCCGTCGAGGCCCGGTACGGGGCGCTGCCGCTGAGCGAGCGGCTGACCGGTACGGTGCGGGCGGCGGGACAGGTCTCCATCTATCCGGAAGCCAGCGGGCCCATCGTGGCTGTTCTGGCCCGGAATGGGGACGAGGTCAAGGCGGGCGACCCCCTGGTCCGGATTCGGGCCGAGGTCTCCCGAAACCAGCTGCAGCAGTCCGAAGCGGGAGTGGAGGCCGCCAGGGCTTCCCGGGATCGGGCCCGGGCGACGGTAGACGACCTGGAGCGACGCTTCGAGCGGTCAGAGAGCCTCGCGCGCGACAACTACATCAGCCAGGAAGAGTTCGAGTCGCTGAAGACGGGACTCGCGGCGGCGCGTGCCGAACTCGCGGCGGCCGAGGCCCAGGTGAGCCGGGCGGAGGGCGCCCTGGGCGAGAGCCAGGAATCGGTGCGCCAGACGGTGGTGCGTGCCCCGATCGACGGAACGGTCGGTCGGCGCAACGCCGAGGTCGGGATGTTCGTGTCGGGATCCACGCCGCTGTTCACGATCGGCCGCCTGGAGAACATGGAAGTGGACGTTCCGATCACCCAGGAGATGCTGACCCGGATCCGTGCGGGCCAGACCGCCGAGATCCGCTCCGGGAGCATCGGCGACTCGGTGATCCGCGCCGCAGTATCGCGTGTGTCGCCGTTCATCGAGCCCGGCTCGTTCAGCGCCGAATTGCAGATCGACGTGGACAACGCGAGCGGTGCCCTGCTTCCCGGAATGTGCGTGACCGTGGACGTGCTGTATGGCGAAAGCCGAGAGGCGACGCTGGTGCCGAAGAGCGCGATCTGGGAAGACCCGGCGACCGGCGCCGTGGGCGTCTACACGGCGCCGTCGATCGGACTTGAAGTTCCGCTGGTGATGCCCGAGGAGGGAAGCGACGAAGTGCCTCCCATGACCCCTCCGACACCCGCCCAGTTTCAGAGGGTGGAAGTGCTCGCTGAAGGCCGGCACGTGGTTGGCGTGGAAGGCATTGAGCCCGGCGACTGGGTGATCGTCGTCGGCCAGCACCTGGTCGCCGGCGGAAATCCGAACGAGGGGCCGCCGCAGGCTCGCGTCCGGCCGATCCGCTGGGAGCGGCTGCTGGATCTGCAGGGTCTGCAGCGGGAGGACATGCTGCGCCAGTTCATGGAGAAGCAGCAGCGGATCGCGCGCGCGAAGCTCGATTCCGCGGGGAGCAACTGACGATGCGCTCGCTCTGGGATCTCGCGATCCGTCGCCCTGTCGCGACGGCGATGTTCTACCTGGTGGTAGTGACCATCGGGATCGTCGGCCTGCGCTACCTGCCGGTGGACCTGCTGCCGAAGATCGAATTCCCACGCCTCGCGGTCTGGGTCGGATACCCGAACGTGGGACCGGAGGAGATCGAGTCGATCATCACCGATCCGCTGGAGAACGCGCTGTCGGGGATTCCGAATCTCGAGCGCATGACCTCGAGCTCCACGGAAGGCCGCAGTGTGGTGCGGCTGGAGTTCGCCCGCGGCACGGACCTGGACGAGGCGGCGAACGACATCCGCGCCGCCCTGGATCGGCTGCGTGACGATCTCCCACTGGAGGCGAGCTCCCCGGGGATCTGGAAGTTCGATCCCAACGCCCGGGAGATCGTGACGATCTCTGCGACGTCCACGCGCGACCTGGAGCAGCTGACACGAGTCCTGGAGCGGGAGATCGCCAAGCGGTTCGAGCAGATCCCCGGGGTGGGTTCGATCGAAGTCAGTGGCGGCATCTATCGGGAAGTGCAGGTGCAGCTGCGCCGGGACCGCCTGAAGGCGGCCGGCCTTACGGCGCTGGACGTACAGCGGGCGCTGGCGAACGAAAACGTGCAGCTGCCGGGCGGGAACGTGAAGGAGGGACTGACCGACCGCTACGTGCGAACCCTGGGTGAGTTCGAATCGGTGGACGAGATCGGCGCGGCCGTGATTTCCAGCCGGGACGGCGGCGTGATCCGGGTGCGCGACGTGGCCGACGTGTCGGACGGATACGAAGACGTCCGCAATATGGCCGAGCTGGACGGTGTGCCCGTGGTGCGCATCGGGATCCAGAAGCAGTCGGGCGCCAACACGGTGGCCGTAGCGGAGGCGATCCGGGAGGAGGCGGACGCCATCAACGCCGACAGGTCGGACATCCAGCTCACGGTGATCAGCGACCAGAGCGTATTCATCCGCCAGTCCATGAGCGCCGTGCAGAGTGCGGCGCTGTGGGGCGGGCTGCTCGCGATCTTCGTGCTCTACCTGTTCCTCAGAAACGGTTCGACCACGTTCATCATTGCCCTGTCCATCCCGATCTCGGTGATCGCCACGTTCGGGCTGCTGTTCTTCACCGGGCTCACCCTGAACCAGATGACGTTCGGTGGGCTGGCGCTCGGCATCGGCCTGATCGTGGACAACGCGATCGTCGTGCTGGAGAGCATCGTGCGCAAACGCCAGGAGGGGAAGAGTCTGGCCGAGGCGGCTTCGGTCGGAACCCGCGAGGTCGCGGGGGCGATCGTGGCGGCGACGCTCACCACCTGCGTGATCTTCCTGCCTGTGGTGTTCATGCGCACGACGAGCGGCCAGCTGTTCCAGACGCTGGCGCTGGTGGTGGTATTCGCGCTCGCCTGCTCGCTGCTCGTGGCGCTGTCGCTCGTCCCGATGCTGGCCAGCCGGTTCATGACCGTCGTGCCGGAGTCCGGGGTGAAAGCCGGCGAGACGAGAAAGAAGTCGCGGTTCGAAGCCGGATTCGAGCGGTTCGAGAACTGGTACGCGAGCCGGCTCGCCATCGCGTTCGCGCACAAGGGGAAGGTGCTCGGGGTGACGATCGCGGCCGTGGTGGCCGCGGTCCTGGCCCTGCCGTTCGTGGCCGTGGAACTCGCCCCGGCGCTGGACACGGATGAGATCGACGTGGAGATCGAGATGGCCCGCGGGATCAACCTCGCGGTGGCCCGCTCCTACCTGGAGGAACTGGAGGCGATCGTCCGGCCGATGCTGCCCGAGGGAGAGATCGAGTCGGTCGCAACCGAGACCTGGGGCGACAACGCCTCGATCGAGATCCGCTTGAAGGGCGCGGACGAGCGAACGATCGATCCGTCGGCGCTGGCGGACGAGATCCGCATGGCGGCAGCCGGCCGGATTCCCGGCGCGGAGATCGACGTCCGGGCCCAGTCCGGGCTGTGGATCCTGCGCCGGCTGTTCAGCGCGGGCGGCGGCGACGAGGCGATCGAACTGCAGCTGCGCGGCTACGACCTGGACACCTCGGCGGAGCTCGCGGCGGAGATCAAGCGGCGGGTCGAATTCGCCGAGGGCGTGGTGGGCGTGCGGGTCGGACGGCGAGAAGGCCGTCCGGAGGAGATCGTCCGCTTCAACCGCGATCGCATCTACGACCTGGGTCTCTCGGTGCAGGACGTGGGGCAGGCGATTCAGACGAACGTCGGGGGCAGCCGCGCCGGATACTTCCGCGAAGGCGGCGAGCAGTTTCCGGTCACCGTCCGGCTGCGGCCGGAGGACCGGTTGACGCTGCAGGATCTCGACGCGATCGCGGTGCGGACCCCGGAAGGCGAGATGGTTCCGATCTCGGCGCTCGTGGACCGGGAGAGTGCCCGCGGGCCGACGCAGGTGAGCCACGTGGACGGCCAGCGGGTGACCTACATCACGGCCAACCTCGAGAGCGGCGTACCGCTCGGGGACGGAATCGCGCGGGTGCGCGAGGAGCTCGCCTCGCTGCAACTGCCCGACGGGTTTTCGATCGTATACGGGGGAGCCTGGAAGGAGCAGCAGGAGGCGCGGCGTGACTTCCTGATCGCGGTCATCATGGCCCTGGCCCTGGTGTACATGGTGATGGCGGGGCAGTTCGAGCGCTTCCTGGATCCGCTGATCGTGATGTTCAGCGTGCCGGTCGCACTGGTCGGTGTCGTCCCCACGCTTTTGCTCACGGGCACCACGCTGAACGTGCAGAGCATCATGGGGATGGTCATGTTGATCGGGATCGTGGTGAACAACGCGATCGTGCTGGTGGACTACCTGAACCTCAAGCGACGCGAAGAAGGACTCCCGATCCGGGAAGCCGCGATCGAAGCATCGCGGCTGCGCCTTCGCCCGATCCTGATGACGACCCTGACCACGGTGCTGGGGCTGCTGCCGCTGGCGCTCGGTCTGGGAGTGGGGGCGAACCTGCAGGCGGCGCTGGCCCGCGTGGTGATCGGCGGACTCGTGGCATCGACCCTGATTACGCTGGTGCTGATCCCGACCGTCTACCTGGGCGCAAACCAGGGGCTGGAGCGGGTGAGAAACTGGGCTGGTGCGCGACGCGAAGGAAAGTCGCGCGTTCCGGAGCTCGCCGGATGAGCGGGCCCGGGTGGTTGCGGTACATACATTTCATTCTTGCAGGAGGATCGACGATGAAGATTTCTTCGGTTGCCGTCTTCGGGATCGCTGGCGCCGTTCTGTTGGCCGCATGTGCTCCCCCCGAAACGACCGATACCGCCGAGACGCCGGCACCTGAACCCGTTCGCGAAGCCACGGTGCTGACGAAGTCGGCGCAGGAGGCCCTGACTCCCGACGATGTCCTGACGCAGCTGAAGGAAGGAAACCGTCGGTTCGTGGACGACCGAATGATCCCGCGCGACTACATGGCCCAGGCGGCCGCGACGGCTGACGGTCAATATCCGAAGGCCGTCATTCTGAGCTGTTTGGATTCCCGGGTCCCGCCCGAGATCGTGTTCGATCAGGGCATCGGCGACCTGTTCGTGGGACGCGTGGCGGGCAACTTCGAGAACACGGACATGCTGGGAAGTCTGGAGTTCGCCACCAAGGCCGCCGGATCGAAGGCCGTCGTGGTACTTGGTCACTCCCAGTGCGGCGCGATCAAGGGCGCCGTGGCCGGGGTGGACATGGGGAATCTCACGGCGATGCTCGAGAACTTCGATGAAGTCGTGGCCCGGGCACGCGCCTACATCGCCGAGATGGAGGCAGCGGGCGTGGACACCGACGCCGTTGTGGCGCGCGCGATCGAGGAGAACGTGCGTCAGACGGTGGCCGACATCCTGGAGTACAGTCCCGTGATCTCGGAACTCGTGGCGAGTGGAGACGTCGTCGTGGTCGGAGGGATCTACGACCTGGCGACGGGGAAGGTCACGTGGCTGGGCTCATGAACCGCGGCTGACAAAGTTTGATGGTTCGCCGGCGAAGCCGGTCTGATCAGCGCGCCCCACGTGATCAGCCGGCTTTGCCGCATCGTGGAGCCGAGTTAACGGGTCGGGACCACCAGCACGGGCACGGTCGACTTCCGGATTACGCCGGCGGAGACGCTGCCCACCACGAGGTCGAACAGCTTTCCGCGGCCGTGCGATCCGACGACGATCACCTCGGCGTCGACCTTGTCGGCCTCCCTGAGGATCGTCTCGATCGTCGGCCCCTGGACCAGCAGCGCCGTGACCTGGTGTCCGCTGTCGCGCAGGCGCCCGGCAAGGGACTGGATCAGCTCGTGCTCCTGGTGGAATTCTCTCGCGACCTGGTCCCGGACTTCTTCAGGGCCTGCCTCGAATCCGACGAAGTCCGGGTCAGGCTCGGCGACGTGCAGCAGGTAGATCTCGCGGTTGGGCGCGGCGAGCCGCCCGACGATTTCCAGCTGGTCGTCCGATACGCTCGAGAAGTCGACGGCTACGAGCAGGCTCACGTTCCCATCTCCGGTCGGTCGATTCCACGCTCCGCCATCCGCTGCTTCAATATACCGACGAGGGCGCGGGTCCACCGCTCCTTGTCGCGCGAGCTGATGTGCGACCACTCGGGGGTCTTCACGTCCGACAGTTCCGGGTAATCCTCGAAGTGGACGCCGACGGCATCGGCGGCTCCGACGATCGGCTCCCACACGCGTTCACGCGGCGTCATCTGCCGCTCGATATCCCGGAACCAGCCACTCGACGGGGGCCGGATGAACACGACCTCGCCGCCCCGCCCCCGAATCGCCTCGACGTTCGCCGCCACGGTCTCGAGCAGCTCCTCGAACGCGGCTCGCGCCACGTCTTCGGGCGGCGGTGGGGGCAGGTTCTCGATAACCGCCTGCCAGGTGAAGGTGGCGATCTCGTTGTAGGCGGGATCGTCCTCCACCTTGTTCCACATGTCGGTCTCACGGTCGCGCCACGTGTTCGCCAGCTTTCGCACCTCAGGCGGCTGGTAGGGGAGACCCGCCCGTTCCGGCCACCAGGGTTGCCGGTCGAGCACGGTGAACAGCCGCGTGTCGAAGTTGTAGAACGCGAACGTGCGCTCGAGCGGGTACGACAGCTTCTGACCCATCCACTGGGACGGCGTCTCGTCCCGGTAGCGTTCCAGGGCCGATTCCCTCCGACCCGTTCCCGGCATCAGCACTAACGGCGGCGTGACGCCGACAACCAGCAGACCCCGGAAATCTTCGTCGGCCGCGATCTCCCCGAACAACGGCATCGGATTCGATCCCTCCAGCGCCAGCTGCACGGTCGTCTCCGTGCCCGTTTCCTCCCGCCACGCCGCCTGGTCGATATCGAAGAACGTGCGGGACGAGCCGATGAACGCTGTCGTGTTGGGCAGGTTCCGGTCGAGGATCCGACGCATCTCGGCCCACTGGCTGTCGGAATTGCGGTACGAGGGAACGAATTGCTCCGAGCGCCAGAACGCCTCCCAGCCTCCGAGCGCCACCGCGAAGAGCACGAAGGCGACGAGCGCTGCGGCCGGCCACCGGACTTCGGGGACAGGCCGATGGATGACGGGCTCCGCGGTCCGGACTTCCGGCTGCGTCACGTCCGGGCCTCCGGGATCAGAACTGGAAGTAGATGAAGGCATTGCCGCTTCCTTGAGTGATCACGATCGCGAACAGCATCCCGGCCCACACCAGTCCTGTCAGCCACCACGGGGTCCTCGCCACGACCTCCTCGAGCCGGCGGTTCCGCATGAACCAATGCACCACGAGGATTCCGATCGTCACGGCGACGACCCGGATCACGAGGTGCGAGCCGAGCACGAGCTCGGCTCCAGCGGCGCCGAATCCGAGCATCGCGCCGGTCATGCTCCACGCGGTGCCGAAGTCCTGCGCCCGGAAGAACACCCAGGTCAGGTTGACGAGGAAGTAGGTGAGAAGACCCAGGCCGAACTTGAATCCGAAGCTCCTGGCGAACGCAGCGCCGCCGTAGCGCCCCTTCAGGAAGCGTTCGACGCCGAGGTAGAACCCGTGCAGGCCGCCCCAGACCACGAACGTCCAGGAGGCGCCGTGCCACAGGCCGCCGAGCAGCATGGTCACCATCAGGTTCACCTGGGTGCGGTGCCAGCCCTTCCGGTTGCCGCCGAGCGGGATGTACAGGTAGTCGCGCAGCCAGGTCGACAGCGAGATGTGCCACCGGCGCCAGAAATCGGAAAACCCGATCGCCGCGTACGGGAAACGGAAGTTGTCGGGCAGGGAAAACCCGAGGCACAGGGCGATCCCGATCGCCGCCGTCGAGTAGCCCGCGAAGTCGGAGAAGATCTGCCCGGCGAACGCCAGCGTGCCCAGCCAGGCGTCGGTGAACGGTACCGCCTTGTCGGCCCCGAATACCGCGTCCGCCGCAGGGGCGAGCGCGCCGTCGGCGATGACGATCTTCTCGAACAGACCGAGCGTGAGCAGGCCGAGTCCCCACAGCAACTGGTTCCGGTCGCGCGCACCGGCGTCTGAAACTGCGGGATCAGTTGCGTCGGCCGTACGATCGGTCCAGCCACGAGTTGCGGGAAGAACGTGACAAACAGGGCGAAGTCGAGCAGCGAGTCGGCCGGCTTCGCGCGGCGCAGGTACACGTCCAGCGAGTAGGCCAGCGTCTGGAAGGTGTAGAACGAGATCCCGACCGGCAGCACGATATCCCAGCCCGGCGCCGTCCAGTCCACCCCGATTGCGGACATCAAAGCAGCCCAGTTCTCGAGCAGGAACCCACCGTACTTGAAGTAGCCGAGCATGCCGAGATTGACGGCGAGGCTGACCCCGAGCAGGGCACGGCGGCGTGACTGGCGGTCCGTGTCGTAGATCCGTCGCGCCACCCACCAGTCGACCATCGTCGAGAGCCACAGCAGCAGCACGAAGGGAGGATTCCAGGCCGCGTAGAACACATAGCTCGCGACCAGAAGGTTGGTCTTCTTGACCTTCCACGGCAGCGGCGCGTTGTGCAGCGCCAGCACGATCGCGAAGAAGAAGACGAAGGTCAGCGAATTGAACAGCAAAGGCGCGACGCTCCTGATCTCAGGGTCTGGTGCGTTCTGATTGCCCGTTCTTCCGCAGCCCCGGTGGTCGGCCAAGGTCTAACCAAGGTCGGGAAGAGCGCGCAAGGGGACGCACAGGTTGGCAGAACGACGAAAACCGTCTATCGTCGTGGCGTGGATATCCGCACGAAACTCGTGTTCGCGCTCGTCGCGGTGACGCTGGGCAGCCTGGCGGCGTTCGGTATGGTCATGGACGATATCGCTGACACCATGATCAGCGAGGCCGCCCAGGACCAGCTGGAGGGCCTGGCGGCCTCTGGCGAGGATGCGCTCGAGAGCATCGTGGAGGGCTGGCAGGAGCGCGTGCAGCTGATCGCCAGTCGAACGCAGCTGCGAGTCAGCCTGCGCGACTATAACATCTCGGGCGATTCTGGCGATGTCATGCGCATCGGGCGGATCCTCGGGGACGCGGCGACATCCGTGAAGAGCGTGGCCGCGCTGGCCGTGTTCGACACTGACCAGCAGCTGGTGGTGCAGATCGGGTTGAGAGCGGACTCGACGCTCGAGGAATTGTCAGGTCGAGTCCTTCCCGGAGATCGCCGACACAACCCGCTATCTGGGCGCCTTCGTCACTGAAGACGGCATTCCACGGGTGGCCTATTCCACTCAACTTTCGCTCGATTCCGAGCAGGTGGGCTACCTGTTCGTGTTGCTGAACGGGAAGCGGCTCGTCGATCTCACGACGGATACCTCGGGGCTCGGCGAGACGGGCGAGATCCTGGTAGTGGCCCGGGATTCCGCGGGCGCCCGTACCCTGCACGCGGTACGGCACCCGGTGGACGGGATGGACGGTGACGCGTCCGGCGCCATCCTGCTCGACGGGGTGGACGATCCGGCCCGGCTCGCGCTCGCGAATGAAGAGGGGGTATTCACCGCCGATCTGCGCGACTACCGCGGGGAGCCGGTCTGGGCCGCCACCCGATACGTGCCGGAGACGGACTGGGGCCTCGTCGTGAAGTTCGACGCGAACGAGAAGCAGGCGACGATGGAAGACTTCAGGGGGCGATTGTACACTCTCGCCCTGTCCCTGGCCGGCATCGGCCTGCTGGTCGCAGTCTTCCTGGGCTTCCGCCTCTCGAAGCCGATTCACGACCTGGCCGCGGTGGCGAATCGGATCCGGGACGGGGACCTGGATGCGAGGGCGCACAGAACGAGAGAGGACGAGATCGGGCTGCTCGCCCACACTTTCAACGAGATGGCCGCCGAACTCCAGGTGCGCATGACCGAACTGCACGAATTCCAGAAGTTCTTCGACGTGTCACTCGATCTGCTGTGTATCGCGGGCACCGACGTGTACTTCAAACGCACGAATCCGGCATTCACGAGGACCCTGGGCTGGACCGATGAGCAGCTCGTGAGCAAGCCGTTCCTCGATCTCGTGCACCCGGATGATATCGAAGCTACCCAGAACGAGATCGACAAGCTGGCCCGGGGAGTCCCGACGATTTCGTTCCTCAACCGGTTCCGCCGGGCCGATGGCTCGTGGATCTACCTGCGCTGGAATTCCTATCCGGATCCCGATACCGGACTGCTGTACGCGATCGCCCGTCAGATCGAGGACCCGCAGGGAGCCTGATGGAACTGATCCTGTTCGTTCAGCTCGCGGGCGGCCTCGTGTACCTGCTGCTCGGCGGTGATGTGCTGGTGCGTGGGGCGGTTGCCCTGGCCCGCAAGTACCAGGTCTCGCCGATGGTGATCGCCCTCACGGTCGTCGCGTTCGGAACCTCGCTTCCCGAGCTGGTGGTCGTCGTCGAGGCGGCGCTCACCGGGTATCCGGGCCTCGTGTTCGGTAACGTGGTCGGCAGCAACATCGCGAACATCCTGCTCGTGACAGGAGCCGCCGCAGTCGTCTATCCGCTGACCTACGGCGAACACTCGGTGCGTCGCGACAGCATCGTGATGATCGCGGCCACGGTTCTCCTGATCCTGCTGAGTCTGAACGGGACCCTCGGCCGGGTGGAGGGCGTGATTCTGCTCGCGGGTCTGGCCGCGGTCACGCTCATCACGATGCGGGAGGCGACCCGGATGTACCGGGACTCAGAGGTCAAGCCGCCCCTGGAATGGGCGCTCGGGTTGCCGACCAACCCGTGGATGATCGCGCTGTTCATCGCCATAGGTGCCATCGGACTGCCGGTCGGGGCGCACCTCGTGGTCGATGCGTCGGTCGAAATGGCGACGCGCCTCGGAGTGGACGAGACCCTCATCGGCCTGACGATCCTGGCGCTCGGCACCTCGCTTCCCGAACTTGCGACGACCGTCGTGGCCGCGGTTCAGAAACGGACCGAGGTCGCGATCGGAACGGTGGTCGGGAGCAACATTTTCAACGTCCTCGGGATCCTCGGTGTGGGCGCGGTGATCAGTCCGCTGCCGTTCGAGGTTTCACGCGAGTTCTTCGCGCTCCACTTCCCGGTGATGCTCGGCACGGCGGTCCTGCTCAGCGTGTTCGTGTGGCTGCGAAAGCCCATCGGTCGACCTGCCGGTATCGTGTTCCTGGCGTGGTACGTGACCTACATCGCCCTGCTGGTGCTGCGGAGCCGCGGGCTGGTGTACTGAGTGTTCTGAGTCCTGATGCGCAGCAGCCGCCTGTTCGGAGCCTTCCTGCTCGTCGTCTGGCTGACGGTGGCGATTCTCGCCGTTCAACTGGGTGCGGACTACTACCGCATGCCGATCGCCGAGCGCCCGTTCACGGAGGCGCACGAACTCCTCAAGCCCTCGGGCCTGGTGGGTCACGGCTACGGAATCGCCGGCATGCTGATGATGCTGATCGGCGTGACCCTGTACTCGGCACGCAAGCGCATCTCAATTCTCGCGAACGCCGGAAACCTCGGAAACTGGCTCCAGTTTCACATCTTCCTGTGCACGCTGGGACCGTTTCTCGTGCTGCTGCACACGACATTCAAGTTCGGCGGCATCGTGTCGATCGCCTTCTGGAGCATGGCGGTCGTGGTCGCGAGCGGCGTGTTCGGGCGCTACGTGTTCGCCCGCATCCCGAAGGCGATGGACGGCAGCTTCCGTGGCCTGCGGGAGATCGAGGAGCAGGGAAAGGACCTCGAGGCCGAGATCCGGGCGACCGGAGCCGTGCCGCAGGACCAGCTCGAAGCAGTCCTCGCCGGGCCGTCGCTGCGCTCTCCGCGGGGGACGATCGACGCGCTGGCGCTCGCCGTGCGGGGGGACCTGGCCACCCGCCTCCACCTGGCCCTCAGCCGCCGCACCCTGTCCCGAGCATCAGTGGCCCCGGACGTGAGGCGCCGCGTCCTGGGTCTGCTGCGCAATCGACTGGCGCTCGAGCAGCAGAGCCGGCTGCTGCTCCCGTTCCAGCGGCTGTTCTCCTACTGGCACATCCTGCACCTGCCACTCGCGATCGTGCTCCTGCTCGTCACGGTCGTGCACGTCTCGGTCGCCTTCATGTTCGGCTACGTGTGGATTTTCTGACCCGAAAACCGCATACATTCAGGCAATACGTTTCATGCTGGCGTAAGCCACTGCGGACCTAAGTCCATGCAGGGCAACGCACACGCGCTTGGAATGGATCTCGCGAGACCGGGGGTCGATGACGATTCCGAGGCTCATTCCGGTTACAGGGCTGTGTCTGCTGCTCCTCGGCCCGGCCGCCCGGCCGGTCCAGGGTCAGCTCATTTCGCCCGGCGAGCTGTCAGAGGCACACTCTGAGCTCGAGGGCATCCGTTCGTGCACTTCCTGCCACCAGCTGCGCTCGAAGGGCATCGAGGCGGGCCTGTGCCTGGACTGCCACGTGCCGCTGCGGTCCCGGATCGAGTCGGGCGAGGGCTACCACGTGGCGACCGATGCGACAGCGGATTGCGCGCGTTGCCACAAGGAGCATTTCGGGCGCGACTTCGCGCTCGTCCGCTGGGAGCCGTCCGAGTTCGACCATGCCGAGATCGGCTGGGCACCGGAGGGGGCGCATGAGGTCCTCGACTGCCGGGAATGCCACAGATCGTCGCTCGTGCAATCGGGCGAAGTTCGGACGTTCAAGGGCCGCTACGGGGCGCTGTCCAGCACCTATCTCGGGCTGGACACCGAGTGCCTCGCTTGCCATGCGGACGACGATCCACACGGGGAGCAGTTCGCGGGGCAGACTTGCGATTCGTGTCACGGACAGGATGGTTGGGAGAACCCCGCCGGGTTCGACCACGACGGGACTCGATACCGCCTGACCGGACTGCACACGCGAGTCGAGTGCGCCGGGTGTCATCCGCCTCGGGATGAGCGCATGTCGGCGGCGGAGCGAGCCGCGGTTCCCGTGTCCGAGCTCCGGTTCACAGGACTGGCGTTCCGTCAGTGCTCTAGCTGCCACCGGGACGAGCACGACGGCGGCATGGGCGCCACCTGCTCGGCCTGTCACACGACCGCGGGCTGGCACCAGGTGGCGGAGGACGCGCTGCGCGGCAGGTTCGATCACGACGTCGGATTCCCGCTCGTGGGGGCGCATGCCGACACCGAGTGCGCGACCTGTCACGGCATGCCGGCCCACGTGACGGAGTCGGTGCGCATCAGGTATCTGGCCGGGACCGAGGGGAGGGCGTACCCGAGCCCTGCCGCAGATGGGTGTGTCTCCTGCCATCTCGATCCTCACGTGGGGGAGTTCGCCGCAGCTGCTGGTGCCGTAGCTGCTGGCGCCGGAGCCTGCGACGGGTGCCACACGCAGACCGAGTGGTACCCGGCGGGATTCGACGTCGCGCGACACAACGCCGAGAGCCGGTTCCGGCTGGAGGGCGTGCACGTCGCGATTCCGTGCATCGCCCGCCACCCGGATCCGGGAACTGGACAACCGCCGACGTCTGGCCAGCCGCCGTCGCCTCGATTCAGGATCGGGCTGCGCGATGCCTGTGTGGACTGCCACGCCGAAGATGATCCGCACGGTGGCCAGTTCGCCGGCGAGCCGTGCGACGCATGTCATACCGACCGTACGTTCAGCATCGCTGATTTCGATCACGGCCGCGCGCGCTACCAGCTCGACGGTGCGCACCGCGGCCTGGCCTGCGCGGGAATGCCATCCGGGCGAGCCGGTTGCCGGGGAGGACAGATGACTCGCTACCGACCGCTTCAGCACGAGTGCACCGACTGCCACGGAGGTGGAGCGTGAGAACCGCCTGCTTCACCGTTGCGATCGCGTGTGTGGAGCGACTCTGGCCTCTCCTGCCGGTGCCCGAGGAAGTCGCCTATCCGCACGGCGATACCCGCATCCCGCTCGACTGCACCTGTGTCATACGCAGGAGGGGTGGTCGCCCGCGAAGCAGCCGCTGGAGTTCGATCACGCGGCGGAGACGGGGTTCGACCAGACCGGTTGCCACTCCGAGCTGGCGTGCGCCGACTGTCACCTGTGGCTCGAATTCGCGGAACCGAAGATCGCGGCCACGGGCTGTTCGGTCGCCACGTGGACGTGCACATCGGCAACCTGTCGGTCGAGTGTGAGGCGTGTCACAACACGACCGCCTGGAACGACGTCCCCGGGGTCGGATTGCACGCGCGTACCAGCCTGCCGCTCAGCGGCATGCACCCGCAGATCTCCTGCGAGACCTGTCACGTGGATGACACGGGAGGCGCCTACACGACGCTCGATCCCGACTGCTACGTGTGCCACGCGGTGGCGTACGAGGCGGCGTCCCCGGATCACGTCGAGAACGGATTCCCCACCGACTGCGAGGCGTGTCACAACACGCTGTCGTGGGGTGCAGGAGTCGCGTTCGACCACGTCACCGTGTCCAGCGGCTTCCGACTGCTGGGTGCGCACGCCCGAATTCCGTGCACCGAGTGCCACGTGGTGCGCGGGTTCGACCCGCTGTTTCCGGGCGTCACCAGCGACCGAGGACTGCGTCGGCTGTCACCAGGACGACTACGACACGGCCGAGCCGGATCACGTCGGAGCCGGTTTCGGGACGAACTGCACGCAGTGCCACAACACGGAGCGCTGGGAGGACGCGATCTACCTGGAGCACGACCCGCTGTACTTCCCGATCTTCAGCGGCGCGCACCAGGGCGAGTGGGCGAGCTGCACCGAGTGCCACGAGGTGCCGGACGACTTCGCGGTGTTCACCTGTCTGACCTGCCACGAGCACAACCAGGCGGACATGGATGAGAAGCACAAGGAAGAACAGGACTACGTGTACGACAGCCCGGCGTGCCTCGATTGCCACCCCGACGGGAAGAGCGACTGATGTCGCGCGGCTGGCAGGTTCGGCTCATTCGCCCCGGCCTCGGTCTGGCGCCGGCGGTGCTGCTCGCGCTGCCGGTCGCGGCTCCGCTATTCGCCCAGCAGACGGTGATCGAGGCCCAGGTGGAGCAGATCGCGTGCTCGGACATCTATGCGCTGACCACGCCGACACGGACCGGGGCGTGGGTCCGGGGGCGGTGCTCGTGGTGCTCGGGGCCGATGGCGAGGACGAGGCGGGTCGCCTGCGGGTGATCGAGTCCACTTCGTCGCGCTCGGTGACGACCTTCGTCGGAACAACTGGGGTCACCACCTGCTCGCGGTCGACCACTTCGAGGGCCTTTCGGTCGACCCGATCTTCCCGAACCTCTTCCGCTACCACTACTCGATCGACGTCGATGTGGAACTGGCCGAGGCGATGCACGACCAGATCAAGGGTCGCGGCCTGGTCACCAAGTTGATGCGCAACCCGAAGTTCCGGGTCGACTACGGCACGATCGCCAGCTGCCACCTCATCAACCCGGCCTGGGACATCCCGATCGTCGGGGTCAGCTCCAACCGCGCCTTCTTCACGCACGGCAAGGACGCCGGTCACGAGGAGATGATCATGCTCGGCGAGGCCACGCGCGCCCGCGGTCGAGAAGACCGGGCCGACGCGCGGTGCTGCTCGCGAGCTGTTCGCTGAGCCACCGGCACTTCACGGCGGAGCCGGAGATCCCAGAGGACATGAGCGCCGAACACGTCTACCACCACGGTCAGTACCTCTGGGACATGCGCATGATCGGGCACATGAAGGAGGGCCGGACGCGCCAGTTGATGGACGAGATGGTCGACTTCACCGAGCAGGCCACCGCCGAGACCGAGGACGGATCGCTGAGCTGGCTCATCGCAGCCCTCGGCTACCCGGACTACCCGGCGGAAGTCCACGCCTACGGCAACGTGATCGGCACCGGCAACGCCGTGGTCGAGTGGAATCCCGCCCGCGTGGAGGTCTGACCCTGTCGGCGTTGCGGGCATTCCTCGATGCGCGATGGGTGATCGTCTTCGCCCTGGTCGTCTTCGGCGCGAATCTCGCGTCCTCGCAGATGCGTGGCGATTCGATCCTGTACGCGGCGGTGAGCAAGAACCTCGTCGAGTCCGGCACGCCGATGGAGCTCACGCTCGGCGATGAGCCCTACCTCAACAAACCACCGCTCTACTTCTGGCTGTGCGCCGCGGTGATGTCCGTCGTGGGCACGGGAATCGTGGGCGCCAAGCTCGGCGCGCTGCTGGCGTCGGTCGCGCTCTCGGTTCTTCTCTACCGCAGCGCCCGGCGGATCTTCGACGACCGCATGGTCGGCATGCTCACCGTCTTCGTGTTCGCGGCGACCTACGTCGTGTTCCGCAACACCTACCATGCGCGGATGGAGAGCCTGGTCACCCTGTTCGTGCTGGCTTCGCTGATGTGCTTCTGGCGCTGGCTCGATACGGCGCGCCTCGGGACGAGATCCTTGGCTGGGAGATGTGTGCGCCGGGCTCGCGGTGTTGACGAAGGGGCCGGTCGGGCTCCTTGCCGATCGCGGCCGCAATCGTGTTCCATGGTGATGCGCGAACGCTGGAGCAAGCACGCCCTGTGGCCGGTCGCTGCTCGGTTCCTCGTTGTTTTCTTCGTGAGCTTCAGCTGGTGGTTCCTGGCCCAGGGGACCGAGCTGGCGTCGGTGTTCGCCGGGCAGGAACTGCTCGCCCGCAGCGTCGTCGGCGATGCGCAGCCGCTGCACAAATGGTGGTCGGTCTATCTGGTCAAACTTGTCAGCTACGACCTCATCTGGATGGTCGCGGCAGTGATCGGCGCGCGGAGGGCGTGGCGCAACGAGGAACTGCGCCGCCCGGTGGGCCTTCTGCTCACCGCGGCCGCGGTGCACTTCGTGATGATCCACCTCGCCGGCGCGAAGTCGGCCCGTTACCTGTACCAGTTCTACGCCTTCACGGCGCCGCTGAGTGCGTTCGGCATCCTTGCGTTGAGGCGCTTCGACGCGGAACACCTTCTCAAGATCGTGATCGTGGTCTTCGCGATCGGTCCTGCAGTTCACTGGCACGTCGAAGCGCGCACGACTACTTCCGGCCCGATGCGCGATGGCGGTGGAACTGAGTGGCGTCGACGGGTGTGGCGCTGGTGGCCGTCACGCGCCGGATTCCTTTCCACCCTCGATGAACGCGCCGCCTTCGACTACTACCTCTCGCCGACCATGTGGTCCTGACCGCCGGGCCGTCGTCTCGTTCCTCACGGTTCTGCCCGCCTGCCAACCCGGCTGCCGTATGTGCGCACACTTCGTGTGCACCAGCGACCGCGTCCTGGGTCCGGGCTCCTTGCACTCAGGGTGCTCCGGTCGGCCCCGGCGAAGTCTCATCCCCTGCCCGATTAGCCTCGGAAGGTTCCCCATGAACCCCATCGTTCGCGGCTACATCGTCCCCGGCCGCCCCCATCCGCTGCTCTGCCCGGAGCAAGCCGAGCACCTGGCAGAAGCTGCGCGATGCCTTCGACCGCATGCGCGCGAGATCGAGCAGCCCGACGCCGACCTCCTGATCCTCTATCTACAGCACGCAGTGGGACTCGAGCGTGATCGGCCACCAGATCCAGGCCGACCCGAACCCCGAGTGGACCCTCGTCGACCAGGAGTGGCACGAGCTGGGCTCGATGCCCTACGAGCTGCGCATGGACGCCGACTTCGCCGGCGTATCAGGCCGCGGCGCGACAGCGCGGCCTGCAGGCGCGCACGGTGGCCTACGAGGGCTTCCCGATCGACACCGGAACCGTGGTGGCCCTCGAAGCTGCTCAATCCCGGACAACCGCCTTCCGGCGCGTGTTTCAGCTGCAACATGTACGCGGACCGGGCCGAGACGATCGTGTGGGGCAAGGCCGTGCGTGACGCGCTCGAGCGGCAGAACAAGAAGGCGATCGCCGTCGCCGTGACAGCGCTGAGCAACCGGATGTTCACGCGGCCGATCGAGGCTTCGGAAGATCGCATCAGCTCGGTGAAGGACGACGAGTGGAACCGCAAGATCCTCGAGATCCTCGGCGAGGGCGGCTGGAGGACGTCGCCCAGCACGCGCGCGAATTCACGGCGCGAGGCCAACGGTGACCAGAAGCTCAAGGCGATCTGGTGGCTGGCCGCCCTGATGGGGCAGGCACAACTCCTACGCGGGCAACGTCCTCGAATACCAGCCGATCTGGTCGGAACGGGGCGGCAGTGGTCGGCGCTGACGCCCAACCGATGCTGGCGTCGCCGCCGGTCTGGAGTTCGACGAGGAAGACGTGGAGGTCTTCGGCGGCGACCGCAACGTGCTCAGCGGACGCCGTCCGTCACGCCCCTGCCGGGAGCGGGCATACCACCGTCGACGCCGTCGCAGTCGTCCGCGCCGAGGTCGGCACGCCGGCGACAACCGGGGCCCATCATCAGCACGAAGACCGGTCGGCGCCTTCCCCCACGCGCGACGGGTCGGCGATCTGCTCTTCCTCTCCGGGATGGGTCCCCGCACGCCGGGAACGATTCGAGGTGCCCGGCGGTCCGGTGAAGGATGCCGAGGGCAACCGGCTGGACTACGACGTCGAGGCGCAGACGCGCGCGGTGATCGACAACCTCCGCAGGCGGTGCTCGAGGCCAGCTGGGAGCGCCCTCGACAAGGTCATCGACGTCACCGTCTTCCTGATCGACATGGACCGCGACTTCGCGACCTTCAACGCGGTGTATCGCGAGCACTTCGAGGGCATCCAGGCGACGCGGACCACCGTCGAGATCGATGCGCTGCCGACCCCGATCGCCGTCGAGTTCAAGGTGATGGCCGAGGCCTGATCAGAGTGCTTCGGGAATCCTGCCAGAGACGATCGAAGAATCCGCGGAAGCCCCGGCTCAGGTCGTGGTTGCGGACTTCGAGCATCATGAACGCCGTCGATCCCTCGAGCGGGGCAAGGATCGTCCATGGGCAGCACGACCGCTTCCTCGTCGAAGACCGCCAGGCGCATCGGTGCAACCGGGACCTGCCGCAGCTCGGCACCGGCCGCGCGCATGCGCTCGATGAACCCGGTATGGACTTCGGTGAGTTCACCCTGAACTTCGCAGAGCATGTGGACCGTCGCGCCCTTGCGGGTCGCGTGCTCGATCTCCTCGGAGTAGTCGATGATCACCAGCGGCCAGCGCACCACGACACCGAGGGGAGTCGACGCGGCGAGATGCGATCGCGGAAGGATCGCGCCGCGGCGGGCCGGCTCTGGAAGAGCTTCACGCGACCCTCGATCCCGGGGTCACGCCCTGCGGAGTTCTCGTAGCCGTCGCGCAGCGTCTTGATCACCGCGCGCGCACCTTCTTCGCGCTCCTTGACCTCGTCGCGGAGCGAGGTGAAAGCGTGCTGGGGATCGAGGGCGGTGTAGCGGTTGACCGGCCCGAGCTCGCTCTCGATCAGACCACGCCCGATGAGCCGCTTGACCGTCGAATAGACCTTGGGCTGGGGCACGCGGGCCAGCCGCGCGATGTCCGGAACCCGTGAGCGCGGGTACTCGAGGATGGCCAGGTAGACCTTGATCTCGTAGGCACTCAGTCCCAGGAATTCCAGGGAGCGGACGGTTTCGGGATCGAGTCCGGTGTAGTCGGCGGGGCGGCCCGCGCGGCGGTGGGTCCATTCTGTGGGGCTCCGTGTGGCGTGGGGTCGGGGGCCGATACGAGGATTGCGAAGTGTAGTGACTTAATTCAGTACCGACTCTAGATCGTTCTCCAATGCCGATCCCCATTTTCGCCCTATCAAATGCAGTATTCCACGCCTTTTCCGCCTCTACGGACAGGGGGCCAAGGAATGCGGCGGTAGCACCGGCGCCGGACGACATCCTCGACCGTCCGCGCCATTTCGTGGCGTACGGCGTACCGCACCTCGGCTGCGGTGAAGGGCAGGACCGGGCTCGATCGGCTGCAACTCCTCGGGATTGTCGCCGAATTCGCGCAGCACGTCGGTATGGCGCGACCCGTAGGTCTGCACCAGGTAGCGGAGTTGTTCGACCTCCAGGCCCGGATACCGCGTGGTGAGGATCCGTTCGGCCATCGAGAAGTAGTCGTCCATCGCCGGGCTCTCGCCTCCCGGCAGAGTCTCGAGTGCGGTCATGCACGCGGTCTTTCTCTGGCCGAGCTCGCGCTGGATCCGGTCGGTGACGCGTTCGGCAACCGCACGGTAGGTCGTGTACTTGCCGCCGAGGATGCTGATCAGCCCGGGCGCGTCGTCGAAGACCTGCGCCTCGCGCGACACCCGGCCCGGATCTTTATCCTCGTCGGGACCAAGCGCCCGCACGCCGGCGAATGAGAACAGCACGTCTTCGAGGCGCGAGGTTGCGCCTTGCCCAGCCGGAGGTTGGTCTCGCTGAGCAGGTAATCGATCTCTTCCGGGGTGGCGCGCACCTCATCGAGCGATCCGCGGTGATCCACTTCCGTCGTGCCGATCAGCGAGCGGCCCTTGTAGGGCATCACGAAGAAGACACGGCCGTCGCGGGCACTGCTGAGCAGCAGTGCGTGTCCGCGGGTCAGCGGGCGGGTGACGATGTGCGATCCGCGGACTCAGTCGGGGCTTCACCGGTTCGGCAAGATGCTGGGCAAGCAGCCACCTGGTGAACCCACGGCCCGGCGGCGTTCAATACGACCCGGGCTCGCAGCTGTCCACCGTCCTACCAAAGCGGACACCGCACACGCGCCCGTTCGTCCACGATGAGTCCGGTGACCGGGGTGTAGTTCCGGACCTGCGCACCGTGCTGCTGCGCGGAGAATATGTTCTCCAGGCACAACCGCGCATCGTTCATCTGGGCGTCGAGGAAAAGGAAGGCACCGCGCAGCCCGGCTGGGTTCAGGCCCGGTTCGCGTTCGAGAACCTCTTCGGGTTTCAGCCAGCGGTGGCGGCCGAGCGAATGGCCGGTGGCGAGCATGTCGTAGAGCCAGAGCCCGATGTCCATCCACGCGCGACTGCGCGGCGCATCATCGTAGATCGGCGCGAGGAACGGGAGCGGTCTCACGAGATGCCCGGCGATGCGGATCAGTGTGCTTCGCTCGACCAGCGACTCGCGCACGAGAGCTCAGGTGGAATCGTTCGAGGTAGCGCAGACCGCCGTGCGCGAGCTTGCTGCTCGCGCTGCTCGTCGCCGACGCGAAGTCGTTCTGTTCGAAGAGCGAAACGCTGAGCCCTCGTCGCGCGGCATCGCGCGCGACGCCGGCACCGTGGATGCCCCCACCGATGATGATCAGGTCGACATCGGCGCGCGACATCACAGCTTCCTGTCGTCGAGCCACGCGCGAAGTCTGCGCGGATCGTTGGTGCACCAGGCGTCCGTCGCGCCGAGTGCGTGCAGGTGTTCCCACTGCTCCGGGTCGTCGACCGTCCAGGCCCAGAGTTCGATGCCGAGTTCTCTCGTGAGCTCGAGACGCGCCCGCATCGATCGCGTCAAAGCGCAGGCTCAGTGCGGTGCATCCGCTGCGCGAGATTCGCGGGGATTGCGTCGATCGCCGTGGCGTCGTTGGCGATCAAGCACCGCGTGGTGTCCGTTCTCGAGTGCGTGTCTTCACCACATCCGGATCGAAACTCGCGATGCGATGCACCGTGCCGTTCGGTACGAGGTCGAGGACTTCCAGCGTGAACGCGATCGGGTCCGGATCTTCCTTGAGTTCCAGGTAGAGCGGGCAGCGCGGTGCGATGCGGTCGAGGACCTCGTCGAGATCGGGGATGCGCGTGTTCGACGCGGTGCCGTACTCGGGCTCGAAGACGGGCAGCGCACGCAGCTCGGCCAGCGTGAGATCGGCGACGCTGTGCTGTTGCCCGCAGAGCCGCTGCAGGACAGAGTCATGGATCACCACGATGCCGCCATCCGCGGCGCGCCGCAGATCGAGCTCGATCCGGTCCACGCCGATCCCGATCGCCCGCTCGAAGGCGCGGATCGTGTTCTCCGGCGCCTCCAGGCTGGCTCCGCGATGAGCGATGATGGCTGGCATCTCTGCTGGACCCCGTGGGCAAGGTGGTTTCGACACCGGTCGGGGTGCAAGGGGTGGGCCGGAAGCAGCAGTTCCGGCGGAATTCGACAGGTCATGGCTTCCGAGGTCCGCTGCGGACTCCCGCTGCGGAAGTCTCCGGTTCCAGCGTTGGAACTTCGTTCGAACCCTACCGGCTCTGACTCGCCCGTCCGCTCTTCTCATAGGGCGAGGAGATCATCCCGTACGGCGTCTCGATGTCGAGCTTCCCGCTCACTGCGTAGTCGATCTGCGTCCCGCCGAGCATCCCGAGCAGGGCCGACCCCGCGCTTCCGGGCGAGAAGGAAAGCGGCACGCGGATCTGTCCCCCGTGTCCCGCGCTGAGCCACTTGGTGCTCGAGCCCTCTCCGCGCGCGACTTCGTGCCCGCTCAGGCTCAGGTCGTAGTCGAAGGACTTCAGCGTGAACGCGAACTCGTTGGGGTTGGTGACGTCGAGCAGCAACGTCCCGGTCACCTCGCTCAGCGACATGCTCTCCCACGCCACGGACGCGACCGAGACTTCGGGCGGCGCGGGAATCGGGAGCTCGCCGCTCTTGCTCAGGGGCAAGCTCACGGTGCCCGCGCCGGGCACCTCCACGTTCAGGCCGAGCTGCGCATCGTAAGGAATCACCTGTCCCGGCCGCAGGCCCTGCACGGTGTCGAGCAAACCGATCAGGTCGACGCGCAGGGGCAGCGTGACCGTCTTCACGCCCTGTGCGGGGATGCTCTCACCGAGCTTGGTCGACCCGTCGAGGAGCGGCTCTGCGTTGGTGCTCAGCGCGTAGTCCATCCCCACGAGCGGCAACGCGACCGGTACGGGTTGCTGACCTCGACACGGAATTCAGGGTCACCGATCGCAGGTCGAAGTCGGCGAAGCGGACTTCTTCCACGGTGGCCGTCGGTTGCTGTCCGAAGGTGCTCTTGATGGAGTCCATGACCCCGGAGCATCCGGGCAGCGCGAAGGCGCAGAACGCGATGAGCGCGAGACGGCGGGACATGTGGAGCCTTCCGATGGAGCGCTTGATGCGGGTCGGCATTCCGCACCGGAGGTAGACCCGTACGGCAGCGGAGGTCAGAATATCATCGACTCTGGCACCGGAGGAATGAACACCATGCCCGCCATCTACGCATCCCTGAGATCCGCGAACTTCGACGAGATCGACCCGGAGTTGCTGCGGCTGAAAGCGGCCGGTGTCGACGCGCTCCACCTCGACGTGATGGACGGAAAGTTCTGCGATGAAGTCTCGCTGCCGCTCGAGCAGGTCCGCGGACTCCGGCCGAAGACCGACCTGCCGATGGACGTGCACCTGATGGTCGAGCGACCCGAAGCGGCCGTGTCCGACTGGATCGCCCTCGGGGTGCAGCGGATCGCGATCCACCTCGAGGCCTGCCCGGATCCGGGGCCAGTCCTCGACCAGATCCGCGCAGGCCGGCATCGCGCCCGGGCTGGTGATCCTGCCGACCACCCGGGTCGAGCATCTCGAGCCCTGGCTCGGCGCCAGGTGGAATTCGTGAATCCTCTGGGCGTCGACCCGGTCGCGAAGACCGGTTACGACGAGTCCACGCCGGACCGGATCCGCCAGTTGAAGGTCATGAAGCCCGGTCTGACGACCCAGGCCGACGGCGGGGTCTGGGAGAAGACCCGCGATGCGCTGGTCGAGGCCGGCGCCGACGAACTGGTCGGCGGGTACCCGATATTCTCCAGAAATGACTATGAATTGGCCGTCGAAGAGCTGCGAAGCGGGGCTTAAAAAGGGTGCGGGAGCAGGTTTCCCCTACTCCCGCGATCCGGCGGCGGCTAACCACGCTCTTCCGGAAACCGTCAGCTCCTGAATCGCTGGACTTCGCCCCAGCGTTCCAAAAGTCGGAGCGATGAGGTTGGTCCCGGATGGCGGCAGCCTGGTGCTGTCCTCGGCCGAAGCCGCGACGGGTCCGACTCCGTTCCAACCCGTCGTAGCGAACAGCGCCACCACACGGGAGAACACGATCTGGGTGCCCCACGCCCCCGAATCGTATGCGCCGTGCGGGGTGCCGAAGGCGGGGTATGTCTGCAACGAGTTGCGGGCACGCCCTTT
>CALNYN010000007.1:0-41489 GCA_942490755.1 uncultured Gemmatimonadota bacterium
GTAGACGCATGGCGTTAAAGAGACCAAATAATTTTCCTTTTTGTTGAAGTTCCCTTGAGTTGCGAACCTCGTCAGCCACCTCCTAGAAAAGTCTCAGCGACGACTGGCTTTTTATCAACTTCAACAGCTTCAAACGCATCCGTAATTTGATTAGGAATGCTAGGAAGAATGAAGCTCTTCAGGTTTAGATCGAGTTTCCCTCTCTTCTAGGGTTTTAAGTAAAATAGTTTCGGCCTCGGCCTCCATCGGCGACGCGCCACTGATATCCGCGACCGTCATTTGATGCTGAACTTTTGGCGTGGACGACTCCAGCACTCTACTGCTGGACTCGCGCTCAAGAATATCTGCTACACTCTTGTTATCTCGCGGTCCTGATAGGACATCAACCGAAAGGTCGAAATGGCGCTCACCCCGCGGCGATGTTGAAGTGGAGGGAGAGTGGAGGACGCCCGCGGGGCAGGGAGAATTGGAGGGAGACGGCGGGGCATGTTCAATCGTGTCTCCTGCAAGATCACTGAATCCCTTTCGTTCTGGTGCCTTCGGGGAATCACCGTTCATGGTGTTGTTCTCTTCTGTCTCCATCGCCATGGTGCCATAGCAATACGGCTTCTTGCATCCAACAGCCGCTTCGTTCAGTTACGTATTGCTTCGAAGTGGAACCTCGACAACGCCAACGGGAGCGGCCTATCTCCACATTCCCTGAAGAACTACGAAAAGCGAGAGAATCCGGATCCCGATGCGCGACGGGGTGACGCTATTCACGCAGATCTACGCCCCCAAGGACCACTCCACGACCTGGCCGATCCTACTCAAGCGCACGCCGTACGGGATCGGGCGCTACGGGCCGACGAACTACTACCCCGGAGTCGGCCCGAACCTGGAGTGCTACGAAGACGGATACATCTTCGTTTACCAGGACGTGCGCGGGCGGTACATGTCGGAAGGACTGTACGACAACATGCGTCCGCACGTGCCTGGTGATGCGGCGATCGACGAGAGCTCGGACACGTACGACACGATCGAGTGGCTGCTGGAGAACGTGCCGAACCACAACGGCAAGGTCGGGATGTGGGGCACCTCCTATCCCGGATTCTACGTGACCGCCGCGATCCCCGAGGCCCACCCGGCGCTCGTCGCCTCGCTGCCCCAGGCCCCGATCGGCGACTTCTTCTTCGATGACCTGCACCACCACGGCGCCTTCACGCTTCCCTACTGGATCCTCACACCGCTGACCGGCGTGCAGAAGGAAGGGCTGGAAACCACCGACTGGTGGGAGCTCCCGCAGCCGGATACGCGAGACGCGTATCAGTTCTATCTGGAGCTCGGCCCGCTCAAGAACTCCGATCGCTGGTACGGCGACGAAAACTTCTTCTGGAAGCAGCTTGTGGAACACCCCAACTACGACGAGTTCTGGCAGGTCCGAAACATCGTGGCCCACCTGGACGACGTGGATCACGCGGTGATGACGGTAGGCGGCTGGTTCGATGCCGAAGACCTGTACGGACCACTCAGCATCTATCGGGCGCTGGAAAGGAACAACCCGGGCATCTACAACGTGCTGGTGATGGGACCGTGGCAGCACGGCGGCTGGGGGTGGGACCGGTCGCCTCACATGGTGGGCGACATCTACTACGGCGACAACATCTCGGGCCGGCACCAGCGGGAAGTAGAGGCGGTGTTCTTCCGGCACTTCCTCAAGGGCGAGGGAGATGCCCCCGGCTTCGAGGCCCTGGTATTTGATACAGGCCTCAAGGAGTGGTTCGAGTTCGCGGACTGGCCGCCCGAGGGGGCGACCTCAACCCGACTGTACCTGAAAGCCGGCGCCGGGCTGTCGAGCGACGCCCCGAGGCGAGGCGACGACCCGTTCACCGAATACGTGAGTGACCCGAACGAGCCCGTTCCCTACACGGGAGAGATCCGCTTCCAGTACACGCCGCGTCGCTACATGAACGAGGACCAGCGATTCGCAGACCGGCGTGGCGACGTGATTTCTTTCCGGACGGAAGTGCTGGAAGACGATCTGACGCTGGCCGGCGACATCCTGGCCCACCTCGAAGTGTCCACCACGGGGACGGCCGCCGACTGGGCCGTGAAGCTGATCGACGTGTACCCGGACGACGAGCCGAACGGTGAGCACACTCCCGCTGGAGTGGTGCTCGGCGGCTATCAGCAGCTCGTGCGAAGCGAGATCATCCGGGGCCGCTTTCGGGACAGCTACGAGCACCCGAAGCCCTTCGTCCCGGGCGAGGTGACGGAGGTTGATCTACCGCTGCAGGACGTGCTGCACACATTCGAGGCGGGACACCGGGTGATGGTCCAGATTCAGAGCACCTGGTTTCCCCTGTTCGACCGCAATCCACAGACCTACGTAGACAACATCTTCGAGGCGGACCAGGCGGACTTCGTGAAGGCTACGCACCGCGTGTACCACGCGCCGGCGAACGCGAGTTACATCGAGGTGAGGACCCTTATGGAGATCCGACAGTGACCCCCTGGTCGGTGATGCTGCCGAACATACCCTGCATACGAACATGGGACAGAAGTCGATCGTCCTGGGCGCTACGAGCTATCATTCCTCGAGTTCAATCCATATCCGGACGAACCCCGTTCCATCTCGCCTGAGAACTACATGGCGACTCTGGTCGCACGGGAGCGACCGGAGCAGGCGCGAAGTCGGCCCTGGAACACGATCGCTCGAGAAGCTGACGACTCCTGCCCAGAAGTGCAGTACCCGCGTGTCCTCCTGACCCATAAGTTAGGCGAGACAGCAGGAGATCCGCGCGGCTTCCAGCGAGGCGGTCAACCGGATCGACGTGCGATTTAGGGCCGCGCTGGCCCGGAGCGCCCCGGCCCACCCGGTATCAGACACGAGGATGCAATGACTGATTCGATCCTGGACGACGGCCAGAAGCGGACGATCTCCACTCTGCTGGAGGCGACCATACGAATAGGCGTGCTCGTCGCGATTGCGGTGGCTTGCTTCGCGTTGCTGAGGCCGTTTCTGCTCCTGGTCGCGTGGGGCGCGATCATCGCAGTGGCATTCTACCCGCTGTTCCTCAAGGTCCGGGGGTGGGTAGGTGGGCGAAACGGGCTAGCCGCGACGCTGCTGAGTCTGGTCCTGATCGCCGCCATCGTCATCCCGGGTGCGATTCTGTCCGAGTCGCTGATCGACAGCGCGAGTCACATGTACGAGTCGGTGGAAGCGGGCCAGGTGCGAATCCCGCCTCCGCCGGACAAGGTCGCGGACTGGCCCGTGATCGGGGAAAAGGCGTACAGCCTGTGGACGCTGGCGTCGCGCAATTTCGACTCGTTCGTGGCCACGTTCAAGCCACAGATCCAGGAGGTCGGGCGCAGCGCCCTGCGGCTGATGGCCAGCGGTGGGAAGGCCATCCTCTTCACTATCATCGCGCTGGCTATCGCGGGGGCATTTCTCGCGACAGCCGACTCCTGCGTCCGCGGCCTGAAGGCCGTGGGCCGGAGACTCGCCGGAGAAGACGGTGAGGCCTTCGTGACCAACTCGGCGCTGGTGGTCCGCAGTGTCGCCCTCGGCGTCATCGGGATCGCGATCGTGCAGGCACTGCTCGCAGGGATCGGCATGGCGCTCGTCGATGTTCCTCTCACGCCACTGTGGACCCTGCTGGTGCTAATCCTGGCGGTCGCCCAGATCCCGCCCCTCGTGGTTTTGGGACCGGTCATCGTGTACGTGATTGCCAATTCGGACCCGGTACCCGCGGTGGTATTCACCATCTGGGGTCTGTTCGTGTCCGTCAGCGATGCCATTCTCAAACCGCTGTTCCTCGGACGCGGGCTGGAGATCCCGACGCTGGTGATTCTGCTCGGAGCGATCGGCGGACTGATAACCATGGGCGTGATCGGCCTGTTCATCGGGGCCGTAGTGCTCGCGATCGGTTGGCAGCTTCTTACCGCATGGGTTACGGGAGACGTCGGGGCAATCGAGGAGCCCGAGCTCCAGCCAGCGGAGTAGGCGCCAGTCATGTCCGATGACACGACCGAGCTCCAGACGGGGGGTCCGACTCCGGAGTCCGGCCCGCCCGGGCCGTCGAAGGCCCGTCGGCTGACACTGATCGTGCTGGCCGTGTGCGCCGGGGTCTTCATCTGGTATCTCCTGGCGGACCGACACACTCCCTATACCGACCAGGCGAGAGTCAATTCGCTGACCATCCCGCTCGTTTCCCAGGTTCCGGGATACCTGTCGGACATTCGGGTGCGGCTGCACAGCATCGTCCAGAAGGGCGACACGTTGTTCGTCATCGACCGCCGGAAGTACGAGTACGCGGTAAGGCAGGCCGAGGCCAACCTGGACCAGACCGCCCAGAACGTCGGCGCCCGGGACGGCATCGGTCAAGAGCGGCGTCGGCCCAGCTGGGCGTCGCCCGGGCGCAACTCGACCGGGCGCAGCGCAACTGCGATCGGACGCAGCGAGTCGTCGAGCTCAACCCCGGCGCGCTGTCCCAGGCCGACAAGGACCGGTCCGAGACCTCCCTGGATCAGGCCATCGAGCGCCTGTCGACGGCCGAATCGAATCTCGAGATCGCGCCAAGGAGGCGCTCGGCGCATCCGGCGCCGACAATGCCCATCTCCGGCTCGCCGTGGCGGCTCTCGAGTCGGCACAACTGAATCTTGCCTTCACCTCGATCCACGCCCCCTCTGACGGCGTCATCGAGAGCTTCAACCTGGACAACGGCTACTCCGCCCAGGCCGGCGCGCCGCTGGCTATCTTCGTCACCGACCCGGGACATCTGGATCGAGGCGGACATGCGCGAGAACAACCTCGTCCCGGATCGACATCGGCGATCCGGTCGAGTTGTCCCTCGACGTGAAGCCAGGGAAGGTCATCAAGGGCAGCGTGCGCAGCGTGGGCTACGGTGTCAGTGACGGTCGTAACTCGAATCCGGGCGATCTCCCGTCCATATCGCCTTCCGTCGGCTGGCTTCGAGAGCCGCAGCGGTTCCCGGTGATCATCGCGCTGGACCGGGAGGAGATCAGCGGGCTCGGCCGGATCGGAGGACAGGCCAGCGTGATCGTGTTCACGGACGACAACTTCGTACTCAACACGATAGGTCGACTTCAGATCCGAGTGGCGAGCCTGCTCTCGTATGTCCGCTAGCGCGAGTTCGATCCCTTTCGGTCCCAGGTCGCGGGCGACTCCCGGGTGGTCGCTGGCCGACATCCGGGTCGTGCGCTATGCACTGGGCGCGACGGTGGCGATGGGGATCGCGCTCGGGGTTCCCTGGGAGACCTCGTATCTGACGCCGGTGCTCGTGGCCACGTTCCTGGCATACCCCGACACGCCGATCACGCCCGCGCTGGGTGCCAAGCTGATCGCGGTGGTGGGAGGGGCGATCTACGTCGGATGGCAGGTCGGCCACCTGGTCGCCTACCCGGCCCTATTTCTGATCCTGGCCGCGCTGCTGCTGTTCTGGATCTTCTATGCTGGCCAGCGTGGATTGCCGGCGCTCGTGATTCTGTGGCTCGTGATCGCCGTGACGGCGATTCCGTTCGCTCGGATGGTCTACCCTGCAGCCGCCGTACTCGTGGCACGGGGGCTGCTGGTGGACGTCGTCGCGACTGCGATCATCGTCGTGGTCGCCTACGGCCTGCTCCCCGAGAAGTCGACCGGCAAAGTGGAGGCCGCCACGGACGGGACCGGTGCTTCCGTCGCCCCACCGGATGACTCGTTCCGCACCGCCCTGATCGGCACCGTCGTGGTCGTTCCGGTCGTGGCTCTCTTCTACTTCTACGAGCTTTCCGGGGCGCTGACCGTACTCGCATACGTTGCCATCCTGTCATCGCTGCCGGACATCGGGACGGATATCGAGGCCGGAAAGGAACGCATTCAAGGGAACCTCGCAGGGGGCCTGGTCGCCATCCTCATATACAACCTGGTCAGCCTGGTGCCGGTCTTTCCGTTCCTGCTCCTGCTGACTCTGCTTGCGGCCCTCGCCCTCGGGTCGCGCGCCTTCCGGAGCGAGACTCCGAATTCCTTCTTCGTGACGGCCTGTTCCACCACTCTGCTGATCGTCGGGGGAACCGCGTTCCGGGGGGAAGCTTCACGCGAGGTGTATATCCGGATCATCCAGATCACGATCGCCGTGACATATGTCGTGCTCGGTTTCGAATTCATGAACCGCCGAATTCCGAGGCCACGATGATCAGCCGGGAAGGCGCTTCGGCACGCCGGGTCCTCCGCCTCGGAGCGGGCTTTCTGGCACTCGGGCTGCTCGGTGCCGGTTGCACGCTCGGCCCGGACTACGAACGCCCCGTCACGCCCGAGCCGCTGGCGTATCACTACAGCTACCCGAGCGGCGAGTCGATCGCCGACATCCCCTGGTGGGAGCTGTTCCAGGATACGGTGTTGATCGGTTTGATTGATTCCGCGCTGGTCAACAACCGCGACGTTCGGACGGCGCTGGCTCGCATTACCGAGGCCGAAGCGCAGCTCGGGATCGTGCGGGCCGACCTGTATCCGCGCATTAATTACGGGGTGTCTGCGGGCGCCGACGTGACATCGGCCGAGGAGGATGAGCTCGACGGCGACATCACCGGCGCCCTCAGTGTCTCGTACATCGTGGATCTCTGGGGCAGGGTGAGACGTTCGAACGAGGCGGCGGTTCAGACTCTGATGGCCACGGAGGAATCGTACCGCGCCGTTACCCTCACCCTGATCGCATCCGTCGCGAAGGCTTACGTCCTGCTCAGGGATCTCGACAACCGCCTGGCGCTGTCCGAGCAGACGGTGGAATCGCGGCAGGCCAGCCTGGAAGCGATGCGGGCGAGGTTCGAAGGTGGGGTCATCTCGGAAGTCGATGTCAATCAGGCGGAGATCGTGCTCGGCGATGCACGGGTGTCCGTCACGACGTTCGAGAGATTGCGGGACCAGACCGAGAACTCGATCAGCCTGCTGCTCGGCGTGCCCCCGATGGACATCCCGCGCGGTCTCGCGTTGAACGAAGTCCTGGTTCCTCCGGAGGTGCCACCGGGGCTGCCGGGCGAATTGCTTCAGAGACGGCCGGACATACTGGTCGCCGAACGCGCGCTGCATGCCCAGACGGCGTTCATCGGAGTAGCCGAGGCACTGCAGTTTCCTCAATTGACTCTGTCATCCAGCATCGGTGCGATATTCGCCGGCGACTTCACGGGCTTCTTCGACATTGGGGCCGACCTGTTCGGTCCGCTGTTCAACTCCGGAGCGAGCCAGCGGCAGGTCGAACTGGAGGTCGCTCGCACCGAGCAGCTGATGTATCAATACGAGCAGACGATTCTGAACGCGTTGCGAGAGGTGGAAGACGCCCTCGTCGCGGTCGAGACGTACGACCGGGAGTACGCCGCCCGACAGCAGCAGCGAGAATCCGCCGAGAATGCCGCGCAACTCACGTGGGTGCGCTACGAGAATGGAGTGACGAGCTACCTGGAGGTTCTCGATCTCGAGCGGTCGCTGTTCGGCTCTCAGCTCCAGGCGTCGGAGACGCTGCAGCTCCGGATCACATCCGTGATACAGCTCTACCAGGCGCTGGGCGGTGGGTGGGACGTCGAGCGAGATTCGCTGGGGATCCCGACGGAGAGCCTGCTGGTTCCGACGGAGGCCGATGTCATCCGAACCAGGCCAGGAAGCTCGGGATCAGCAGAGCGTTCACCAGATCGATGAAGAAGGCGCACACCAGCGGCACGATGATGAATGCGAGATGGGAGGCTCCATAGCGATTCGTGACGGCTGACATGTTGGCCATGGCCGTCGGTGTAGAGCCCAGAGAGATGCCTCCGAATCCCGCCGCCACCACGGCGGCGTCGTAGTCCCGCCCGAGCACCCGAAACACGATCAAGACGTCTACGGCGACCGCGATCACGAACTGCACCAGCAGGATCGCCAGGATCGGCCCGGCCACGCCGGCGAGGGTCCACAGCTGCATGCTCATCAGTGACATGGCCAGGAAAACGCCGAGGGAAATGTCGGCGATCATCGCGATTGCCGGCGTGCGGCTTGGCCATTTCAAGCCGGAAATTCGCGGATAGGACGCGGGCATCAGGTTCGTGATCAGAATGCCGGCGAACAGACAGGGTACGAACAGCGGCAACTGCAGCCCGAAGCCCTGGATCAGGGCGTTCAGACCGAAGCCGACAATGATGCAGATATGGATCGCGAGGAGCGCGTCCAGGAACTCGAGGTAGTTCATGCTGGCGGGCGGATCCGTCGTTGACATGCCCACGTCCTGCGGCGCAGCCTCCGCTGGCTTCAGGTCATGCCGACCGATCAGGAACTTCGCGATGGGTCCTCCCATGAGACTGGCGAGGATGAGCCCGAACGTCGCGGCGGCCAGCCCGATTTCCATCGCGTTCGCGATCCCGTAGTCCTCCATGATCCGGGGCGACCACGCGATGGCCGTGCCGTGCCCTCCGATCAGCGAGACCGTGCCCGTGAGCATGCCGACCGGAGCCGGGAGCCCGAACAGCGCGGCTACGGAGATCCCCGTGAAGTTCTGCAGGAACATGTAGGCGATGGTGATCGCAAGGAGGATTACGAGCGGCTTGCCACCGGACACCAGGTCCTTGAAGCTGGCATTGATCCCGATGGTCGTGAAGAAATACACCAGCAGGAAGTCCCGAGGCCCGAGCTCGAATTGAACGGCGATTCCGCCGATGAAGTAGACGAGCGCGAAGATCACCGAGAAGAGCAGACCACCGGTCACGGGCTCAGGGATGCTGAACTCACGAAGAAATCCTATGGCGTCGTTCAGCCGTTTCCCCACGAAGAGCACGATGACACCCACCGTGAATGCCGCGAAGGGTCCGAGAGACAGGACTCCATTTTCGAATTCCACGAGCATCTCCTCGTGTGCCGCGAAGCGGCCGCCATCGCGCTACAGGATGAAGTCCGTCCCCAGCGACAGGATCGTGCCGGTCTGCCCGGCCGTGTAGTAGCCGAAGTTGGACCCGGTCGGGCTCCTGTCGACGTGCAGGAGATGGAGCGTGAGCCGCCAGCTTCGGTTACCGAACGGATAAAAGGCCGCGCCGCCGCCCGCCTCCCAGGGGTTGCGCTCGAATTCGTCGAACACGTATCCGCTGACGGCGTACAGTCCGAGGTGCTTCGGGACCACCATGTAGCCCGCCTCGGCCATGAATCCGTGGTCGAGGATCGATTCCAGGGGCAGTGGCCCGTCCGCCTCGAAGTTCGAGTACTGGCGCACGTAGTATTCGCCCTGGAAAGAGAAGCCCCGGTACTTCAGACCGGCGTCGACGGAAAAGACGTCGTAGTCCATGTAGCGAACGGTAACTCCGTCGGCGAGCGCGCCCGTCTCGAACACGTACACGCCATCCGAAAGCCGGAGCTGGGTTTCGTTGTTCGGAAGGCTGTCGGCCGCGCCACGGTACTCGCGAGCGTGGGCCGCTGACGCGCCGAATCGGGTCGCGATGCTCTCGTGGTGCTCGAGGTCGCCGAATCCACCGCGAGGCCCGAACTCGCCCGTCGTCGGAAGCCATTGCACGCTGCCGCTGTAAGCGAGGTCGCGCGAGTCGTTCGTCGCCGTGATGCCCAGCTGGCTCAGGTTCGTATTGAGAGAGGCCGTGTAGTAGAAACGCGGAAGGGCCTCGCCCGTGACGAACACCCCGGAGGCGAACCCGCCGCGGAAGAACTCTTCCGACATCTGACGGTCACTGCCGGCCCAGAACGGAAACGAGCCCTGCATGGAGCGGATCGTTAGGTTCGGCGCCATCCCGATCCCGAAGTTCAACCGGCGGTCGAGGCGGTACTGGAGATTTCCGAACAGAAGGGTCTGCTGGGTGCTCGCCAGGGCCCACACCGTGATGTTGTAGCGGAGCTTCTCCGTCCAGAAGTGCCCGTTGAACCACACCATCCCGCGGTGCCAGTTGATGTCGTTGCGTGCCACGACTTTCCGCTCACGACCGAGATGGTCAGTGAATGTCTGCTCTCCCGGCAACTGGTTCAGGTAACGCGCCATGCCGTAGAAGCTGATGTTGAGGCTGGCCCGTTCGGACTGGAACAGGTCGAAACCCTTCGCGGGTGTGAACTCACCGGCCATCGAATTGATGAACTGTGCACTGTCGACGGTCGCGGAATCGGCCTCGACCGGGATGGATACTTCCTGCGCCGGCGCCGTGCAGGGGATCACGAGCGAGACAACGGCGGAGATTCCACCGATCGCGAACGTCCTTCGGACGAGATTCCTGATCATGGCGAGCCGGCTCCAGAGGTTGAAATCGTTCTTGAAGAAAGGCAGCGCGTCGACGACAGGCGGAGCCGAGGCACACCGGGGCCCGCTCCGCCTGCCGTCCCCACTCCGCTGTCCTATCGGACCGCGTACGGGTTCCCGCCCAGCGCGTTCGAAATGTCCGTAATCGCCTTCTGAGCGCGGACGCTGTTGCCGGCATCATCGAGAGGCGGCGACACTACCGCGATCCCGAACTTGCCGGGCGACACGGCGATGAGTCCTCCACCCACGCCGCTCTTGCCCGGCAGGCCGGTCCGGAAGAGCCATTTGCCGGAGTCGTCGTACAGGCCGGCGGTGGCCATCACGGCGAGAACCTCATCTACGTAGTCGGACTTCAGGACCTGCTTGCCGGTCACGGGGTTCTGTCCGCCGTTCGCCAGCGTTCCGGCCATCGTGGCCAGGTCCTTCGCGTTTACGCCGACTGAGCACTGCTCCGTGTAGACGTCGACGGCCTGCTCCCAGTTGTCCTCGATGTAGCCGTAGGCGAGCATCAGGGCGCCGATCGCCTGGTTGCGCTGGTTGGTGGCGGTCTCGGACTCGTATACGTCGGTGAGCACGGAGAGATCACGACCGGCGAACGCGGAGTAGTAAGAGAGGATGCTTCCCCACACCGCGTCCCGGTCGGATCCCTTGACCATGCTGGTGGCCGCGATCGCGCCCGGATTGACGAGCGCGTTCATCTCGGGACCGCCGAAGAGATTCTGCGACACCTCGATGCTGACGATCGAGTTGAAGCGTCCGCCCGTGGCGTCCACTCCGATCGTGTTGGCGATCTTCTCCGGTCCGGACTGCTCCATCACGAGCGCCATCGTGAACACCTTGGAAACCGACTGGATCGAGACCTCGGTGCTCACGTCGCCGGCGGTGTAGACCTTCCCGTCGGCCGTGACCACGGCGATCCCGTAAAGGTCGGGGTCGACCTTGGCCAGCGCCGGAATGTAGTCGGCGTTGGCCCCCTCCTGGAGGTTCTTGTACTTGGCGTACGCGGCGTCCACCGCCGCCTGAATCTCCTGGGGCGTCTGGGCCGTGAGCGGTGCGGTGTAGCTCCCCGCGACGAGCGCCAGGCCCGCCACGACGGCTCCGAGTGGTGAAATTCTCATTTGGATCCTCCGAAATTCCTCGAGAAGTTGTACTTGAACGAGATCTGGACCTTGAAGTCGTCGCTGGTGAACCCGTCACGGGCGTTCTCACGCTTCCCGTACTGCAGCTCGCCGCCGATCGTCACGTTGTTCACCGGGTGGTAGAGCAGGTTTCCGACGGCGTAGTGGCCGGTCTCGAAGGCATCGGCGTTCTGCTGGGGCGTGTTGTCGATGTTCAGCATCGAGTAGCCGATGGACGAGCTGAACTGGTCGTTCCAGCTGTGATCCAGGAAGGCGACGATGCCCAGCAGGGGAAGTGCCTCGCCCTTGACCGGGGTGACCGGGTCACCCGGATTGTCCACGATGCCGATGTCGACCGTCGCATCGTTCATGTAGTTCTCGATGCCTTCGCCGTAGACGACCTGGAAGCGGAAGGTGTCGCGAGAGCCGAGATTCACATTTGAGCTCAGGTTCAGTCCCCAGCCCACGGCATCGCCGCTCAGGTCGAACTCATCGTCGCCCACGTCATCCCATTCGATCCAGCGCAACATGCCCGCCAGCTCCACGTATCCGAACGACGTGCCAAGGCGATACTCCGCCGACAGATCGGGAAGCGGGAAGCGGGTCCGGATCTCGTCCAGGGCGATATTCTCGTCGTACTGGCCCTGGTCGCCGCTGGCTCCGGGGCGCTCGAGCGCGATCGTCATGCGCGTGTCGCCCTGAATCGGCATCCAGCGGACCTGGATGTTGCGGAAGAAGACCATTCCGGAGGGGCCCCAGTACTCGAGCGTATTCGGGAACACGTCGATATCCATGAACGGGCTCCACGTCTGTCCCGCACCGAAAGACCCCAGCTCTCCATACGCATGCCGCAGGCGGATCGTCGTCTGCCCGGCATCGGCTCCGACACCGAACATTTCGAATTCGAACCAGGTCTTGAGATCTCCGAGCTTCGTCGGAACCGAAGATTTCACCCCGAACCGCGTCTGGCGTACGCTGAAGTAAGACTGGCCGCCGGGAGCGAACTCGTCCTCGTAACCCGGCAGCTTGGTCGGGCGCATCACGTCGAACCAGTCAGGATCGAACTGGCCCGTGCGGTAGCCCGCATCGAGCATCACGTGACCGTACAGGTCGAAGCTGGCCTTCGAATCGGACTTGTCCTGGCCGCGGGCGACCGAGGGAGCGACCGCCACGAGGACCAGCGCAAGCAGCCAGACCACGCGGACTGGTGGTGGCCAACTAATGGACTTCCGCATGTTCCTTCCTCCAGGTGAAGGGCCTCTAAGACGTCGATGTCTCACTTGACGTTCTCCGCTTCCCACGCACGAACGCGGCGACGAGCCTCGTCGAACAGACGCTCGTAGTTCCCCTTCAGAATCAGCTCCTTCGCCTCGGGCGTGAGCAGATCCCACAGGGGGGCGTACATGTCGTAGACCGAGTAGTAGTGCTCGGATTCCCGTGGCCCGACCAGGTCCGACCCGAACAGGAACCGGTCGGGATACCGGTTGATCATGTCGGCCGTCCGGCGGGTGATCTCGGGCGTCGCCAGGATGTACTTGGCGACTTCGTCCCAGCTGATGTCGAAGTAGACGTGCGCCAGGCTCGGATCCCTGATGATCCCCTCCACGATCACTCCCTGGTTCGGATTGCGCTCGGTGGCCGGGGCCGAGGGTGAGGCCTGCACCGGACGCACGACACGGCCGACACCGAGGTGGGCCCAGATGACCGGGGCGCCCGGATGTCTTCTCACTACGCCCTTCAACTGACCCAGATAAACGGGCTCGCTTCCGGAATGGGCGAATGGCATGTCGAGATCATTGTGCAGCAGGACGACGAGCCCGACTTCGCCGGCGAAATCGAGGATCCTGTCGAGCGCCGGGTTCGTCAGACTCGCGACCTCTCCTGCCACCTTCGCGGACACGAACTCCTTGTGGATGCTGAACTCACCGATCCCCGAGAACACGCCCGGAAAAGTCTGGAGCACGCGCCGGATGTGGTCCGCAGCATACATGTCCGCGGGGTTGAATCCGGTGATCATCGGGTCCAGGCGGAGGCGCGCCGCTGGAGGAAGGCCGAGGTACTGGGAAGCGATCCAGGCGTCGGTGAACGAGTAGTAATAGAGCGGCGCGTCGGACTGGAGGTAGTAGGTCGGCGCATAGTCGCCCGAGTTCTGGTATGACCACATCTGCTGCAAGGGTAGCCCGAACAGGGTCGAGCGTCCCACGCGGTCACCCATCAGGTCGAGAAGCGTTTCTGCGTCCGGTCCCTCCTGCACGTAGTTCGTCAGATGGAAGTGAGCGTCGTGGTACTCGAAGCCGTCGCCTGTCGCTTGGCCGAGAGCCGGTGGAGTGGTCGGGCCGGGGAGCGAAAGTCCGATGGTCAGCGCCAGGGTCGAAAGGGCCCTGCGAGGCCTTCTCATATCCCCTCCTTTGCGGAAATTTGGTCCGCCTGTGCGCCGGCAGACCCGTTCTTCGCCTTCTGATCGCGAAGTTGGCCCGTAGAGCGCTCGATGGCGGCGAGCAGGTCCTCCTCGCCTACCGGCTTGGTGAGATAGGCGGCCGCGCCGGCGCGCTGGGCGCGCTCGCGGGCCGATTGCGAATCGAAGCCGGTGATCGCGACTACGGGAAGCTGTAATGACGCCGCTTCAAGACGCCTCATGACTTCGAACCCGCTCAGGCCGGGCATCTGGAGGTCGAGAATCAGGCAGAACGGTTGCCGTTCGGTCAGGGACGCGAGAAAACCTTCGCCGGAGGCGTACGTGTCAACGGTGAAACCGTTGAGCCGGAGCAGGCGCGCCAGCGCCCGACAGACGGAGGGTTGATCGTCGACGATCACGATTCGGAGTCCCTGAGTGTCCACGATCCGGATGCTAGGGCGCCGATCGTGGGGCGGTAACTGTCCTTTGGTGAAGTGCGTCCGGAGGGAGCCTACTCGGGATCGATGCCGGCTCTGTCGGCGAGGCGGGCGAGCTCCGCCACGGAGTGAAGGTCCAGCTTGGTCATCAGATGACCGCGGTGGAACTTCACGGTACGCTCGACGGTGCCGAGCTCGGAGGCGATCTGCTTGTTCAGTCGACCGGCGATCACGTGACGGGCGACCTCCCGCTCTCTCGGGGTGAGAGTAGACCAGCGACGCCTGAACTCCTCCTGCTCGGCTCGATTCTCGCGGGCTTGCCGGTCCTGCTCCAGGGCTTCCCGCACCGCGGCGAACAGGATGGTTTCGTCCACGGGCTTTGTCAGGAAGTCTACGGCGCCGTGTTTCATCGCTTTCACACTGGTGATGATGTCGCCCCGGCCCGTCAGGAAGACGATCGGCCGCTCGATCCCTCGTTTCAGGAGGAGATCCTGAAGGGACAGACCGTCGAGCCCGGGCATTGCCAGATCCAGCAGCAGACAACCCGGGGCCTCTGCCTCGTGGTCTTCGAGAAACTGCCTGGCCGAGTCGAATGCTCGGACGGTGTAACCAGTGGATCTGAGGAGTCGAGAGATCGCAGCAAGAAAGGACGAATCGTCGTCCACGACGTATACGGTGACCGAACGCTCCTCCATCAGCCCTGGGGAACCATCCCGGGAAGTGTGAAGCGGAAGGTCGCTCCACCTCCGTCATCGTTCGCTGCGCTGATCGATCCCCCGTGAGCACCGACGATCGTCCTGCAGATCGCGAGCCCCATGCCCATGCCCGTGCTCCTGGTCGTCATGAAGGGTTCGAAGATTCTGCCTTCAATGTCCGCGGCGATCCCGGTACCCGTATCCGAGACAGAGACCGTGGCGCCCCCCGTCTCCAGCGGCTCGATCCGGATCGTGAGCACGCGAGACCCCGCCGGCTTCTGCGAAAGCGCGTCGAAGGCATTCATCACGAGATTCAGAACCACCTGCTCCAGCTGTACGCTGTCGCCCCGAACTACGATCTCGGGTGTCCCGAACTCCGTGCGAATCACCACGCCCCGTTCGTTCGCCTCCCGTTGCACGAGATGCAGGACGCGTCGGACGATGTCTCGCAGAGAAACAGCCGTCGACCCGACGCTCCCCTCGCCCCGGCGCAGGAGTTCTCGCAGGTGGACGATGACGTTTGCCGCGCGCTGGTCATCCGCAATGATGTCGTCCACGATGGCCTGGACTTCCGTCCAGTCCGGGTCCTCCTGCGCTACGATCCGTCGCACTGCCTGAGCATTGCTCAAGATGGCTCCGAGTGGCTGGTTCAGCTCGTGCGCGAGGGTTCCCGAAAGCTCGCCCGCGAGCGCCACGCGCGCGAGGTGGGCGATCTCCTCTCGATTCTGTCGGGCCTCTTCCGCCGCCGTGTGGCGTTCGCTGATGTCACGGAGCACCCCGAAAGTGGAGATTGCCTGACCTGACGGGCCGCGAACGGAGACGCCGGCGCGGTGATGGAGCCACCTGTCTCCCTTATCGGGGTGCCGAAAGCGATACTCCACCGAGATCGTCTCGTGTTCGCCTTCGTGCAACTGGCGACGAGCGTCGAGCACGCGCCCTCGGTCCTCGGGATGCAGGTGTTCGGCCCAGAACTCCAGCGGCTGCAGGCCTTCTTCCCGGTCGGCGGGCAGACCACACAAGTCTCGAAGCCGTTCGTCGAAATAGGCGGTCCCGTTTCCCAGATTCACTTCGTAGAACCCGAGGCCGGCCAGCTGGGCGCCCGCAGAGAGCCGCGCCTTGCTCCATTGCAGCTGCTCTTCGTGCCGGGATCGGGCGAGCGCGTTGGTGAGCACCTGTGCGACGAGCTGCAGCCGCATCACCATCGAATCGGGCCAGTCACGTTCCGCGAGAACGGTATTGAACGCCAGTGCACCGACGGGTAACTCGCCCGCCAAAGCCAGAGGGAAGGTGAGATTCGAATGGATCCCGGCGGCCGCCGCGCTCTGCCGGTCGACCGCTGCTTCCTCCGGCAGCATGTCGAGCGACGGGACGACTACCATGCGGCCTTCCAGGATCTGCTCGACGACCCACGGATACTGTTCGTGATGCAGCGGCTCGGAGGGCGGCGGGATTTCTCTATCCACGCTCGCATACGCATGAGTCGGCATGAGCGAATCCAGGTCCGCCGACTGCCACTGCCAGAGCACGCCGAGGTCGATGGCGAGGAACTCGCAGACGCGCCGCAGCGTGTCCTCGATTCCCTGGTCCACCTCACCTGGAGGCACGTTGACGAACCGGGAGGAGATGTCCGAGATCAGCGTCTCGAATTCGAGACGGTTCCCGAAACAGTCGTCGGACGGCGGCGTATGCTCGATCGTGGACATCGTTCCAGAATATATCCTTCAGTCCGACCGGAGAAGAGGACCGGCGCCCGGTGTAGCATTGCGCGTTGCCGAAGTCGGCCCCGCGCCGCATCGTGCTGTCATGTGACTTGAGGAAATGGGGGCCGGGCCGCAGTCCGGTCGAAATCCATGCGACGAGGATGAGATCGATGCGCATTCCAATGGTGGCGCTGATCGCCTTCGCGGCATTGACCGCCGCCTGCCAGCCCGCGGACTTCGACCCCGATGATCCGACGATCGTAGCGGCTATCGATTCGATTCTTGTCGAAACGATGGAAGGTGCGCGCGACGTGGATGCCGACCGGGTGCTCGCCATGGCGGAGGGAGACGGTGAACTGACGTTCATCACGGGTGACGTGATGGTCAGCGGTCTCGAACTGCTTCGGGAGAGCTTCCGCGCGACCTATGCCGGGCTGGAGAGCCAGGGAATGGAGCTGATCGAGAAGCGCATTCGGATTCTTTCTCCCGACGTGGCCGTCGTGCTGGCGATCTCCGAGGGCGACTACACGGACAAGGACGGTTGGACGTCCGAGCCGATTCAGATCGGACACACGATCGTGTTCGTCCGCGAGAGCGGTCAGTGGAGAGCCCGGCACGCGCACCAGTCCTTTACACCGTGATTTCTGGCAGCGACACCTGAAGATCAGAGGACAATCCGATGAAGAGGTACATACTGGCTGCTGTCCTTTCCCTGGGTGCCGTCTCGCAGGCGGGGGCCCAGGTGGCTGTCCAACAACAGTCATCCTCGACGATGAGCCTGGCTGATATCGGCATGTTCATCTACCCTGCGAAAGGCCAGAGCGCTCAGCAGCAGCAGCAGGACGAGGCGGAGTGCACGCAGTGGGCCGAGAACCAGACGGGAATGGTGCTGCAGCCAGGTAGCGTCGACACCCAGGCGGCCGCGGACGCCGCGCAGCAGCAGGCGGCGGACGCCACGCAGGGTGCGGCGGTCGGGGGAGCGGCCCGCGGGGCCGTCGCCGGCGTCGCGATCGGCGCCATCGCGGGTGATGCGGGCACCGGTGCCGCCATCGGAGCCACCGCCGGAGCAATCAGGGGACGCCGCGCGAAGAAGTCGGTAGAGGCGGAGGCCGCGTACGCAGGCGCCGCGCAGGCCACCATCCAGAGCGAGGAGGCCATCGAGACATTCAAGAAGGCGGCCGGCGTCTGCCTCGAAGGTCGCGGATACACGGTCCAGTAGCGGAATCTGGACTTACGAAGTGTACGCGTCCACGGTGTTCGTCGTGGACGACGAGGCCGGGTTCCGCGGCTCTCTGATGCGACTGCTCCGGTCCGCCGGACTGACCGCCCGGGAGTTCGCCTCCGCCGATGAGTTCCTGGCGCCTTCCCCCGACGCACAATCCTGGTGATCAGCTACAAGGCGCGAGCGCCTTGGCGAGCAGGAAGACCTGGATCCCGGCCAGGATCACCGGGTCTCCGCCAGTATCGTGTCAATCATCACGGAGTTGAAGACCGACCGCTCTTCGATGAACGGGACGTGCGCGGAGTTCTCGAACCAGAACATTCGCTTGCCTTGGGGCGCGTCCAGGGTGTTCAGGTACTCCTCGACCAGAAACGAGGGAGCCTTGTAATCGTATCGTCCCGCGAGGAAGTACACCGGGACCTCGAGACGCGGGACCCGCTCCAGAATGTTCAGCGTTTGGAGCCAGCTCTGGTCTGCCAGGAGCGGTGAGAATGCATAGAGCTCCCGCCAGGCGCCCTCGTTGGCCACGTTTGCCGCCGTGTACTCCGTGAGGGGACCCGCCTCCTCGGCGAACCCGGGAAGCAGCGAAGGATCGTGGATGTCGCCCAGCCCCAGTTCCTCGAGCCAGTCGTACAGCAAATACACCTGATCCCAGGCGACGGGATCGACCTGAATGGTCGAGAGTGAGGCGATCGCGTCGTCACGTCCCAGCTCTATCGCCCGTTCCATGGCGGCCGCATGGGCCACCGGGATGCCACGCTCGACGTTGACCGCCTGGCCGACCCCGATGTACGCGTGGAGCAGTTCCGGGTAAGCCCGAGCCGTGAGAGTCCCCAGGAGCGACCCCCAGGATAGCCCCATCAGGTAGACCTTCTGGACCCCAAGACGGGCCCGCATCAGCTCGATCAGCTCATGCGTATCCGAAAGGATCTGGTCGAAGGTGATCGATGCGGAGCTGAGTCCGTCGTGGTAGGACTTGCCGCAGCCCCGCTGGTCCCATGATACGACGGTGAAGTGTCGCTCCAGCCCGTCGAACGAGAACCTGGCATAGGGCATCGCCGGACTGGCCGGCCCGCCGTGCAGGAACACGAGGACCGGATTGGAGACGTCGTAGCCGCGGATCAGTATCCACTGCTCCACCCCACCGATCACCACCGGTTCGAGCGAAGCGATGCCGTTCTCGCTGACGATCGCCTCCGTGTAGCTGCCGTCGCGGGCCGGGTTGTCCGGTCCGCCGTGGACGTTTGGATCGACTGATGGATTGGTTGGCCCTGAGTCCGAGCAGCCCACGAGGAGGGCGCCGGTGAGAAGCCCGAGCGTGATCGCGTGCAGCCGCGGAATCGATCGCATGCTCACTCCCTTCGAGTGGCGAGGTGCCATCGGTTCAACACCTGCAGCGGACCAGGCGTTTGCTCTCAACGCGGAAGGCGGTAGCGTGGAGCGGCCCCGATACCAGCTCAGCGGGCCTCGGATCTTAGAAGGACGCTGACTCGGATTCGAACCTGATCTGGTCGGGGTCGAATACCCGCCGAAAGTCCAGGATTGGCGTCATCGGCACCTCAAGCCCAGCCTTCTGAAGTGTCGAGGCGATTGTCTCCCGCAGGAATGGGTAGAGAATGACGGGGGCGAGCCGGGACGCGATCTTCTTCCATTCCTCTTCGACCGACCCCTCAAACAGGAATTGGTCGGTCATCCGAAATACAATAATATATGCAGCGTCGATCGACATTACCGAAGGATCCTTCATCCTGAGCCCTACCCGCACCGAGAGCGACTCGCCTTCGGGCTCAGAGACACTCAATTGGACCTGGATATCGACTGGCCGCGCTGCCCCCCCCGGCTCAGGCTGTCCCTCACGCATGAAGTGGAGCTCGTCGAGCCGGTGAGAGACGAGCTCGATACCAAGCTGAGCGTCAGGCGGCATAATCCTGCGCCTCCTTCGGACCTGAAACCGCGCCGTGTCCCTGGGCTTGCACGGTGACAGTCCAGCCTCTCAAGAAGACCCTGGGCTCGGGAGCTTCCGGGCGAGAGACGAGTGGTTCCAGCCTTGCTGTCACCACGGTCCGCTCCCTGTCAACGAACAGCTCCGGGTACGCTGCATAGAGCCGCAGGAGCTTGCTGGCTGCTCGGCTCGGACAGACTGTGCCGCGCTCCCACCGACCAATAGTCTTCGGCCCCAGTTCGAGCCGCGCCTCGAGCTGGGCTTGAGTCAGGCCCGCCTCCACTCGAATGCGGAGAATGTCCTCCGGCGATAAGAGGTCCTTCTTATCCCGCACCGCAGCAGCAGCCTCACGTTGCGCTAAAGCAAACGTGTCCGGATCTACGAACTCCTCGCCACACTTCTTACAGACCTGATACTCCAGCGGAACAGTCACCCGATCCCGGCCTACCGGGATCTCTCGCGGCGCAACGATCCGCTTGACTTCACCGGCGCATACAGGACACTCGGTAAGCATCATCTGAGAATCCCCATCCAGGAATGGAACGAGATCACGACCACCAGGCTCTTGGACGAAATCTGCAATTTCACGTAGAGTTCAACGCCACAATACTTTGGTTTGTAAGCATCCTGCATCGTGCCAGGCTCTGTTCTCGATTCCGCAGTGCAGAAGAAATCGTCCGGCCCCAGGCCAGGCACGCACTCTCAAATATCAACGCGGTCGAACCGCAATTCGGCCGCGTCTCTGGCTGCCCGATACGTGTGGGTCCACTGCCCGATGCGCACAAGACGCTGGATCTGGCCCAGCTCAAATGTCGGTCCGTCACCCGATGCATTAGACACAAAAAGGTAGCACGGTGTTCTTCAGGCGGCGAGTACGCGGCGACCAGAGTGAGTTGATACACGCTCCAGGTATCATTATGTCTCCACTCCGAAACGGACGGTACGGACTCCACTGGTCGGGTCGGACCAAGTTCGCCGTGCGAAAGAATGGTCCGCGGGTGTCATCGCGTCTTCAAGCCGAAACTTCCCCACACCAGCTCCCGTACGAGCGGTCAGAACACCACGGATCTGCTACCGGACCCGCATCGGTGGTCGTGCGGCGGTGTGGGCATTGGGTGGAAGGGGACATGGCCATGGACAGAGCGCAGGCATCGTCGACAGGCGCTATAGGTCAGGGCGGACGGCCGCGTCTCTCGATCAAGAAGGGTGCGGCGAGCAGAGACTCTTCGTCCGATTCGGGGACCGGCCACGACAGCGGTTCGGGATCCCGCGTGTCCGCGATGGACGTCAGGCGCAAGCCGAAGGGCAATCGGAAGCGCAACATCTACATCGGTATCGGCATCGTGGCGGTACTGGTCTCCGCCTTCCTCTATTCTCGACTCGAGCCCGCCGCGCCGACCGTGGACCGGAACATCATCGTACAGGGCACGGTCGAGCGGGGTGAAATGGTCCGCGAGGTTCGAGGCCAGGGTACGCTCGTTCCTGAACACGTGCAATTCGTGGCTGCAGTGACCGCCGGACGGGTCGAATCCGTTCACTTCGAGCCGGGACAGACGGTCTCGGCAAGCGATGTCCTCGTAGTTCTCTCGAATCCCGACGTCGAGCTCCAGGTGCTGGAGGCAGAACAACAGTGGACCGCGGCCCGGGCGACGCTCGTCACGCTCCGCCAGACGCTCGGCACGGGAGTTCTTTCCCAGGAGGCTGCCGTGGCCGACGCACGGGCCGCCTCTCTGGAGGCCCGCCGGGAAGCAGATGCGTTCGACGAGATGGTCGACAACGAGTGGGTGTCGGAGAACGAGCACCGGAATGCTCGGGACAGGGCAGACGCGCTCGAGGAGCGGCTGCGCACCGAGCAGGCCCGCCTCGATCTGCTGAACTCGACGATCGACGAGCGGCTCGCGGTGCAGCGCGACCAGGTAGCTCGACTGGCCAACATTCACCACTACTACGAGGAGCGCGCCGCCAGCATGCGGGTCATGGCAGGCGCCGATGGCGTGCTGCAGGACTTCGATCTCGACATCGGGCAGTGGGTGCAATCTGGAACCACCCTGGCCCGTGTCGCCCAACCCGACCGACTGAAGGCCGAGCTGAGGATCCCGCAGACCCAGGCGCGCGACGTCCAGGTGGGCCAGGCGGCATTCATAGACACCCGCCGGGACACGATCCCCGGGCGGGTCCGACGGGTCGACCCGAACGTCCAGGGAGGCTCGGTCCTCGTGGAGGTGTCGCTGGAAGGAGCCATGCCGGCTGGGGCGAGGCCTGATCTCAACGTCGAAGGCCTGATCGAGCTCGAGCGTCTGAGCGACGTGCTGTATGCGGGCCGACCCACCTACGGGCAGAGCCAGAGCACGGTCGGCCTGTTCCGCCTGATCGATAACGGAAGTGCCGCCGAGCGGGTCCCCGTGCAACTGGGTCGGAGTTCGGTGAACCAGATCGAAGTCTTGTCGGGCCTGCAGGAAGGTGACGTCATCATCCTGTCGGACATGTCACGGTACGACGACGTGGACCGGGTCCGAATCAGGTAACCTCGACGCGGGGCGCGTCGTCAGCTGGGGAGAGTGGGCAAATGGAGAACGGGAACGTGCTGATCCGGTTGGAGGGGATTCAGAAGATCTTCCTCACGGATGAGATGGAGACGCACGCCCTCGCGGACATCCACCTCGAGATCCGGGATGGTGAATTCGCCGAGGTGATGGGGCCGTCCGGGTGCGGGAAATCCACGCTGCTGTCGCTGATCGGCCTGCTGGACACGCCGACCGACGGCAACTACTGGCTGGACGGCGAACCGGTATCCGATCTCAGCGCTTCCGAGCGGGCCGAGGTACGGAACAAGCACATCGGGTTCATCTTCCAGGCCTTCAACCTGATCGGCGATCTTACGGTATTCGAGAACGTCGAGTTGCCGCTGATTTACGGCGGCGTGGTTGCCGGCGAGCGCAGGGAGAAGGTGCAGCGGGCCCTGGAACGTGTCGGCATGAGCCACCGGATGGATCACTACCCGTCGCAGCTCTCGGGCGGTCAGCGGCAGAGAGTCGCTGCGGCGAGAGCCGTGGTCGGCGACCCGCTGATCCTCCTGGCCGACGAGCCGACGGGAAATCTCGACTCCACGAACGGGGAAGCCGTGATGAACCTCCTGAAAGAGCTTCACGCCGAGGGCTCGACGATTCTCATGGTTACCCACGACCCGCGGTATTCCGCCTATGCCGAACGCACGATTCACCTGTTCGATGGCCGAATCATGGACGAGGAGACTGCGCAGGTTGAAGTCGAGCTCGCGCAGGTCGGCGGCTGAGACTTTCGAGCAACGGGGCTGACTGAAGGGAAGTGGAGGGGAAACATGGCCATGGACGGCTTCATCAACGATGTGAAGTTCGGCGTCCGGATGCTTATCAAGTCGCCGGTAATGTCGGCGATCGCGATTCTCGCATTCTCACTCGGAATCGGACTCACCACGACCGTATTCAGCATCGTCAACGGCGCCATGTACAAGGGCCTGCCGTTCGACGATGCGGACCGGGTCGTGTCCGTATGGCGAGTCAACCCGGAGCGTGACATCGAGCGCGGCGGAGTCTCACTGTACGACTTTGTTGAGTATCGAGATCAGAACAGCACGCTGGAGTCATTCGGCCTGTGGAACCAGGGCGCCGTGAACCTGGTCGGTGCAGACGACAAGCCCGAGCGGTACGAAGGCGCCATGGTTACGGCGAACATGTTCGACATCCTGCGCGTAGCCCCGGTGCTCGGCCGCGGATTCCTCCCCGAGGAGGAAGAGCCGGGAGCCGATCCCGTGATGATTCTCGGCTACGAAGTGTGGCAGGAGAAGTACGACGGGTCGCCGGACGTGATCGGAATGACGGTTCGGACGAACGGCGACTCCCGGACCATCGTCGGGGTGGCCCCCGAGGGATTCAGATTTCCGATCGAGGCCGACCTGTGGGCCCCGATGGAGATAAACCCACTCGAGAACGAACGGGTGGACGGCCCCCAGGCCCCGGGGTTCGGCCGACTGAAGCCGGGGGTGTCGATCGACCAGGCTGCGGCCGACCTCGCGACGATCGGGATGCGCCTGGAACAGGAGTATCCGGAGGCCAACGAGGGCTTCGCCCCGATCGTCGAGCCATTCACCAAGTTCACGATCGGCGATGAGCTCTTCGCTCTGCTGTTCACGATGCTCGGCGCCGCGCTCGGCGTACTCCTGATCGGGTGTGCAAACGTGGCGAATCTGCTGTTCGCCAGGGCTGCCGTCCGCGGTAAGGAAGTGGCCGTGCGCTCCGCGATCGGGGCGAAGCGAAAGCAGATCATCCGTCAGCTACTGGTCGAGGTCGGTGTCCTGACGGCGATCGGCGGCGCGATCGGTGTGCTCATCGGCTTCGTCGGGGTCGCCTGGTTCAACAGGTCCATCGCGACGAATCCTCCCCCGTTCTGGATGACGTTCGACCTCGATGCCAGGGTCCTGATGTTCGCGATCGCCGTGTCGCTGCTCGCGGCGGTGGCGGCCGGCCTGTTCCCCGCCCTGCGGGCTACCGGCAAGGGACTGAACGTCGCCCTGAACGAGGAGGGTCGCGGTGGTTCGACCGGTCTCCGCATGGGTCGCGTGACGTCGATTATCGTGATCGGCGAAGTGGCCGTGTCCTGCGGGCTGTTGATCGCGGCGGGCCTGATGATCAAGAGCGTCGCACAGCTCCGGACCATCGATATGCCGTTCGCGGTCGAGAGCATCTTCACGGCCCGGCTCAACCTGCCGGACACGGACTACCCGGATGCCGATGCGCGAACAGACTTCTACCGGGAGTTCCTGCAGCGCCTCCAGACCACGCCAGGCGTCGAAGCGGCGACCCTGTCGGATGGCCTGCCGGCCCGGGGCAACGGGATGCGCACATTCGAGATCGAGGGCGGTGAGTACCCGACCGAGCGTGACTACCCCCGGGCCCGCGAGGGAATCGTCACTCCGGGCTACTTCGACACCTTCGAGGCGGCAGTGCTGGAGGGACGCGCGTTCCAGTTCGCCGACTCGAAGGACAACATGCCCGTGGCGCTGGTCAACAGGAGCTTCGTGCGGGAGTACTTCGACGACGGTGAAGGGATCGGAAAGCGGTTCCGAATTCACCAGGGCGAGGACGTTTACGAGTGGATGACCGTGGTCGGCGTGGTGCCCGACATGAAGATGGAGGGGATCGGCAACAACAACGAGAGCCCGGCCGGCTACTACGTCGCGGTCGAGCAGTTCGCCGAGATCCTGGGGAACACGGTAAGCGTCGGCGTGCGGGCCACGGGCGATCCCGGGGCCATGGCGACGCGGGTACGCGAGACGCTGGCGACCATGGATCCCAACCTCCCGGTCTACGATGCGATGTCCATGCAGGCGGTGATCGACGATGCCACCTGGTTCTACAGGGTCTTCGGGACGCTGTTCATGGCATTCGGATTCGCGGCCCTGTTCCTGGCGGCGATCGGCCTGTACGGCGTGATGTCATTCAGCGTCAGCCAGCGCAGGCGCGAGATGGGCATCCGGATGGCCCTCGGCGCGAAGGAAGAGCGCCTGATCCGACTGGCCATGCAACGCGGCATCAGGCAGCTCGCGATCGGTATCGTGCTCGGTATCGGGCTGGCGGCACTCGCCACCAGGCCGCTGCAGATCATCCTGTACGAGGTGGATGCTCGCGATCCGGTCATCTTCGGCGGCGTGGTGCTCGCGCTGGCCCTGGTCGGAGTCCTCGCCACGTACATCCCGGCGCGGCGCGTGAGCCAGATCCACCCGGCGGAGGCGCTGCAGACGAGCTGACGAGCCCGGCCACCTGCGCAATGGAGATGAAGGCGCATGAGGAAAATTCTCTCGCTGCTGCCAGGGCTCGTGGCCCTGGCGGCGAGCACCGGCACACTGGACGCCCAGGTCTCGGAGCACTCGCTGGAGTCGACTGACGGACTCAAGTTAATCAACGTGCGCGCCGAGGTCGTCGAGCTCGAAGGCAAGCGCGGCCTGCGGGTCGGGCGCGCCGATGACTACGTGGAGGGCGGCACGCTCGTTCTGATCGAGGGGACCGAGTTTCAGAACGGCACCATCGAGCTGGAACTGGCCGGCGAGCCGGCGGCCGATGCAGACCCGGCCATGCGCGGCTTCGTGGGCGTCGCATTCCGGGTCGACCCGGAGGACCCGAACAGCTACGAGTGCTTCTATCTTCGTCCGACCAACGCCCGGGCCGACCTTCAGCTGCGCAGGAACCACACGACCCAGTACGTCTCGCACCCCGACTACCCGTGGTACCGGCTGAGGGAAGAGAGCCCGGGCGTCTACGAGTCCTACGTGGACCTGGTGCCGGGGTCGTGGACGAAGGTGCGGATCGAGGTGAGCGGGAATCAGGCGCAGCTATACGTGCACGGCGCCGATGAACCGACTCTGATCGTCAACGACCTGAAGGGCGATACTGTCTCAGGACAGGTGGGGCTGTGGCGTCACTCCTCGACCCTGGCGCACTTCCGGAATCTGAGGATCCGGCCGGCCGAGTGAGGCACAGAAGCGGGGGAGGCCGGGCATCGATCCCGCCTCCCCGTTCTAGTGTCCAGCGAATCCAACTCACCCTCGTTAGTCCTTGAGACCCTGTTTGACCACCAGCCACAGCTTGGTTCGGACTGTTGTTTGACGGTTCATGCTAAAACTGGCATATTGTGGCAAGGAACGAGAGACAGCTTCGGTGGATTGGCCCGGCGCTGAGGGAGCTTCGGTCAATGCCCGAGGCCGTAAAGGGTGTCGCCGGGTTTGCGCTGTACCAGGCGCAGCAGGGTGACAAGCACGTTGATGCGAAGCCGCTGAAGGAATACCGCGGCGCTAACGTTCTCGAGATCGTCATAGACGAGCGCGGGGATACGTACCGCGTTGTCTATACTACCGGATTTCGAGGCGTCATCTACGTGCTGTGTGCTTTTCAGAAGAAGGCGCCAAGTGGGAAGAGAACGCCGGTCCAGCAAGTCGAGCGGATCCGGAACAGGCTGCGTACAGCCGAGGAACACTACCGGCTGAACCCGGTCGGGAGGCGATAGTGAGCAAGACAGGTGTCACCGAGAGCTCTGGCAACGTATTCGCCGACCTTGGCGTAAAAGACCCGGACACGGCCCTGGCGAAGGCTGAACTTGCCGCCGAGATCACCCGGATTATCCGCGGCCGCCGCCTGACACAGGTCCAAGCAGCCGACCTGCTCGGAATCGACCAACCCAAGGTTTCCAGGCTCATGCGAGGCAGGATCGAGGGCTTCGCGGCCGAGCGCCTGATGAGATATCTGACCTTCCTCGGCCGTGACGTGCACATCTCGATCAAGCGGCGTCGCGAGGCCGGCGGGCGGGGACGGGTGGCAGTAGTGACACAGGACTGACAGCTCCATCAATTGAAGCTGTAGAACATCCGGCCGGCTGAGTGATCTGCTGACAGCAAGGGAGCGTCACTTCTTCTGAACGCGGAAGTTCAGCGTCCCACTATAGTCGCTCAGCGTCACGACAATCGTCCAGTTCCCGGCCGAACCGGATGCCGTGTCCTCGTTCAGGCTGGGCGAGAGGCCCTGGTCGTATACCGTGGCCCCGCTGGCATCCCTGATCGAGAGCATGGTCGAACCGGCCGTGGTCGTGGTGGAGTGATCCACTGAAGCTTGAGTTCCGGTGTTCTCCCACGTGTACTGCAGTACCGTCCCGACATCAGTAACGTCGGACGCTTGTAGCTGGAAGTTGTCCGTTGCGTTCGTAATCTGTGGTTCGAAAGGCGCCAACGGCTCTGCCGGGTCGCTGCCGCAGGCGCTCAATATGACGATGCCGGCGACGAGCAATACTGACTTCTTCATCCTTCACCTGCCTGTTCGCGAGGGGGTTGAAAATTGACCTCTGCTACAGACTATATGCACAAGAAGCGTGCCGACCACGAGTTTCGGGCCGGAAGCTCGCGAACAGTGATGCCGTCAAACTGTTGTTGAGCAATCGGATAGAATTCCAGCAGGTGTCCCGCTCTCCGCCGGTACGGACACACCGGCGTCAGGACAGTGGACAGCAAAGATGTGTGGAGCGGATCGAGCAGCCCTGATTATCCCTGCTCGTACACGATCACTTTGCCGGTCAGCTTCCTCGTATCGGATTGGATCATCGCGATTCCGGTGAAGATGAACTCTGAATCGGTGGATTCCGATCCCAGGATCACCGCTTCGCCGCCAAGTTTCGCCGCTTCGGAGACAATCGCTTCGCGAAGGTCGTCGAAGCTGTCGAACACCGTCTTAGTTTTTGCGTCGATGACCGCGATGACGGTGTAGGGTTCGTTGGGCGTCTCGAGCAGCAGGCTCACCGAATCGACTGACTGGGCCGGGCGCACTGATTGATCCAGCTGTTGAACGCTCGTGTTGACGCAGCCGAGGACCAGACAACAGGCCGATGCTACGAGCCACTTCTTCATGCTTTCCTTCCGGCGGGACACCTCATCCAGCCCTGGCCTGCAGCCAGCACTTCCCCAGCTATTTAACACGTGCCGGGGACCGCATGTTTACGGGGCGGGCGCTATCCCATCCAGAAGCCCTTCCGGTGTGAAATACCCAGGACCTTTCGACAGCCGCCACAGAAGTAGAGGAAGCGCTTCCCCATCAAACCGCCGAGCTGCTGAAAGAACACCTCCCGCAATTCCGTCGAGCAGTGGGGACAGATCGGTCGAGCATCCTCACGCTTGGTGCACTCGATCATGGCAGATCATCCTGGCTGAGGATTCGGGGCATGGGTTGTTCAAGTAATCGAACCGTGAATGTAAGCATGTGCGGGTCCGCGCGGGGGACCCGAGAGCGCCCGGCGAGTCGCTGAAGGAACTGGAACCTCAGCGAGACAACCAAGCGCTGTTCTAAGAGTGGCCAGGCGGCGACTTCCTGCTCGGGGTCTAGTTACATCGGTACGATTCCGTGTCGATCGTCACGTTGCCGTCCGGTTCGATCTTGAGATGTCCCTGGAGGTGGACATTCACCTTCTTGCCATCCTGACTCCGATACACCTCGTTCCAGTGATAGTGCAGCAGGTAGAACCCGTTCTCCTTGATGACCTCTACGAAGGGGTTCTTCCCGTTCACCAGCGTATAGACGGTCCCCGACGAGAGTCCTTCCAATGTGACCGGGCCGTACGCATCATAGTCGACCCAACCGTTGACGAGCACGTTTCCCGAAGTCGCTGGCGAGCGACCGGGCGATGTCTTCGAACTCGGCTCGAGGTACGTTCAATCGGAAGTTGATCTGCAGGATTTTCGCGGGCATGATCGATCCCCTCCACCTCGGGTCAGACACATCAGGAGGGGGCTGGCGGGTCCGGACAGGGGGCCAATATACGCTTTCGTGGCGAATCTTGCTGGAGGATTCACCAGCAGTCTTCGAAAGTAGTCTGGCAGTCTTCCAGGCCCAGTATCACTCCATACCTGGCGAGCGCCACCGTGTCGTTTCGGGATTCCCTGATCGCCTGTCCGCGCATGTGCGTCGAGGCTAGGATCAGTGGCTCATACATCGCGCTCAGCAATCGTTCGACCTGGTTAGGATCCTGCCATGAGCCGGCACATCGCAGTCCTCACAGCAGTTCTGCTCGGAGCGTGCGGGACACCTGAATCGGAAATTCCGACGACCGCGACGATTCAGCCGCGTCTCGCGTTCACGGTCAGCGCCGATGCGGGGCTCACCGCCGCGAGGGACCTGACGGTCGACCGGGCCGGAAACGTCTTCGTGTTAGACTACGATGACTATGTGATTCACAAGTTCGACCCGGCCGGGGTATCACTGGCCACGTTCGGCGGGCCCGAGGGGGAAGACGCGGGCTTCACCCACCTGATGGCCATTCGGGCCGTCGGGGACAGCCTGCTGGCCCTGGATGCCGGGTCCGTTTCCGTGTTCGACCTGTCCGGCCGGCTGCGGAGTCGGCGGGCGCTCGCCGACACGATCGTCTGCGATCTTCCACGGCTCCACCCGGACGGGCAGTGGGCCGGGGAGTGGATACTCGAGGAGACGGCCGAGAAGGCCCTTACTCTCAGGGATGCAGACGGGCTGGAGCGGTCCCGGGTAGCAGCCTATGCGCTGAACGAGTTCTTCCCCGGCGTGGAACCGGGAGGGATGTTCTTCATCGGTCCAACCCAGGCCCGATCTTACGTCTACGACTTCCTGCCAGACGGACGGCTCGTGTGGGCGGTGTCCGATGAAGCCAGGGTTCACGTCAGGCGCGCCGGGCAGGACGAGACCATCATATCGGCCGCCTGGCCCGCGCTGCCCTTCCCGCCTGATGAGATCCAGTCCATGAGGGAAAAGCAGGCCAGTCTGAGCCCCCCGCTGTTCATGAACGTGCCCGAGGATTACCAGCTGATCCAGCATCTGGTGGTCGACGCGACCGGCGACATCTGGCTCTACGTGCTGAGTCTCGACCGGACGGGCTTTCTGCATTTGTCGGATAGCGGTGAGGAGCTCGGTTTCCATGCCGTGGATGCTGACTTTGATCTGCTGACCGCACGGGTAACGGCGCAAGGAGGACGCCTGCATTTCCTGGCAGGAGGACAGGACGAAACCCGGGTCTACGTCGCCGATCAGCCCTGAGGCGGGAATCCGGCCAGGGTTCGTTGCACCACCTGGTCGATATAGGCGTCCAGCTGATCGCCGGAGGGCATGTCCAGCAGCGCTCCGTCTGCCAGACCCTGCCACACGACTTCCCCTTGCGAGGTGTCTATCACATCGATCACCAGAGTGCCGGGACCGCGATCACCCGACCCAATGACTGAGGTGCGCCCGTACCCTCCGACCGAGTCGTCGCCGTATCCGAACCCTGGTGTCCAGCCGACGCCCATGTAGCCGAAGTACGGCCGGCCCCAGCCCCACCACGGATATGGATTCCAGAAGCTGACGGTGGGACCGAATCCGCGACCCCAGCCGCGGTACCCATAGGGCCGACCCCAGCCGTAGGGCCGGCCGAAGCCGACTCCGACGCCCACGGAGACACGCACCGGGGCGCGGTTCCGATTGGTGCCAACTGCCCTGGATGAACGATCCGGCAGGATCGGATATGCGGAAACCAGGAAGTCAGGCGAAGCGTCCGACACCAACTCGAAGCCACGGTCGTACAACTCTCGCTCGACGGCTCGCTCGACTCTTCGCTGCAGGAACGGGCTGATCGCGGAGAGGGATTGCTGCTGGACGGTCGTCAGCGGCTTCCAGGCCCAGGTCCCCGAGGCTGGCACGGGGGACTGGCGGTCGAAGTCTTCGCTGTAACGGACCGTGGAGCAGGAAGAAATCAGGAGTACCAGCAAGGCCGTGACAACGGATGTCGCCACTGTTGCATGCTGCGTTCTCGTCTCCACCAGCCAGCCCTTCGCCAGGAGCCCCGTCGTCCGACCTTCTCTATTCAGATGACGAGCGGGGTGCTCCAGAGGTCACGAATCAGCTTCGATTCCCGGTGTACGCATCCGTGAAGTTGATGCTATCACAGACATAGTCAGCTGTCAGCGCGAGCACGTTACCGACCAGTGTTCCGGTCAGTTGTTTATCGCCATCAAAGACGTTGCAGGAAGGCGAGTTATCCCATGCCAGGACAACATTGCCATCCAGGTCGATGGTGCCGGAAGCCGCTTCAGACCACAGCCTCTCCTCGGCGCAGTCCATTCCCTGGAGAAAGTATATGTCGGCGACGAAGGCACTTTCGAACTGATCCACGACATCGACCTTCATGTCACACTGGAATTCGGTATTCCCTGCCCCCGAAGTCCCCGTCTCCTGAAACAGGCCGACGAAGTCGCCCCGGATATCAGGGTGAATACCTGCGCCGCCAGTCGGGTCGTCACTGCTGCAGGCAGACACGCCAAGGACTGCCAGCGCCACGAGAAAGAAGGGTCTCATTCGGTCTCCATATCAGATTTGGACTGAGTCGTCCGTACCGACAATGTAATAGTAATGCGGTGCCCTGCTACCCGTCCGGCTTCAACTCCTGCATGAACTCCTGGTGCTCGAGCAGGCGACGTTGACCTTCTTCGAGCGCCTCGAACCGGGCCGCCAGTTCCTCGAGTCGCTCACTGGAACCGACTTGCTCCGCCTTGCGAATGGCGATCCATTCGTCCAGGAAGTGTCCGAGTCGCTTGGACACGGGTCGGAGGAGAATCACACCGCCGATGATGCTGACGATGATGATCCAGAACACCATGGTTCCGAACAGCAGCAGAGGGTCCACGGATGCGGTCTCCTTCTGTGCGCAGCGAAGGGTGACGAGCCGTCCCGACGATCGTCGGTGACGCATCTTCTTGAATGTCACTACGTCCGGTGCGTACCGCATGTTTCGGAAGAGCCCGGCAGGATAGAGCAGGGCGGGCGTTCCCTCCGTGGCCGTTGCCGGCTCACGGATCCTGCCGGGCGTTGAGTTCAGGGTAGAGCTAGTTGCCGTGCGCCTTCAGATTGCCCCCGATGATCTCCTTTTCACATAGCTTGCAGGGCCAGGTGATCTCGCCGCCCGCGGCGATCGCGGCCTGAATGTCCAGGACCTTCTGGGCATCGGGTGCGAACCACTTCCACGAGATCCTGTCATTCCCTACGGCAGGGGTCCCGCCGTCCTGCGCCCAGCCGATCACGACCTGTCCGATTCGGCAGTCGGCGCCCGTCACGTGTCCACCACCAGGCCCCCCGGGGCCGCCGGGTTCGCCGTGGTCGTCGCCTCCACCGTCCGAACCGTCGTCGTGCGAGCAGCCACCGCCTTCGTGGGCGTCATCTCCGTCATCGTGAGAGCAGCCGCCCTCTTCACCGGAGCCATCGTCGTGAGAGCAGCCGCCTTCCTCGTGGTCGCCACCTCCCTCTCCGTGTCCGGAGCCGCCACACGGCTTCGTATCCGAGATCACCTCACCGAGAAACCGAACCGTGTCAGCGTCCACGTCGATGTGGACATAGGTGAGTTTCACGCCGATTTCCCGGTGAAGTGACCCGTCAGCGGCCAGCACGCGGTAAACGAAATTGCCCTGCCCGGGAGTACCGGCCGGGGCCTCATGAAACGCCGTAATCGAGGCCTGTGCGGTACGATCGTCATCCGGCGCGTTCAGTCCCTTTCCGCCGGGCCAGACCAGATCGACCGTCCCGGTGAATCGAATCTCGTCCGCCTGTCCGGATCGGCCCCTGGCGGCCAGGTCGTCCCCGTCCGGTCCGAGCGGCGGGGGGCTGGTGCAGGCGCCCGTCGCCATGACCAGGGCCACTCCCATGCCCAGAAGCCCTTTTCGCCGGGCCCCGATGGCGCGTCCGTTCGCTCTCATCGTCTGCCTCCTTTTTGCTGCAGGCGCCCTGCCGGGGGGGAGAGCGTCCGGCAGGGCCTCGCGGTGGGGCCGCGTCAGCTAGTTCCGTCCTCCCTTCTTTCCACCGCCTCCTCCACCTCCACCGCCGCCTCCACCACCTCCGCGCTCGAGGATGGCGATGTCCATGTAGGTCAGGTTGTTGATGAAATCGAGCACGCCTGTGCCGCCGCCCGTATCTCCGCCCTCATCGGCGGTTGTGGCATCGCCCGGGCTTGCCGCCTCGGGCTCTTCGGGCACTTCTACCTCCGGCTCCATGATCGTGGTGACGCCATCGACGAAGAACGTGTTGAGCGGTGCCGTTCCACACACTTCGTCCAGGCTGAACGTGATGCGGTAGTGCCCCGCACCTTCGTTGAGATTCCTGACGTTCCAAGTGTAGCCGAAGATGATCTTTCCCTTGACGTTCACCTCGGCCGAGTAATAGCCGGGGCCGTCCCCGCCCTCATGGACGGATCCGTTGAACAGGTGCGGGTTGATCAGGTCGTCGGGATACCCCTCCGGCTCAGTCCAGCCCTCGCCGGGAACCCATTCGAGATCCGCAAGGCGGGCATCATCCCGCTCCACGTTGAGTTTCTGAATCGTCAGCCGCGCGCAGTAAGAGTAGACCGTTGCCTGGTCTCCCACGCCGAGCTGCGCAGTCGGTTCCACGAGCGGGTCCGCCGGCAGCGCGGCAAGGCCATGCGCCTCGTCGATTCCCCACCCGCTCGTGTGACGCATTTCGTACTCGAGCATCGGGAATCCGTAAGCCTCCGCGTCACCCAGCGCCGCGTTCTCGTACAGGACGAGCTCTGTGCGAACCTGCGATCGCGTGTACCAGTCCACGGATTCGAGGTTGTCGCCCCAGTCGATCAGGTCGATGTTGACCGGCACGCCTGCGCTGTTGAATGAGCCCGCCTGCCACTGGTTCTGCGGATCTTTCTGGACGAATGCCCGCACCAGGTCCGCATTCTGGACCGGCGCATCTCCGACCGTTCCGGGGAGTCCGTCATCACAGAAGGCATTGTCGTCGGGATCTGGTGGACAGCTGAGTGGAATGATGTTCGGGTCGGTTCCTTCCGTTCCCCACCAGTACCACCATTCACCGGTGAGCAACGGGTCCATCCCCGACGTGCCAGGAAGCACCTTCGTGACTCCCTCGGCCCAGATCACGGGATATGAGAGGTTGTTGCCGGCTTCCGTCCCGGACGGTGGCCCGGGCTGTCCCTTCGCGAACGTCGATCCCTGCAGCTCTCCGCCGGCCTGCGTCGGCATGTCATTGCATGCCACGGTCAGGACCGTGAGAACGGCGAGCGAGCCAGGCCAGGGATTTGTGTAGCGACTTCATACGCCCCTCCGCGCTACGTGGACCTCGGTCGAGGTCCGCTGATTCAACATCGGCGTATACGCCGGCCCGTTCGCTCTCAACTCCATCTATGTGCCGAGGCGTCTGCGTCTCCGGTCCGCCCCGGCACGAAAGGCAACTGGTTTCCTGGGAGGTGCGCCCGGCTCGCGCCCGCCCGATGCCTGGGCAGTCGATACTGGCAAGCACCAGGCCGTGTTCGGGACGAGACCTGAACGGCTGCGAAAGACCTACTCCGCAAGGAGATGCGACTTTTGCCGGAGGGCGTCGACCGGAGTATCGATGTCGCGGTCTGGTATCGGCAGCGAATCGAGGTGTCGCATCATGACCCGAGCAGCGATTGTCAGCGCCTCGCTCAGCAACCGGCCGGCGACCAGGAATATTTGCTGGTCGCATCAGAAATCGGCATATTGTTTGGAAGTCGGCCCCACTGTTCGTGCCCCCCTCTCGATGTCCCGTTACGGGACGCCCGTCTCATGCAGCCATTTGCGCCGGGCGTCGCCAATGCTACGCACAGGGGGAAGGTGACAGATGTTCAGGGCAGCCCTCGTAGTCCTGTTTCTGATTCTTCCGGAGTTGGCGGCAGACTGTCTCGCCGCGACCGACCCGCACGTCCCGGCGTCCACCCGAGTCGATTGCACCAGGTCTCGACACGACAAGGGTCGAAGAGACAGGCAGGCGGGTTCACCGGGTCATGAGGCCGAGTCCCGTTGCCGGTGCTGCGGCCTCCTGGGACAGTCGGCGGCAATCACTGAAGTTCTCGAGGTGTGCGACCGGGTCGCGGCCACGGACGCCACGCTGCTGATCACGGGCGAGACCGGGACCGGCAAAGACCTTCTCGCCCGCTGCATCCACCTGCACTCGAGGCGGGCCGCGCGTCGGCTGACGCCCGTGGCATGCGCTGCGCTTCCCGAGACCCTGCTCGAGTCCGAACTGTTCGGACATACGCGCGGCAGCTTTACCGGGGCGGTGGCGGACCAGGCCGGCCTGATCGAGCAGGCGCGAGGCGGTACGCTCCTGCTGGATGAGGTAGATGCCCTGACGCCGGCGATGCAGGCGAAGATTCTCCGCGTGGTCGAGGAACACAAGATTCAGAAGGTCGGCGGCAGACATGACATCGAAGTCGACTTCCGGCTGATCGCGGCTACCAACGCCGACCTGGAGACTCTCGTCGAGCAGGGTTCCTTCCGCTCCGACCTGTTCTATAGGCTGGACGTAATTCACGTCGTGATTCCGTCGTTGCGCGACCGCGTGGAGGATATTTCCGGTCTCGCCGGGCATTTCAGGGACACCTTCGCCAGGGAGGCCGCCTTCCCCGTGGTTCCATTCTCCGATTCGAGCCTCGACTGGTTGATGTCGCGCGAGTGGCCAGGCAACATCCGCCAGCTCAAGCACGCGGTCGAGCGAGCAGTCGTCCTGTCGCAGGGTGCGGACGAAATCGAGCCGATGCATCTAGGCTTCGGAGCGAAGTTGAGCGGCAACGGAGTGGCCGGATCGCTGGCTCGACCGCTGGCCGCGGGCTGGGACCTGAAGCAGCTCGAGCGGGAGTATATCCGAACCGTCGTGAAGCACACCGATGGTCACAGAGGCAGGGCGGCTCAACTCCTCGGAATAGACCGACGAACCCTGTATCGAAAGCTGGACAGCCTGGACTCGGACTGACCCGGTTCCTGCCCGGCCCCGGCGTGATGTGACCTCCTGACCCCCTGCGTCGTCTACTGTCTGCAAGGCGGGCAAGCCAGGGGGAAGATCATGAAGGTCAGCCGGGTCATCGCCACCCTTGTATCTCCCACAACACGAACGTCTGGAGGAGACCGGATCGCGGAATTCCCCGTGAGGCCCTGACCCGGACCGTCCCGGGTGCGGCCGGATGACGCGTCGGAGAGCGGCCCCTCCGTCCCCACGCGCTAGTTCGGTCAGCCCCCGGGGCGAGTTTCACCAGCTACCCCGACACGCGCCCCCGGGTCAGGCCGCCGATGCCATCTTCAGCCCGAGGATCCCCACGATGATCAGCCCGACGAAGAAGAACCGCGCAAGATTTGTGGGTTCACTGAAGATGAAGATTCCGAGGAAGAACGTTCCGACTGCTCCGATCCCGGTCCATACCGCGTAGGCCGTGCCGATCGGAATCGTCCGCTGGGCCATCGTGAGCAGGACCCCGCTCAGCGCCATGCACACCATGGCGAACACGATCCAGCTCCAGCGCAGCCCGGTCTCGGCCATTCCCAGCTTGAGTCCGACCGGCCAGCCCCACTCGAAGACTCCGGCGATGATCAGGTAGATCCAGGGCATGGAGGAATATATCCGGAAAGTAGTGCTGGGGAGAAGCGTGTCGAGCAGGCCGCTCCGCGTTCGGGTTCTTGGCCACCAGGGTCGGACCGCTGAGCGTGGTCCCCTAAATCGTGTACGCGCCAGCCGAGCCGGCGGGGATGCCGTAAGTTCGGCGTTTCCGACCCGCCTCGTGACCTGGTACGCGGACCGGCCCCGGCACGGTGCTCTGGAGACTGCTTCGCGCACGAAAACAGGAGACAAGATGCAGATGATCTGGCGTGCCGCCGCGATTGGAAGCCTGTCGGTGATTCTCGCTGCAGGGGTTCTTGCAGCTCAAGCCGTCACCCTGGCTATCCCCTCCGAGATCCTGGGCATGGAACGAGAGGTCTACGTCAGACTGCCTTTGGGCTACGAAATGAGGACCGACTCTTACCCGGTGCTCTACTTCACTGACGGAGAGGCCATCGACCGCATCGCCGTTCCGATTGTCGATTCGCTGTCGCGCGCCGAAGCCGTACCCGAAATGATCCTCGTCGGCATTCCACACTCGGATCGCGGCTCTGACCTCACGCCTACCGCACTGCAAAGCAGACCGGGCAGCGGTGGAGGAGAGGATTTCTTTCGATTCATTGCGGAAGAACTCATACCGTACATGGATGCCAACTACAGGACGAGACCGACTCGCGTTCTGTATGGACATTCCCTTGGAGGGCTATTTGCGGCCTACGCCATGGTCCGCGACCCCGGCTTGTTCGCCGCTTACATCGCCTCGAGTCCGGTGATTGCCTGGGACGATTGGTACGTCCGCGAGCTCGCAGATGCACGGTTCTCGGCCTGGGACGATCGGAACCTGTTCCTCGCCCTGAGCGCGGGCTCGGAGGAGGAGCCACGCTTTCTGGACACGGGGAAGGAGTTCGCCGCGTGGCTGGAGCAGAATGCGCCCGAGAGTCTCAGCTGGAGCTTCCGCGTGTACGAAGGAGAGGATCACATGTCGGTATGGCCGCACAGCTTCCGCGACGGGCTGGTGGAATTCTTCACTCAGCCCGGCAGATAGACCTTCAGGCCGGAAATGTCGTCGAAGTCAGCAAGGTTCAGGGTCCACAGCTCCGCCTCCCAAACCAGGGCGCAGGCCGCGATCGCGAAGTCCATCTCTCTTCCACGCGCTCGCGGGAGCGACGAGTAGAGTCTTGCGGCCACCTGGGCCGCCTCGGGTCCGAAGGGCACGGCCCGACTCGCCGGAAACAGGCGTTCCTGTGCCTCGAGTTCCTCCGGTGCGCGCGGACCACGTAGCCATTCGAATAGCACCAGGCTCGGAAGCTGGATGACCTCACTCCGGGCGAGGGCGGTCCTGAGGCTCTTCCGGGTGTCCGTTTCGCCGCCAAGTCCGTCGATCAGCACGGAAGTGTCGAGGAAGATCATTGATCCCCGGACGGCGTCCGGCGACCTCCACCCCGGCGAGCATCACGAATCGCCTGGAGCTCCTCGTCTACTTCCTTCCGCGGCCGCGTGGGGATGTTGGCGACTGCTTCGTCGAACACCTTGAGCACCCGGTCGCGCTCCGCCTCGCTCAATCGCCCGAGGTTGGCGCTGTACTCGCCGATCGCCTCGCGGACGACCTGGCTCTTGGGGATGCGGAGGTACCCGGCGGCCCGGTTGAGCCGCGCGACTGTCTTCTCGTCCAGCGTAAACGTCACTTTGGTGGATGGCATGGTTGCCATACTACCATATATATGGCAGTATGGCAACCGCCAGGTCGTCTAACTCGGCCTGATCGTCGCGACCTCCGTCATGCCCATCGCTTCCAGCAGTTCGGCATAGAACGGCTCGGCCGCGTCGTTCATCGGGCCGACGACACCGAAGTCGAAGCCGACGACGCTGAGGAACGGCCTGCTTTCGGTCAGTCCGTCGTGCCGGTAAGCAGCCCGTCCCGGACCCGCACCGCCTTCTCCACTGCGTCGGGAAGGGGCTCCATCCGGTGCGACGACCGGGGCGCGAAGCGCAGCTGACCGGGCAGTGTCAGTTCGCTTCCGTTCCGGATCACGACATAGTCGACCGGCGTTCCTTCCTCAACCTCAGCGTACCTGGCACGAAACTGGTTGGCCCAGTCGGGCCCATCTGCCGCGATCTCGCCGGCTCGTATCAGAGTGTCGCCTTCTCTGACCCCGGCATTGGTAGCCGAGGCGCCTGGAATAACCGCGTTGACGTGGACTCCCTCGTCGCCCGCGTTGAACATCACGCCGATGTTGGGCAGCATCCGCTCCGTTTCGACATACCGGATACCGGCAAGCGGCAGGACCTCATCCCACGGGTACGCGTCGCGGCCGTCGATGTAGCGGGCCTGGAATTCGTCGAGATCCAGGCGGGTGCCGACAGCCCGGCTCACAACGGACCACCATTCCTGCTCGGAGAATCCGCTCCCGTTCTTGTACTCGGTCATGTACAGCTCTCGCATCACGTGATCCAGGGAACTTCGATTGTCCGTCGCGTCCCGAATCAGGATGTCCAGCATGAGGCCGGCCAGTGAGCCCTTCGGATAGTAGATGTACGCCGTCCCGTCGGTCGGACGGACCCACGTCGACAGGGACGCGTCCTCGAGCGCCACGGGTGGCAGGTGGGAGACTTCGCTGATCTTGTTGGCCGTCGAAGCATAGAATTCCGCCTCGGAGATGATCCCGCCTCGCACCAGCGCCAGGTCGTCGTAGTAATCGGTGATACCCTCGCTCACCCACAGCAGCGTGGTCGGCTGTTCACGATCGTATTCGTACGGCCACAATTCCTCGGGGCGCAGTCGCTTCACGTTCCAAGCATGAAAGATCTCGTGCGCCGCGATCGACGCGAACGTCGTCGATCCCGCGAGCAGGGGCGCGAAGTAACCGAGGTAGGAGTTGCTGTGCTCGAGGGCGCTCGCACCCGAGAATTCCTCGCCGAATACGGCCAGGATCGTGTAGGTGTCGAACGGGGTGTCATCGAACACGGCCGACATGGGGGGCATCATTGCGTGAATGTGCTCCCACGTGGTTGCCCGCTCCTCTCCGGCGAGAGCTTCCTCGGGATAGGTGGCGAGCCTGAACCAGCGGTCCTCGACTCGCGCGCTGTCCAGGTCGAACCGGCCGATGAAGAACGGCATGTCCACCAGGTCGTGATAGTTGCCGGCCGCGAACTCTCCCGGCTCGGCCCCCGGACTCATTCCCGTCGCCACCTTCCAGTCCGGCTCCGTGCGGACCGAGACCGTCGCCGGGAAGTCGAATCCCCGTCCCTCGGGATACAGGAAGGCGGTTGTGCCGTTGAAGAACACGAAGTCCTCGGCGGACCAGGACATTCCGACGGCCAGCTCGGTGGCCTGGACTTCGAACCCGACTGTCACGATGTCGCCGCTGGACGGAAACACGCGCCAGCTGTCGAAGTCCGCCTTGTCCCACCTGATCGGCGCTCCGCCTGCGGTGGCTTCGAATTCCCGAACGAAGCGAGCGAAATTTCGGACTGTGTAGGAGCCGGGAGTCCACGCCGGCATCGACAGCACGACCGGTCCCTGGTCTTCGCTCTGGAAGGTCATCTCGACGTGCAGTGAGTTCCGCTGCGCCGTCTCCGAGTTGAACGTCACGGTATAGCGAATCCCCGAGACTTCGGGGGCGACAGCAGGCTGGTGAGCCGCCAGCGCGGCGCCGACGACGATCATGCTCGAGATCAGGGCCTTCACAATCCCCTCCCATGGCAGGTCTCATGCGTCCATATGTCTATTTGACACCCGGGCGAGGCAGTTAGTTGAGGGGTTGGGTCGGCCTCGCGGGACGATTCCCACGTCCCCGTATGACGGACCAGCGACTTCACGTAGTTTGGCTCGGGGCAGGCTCTTTCCAGCACATGCTCCGACCGACCTGACCGATCCGACGCAGAGGAACGCCATGAGACCGAACGCTCTCACCCGCCCGATTTTCAGCCTCGCGCTCTTTCTCGCGCTCCTGGCAGGTGTCCCTGATTCGGCACGCGCCCAGGTGGCCGCCCCGAACGCGACCACTTTGCTCCGACCCGACCGCGTGTTCGATGCCGAGGACGGGCTGACCCAGGACGGCTGGGTAGTGCTGGTCGAGGGGAATCGGATCACGGCGGTCGGCCCGGCCGGCGACGTCCGGGCTCCCGCGGGTGCCGATGTCATCGATCTGCCGGGAACTACCCTGCTGCCGGGCCTGATCGAGGCGCACGCCCACCTGTTCCTCCACCCCTACTCCGAGACGCTGTGGGACGACCAGGTCCTGCGTGAGGCCCGCTCCTACCGGACGGTTCGTGCGGCGGTCCACGCCGAGCAGACCCTGATGTCGGGATTCACCACCCTGCGGGACCTGGGAACCGAGGGAGCCGGCTGGGCCGACCTCGGCATCCGGGACGCGATCGACGACGGTCTGATCCCCGGGCCGCGGGTGCTCGCGGCCACCCTCGCGCTGGCGGCGACGGCCAGCTACGCCCCGGGTCCGCGGGGCTGGGACCCGGACCTGGTCCTGCCGCAGGGCGCGCAGCCGGTCACGGGTGAGGACGAAATCCGACGGGCCGTGAGGGAGCAGGCGGGCCATGGAGCAGATGTAATCAAGGTGTACGCCGACTTCAGCCGCAGCGGAGGGGTCGCGCCGACGTTCGCGCTTGCCGAGCTCGAGGCACTGGTCGACGAGGCTCACGCCGCCGGTCTCCCGGTCGCCGCCCACGCCAGCTCACCCGAGGGGATGCGCCGGGCGATACTGGCCGGCGTGCAGACGATCGAGCACGGCTCGAGCGGCACGCCCGAGGTGTTCCGGCTGATGGCAGAACACGGTGTCGTGTTCTATCCGACCCTCGCCGCCGCGGCGGCCTACGACGAGTAC
>CALNYN010000008.1:0-46658 GCA_942490755.1 uncultured Gemmatimonadota bacterium
TGACGCTGTCGAAGCCCTTGGCGCCAGCGGCGCTTTCCACAAGAGATCATTTCGTCTTGATCGGAAACGCCACCATGCTGCAGCGTGGTGAGGTAGCCAATCGAGCTGTGGATCGCGAGCTGGAAGTTGGACCTGCGGCGAGCTTGTCGCACATCACTTGCAGGATGCGCGCGAAACCTGGCGCCGATGGTAGTGCTTGCCGTGGCCGAAGCCCAGGTGCTGGGTGGGCTTGCGGGTCGATGTCGTAGCGGTCGTCCTCGAACTCGCGTCCGCTGCGGCTTGTTGAGCCGTAGACCAGCAAGACCCGCCCACGCATGGCTTCGGCCGTAGTCGCTCCACGTCGCGCGTCAATGTCCGCGCGAACTTGTCGAGGTGTTGTAGCGGAGCGACTCCTCGATGGCGTCGAGATCGAGGTCGGGGTCGTCGACGAGGCGCTCGCGCGCGTCGTCGAACGTCATCAAATTCAGCGCGAGGCTCTCGAAGAACTCACGGTCGACTCGACGCCGGCGGCGAGCAGCGTGCGGACGTCGAGAATCTCGCGCTCGGAAAGAGACTTGCCCTTCGACGCGGGCGATGATGAGTCCATGGGAGATGAGGTCGTCGGTCGGCTCTCGCGGCGCTCGTCGATGACCTCGGCAGGAGGGTCCGTGGAGAGTTCTCGATGCCTTCCATGGACTCCTTGAGGTGGGCCGGGGTCGCGCCGCAACGAGTCGCCGACCCAACGTTTCACTTGAGCCGTTCTCGACGGAAGTACCAAGATCCCGCGAGGAATTCCCGGTGGCCACCGGTGACGCGAGCTGGTTGATGGTGCCCACCGACGCCTCGCCGCTGGCCGCGCCGGCGATGCTCGAGGCCGTCCTCGCCGGCCGGCCATCTTCTCCAGGTTCGGCGGAGAAACGCGGATTGCACGAGTTGCAGTTGATCGGCAGGCGAGGATCCGTGGCGCCGAGACGCGCCGGCGCGGGCAGGGAGTCGTCGATGATGTTTCCTTGCGCTGATGAGTAGGTGTCCGTGTCCAGGCACGCGGCGGTGATATCGGCGTAGCGGACAAGACCCGGCCGCTTCTCGCTCGCTGAAGTAGGCGGGATAGTCGTCGAGCAGGCGGCGTAGAAGAGGGAACGGTATCCCACGCTGACCTCCTCGGTTGTATACGGATCGAAGACGAAAGCTCGCTGACAACCGCAGATGTCCAGCGTCGTCTCTCCCTTGCGTAGCCGTTCGATGATCGCCGCTTCTGTCCAAGCGTTCTCGGACGGCCCAGGACCTCCTCGACGTTCGACGGACGGCTACGACGCCGTCGCCGTCACCGCCGACGAGGTCGCTGGGCGATGCGGACTTCCAATCTGAATCGGCCCGTTCAGAGATCCCGGCGGCTCCGGATCTTTGCTGGTGCCTCGAATGCTCAACCCCCGCGAGCAGATCGGAAATCCCAAAGCAGCGATTTGCTCTCCATCCCGCACGCACCCGTCGATCACGAGCTCGACCACACCGCGCACCTGCGCGCCCACCGTCGCCATGATCTCGCCCCAGCAACCCGCCCGCGTGACTCTCCGATCCACGACGATCACGTCGCCGGCCGAGGTCGCAATGGCGCGTTGCAGCCAGAGATTGTTCGCTGGCGGTGAGCTGCACGTGCTGGCCTTCGATCCGCATCCCGGAGGCGATGGGTTTGACCTTGGCGCGCGCACTCCACCGCCCGCGGTCTTCGCGGAAGTGTGGCGCTATCGATCTGCATGATACGCTGATCGGGAGAGCTTGTACGACGAACTGTTTGCGCGCGTCGTCGAGGCGCATCCCGCTCGGACAGTTCCTTGGTCTGTTCTTCAGCGCGCTGATCGAGCGAGCGATCTCGATCACCACTTCGGAGGCTCGTTTCCGGACATACACTCCGTCCGCATCGCCCACGAGCCAATCGCCCGGATGGATTCCTCGCGCCCTTCTTCCGATCGACACCGGCACATCGAGCGCGTCGAGCTGGACGCGGTCCTTCCCGGTGCGCATCGACCACCTCGGGTAAACAGGGGGTACTTGAGGTCGAGGCTTCCTTGGACGTCGCGGCAGATCGATCACGCTGCGCCACCGACACCGCGCTTGTCCGCGACGAACGCAGGATGTCGTCCCAGACCGTCACGTCTTGATCGTCCGGCGTTACCGATCGATCGTGTCACCGAGGACGGGCTCGACGAGGACGACTGGGACGGCTGGCGACTGCTTACCGAGCGCCTGGGCGATCGGGTCCAGCTCGTTGGGGACGACCTGTTCGTCACGAACGTCGAGCGACTGAGCCGGGGAATCGAGGGTGGCATCGCGAATTCCATCCTCATCAAGCTGAACCAGATCGGCACGGTGACAGAGACGCTCGAGGCGATCCGAATGGCATCCGAGGCAGAATATACGAGCGTGATTTCTCACCGCAGTGGCGAAACCGAGGATACGTTCATCGCGGATCTCGCGGTCGCCACGGGTGCGGGCCAGATCAAGACGGGTTCGGCTTGCCGGTCGGAGCGCGTCGCCAAGTACAACCGTTTGCTGCGGATCGAGGAGCGTCTCGGAGAATCCGCGGTATATCCGGGACGGAGCGCCTATGTCTGAACGCGTCGATCGAATCGGGTTCCGGGGAGTGGTCGTGGCCCTGTGGGTGGGGACGGTCTACTACCTGGTGTTCGGCGGGGTGTACAGCGTGTTCGACATGCAGGAACTCGGCACCCAGCGACAAGCGGCTAATGTGCGGATCGACAGTCTGATCGCCCGGACGGACTCGTTGATTCATCGCGGGGACAGTCTCGCTACCATGCCGGCGGCGATCGAGCGGGTGGCCCGGGAGGAATTCGGGCTGATCCGGGACGGGGAACTACTCGTGCGCTTCCGGTCCCCGGCGAAGGACAGCGAGGTGCTTGACGACTGACCGGGTCGCTTCTACAATGGCCGACCCTCAACAGCAGGAACGCCCGGCAGGTAGCTCAGTTGGTCAGAGCGGGGGACTCATAAGCCCTAGGTCGCGGGTTCGAATCCCGCCCCTGCCACTCCCCACCACACCCATTACGGGATTCGAGTCGACACCCTGAAGGTCGCGGGTGCCTCCTGCACGCAGGCGCATGTCGGGGTCCCGCTGGCAGCTCGACGGCGAACCCCGCCCCTGCCACTCCCCACCACACCCATTACGGGATTCGAGTCGACACCCCTGAAGGTCGCGGGTGCCCCGCACGCAGGCGCATCCGGCGTCGGGGTCCCGCTGGCGCCCGACGGCGAATCCCGCCCCTGCCACTCCCCACCACACCCAGTTACGGGATTCGAGTCGCACATCCAGAAGGTCGCGGGTGCCTGCACGCAGGCGCATGCTCGGGGTCTCGCTGGCGCTCGACGGCGAATCCCGCCCCGGGGAACCAACAGACCCCGAACCGGTTTCTATCTCCAGACCCGCATGAGGAGGAAGGGATGGTGTGGATCCGGAGGATCCAGGAGCCGAGGGACAGCGAGATCACGCCGTACGGCACGTGGCTGAACCGCCGCCATTTCATCGGTCGGTCGGCGAAGGCCGCGGTGGCGGGGGCGCTCGTCCCCGGTCTGCTATCGGCCTGCGACACGGAGCAGGGGAGTGCCGCGACTCGATCCTCGAGTCCGCAGGAGGCCCCGGACGGTCCGTCGCAGGACCGGGACTGGGCATCGGTCAGGTCGGAGCTCGACGAGCCGCTGAACTCATGGGACGACGTGACCACGTACAACAATTTCTACGAGTTCGGAGTCGGGAAGGACGATCCGTCGCGAAATGCGCACTCGCTCAGGCCACGACCGTGGTCGGTGTCGATCGAAGGCGAGGTGGGGAAGCCGGGTGTCTACGATCTGGAGGACTTCGTCGCGCCGCATCTCGTTGAGGACCGGGTGTATCGGCTGCGCTGCGTCGAGGCCTGGTCGATGGTGATTCCGTGGCGGGGAGTTCCCCTGGGCGATGTCATTCGCCGGGTCGAGCCGACCTCGAAGGCCCGATTCGTGGAGATGACGACGCTGCTGGATGAAGAACAGATGCCCGGCCAGCGCCGCCGGGTGCTGGACTGGCCGTATGTAGAGGCGCTGAGGCTCGATGAAGCCCTGCATCCGCTGGCACTGCTGGCAACCGGAGTGTACGGTCGGGATCTGCTGAATCAGAACGGCGCGCCCCCTGCGCCTCTGGTCGTTCCCTGGAAGCACGGGTTCAAAAGCGAAGTCGATCGTCCGGATTCGACTTCTGGAGACCATGCCTCCGACGACCTGGGCGGTGTCCGCCCCACGGGAGTACGGGTTCTACGCCAACGTGAACCCGAGCGTCGATCATCCGCGGTGGACGCAGTCCCAGGAGCGCCGGCTCGGTGAATTCCGCCGTCGTCCGACACTGATGTTTAACGGCTACGAGGACGAAGTGGGCTCGTTGTACTCGGGCATGGACCTGCGGAAACATTACTGACGATGCGTGACCGGGCGTGGGCCGTCAGGGCCGGAATCTGGGTCCTGGGGCTGATTCCGGCCGGGTTGCTCGTCGTGGACTTCCTGCGCGGTCGACTCGGTGCGAATCCGATCGAGGAGGTAATGCACCGGCTCGGCTGGTGGGCGCTCGCGATTCTGCTGATCAGCCTGGCGGTCACCCCGTTGCGCCGAATCACCGGCTGGAATCGTGTCATTCGATACAGGCGCCTGATCGGCCTGTTCGCATTCGCCTACGCGACCGCCCACTTCCTGGCCTATATCGTCCTCGACCAGTGGTTCGCCTGGGGATACATCGTTGAAGACATCGCTAAACGGCCGTTCATCCTGGCTGGATTCTCGGCCTGGCTCCTGCTTGTTCCCCTGGCGGTCACCTCCACGACAGGCTGGATTCGCCGGCTGGGCAGTCGGTGGGGCAGGCTACACCGGCTCGTTTACGCGGCCGCGGCACTCGGGACACTCCACTTCCTTCTGGCGAGTGAAAGCGGATACGAGAGAGCCGCTCGTCTTCGTGCTGTGCCTGGCCGTGCTGCTGGTGCTGCGGATTCCCCCGGTGAGCAGGAAGCTCGCCAGCTGGAGGAAGCGGCGTACCGAGAACGGAAACGGCGGGCACCGAGATGCCCGCCGCTCCGGTGATCGGGTTCCCGCTCCGGGTTCCTAGGTTGCCCGGAGCGGCACTACTCCCCGGGAGCCGGTTTGCGCCTCCACCCTGTGCAATTCGGCCGCGGAAGACTTTCTTCCTTCGAGGAGCACCGTGCCATCTATCGAGCTCCCATCCTCACGCAGCGTTCCCTTGAAGGACGCCGTGCCGTCGATTTCGAGACACAGCTGGCCTTCCTGGAAGGATACCCCGTCGACGGGCTTCACGATCGGCTTGGGGCCGTCGTTCAAGAGCACCCGGGCGCTCAAGCTACCGTCATTGCTGCGGCGGATCTCGAGCAGCGAGGCGATCGTCCGAGTGGCGTCCGGCCGACGGAGCGACGACCCCGCCACCACCTTCCACACGCCGACGATGTCGTCCGTCGCGCCGACGCCAAACGGTTCGATCAGGGACTGGTCTGCGGCTCCGGAAACGAACATGCCACCCCACAGGACTGCCACCGAGAGGACGGCCTTGACCGCCTCCATCCCTGTTCGCTGTGCGTCGTACCACATTCTGTCCCCCTGCGCTCGCAACGATCGGCGTTGCCGTCGTCGTTCTGTCACTCACTTGCTTGACCTGAACAGTGGCAACCCCCGTGCCATGATCCATGGAGGAATGTAAAATCTTGTATAGCAGTGAGTTAGGCACTGTCTTCGCGAGCGTTCGGTTTTCCCTGTTCGTCCGGTCCCGGAATCCAGTGTTCCGAATCCGAACACTTCCGCGCCGGTCGGCAGACTCTCGCGGTCTCCCTGGGAACAGACTCGCCTTGCACCGGGCCAAGTGGAGCGCATACCTTCGGCCGCCGTCAGCACCGATTGCCGGGTGTTCATCGATCCGGGCCGTTGGTTCGTCAGTCAGACCAGGGAGATGAATCGTGCCGCAGATTCCGGAGAGCTTCATTCTCATCGGCCAGGTGTCGTTGATTCCGCTGGCAGGGCTCATGGCTGCGCTGGTCGCATCCAGGATTCCGAACCTCCGCGCTGACACCTGAGCCGCCGGCCCGCAGCTGCGGGTCTGCACGGTGGTCCGGCCTCTCGTCGTCGAACCGTCGACGGGGTGCCGGACTTCGCCTATTCTACGGCCATGCAAATCGAATCTGACGATCTGCCGTTCCCGTCCCGGGACGCAGGCCCCGTGGCACTGATCCGGCTGACCGGAGAGTTGACCACGAAGGCTCGCAGGACGCGTGCGCGGTTCCAGCGGCGTCTCGCCCGTAACATCCAGGCTTCATTCGCGGCGTCCGGACAGACCTGTGAACTGCGCGAGAGCTGGAGTCGTCTGCTCGTCCGCCTGGAGCCGGGCGGGTCGTTCGACCCACTGGGGCGAGTCTTCGGAATCAGCAGCTTCTCGGTGCTCGACGGCGCGTGCGGGGCGAGCATGGACGAAATTGTTGAGCTGGGAACGGCGCTGTACGCGGATCAGGTACGCGGTCGTCGATTCGCCGTGCGGCCGCGACGGAGCGGAACTCACCGGTTCAGTTCGATGGATATCGCCGTTCAGCTCGGCTCTGCCCTCAACGAAGGCGCCACCGTCGATCTCCGCGACCCGGAATTCGAAGTCTTCGTGGAGGTCCGAGGGGACCACACGTTCTTCTTCTCGTCGAAAACGAACGGGGCCGGTGGGCTCCCGCTCAGGGTAGAGGGGAAGGCAGTGTCGTTGCTCTCCGGGGGATTCGATTCCCCCGTCGCGTCGTGGATGATGCTTCGCCGTGGCATCGCGCTCGACTACGTGTTCTGCAATCTGGGTGGTGAGGCGTACCGCCGGATGGTGCTCGAGATCGCCAAGGTTCTCACCGAACGCTGGAGTCACGGCACCAGTCCGATCGTGCATATCGTCGACTTCGAACCGGTTGTCGATGAAGCTCAAGCGGGTGGTCCGTCCCGCGCTCCTCCAGGTGGCACTGAAGCGCCAGATGTATCGAGCCGCAGACCGGATCGCCGGCAGGGTTCGGGCAGACGCGATCGTGACGGGCGAAGCCGTGGGACAGGTGTCCTCGCAGACCCTGGCCAACCTCCGGGCGATTGACCCCGTGAGCAGGCGCATAGTATTGCGCCCGCTGGTCGGAATGGACAAGGAAGATATCATCGAATTGTCCAGGAAAGTCGGCACATATGCCCTGTCGGCTCGTGTTCAGGAGCACTGCGCAATCACTGACGAACGACCTGCCACGGCTTCACGGTCCCGAATTCTGGATGCTGCGGAAGTGGACCTGGACCCCGAGCTTCTTCGCGGCCTTACCGACGACGCTGAGCGTGTAGACGTTCGGGCGCTGGATCTCTTCGAATTGGCCGGGCAGGCGTTGTTCGTAGATCAGGACGTTCCTGGCTCGACGCGAATTGACATGCGCCCGGCGGAAGCGAGGGAAGCTGTGCCGTGGCCGGGAGCCGTGGTACGATCCTATGATGATATGGCGCGCGGATTCAAGGAATTCGAGCGCAGCCGGCCGGTCGTTATCGTATGTGCACAGGGACTGCTCAGCGCACAGATCGCGGAGCGGATGCAGACGGCCGGGTTTGAGGCGTACAGCCTGAGAGGCGGAGAGCGGTCGTTGCGGCACGAACTCAAACAAACCCGTGCGCCCTCCACCGAGTCGAAGGAGCATGAATCGTGAGCGATTCCGGTGCCGGCGAGCACGACCTGCTGCAGTTGATGCGCGAGGCCTGGGATCTGCCGGGTCACGTGGCCCTGATCATGGATGGGAATGGTCGTTGGGCGAGAGAGCGGGGACTCCCCCGCTGGATGGGACATCGGGAAGGAATGAAGTCGGTGCGGAGGTGTGTGGAAGCCTCTCTCGAGGCCGGCCTGAAACACCTCACCCTGTACGCCTTTTCGCGAGAGAACTGGGACCGCCCGGCCGATGAAGTGGAAGCCCTGATGAGGCTGCTCGTTGAATATGTCGAGCGCGAGTCGGAGGACCTGCTCCGGAACGGCGTCAAGGTCCGGGTATTCGGTGATCTCGATCGGCTGAGCGACAAGGCTCGAGAATCGGTGCAAGTACTCGAGGCGTCGACGGCACCCGGGGACAAGCTGCAGTTGAATCTGGCGATCAGCTATGGTTCGCGCGACGAGATCCTGCGGGCGGTCAGGCGACTGGCCGAGCAGGTCTCTCGGGGTGAAATCACACCCGCGGACGTCAATTCAGCGCGGTTCGAGCAGGAGCTGTACACTGCGGGCTGGCCTGATCCGGACCTGTTGATCCGGACCTCCGGGGAGCTACGGGTTTCGAATTTTCTGTTGTGGCAGATCGCCTACGCGGAATTGTACGTGACCCCGGTACTCTGGCCGGACTTCGGCAGACAGGAACTCTTCCAGGCGATACTGGAATATCAGCGTCGGGAGCGACGATTCGGCCGGGTCTCGGCGTGAACCCGACAGGCCTGATAGGGGCCGGATTCGTGTCCGACCGGTACGCATTTCACACCGAGGGGGCCCGATGGCATCGGAGCTGACCAAACGTCTGGCCGTGGCCGCGGTCGGGATCCCGGTGTGCGTCGCTGTCGCGTACACGGGAGGTGTCGTGTTCGCCGCCGGACTCGGCGTCCTGGCGTACCTCGCCGTTGGCGAGATCGGTGCAATGCTAGGTGCTCGTGGCAGGCCGCACATGAACCGTGTCGGAGCGCTGTTCGCGGGCCTGTTTCCGCTTGCCGCGCTCCTGTTCGGCCCTCAGGCGATCGGCTGGCTCGCGGTGGCGTGCCTGCTCGGTCTGCTGGGCTTTGCCACACTCCGAATTCGCCGGCGGAGATGCCATTCCAGACCGCGGCGCTGACGTTCACGGCTGTCCTGTATGTCGGGGGGCTGCTCTCATTCGGCGTCTCACTTCGCGAGTACCTGCCGGATCGACTCGAGGGAACGTTGCTGTTCTTTCTGCCGGTCGTCGTGACGTGGGTCGTGGACACTGCAGCGTATACCGGCGGCAGGGCGTTGGGACGCCGGAAGATGGCACCCGCCATCAGTCCGAATAAGACAGTCGAAGGAGGAGTGTCGGGACTGCTGGCAGGGCCCGTTGCGACCGTGATCTATTCGTGGTTTGCCCTGCCGGATATCGCCGACAGTCTGGGCCTCGGGCTACTCGTAGTGCTCGGACTCGTGCTCGCTGCTGCCGCAATCCTCGGTGATCTGGCCGAATCATCCCTGAAGCGTGAATGCCAGGTGAAGGACTCGTCAGCGCTTCTGCCGGGGCACGGTGGGCTGCTGGACCGGATGGACTCACTGCTGTGGACCATTCCCGTCGCGTACTTCTTCCTCGCGGTGATTGCGTGACCGACAATTCCGTTGGCGTCACCTTGCTCGGAGCGACCGGCTCGATCGGTCGATCGACACTTCGCGTCGTCGCCCGGCACCCGGACCGGTTCCGCGTTGTGGCCCTCACTGCGGCTCGGAGCGCTGAGTCGCTCGACGCGCTCGCGTGCGAAGCGGGGCCGGACTTCGTCGTTCTGGCTCACGGCCGTCCGACGGAATTCGCCCCGCGATGGACCGGGGAGTGGAAGTACGGTTCTGACGAACTCGCCGCTGCCGCAGCCGGCACCGAGAACGGGATCGTAGTCAACGCCCTGGTAGGGTATGCCGGTCTCGAATCGACTCTCCGCGCACTCCAGGCCGGACGGCGGTTGGCGCTGGCCAACAAGGAATCTCTCGTGGCCGGTGGCGAGCTGGTGCTGGAGGCCTGGCGGTCCGGCGGCGGAGAACTCGTCCCGGTCGACAGTGAGCACAGCGCCATCCACCAGTGCCTTGCCGGCCGGCCGACAGAGGAGATTTCGAGGCTGATCCTTACTGCATCCGGCGGACCGTTTCGTACGTTGCCTGCCGATCAGTTCGCGTCGATCAGGCCCGAAGACGCGCTTGCCCATCCGACCTGGAGCATGGGCCACAAGATCACGGTCGATTCCGCCACCCTGGCCAACAAGGCACTCGAAGTCATTGAAGCGCACCTGCTATTCGGAGTGCCCTATGACCGCATCGACGTGGTCGTCCACCCGCCGTCGATCGTCCACTCGTTCCTGGAATTTCGCGACGGATCGACGATGTCGCAGATGGGGCATCCTTCGATGGAGGTGCCGATCCTCTACGCCCTGGCCGCGCCGGAGCGCCTGGCGACCGAGTTCAGGCCTCTGGATCCGATCGCCGATGGTCCGCTGGTGTTCGAGCCGGTTCGGAAGGCCGAATTCCCGATGTTCGGGCTCGGTGTCGCGGCTGGACGGGCGGGCGGCACCCAGCCGGCGGTGTACAATGCTGCCAACGAAGTCGCGGTGCGGGCCTTCCTCGACCACGAACTGTCGTTTCCCGGCATCCCGGCGGTGGTGGAATCGGTGCTCAGCGGAATGGAGCCCCGGCCGGTCCGGTCGCTCGAAGACCTCGCGGCGGCCGATCTCGAGGCCCGAGTGCGGGCCCGGGAGGCCGCGCGAGGCTTGTCGTGAGCGGAACACGCCGATATGTCCGGGGTGGAAACTTCGCTGAACGTGCGTGCCCGGCGATCGCCGGTGCGCCTGGACGGGTCCGAGAGCTGAAAGTCGACTTGGGAATGCGCGCATGCTGACCACCATCCTCGCCACGGCCATCGTGCTGGGTGTCCTCATCCTGGTTCACGAACTCGGGCACTTCTGGGCGGCCAAGCTCGTGGACATCGAGGTATCCCGGTTTTCCATCGGCTTCGGCCCGAAGCTCGTCGGCTTCAAGCGGGGCGAGACGGAGTACGTGATTTCCGCCCTGCCGCTCGGTGGCTACGTGAAGATGGAGGGTATGATCGACGAGGAAGTCACTTCGGCCCTCGAGGGTGGCTCGACCGCCGAAGAACGACAGCCCTCACCCCGGGATTTCGACGCCAAGTCTTTGTGGGCCCGCTTCTTCGTAATTTCCGCCGGCGTGCTGATGAATTTCCTGTTCGCGTTCGTGGCGTTCAGTTTCATTGCTCACGACCGGGGTATCTACGAACCCGTGGTCGGCGAGGTGGTAGAGGGATCACCCGCGGAGGCTGTCGGACTTCAGCCCGGGGACATAATTCGCGAGGTGAATGGCCGCCGGACAGAAGACAGGTCCGACGTTACGCGGTACATCCTGCCACGCGCTGGCGAGGAACTCACTCTGTCCGTGGAGCGGGACGGCCAGACGATTGAATTCGAAGTCGTTGCCGGGGCAGTCCGGGAGTGGGACAGCATCGCACGGGACTCACTTGAATTTGGCCGGATCGGTGTGACCTTCCCGGTTGGTGAGGACTCCTACCGGGCACTCGGTGTCGGGGAGTCGATCATTGCAGGGGCCCGCGAAACTGGCTCCTGGGTCAGTGAGGTCACCGGGTTCTTCGCCCAGCTGTTGACGGGTCGGCGCTCACCGAAGGAACTCGGAGGGCCGATCGTGATCGGCCAGCTGTCCGGCCAGTTCGCCCGGGCGGGCTTCTGGCCGCTGCTCGACTTCATGGCGATCATCAGTGTCAATCTGGCCGTGCTGAATCTTCTTCCGATTCCGGTGCTCGACGGCGGACATCTGCTGTTTCTGGCGATCGAAGGACTTCGCGGCGGGAAGCCGGTGAGCATCGAACAGCGGCTCCGGTTTTCTCAGATCGGCATGCTGCTGGTGCTCGGCCTGATGGTGTGGGCGTTCGCCAACGACATCATGAGGCTGGTCGGGGCCTGATCGTCTGGTGGTTCAGCCTGCCGTGAACAGCGACAGCTGAGTGCCGCGTCGGCTGACCCGGCCGACGAGATCCGCCACATCTTTCAGCGGTCCGGCTTCGCTCTGTACTGCGACTTCAACCACTCCCCGGTATCCGGCCGGGAAAATCGCTGAACGGACGGCTGCCAGCGCGAGTCTAGGTTCGTTGCACTCCTGGCTCAGGTGCGCGAGAAGCACGCCGCCTAGCTCCGGGTGCAGGATCTCTCGCGCGAGGTCACCGGCGAGGTGATTCGACAGGTGACCGCGGCTTCCTCCGATTCGCTGCTTCAGGGACCAAGGGTAGGGCGCATCCCGCAGGCGCACTTCGTCGTGATTCGCCTCCAGGACCAGGTAATGACAGCCGGCCAGCGCTGCTCGGACCGGCATGGTCGCCCGGCCAAGATCCGTCGCCACCGCCGCTTTCAGAGCGCTTCCTGTCTCCGTTACCGTGACCGCGACCGGGTCTGCCGCATCATGGCAGGTAGGTATGGCATGGATCTCGAGATCACCGATTCGGAATCGCGTCTCCGATTCAAAGATCTGCGTCTCCTCGCTTCCACGCAGCAGATTCTCGCAAGCCGCGGCCGTGCCCGTGGTCATGAACAGCGGCCACCCCCAGCGCCGGGCGGCGATACCGATTCCCGCGGTGTGATCGCGATGCTCATGGGTGACGACGACCGCGTCCACATCGGCTGGATCCCGGTCCAGTGACTCGAGTCTGCGGGCGAGTTCAGCGCCGCTGAATCCGGCGTCCACCAGAATCCGGGTCGAATCGGATTCGATGAGCACCGCGTTGCCCCGGCTTCCGCTTCCCAGGCTGGCGATCCTCAAGCCGAACCACACCGCTGTGACTCGTCCCAGCAGGCCGCCAGGAAGGCGCGGGTCCGGTCGTCCGGCTCGATCTGTCTGCGGTTCATCACGAGAATCGCTGTTTCGACGAAAGCTCCTCTGTCGTACGTGGGAGCTCCTGGAGCATGTCCCCAGGCAAAAGGCGGGACCCACTTCGGCGGCCGGGAGTCGCCGAAGAGGTTTGCTCCGGCTTCCACGACCGTTCCCGTGTTGATCATCGTGCCGATCGCCGTCTTCACGTGATCCCCGATCAGGCAGCCCAGCTTGACCAGCCCTGTCTCGATCTCGCCGCCGCGGCCTCCAAGCCGCACGGGGCCATAGTTGTTCTTGAGATCGCTGTTCGTTGTCATGGCTCCCAGATTTACCCAGTTCCCCAGGTACGCGTGACCGAGGAACCCAGCATGTGCTTTGTTCGCATAGCCGAGCACGACCGTCTCCTCGATCTCGCCTCGCAGATAGCAGCGGGGACCAGCGGACACGGCGTCGAACGGTCCTCCGAGCAGCCGCGAACCGGCTCCAGTGTGCACCGGACCCGCGAGCCTCGCCCCGGCACGCACTTCGACCCCGTCGTCCAGGCGGATCCCGCCGTGTCGGGTATCGAACAACACACCGGGCTCGATGCTGACGTTCGCTCCGAGACTCACGGGGCCCGTACCGAGCAGATGCACGCCGTCGGGGAGGGGAGATGAATCGAGCCCCGACAGGTCATGGGCCAGTCTCTCGGGATTTCCGCTGACGAGTTGCCACACGTTGTTCAGCAGGACTCCATCCACCTGCTGCTCGCTGAAGCCCGGGAGCCCGACCGGCTCGGAAAACCAGGATTCGTCGGGGACGTCCGTGCCCGCGGGAAGCCAGGCCCCGGCGACCTGATCCGCGACCAGCAGCAGCGCAGGACCGGGTGTCGCGGGCGATTTCCAATTCGAATTCTCGAACGGGACAAACCGGGAGCACAAGAACAGGCGATCTCCTTCAACGGGCGCCTCATTCCTGGTCAGCACGGGCGGGGTGCCCGGCTCCTGGAACCGGGTGAGCCAGTTGCGGGAAAGAGTCGCCACGGTCGACCGACCCGCGAATCGCTCGAGGCGCTGTCTGAGCAGTCGGTCGCCGAACCTCAATTCGCCGCACGGACGGGTCAAGGCGAACGGTGTCCAGCCGTCTGCGGTGCGATCATCGAAGACGCAAAGGTTCACGGTATCGATCCTCACCCTTCCTCGATGAATGCAAGAAGACGCTTCAGGTGTGAGGCGTGATCTTTAGGCATTACAAGTGTTTCAGGGCCGACTCGAACGACGACCGTGTCGTGCATGCCGAACAGGTGAACGCGGCCGCCTTCGGCCCAGACGACGTTCCCCGAGCCTTCGAGAACGTTTGCCTCACCGACCAGGACGTTCCCGGCCGGATCGTGGTCGCGAGTTCGGTCCAGCGCGGCCCAGGTTCCGACATCGTCCCATGCGAAAGGAGCGCGTGCCACCTCGACCCGATCTGAACGCTCGAGGACGCCCACGTCGATGCTGACCGGCTGAACCGAATCGAAGAAGCCGTCCACATCTCCGGATTCGAGCAGGGGAAGTGTGGGTTGGAGTTCGACCGCCCAGCGCCGGGCCTGATCGATCAGGTCGCGGGCGCGCCACACGAAAATCCCCGAATTCCAGAGGTGGTTCCCGGAGGCGGAATACTGTTCGGCCATATTCCGGTCGGGCTTCTCGTGGAACTGGGTTACGGCATGGATTCCCTCGCCCCGGTCCGCTCCCACCTCGATGTAGCCGTAGCCGGTTTCGGGACGCGACGGTTCGATTCCGAGGCAGACGAGACTCCCTCGTTCGGTCACGGCGCGGACCGCTCTGTCGATCGTGGCCTGGAACAGGTCGAATGGCTCGATTACGTGGTCGGAGTGGAGAGAGATCATGATCGCGCCGGGATCTGTGCGCTCGATCTCGTGTGCGGCCCAGACGAGAGCAGGTGCGGTACTGCGGGCGATCGGCTCGACGAAAAACGCGCCCGCGTCGAGGCCCGGAACTGCCTCTACAAACGGCTCGACGAGTCCGCGCCCGGCGAGGATCCGTACCCGATCCTCTCCGACGAGGTGGCTGGCGCGCACGACGGTGTCCTGGATCAGCGATCTGTCGCTTCCCAGCGGGAGGAGTTGTTTGGGTCTGTCCGGTGTAGAAGCTGGCCAGAACCGGGAGCCGATGCCTCCAGCGAGGATCACGGCATATCGGTTCGGGAGCTCGTTGTCTGATCTGGACATGAGATTCCGGTGCGGAGACGGGATCTGGAGACGGTGGCCGATGCGCCGCCGTCCCCGGCCTCGCGCGCGCCGCGAAGTCTGCTATAATACCGGGCGTTTGAGCAACCCGAGCAAACCGTGAGCGAGGTATACATGACAGCATATTCGATGCGCGGCGTCATGGCGACGGCTGCGTTGCTGGTGGCAATTTCCGCGTGTGGTGACTCGACCGAGCCGCTACTTCTCCCGCTTCCGGAGGAAGTAGTAGCAGTGGAGTTGACCGATTTCAACACTGGAGCGCTACTCGATCCGTCGGCATTCGACCTGATCACGAGCACCGTCATCCGTACCGACCAGAATCCCGGGTGGGACTTCGTGTTCTTCGTGGATGAACTGGATGGGCCGGTCCTGGCCTCGCGCGGAGTATACACGGAAGACGAGGACACCGAGCCGGGAGTCCAGGTAGTTCTGTCAAGCTTCGATGGACTGACCGAGGCTCCCGACAACGGGTATGTCGTGCTCGAGCCGATTCTGATTTCGGTCGGCGATTTGGTCGTGAGCCGCAGCCGCCAGGATCAGACCTACGGAAGCCTGCGCTGCCGATACTTCGGAAAGTTCAGCGTCGACGCGATTGACGAGACCGAGGGTACCGTGACGTTGAGCCACCTCATAAACCCGAACTGTGAGAACCGGAACCTCGATCCCAGCACGAATCCGTGATTGATGTCCGGCGACTCCGCCTCGAACCGGAGGTCGTGAGAGCGCGACTTGCCGTCCGAGGAGACGCCGAGATAGACGGACTGCTCGACGGGGTTGTGGCGCTGGACGAACGCCGGAGGGCGATCCTCGCCGAAGTCGAGGTATTGAAGCAGCGGCGGAACGAGGCGTCGCGCGAGATCGGAGACAGGAAACGGAGCGGCGAGTCCGCTGACGACCTGCTGGCCGAAATGAAGGCCGTGGCCGAACAAGTCCGGGATCTCGATGCAGACCTGGCGTCCGTCGAGGCTCAGCTCGAGGCTTCGCTGCTGCAGATCCCGAATCTCCCCGATGAGCGGGTACCGCCAGGCGGAGAGGGTGAGTTCGAGGTCGTCCGCGCCCGGGGCGAGCCCAGGCCTCCGACTCCGGAAGATGAGCCACATTGGGACATCGGCGCGCGGCTCTCGGTGCTCGACCTCGAACGCGGCTCGAAGATCGCGGGATCCGGGTTTCCTGTTCTGTTCGGACAGGGAGCGCGTCTGAACCGCGCGCTGATCCAGTTCATGCTGGACCTGCACACGGAGGAGCACGGCTACATCGAGGTGGCGCCGCCCTTCGTCGTGAACCGGGCGAGCCTGGTCGGTACGGGCCAGCTTCCGAAGTTCGAAGAAGACCAGTATCGGACGGTGCCTGACGACCTGTTCCTCGTTCCGACGGCTGAGGTCCCGGTCACGAACCTGCACCGGGGCGAAATTCTGGATTCTGCGGATCTGCCGAAGGCGTATGTCGCCTACACTCCGTGCTTTCGCCGTGAGGCCGGCGCTGCCGGCAGGGACACGCGAGGCCTGCTCCGGGTGCACCAGTTCGACAAGGTCGAGCTGGTGCGCTACTGCCGTCCGGAGGAATCTGCGGATCAGCTCGAGTTGCTTACTCGTCACGCGGAGACGGTGCTGGAGCGGCTCGAACTACCCTACCGCCGAATTCTGTTGCCCGGGGGCGATCTCGGATTCTCGAACGCGATCACCTACGACCTGGAGGTCTGGTCTCTGGCGTGGGTCGCTGGCTCGAGGTCTCGAGCTGTTCCTCGTACACCGACTATCAGGCCCGGCGCGCCAACATTCGATTCAGGGAACAGGCGTCGGGGAAGCCGGAGTTCGTGCATACCTTGAATGGTTCCGGAGTCGCTCTGGCCCGCACACTCGTCGCGATTCTGGAGAATCGACGCGAGCCGGACGGAAGTGTGTCGGTCCCGGACGTGCTCATACCGTATACGGGTTTCGATCGGCTCTCACCGCCGTGATCGGGAGGATTTCCGCCGGGCGTCGGTTCGTCCCACTGGGGATCTTCTTCCTGTTTGCCGCGGTTCTCGTCTCCTATCTCGTCTACAGCCAGCAGATCGCGCAGGAGTTGCGTCGCGACGCTTCGGTATTCAGTCGAATCTACTTTCAGACCGTCCAGGCTGTGGCGTCGCCGGAGGGCTTTACGGCGGAAGGAGAATTCGCGCTGCTCCAGGAGCTGTATGCGCTGGGGATTCCAGTCGTGCAGACCGACCTCGAGGGGAATCCGACCCTCAGTGTGAATCTCCCGTTTCCGGCAGACCTCGAGATCCCGGCCGACCGGGAGAGGGTGCGAGAATACGTCGGCCAGCTGGATGCTTCGTACCCGCCTCACGTGGACGAATCCTCCGGGTTCATTGTGCACTACGGGGAGCCAGCATTCCTTCGCCGGCTGAAGTGGATTCCGTGGTTGCAGGCGGCGTTGCTCCTGGCGGTCGTGGGGATCGGTGCGTGGATCATTCGAACCAGTTACCAGGCTGAGCGGGAGCGGATCTGGTCCGGTATGGCCAGGGAGTCGGCGCATCAGATGGGAACTCCATTGAGTTCACTCGTCGGTTGGCTGGAATTGCTTGACGTCGACGCAGGACAGGACGGGTCAGCGCCGAGGTTCGGTCTCGATCTGCCCGGGGCCGAAATCGACGTGCGCGAGGAGATGCGCCACGACCTCAGGCGGCTGGAAAAGGTGTCACGCCGATTCGAGGCTATCGGGCGTGCGCCGGAGTTGCGACCGGTGGATGTGCCCGAGCTGCTGCGGAACCTGTCCCGCTATTTCGAGGCGAGGCTTCCATCGCTGGGCGGCCGTGTCCGGCTCGAAACGGAACTTCCCATGGTCGCTCCGACGGTCCAGGGCGAGGAAACTCTGCTGGAGTGGGCATTCGAGAATCTCGTGAAGAATGCGCTCGATTCGCTCGCGGGCAGGGACGGTACGATTCGGATCGTCTACGGCGGGGTGTATTCCGGCCGAGCAGTGTATCGGGTAGAGGACGACGGCGATGGAGTTCCGGAACACCTCCGCGGCTCGCTGTTCGATGTAGGCATCACGTCGAAGCACGGCGGGTGGGGGGTCGGATTGTCGCTGGCCCGCCGAATCGTGGTCGAGGTTCACGGTGGGGTGATCCGCCTGGAGGAGTCGGACGGCGGTGCTGTCTTTACCCTGGAACTGCCCTTGGCTGAAGCGTTGACGTGAGCGGAATCTCCCTCAACCCCGAACAGCAGGCCGCGGTCGATTACGGCGAGGGTCCGCTACTGATTCTCGCCGGTGCCGGCTCAGGAAAAACACGAGTCCTCACGTCCCGGGTGGCCCGGCTCGTGTCAGAGAACGGTGTGCCTCCCCGCAGAATCCTGGCGGTGACGTTCACCAACAAGGCCGCGGGAGTGATGCGCGATCGCATCGCGGAGAAACTGGGCGACGATCCGCGGGGGCTGTGGGCCGGCACGTTTCATTCGATCTGTGCCCGTCTCCTGCGCAGAGAAGGCGACCGCCTCCCGCGGGGCGCGAGGTTCACGATCTACGATGAAGATGATTCCCGCCGGGCGCTGAAACAGGCGATGGAAGATGTGGACCTGGATCCGGCTCGCTGGACGCCGAATGCCCTGCGCGCCAGGATCTCTGACGCCAAGAACGCACTCGTGGGGCCGGATGAGTACGGTGGGCAGGCCTTCGACCTGATGTCGCGCGCCGTGGCCAAAGTCTACCCGGCGTACGAAAAGGTCCTTGTGCGTTCGAATGCCTACGACTTCGACGACCTTCTCGTGCATACGGTGCGCCTGATCGAGGATCACCCGGAGGTCGGGGACCGCTACGCCGATCAGTTCCTTCACGTGCTGGTCGATGAGTACCAGGACACGAATCACGCCCAGTACAGAATTGTCCGCCGACTCGCCCGAGGCCACGGGAACGTGTGTGTCGTAGGGGATGACGATCAGTCGATCTATGGCTGGCGTGGAGCCGACGTGCGGAACATCCTCGATTTCGAACGCGACTTTCCCGGCGCCGCCGTGGTGCGGCTGGAGGAAAACTACAGGTCCACTCCTTCGATCCTGGAAGTCGCGAACGAGGTGATCGGGAACAACCGATCGCGCAAAGAAAAGCGTCTGCGAACGACGCGTCCCGAGGGAGAGCCGGTCGCCCTGAGGCAATTCACCGATGAGCGGGCAGAGGCGCACTGGGTTGTGGGGCAGATCGAACAGGGTGAGGGCGGATACAGGCCCGATCAAGCAGTCATTCTGTACCGGACGAACGCTCAGTCGAGGCCGTTTGAAGACGCGCTCCGCCGTGCACGGTTGCCGTACCGTATCGTAGGTGGGGTCAGGTTCTACGACCGGAGGGAGATCAAGGACGTATTCGCGTATCTGCAGCTCGTGGTGAACCCGTCTGACGAGGCGGCGTTCGCCCGGGCCGTTTCCTGGCCACGTCGTGGTGTCGGCTCCGTCACGTTAGAACGCTTGAGAACGGAGGCCGGCGCGAGGGAGCTGTCACTCCTCGACGCCGCAGAACTGGCGCCCGACATCCCCGGGATTCCGCCGGCCGGGGCGAACGCTCTGCGGGACTTTGCGGCCGGGATCTCAGCCCTGGCCGGACTCGCGGCTGGCGCTGATAGCGAGGAAGTGATCCGGGAGTGCATCAGGAGCTTCGGCCTGGTGCAGGCGCTGGAATCGGAAGATGACGGCGCGGATCGAATCGCCAATCTCACCGAGCTTCTGGCCGCGGCGTCCGCCTTCGATCCGACCGAGATCGAAGACGGCGCGGATGACGCCACGGATCTCGAGCTGTATCTGCAGTCCGCGGCGTTGAGGGCCGACATCGACGACTACAACGAGCGAGCGCCCGGGGTCACCCTGATGACGCTGCACAACGCCAAAGGGCTCGAGTTTCCTGTCGTGTACGTCGTCGGCCTCGAGGATGGCCTGTTTCCGCTGTCCCGGGCGATGGAGACAACGGAGGAACTGGAAGAGGAGCGACGCCTGTTTTACGTCGGAGTCACGCGTGCGGAGGATCGATTGACCCTCACGTACGCGCAGCGCCGGTGGCGTTACGGCAACGAGCAGCGATCGGCGCCGTCCCAGTTCCTGGCCGAACTGCCCGACGGGCCTGTTCGCCGTCACTGGTCAGCGGCGGGAAAGCCGCGGGCCAGGAGTGCCCCGATCCTGAAGGACGACGACTCGGCCGACTGGAGCTGGAAGCGTTCGATCTCACGTAAGTCTCCGGTGCCGAAGGACAAAGAAATCCGTTACGATTTCAGCGATTCGCAAGAGGAACTTCGGATCCAGGCCGGAGCCCGGGTGGTCCACCCCGAATTCGGCGAAGGCGAGATCGTCAGCGTCAGTGGTCGGGGCACCGGCGTGAAGGCCGAGATCGACTTCGGAGATGCCGGAGTGCGCAAAGTCATGGTAGTCCACGCGGGTCTGCGGCCCGCCTGAGAGAGGAGAGGCGCGTGCATGAGTGCTCCCGGGCCGTCTTGCTGGCGGCAACCGTCGTCACCTGGGGCTGTGGCGTGAACGGGTCTGAGACGCCGACCCCGGACCGGATCCTGGTCGGGGGCTCGGTGTGGACCGGAGACTCCACTCTCGCGACGGCCGAGGCAGTCTCGATCGCGAACGGACGAGTCACTGCGGTGGGTGGCAGCGAGGAGATCCGGGCGCTCGCCGGGCCGCATACGGACGTCATCGAACTCGAAGGGCGATTTGTCATGCCAGGGTTCATCGACACGCACACCCACTTTTTGGACGGTGGACTTCGCCTGGAGTCGGTGGATCTGCGAGACGCTTCGAGCCGGGCAGAGTTTGCGCGCCGCCTGACGGAGTACGCCGAGCAGCTTCCGCCGGGCACCTGGATTCTCGGTGGAGACTGGGACCACGAATTGTGGGGAGGGGAACTGCCGGATCGCGCCTGGATCGACGAGTTCACCCCGCAGCATCCGGTGTTCGTGACCCGACTCGACTGGCACATGGCGCTCGCCAACAGCAAGGCTCTCGAACTGGCCGGATTCGATCCGAACGCGCCGGACCCGGCCGGCGGGGAGATCGTGCGGGACGAAACCGGGAGACCAACCGGCGTATTCAAAGACGAAGCGATGGGATTCCTGTTCGCGGCCGTCCCGGAACCTACGCACGAAGAACAGGACTCGGCGCTGTCGGCAGCGATGCGGTACGCGGCCTCGCTCGGTGTCACAGGAGTGCACGACATGGGCACGTGGGATGGCCTGGCAGCTTACGAGCGGGCGCACGCTCGGGGTGCGCTGACGCTCCGGGTCCGTGCCTTCGTGCCCCTATCGACGGTGGAGCGCCTCGCGACGTTCGTCGACGAGCGTGGGGGTATCGGGGATGACATGCTCAGCTGGGGAGGGCTCAAAGGATTCGTGGATGGCTCGCTGGGATCCTCCACCGCTCTGTTCTTCGATCCGTATCTCGATACCCCCTCCACGAGCGGTCTGACGGTGATCGGGATGGACGAATTGGCGGACCGTGTGCGAGCGGCCGACGTGGCCGGACTGCAGGTGGCGATCCACGCGATCGGAGACCGCGCCAACGCGGAGCTGCTCGACCTGTACGAGAATCTCGTGCGGGAACACGGAGAGCGCGATCGGCGCTATCGTATCGAACACGCCCAGCACCTTCGCCCGGAAGACTTCCGCCGATTCGCCGAATTCGGAGTCATCCCGGCCATGCAACCGTATCATGCGATCGATGACGGGAGGTGGGCTGAACGAAAGATCGGGCCTGACAGAGCCCGGTCGACATATGCTTTCCGCTCGCTGGAGGCGGCCGGCGCACGCCCGGCATTCGGGTCCGACTGGACAGTCGCGCCGCTGGATCCGCTGCTCGGCGTCTACGCTGCCGTGACGCGTCAAACGCTGGATGGTGCTCATCCGGATGGCTGGATTCCCGACCAGAAAGTCAGCGTCGACCAGGCTCTTGCGGGCTATACGCGCGACGCCGCACGCGCGGGCTTCAGCGAGGATCGAGTCGGGACGATCCGGCCCGGCATGCTGGCCGACATTGTGGTCTTGGATCGAAGTCCGTTCGATGTCGACCCGGAGCGAATCAAGGATCTCAAGGTCGAGATGACGATTGTCGGGGGTGAAACCGTGTTCGAGAGCGGTGGCTGATCAGTCCTGATCGACCGGGGCCGGGCCGATCCTGATTCCGGCTGGATCGAGGACGGCGTCCAGCACGGGAGCCGGTGGCGGGGTGATCGAAGCGGAGAGGGCTTGCTCGACCCGTCGGGCCGCCTCGGCCGAAGTGTCGCCGCGCAGGTCCCAGAAATCAGACGATCCGTGCGGCAGTGGGAAGTGGTGATCGGCCGTCTGGTCGATCGCTTCGAGGCTCTTCCACCCGCCTGCGATCAGGACCCGACGACGGATCTGCTTGGCCTCCGTGAGCGCGATGTCGCCAATCGGATCCTGCGACGCTGCCCGCGATTCTTCATCGTTGGCCAGGAAATCAGCCACGAGCTCGAAACTGTGCCTGAGATACCTCGCGACCGTGGTCGGGTCGAGGTCCCACCGGGAGTTGTCGACGACTGTATCCATGATCGCCTGCCAACTCTCGTTTCCGTTGATCCGGATCATCCCCCGGAAGATCCTGCGGTTCGTGCTGAAGCTGAACAGCGTGCTCGACAGCACACGGCGAAACAGCGCATCCGTGGCCGAGTGATCGTGGCGGGTGACGATCCAGCGAGCGAGTTGAGAGTGCTCGATCCCCACGTCGGTATCCATCCGATGTTCCCAGTATGAATGCCCGAGACCCCGGGTGGAGGAGGTCAGGAGGAGCATCCGCGGAACATAGGAATTGTGCGCCAGCACGTCGGCGGAGAGATGGCACAGGTATCCCAGCATGGCAGCTTGCAGACGTTCATCATCGCCCGCCGCGCGGTGAATCTCGCGCGCGACGTCCCAGTTGTGGCAATGTCGACCGATCTGGGCGTACTTCTTACCGAGCGAGATGTCCGCGGCGAGATTCCCGTACAGGAAGTCGATCGGGTACTGGGCGATCACACCGGCGATGTGAGCCGGAAACAGGTTCAGCGAGCGCAACGCTTCCATGCCGATCTGGACATGGGTCGCAGGTCCCCATGCGTAGGCGGCTTCGGGAATGAGCAGGAGTAGTGCCGTTGCCAACAGCGGCACTACGAGCGTCGAGATCCGGATCAACCCAACCGCCGGCGGTCTCCACCGCGGAGCCATCGGTCCCTGTCTTTGCGCTTCCCGCGTTTCTTGCGATCACTCTGCCTCCGGCCACGCTTCTTCTTTCGATCACTCCGGCCACCGATGGCGCGCAAAATCCCCGCGGTGGAGACAAAGGTGTCCTCGGCCTCTTCGATCGCCACGGTCACGAGCGCGTTGATCTCGGAAACCCGGTCCTCCGTGACATCCAGCATGCGTTCGACGGAGTCCGAAACATGGACGACGGTCTCATCGATCCGCTCGACGCCGGCCAGCGCAGCATCCGAGATCTTCCCGAAGTCCTGCACCGCTCCGTCCAGGCGCTCCAGGATCGGGAGCATCCGGTTCGTGAGCGCATCCGTGAGGCGGTCCAACTCCGAGAAAGCTCGCAGGATGCGGGGGACGATGAGGATCAGCGAGATTATCAGTCCTGACCCGAAAATGATCCACAGGACCAGGGATGTGTGCACGAGTACTTCATAAAAGGCCACGGTGCTTCTCCTGTCGGCGGTTCTCCACCGTTCGCATCCGCGTAAGAATAGACCCCGGCGGGTCGCGACTCAACCAGGATTCTCAGCAGGAAGCGAGCCGCCGGGAAAGGAACCAGAAGCTCGCCCCTGCTTCGAGGCAGGTTCGGCGGTCTTGTGAATCTCCCCGACACTCGCCAGGACTCGGCGCATCATGACCGGCCCGATGATTTCAAACAGAATGATCCCGAGAATCGTAGCGTCGAACAGCGCCGGCACCACCTGTGAACCGGGAAACGTCGCTCGGAGCAAGAGAAGCGCTGACATGGCGATGGCGATTGAAACTCCGCCCTGGGAGAGGAGGGTCGCTCCGAATCGCTCACTCCCGGACATCGGATCGAGGAGTGGTCGGGCGAATTGGCCGCCAAGGAGCTTCCCGATCACCCGCAGGACCAGGTATGCTGCGAGAAACAGCCCTACATACCATGAACTGAGGCTGAGCAGGGTCCCTGCCAGCAGCAGGAAGAGGACGTGGACCGGCTTCTCCCACCGGGCGAGGGCCGTATAGACCCGTTTGCGGAGTGGTGAGAGATTCGCGATGAATACGCCAGTCAGCCAGGACGTGAACAGCGCCGAAGCTGCCATTGAAAGGCTCGTACCAGCAAGAATGAGAGCCACGGCAAGCAGGAAGAGCATGAACTCGTCGGGGGGCGGCTTCTCGCGGGACAGAGACAGAAACAGCCAGCCGAACAGGAGCGCCAGCAGGATCGGGACGACGATCCAGCGCACGGGACCGAGGTCGACCAGGCCGACCGGGGCGGGAGGGTGGACGGCAGCGTACACGATGGCCAGGAATACGATGCCTGTCGCGCCGTCGAGGCTCGTGGCAAGGGTGGCGAGCCTGGAAAACGGTCCACTGACCCGCGCCGAGCCGAATACGACCGCTGCCCCGGTCGGACTCGAAGCACAACCAGCCGCCGCCGCTGCGCAGGCGGCGGCCAGTGACGACGCATCTCTGCGTCCGGCGAGCAGGAGAATCCCGACCAGTCCTGCCGCAAGGAGGGTCCACGTGATAATCGACTGGCCGACCACCATCGCGTGCTCACGCCTGGTGAATGCCTTGAGGGTCTGGCGGTCGAACTGGAGGCCGAACAGAAGGCCGATCCAGCCGAGGCCCAACGCGATGAAGGGGGCCAGTGAATCTGTCACTGCTCGCGTGATGAGGCCTGCTCCGTGTGGTCCGAGTAGAAGACCGAGCAGCACGTAGTGGGAGCCAGCGGAGACGAACAGGCGAATTCCGAGCGAAGCTCGCCGGCTGCCGAATCCGAGTCTTGATCCGACGAGGCTGAGAAGTGCGAGGGCGAGGACGGTGAGGAGGAGCCTCACCCTTCCGATTCACCCAACTCCGGTGCGAGGCCGACCACCCGGCTGACTGGGACTGTCATCGCGATCCCCGTTGCAGGGTCGTCGAACCGTCCACACACGTCCTGCAACAGAGCGATTGCCTGGTCGACCTTGTCCGGTTCGTCGATCACGCTGAACAGGGTCTGATTCTGAGGTCGCGAGCGCGAGATCAAAGTCTGGAGTCCGGCGAAGATCGGAATGTCGTGACTGAGGACCCGGCCCATACCCTCGCTGTCGATGACGGTGGCGCCGGTGATCCCGATTTCCAGGAATCCCGCCAGGACCTCGTCCATCCGGTCCACATCGTTGATCACGGCGATCAGTAACTCCACTGCTGCTCCTCGGCTTTCCCTGGAGTTCCTTCGACAGGACCTTCCCGGTCGGGCCTAGACGTGCTCCTGCTCATACTCGTGAACGTGGCTCACGACTTCCTCGCCTGTTTCGCAGGTGCGCAGTGCATCGACAAACTCCGGATGACGGGCGAGGCGAGCGATCCGGGCGAGCAGCCGGATATGATGTCCCGCGCGATCGGGCGGAGACAGGAGGACGAAAAACACATTCACGGGCGCGTCGTCCATGGAGTCATAATCGACACCCTCGGGAGCCAGTCCGACGATGAGCCGGGGAGACTGGATCACTTCGCTGATCGCGTGTGGAACGGCGATCCCCTGGCCGATACCCGTGCTCAGGACCTTCTCGCGGGCCAGCAATGCATCGAGAACCCGTTCCACACTGGCCAGGGTGCCGTCACGCACCAGGGGCTGGACGAGCTGAGACAGAATGTCGGCGACCTCGCCGGGCTGGACGTCGAATACCACAAGATCAGCTTCAAGGTACTCGGTGAGCTTCACGTTGCCGGCTCCTCCTCACTGGGCGCCCCTGGCCGCCGCAGACTGCGTCCACAACGGCTACCTGCAGAGCATGGACCCGCCGACGAATGCTGTCAAGCGGAGCTCCCTCCCTCAGGGGCGCACGGGCCCACACCGCGTTGCCAGCCATTCTCGCCACCCTCTACCTTGGTCCCTGGCCCGGAAGCGCGTCGCGCGTCCCGAGCGAAAGGAGCACTGTCGTGCATTATCGCATCCATGGTCCGGCCCGGCTGGCGGGAAGATTCCGTCCGTCCGGCAACAAGAACGGGGCGCTTCCAATTCTCGCCGCATGTCTGCTGGCGGACGAGCCCGTCGTCCTGGAAAATGTGCCGGAGATCCGGGACGTGTTCACGATGGTCGAGCTCTTGCAGCAGCTCGGGGCGCTGGTCGAGCACGTATCGGACAACACCTTCCGGGTCGACGCGGCCGGCTTGCATACCGGATCGGTGGACCCGGAACTCTCGCGGCGCATCCGCGCGTCGATCTTGCTCGCCGGGCCACTCCTCGCCCGGCTCGGAAAGGTGATGCTGCCGCCACCGGGCGGGGATGTGATCGGCCGCCGGCGTCTCGACACGCACTTTCTTGCCCTCAGCCGCCTCGGATCGAAGGTCGAAGCGGGTGAAAGATACGAACTGCGCGCCAAGGAGCTTAGAGGAGCCGAGATCTTCCTCGACGAACCGTCTGTCACGGGAACGGAGAACGCGGTACTGGCCGCGGTGCTGGCCAGTGGGGAAACCACGATCCGCAACGCTGCCGCCGAGCCTCACGTCCAGGACTTGTGCAATTTCCTGGTCAGCCTCGGAGCGGAGATCGAGGGCATCGGAACGCATCGTTTGACGATTCTCGGGGTCTCGAGACTGAGTGGTGGGACATGGCGTATAGGAACTGACCACATCGAAGTCGGCAGCATGATCGGTCTCGCCGCGATCACAGGCTCCGAGCTGGTTATCGAACAGGTCGAGGCCGAGCACTTCGATCCGTTGCGAGTCGGATTCGAGAAGATGGGTGTACGCTGCAAGCTGCGCGATGGAGAGCTCGTGGTATCGGCCGACCAGGCATTGGAGGTCCAGCCAGATCTGGGAGATCAGATTCCAACCCTCGGTGACGGACCGTGGCCGGCGTTTCCCGCGGACCTGATGTCGATCGCTCTGGTGGTCGCCACGCAGTGCAGGGGCACGATCCTGATTCACGAGAAGCTGTTCGAGTCCCGGATGTACTTTGCCGACAAGGTGATCGCGATGGGGGCGCGAATCGTTTTGTGTGATCCGCACCGGGCGGTGGTCGTAGGACCGTCGGGCCTCCACGGATCGGTCATGGAGAGTCCTGATATCAGGGCGGGAATGGCCTTGCTGATCGCTGCACTCGCGGCTGACGGCGAAAGTCTGATCCACAATATCGGACAGATCGAACGCGGATACGAGCGGATCGACGTGCGTCTGCGGGCGTTGGGGGCCGAAATCGAGAGAGTCGAGTCCCCTTGTTGATCCGAGAAGAGCCGAGATCTGTCGAAGCGATCGACCTGCTCGTCCACGCCGAGTGGGAGAGCACGTTTCCAGGGCTCGTATCCGGAACCACTCTGGCTCCGAGTGACTATGGACTCTCCAGTGCTGCGACCACATGGGAGTTATCAGAACGGTTCGATGCGCTGGCGCATGCTCTTGGATGCCGCGCGAGCGTCATCGGCCGCCAGGTGCACGGAGCGCGCGTGGTCGTGGTCGATTCGTCTCCCGTTTCGGGTGTGTGCATCGCGGGCGATGCAGACGGCCTGGCTTCGGACCGAACCGGTGTGCTTCTCGCGGTGACCACCGCCGATTGCGTTCCGGTCTACCTTCTCGAACCCGATTCCCGGGTATTCGCCGTGCTCCACGCCGGGTGGCGCGGCGCGCTTGCAGGGATCGTGGAACAGGGGATTCGGACTCTCGAAGTCCTGAGCGGAGTGGCCCCGGCCGAGTTGCGGGTCCACATGGGACCGGCGATCTGCGGTGACTGCTATGAAGTGGGGCCGGAGGTGCTTCAGAAATTCGGTCGTCCGGGGACCGGCAACGGCACGCTTGATCTCCGGGCCTGGCTGACCCGGGAAACGGTTCGACTGGGCGTTCCAGCGGGAGCGATTTCCTCTTCGAGCTGGTGCACGCGCTGCAGTGCAGATGTTCTGCATTCCCACAGAGCTTCCCGGGGCACGGCCGGGCGAACGGCTGCCTTTCTCGGATGGCGCGCGGGGTGCGACTGAGGGGTTTGCCCTCAAGCGGTATCGACACTATCTTCTGCGGCTGAGAAACACGTCCGGGGCAGGCCGCCTGGACGTCCACGTCTGGACCTGAAGTGGGGAAACGCTCGCGGCCCCACTTTTTTGTTGGGGGTACGTCTCGTCTGCGTATTCGGACAGGGACGCCCGGCGACATGCGGGAGAGTCGGCGGCCGTGGATAGAATTGAACGAGGAATCGAGACAGTCGTCACGCGACTGGGCTTCGAGTTGGTTGCAGTCGACAGGGGCGGAGGACGTCGTCGTCCTCTCCTCAGGCTGCGAGTCGACAGACAGGGGGGTATCCCCGGCAGGTCGGAGCTGACTGTTGACGACTGCGCTGTGATCAGTAGAGAAGTCAGAGACTGGCTGGACGAAACAGGTGCGGCGGGAGAGAGCTACATCCTCGAGGTGTCCTCTCCCGGCGTGGAACGGCCACTGGTAAGGCAGGGCGATTACGAGAGGTTCGCGGGACTCGCGGTGCGCCTGAGGGGCTACGGTCCGCTGGCCGGTAGCGAGCGACAGGTGGAGGGGATCCTCCGTGGCGTAGTTGATGAGGGCGACGACGGACCGGTAGTCGTGCTCGAGGCCGAGGACAGGGAGTTACGCGTGCCGCTGGCAGGCATTGCCAAAGCGAACCTCGTCTATCGACCCGAGAGCGATCTGTGAGCCGGTCGCGGGAAGCCGAGCGTCACGTGGGTGCGGAAGCAACGAGGGAGATCGGAAGAGGGAGATGAGCGACCAGATTCCAGTAGTGGAAGCATTCCGTGTCATGACGGCGAATAAGTCCCTGTCTGACGCGGATCTGCACGATCTTATCCGGGACGGGATTCATGCAGCCCTTGCCCGCCATTTTGGTGGGCCGGTGGAAGCGGAGATCGCCATCCAGGATGATGGAGACATCAAGATTGTGGTGCTCAAGGAGGTTGTGGAGCACGTAGAGGATCCGGCCCGTCAGATCCCGCTCGTGGAAGCCCGCTTCGACGATCCGGATTTCGAAGTCGGTGACCTGATCGAGATCCCGATGGCATTTACTGAGTTCGGTCGAAATGCCGTAATGGCGGCGAAGCAGCGGATCATTCAGCGAGTACGAGAAGGCGAGCGCGACAAGATCAGGAATGAGTTCAGCGGAATCGTCGGGGAACTGGTTTCCGGTGAGGTCCAGCAGATCGAGCGCGGCAAGATCGTGGTGATGCTGAATCGAGCCCGAGAAGCCGAAGCGATCATTCCCTGGCGCGAGCAGAATCCGCGTGAGCGGTTCCGCCAGGGCGAGTCGATTCGTGCCGTGCTGAAGAAACTCGAGGAGACCCCGCGCGGGCCGCGACTGATTCTGTCACGTGCGGACCCGCTGTTCGTCAAGGCGCTGTTCGGTTTGGAAGTCCCGGAGATCTACCAGTCGATTGTCGAGATCAAGGAGATCGTGCGGGAAGCCGGAGGAAGGACCAAGATCGCCGTTTCGTCGCGGGACGAGACCGTGGATCCAGTGGGCGCGTGCGTCGGACTCAATGGTTCGCGGGTTCAGGCCGTGGTTTCTGAGCTCGGCGGGGAACGGATCGACATAGTTCCCTGGCACCCGGACCCGGAGATATTCGCCCGCAGAGCGCTGGCTCCGGCCCGGGTGGCGAAGGTCATTTCGGACACCGAGCGGCACGTGATTACGGCGATCGTGGACGAGGACCAGCTGTCGCTGGCCATCGGACGGAACGGACAGAACGTGCGCCTGGCATCCCAGTTGATCGGGTGGCAGCTCGATCTCTATTCCAGCCGTGACTGGTTGGCTCGCGGGGCGGAATCGGCACTGTTCGGCGGAGGGGACGAATACGAGATCGCGGACTTCCCGCTGTCTGAGCTCGCGGGACTCACCCCGGCGACGCTGGCTGCGTTGCAGGCTGCCGGGATCGAAACGTTCCTGAACGTGCTGGACATGGAAAAGGGCGACTTCCTCCAGGTCCCCGGCATCGATGAGGAAGAGGCAGAGCGTCTGGTCGGCCTGATCGACGAGTTGACGGTTGTCGAGGAGCCACAGGCACCCTCCGCAGAGCCGGGATCGATCTTCGCAATCGGCGCGGAGGATTCTCAGCCCGAGGCGGCGCCGGCTGACGAAGTACCGGCGGAGGAGCCCGTGGAGGACTCCGCGTCCGAATCGGTCGTGGAGGCCGCCGATGAGTCTGCGGAGGAGGCCGACGAGTCTGCGGAGGAGGCCGAGCAGGAATCGGTCGAGGTAGGAGCCTCCGCCCCCGAGGAGGATCGTGCAGGAAACGCCAGCTGATCTCGATCGGCTGGATACCGAGGCCCTCAAGCTTGTGGGTCTCACGCGTCGGGCTGGACGGGCGGTCATCGGAACCAAGGCCGTCCGGGAAGCCGCTCGCCGCGGGTCGTTGAGCCTGGCGCTCGTCGCCAGAGATGCTGGAGACAATGCCCGGAATCGCGTGATTCCGGTGTTCGACGCGACCGGCACTCGGTGGTTGCCGTGCGGGAGCCACGAGACGCTGGGTCGCGCGATCGGTCGGGATCGCGCGGTGGTGATCGGGATCGAGGACGCCCGGCTGGGGCAACGAATGAGGCAGATCCTCGAGCGGAAGCCCGCCCTGGACACAGCGCCGGGCGGTCGGCAGGAGCGGTAGGATCTGAAGCAGGGCAGGACATGGTCGTGCTGGAATGGCACGCGCAGGAAAACACTCAGGAGGACGGGCGTTGGCGAATTACCGCGTGTATGAAGCAGCCGAAGAACTCGGCGTCGATTCGAAGCAGTTGATCTTGATGTTGCACCAGATGGACGTGAGGGTACGCAGCCACATGTCCACGGTGACGGACGTCCAGATCGCAAGGCTGCGGGCGCGCCTCGAGCGCGAGCGGCGTGGAACGGCGGACGAGGGTGAAGCCGAGTCGACCGGGACGCGTCGGCGCCGGCGCAGGAGGGTCGCGCCGCAGCCCGTTGAAGCCGAGTCGGCAGAAGCGATCGAAGATTCGGAGTCTGCGGCGGTCGACGGAGCTGAAACGGCACCGGATACGATCGTCGCCGACCTTGAGGACGAAGTCGATTCCTCCTCCGAGTTGCTGCCAGTCGAAGAATCCGATGCGGTCGCGGTAGCGGCGGAGGAATCCGCCGACACGGTTCCTCTGGCTGCAGACGAGCCCGAGGTCGAGGTCGAGACCGCGGCTCCTCAGGCAGATGCGGAGGAGACGGTCGGGACGGCAATCGCCGCGGAGGCAGACAAAGAAGCAGCGGATCTGGTCCCGGAGGAGGCCGAACAGACCGCGGCAGAGCTCGAGGATCTCCAGCCGGCAGCCGAGATCGAGCCGATCGTCGCCGTCGAGATCGAGGAAGTACCGCGCAAACCTCCGGTTAAGCCGAAGCCGGTTCGGCGTGGCCTGCCCGAGACTCCGGCGGTTCCTGCTGCATCCGCCGCTCCGGGTGGAACCGTCCGTGTACAGGCGGAGGGGTATACGACCGATGGTCGGCGTAAGGGTAAGCGGGATCGCAAACGCAGTCGACGCGTGGATCGCGAGGCGGTGCAGGAAAACGTCAAGAAGACGCTCGCATCGATCGACAGTGGGCCGTCGCGGCGCCGTCGTCGGGATACGGGTCCATCGCAGCAGGAGGTCGAGCGCGATCTCCGCGAGAAGAAGATCGAGGCCGAAAAGTCCACCGTACGGGTAAACGAATTCCTGACTGTCGCGGAACTGGCGGACCTGATCGATGTGACTGCGCAAGGGATCATTACCTCGGCGTTCAAGAATCTCGGCCTCATGGTGACCATCAACCAGCGTCTCGATTTCGACCAGATCGAGTTGATTTGCGACGAGTTCGGGTTCTCCGCTGCGCGTGAAGAAGCGTACGAGGCCGACCTGCCAGAGCTTCAGGAAGAAGCGGAGGATGTCAGCGACTTCATGCCGCGGGCCCCGGTCGTCACGGTCATGGGGCATGTCGATCACGGAAAGACGTCGGTTCTCGACTTCATTCGCCGGACGAACGTGATCGCCGGAGAGTCGGGCGGAATCACGCAGCATATCGGCGCCTACCACGTCCAGCTCGAGGACGGACGGGCGATCAGCTTCCTCGACACGCCAGGCCACGAAGCATTCACGGCCATGCGTGCCCGGGGTGCAGAGATCACTGACCTCGTAGTGCTGGTGGTGGCGGCCGATGACGCCGTAATGCCCCAGACGATCGAAGCGATCAGTCACGCGCGGAATGCCGGCGTCCCCCTGATCGTGGCGATCAACAAGATCGATCTTCCGACCGCGAACGTGGCGAAGGTCAAACAGGACCTGCTGTCGCAGAACGTGGTGCTGGAGGAATTCGGCGGCGACGTGCTGGCCGCAGCAGTGTCGGCCAAGACGGGCGAGGGCCTGGACGACCTGCTGGAGAAAGTCCTGCTCCAGGCCGAGTTGCTGGATCTCAAGGCGAAGCCGACCGGCGATGCCCGGGGGACAGTTGTAGAAGCCGAACTCGACAAGGGCATGGGGCCCGTTGCCACCGTTCTGATCGAGAGTGGCGAACTCAACGTTGGAGACGACTTCATCTGCGGCCTGTTCGGTGGCCGCGTCCGGGCACTCCTGGACGAGCGGGGGAACCCGGTGGACGCTGCGGGCCCGGCGATTCCAGTCCGTGTGCTCGGAATTGAAGGCGTGCCGCAGGCAGGTGACAAGCTCGTGGAGATGGAAGCGGCCAGGGTGCGCGAGGTCGTGCAGCGTCGGCAGCAGCTGGAGCGCGAGAAGGATATCCGGCGCCGCCAGCGCGGCACGAGGCTCGAGGACATTTTCTCAGCCGTGCGCGAAGGAGGTCAGGCGACTTTGAACCTGATCATCAAGGGAGACACGGACGGGTCCGTCCAGGCCCTGGCGGACTCGCTCGAACGGCTCGGGACGTCGGAAGTGGCGGTCGAAGTCGTGCACAGGGGAGTCGGAGCGATCAACGAGTCCGATGTTCTGCTCGCCACGACCACTGCCGCCCTGATCATCGGGTTCCACGTGAGGCCGGACGTGAAGTCACGCCTGCTGGCAGAGCGGGAAGCGGTAGAAATTCGTCTGTACAGCGTGATCTACGAAGCGGTCGAGGACGTCAAGCTGGCGCTCGAGGGGATGCTGAGGCCCGAGCAGCGAGAAGTCATCGTCGGAACCGCTGAAATCCGTGAGATCTTCAGGGTGCCGAAAGTCGGTACGGTCGCGGGGTGTTACGTCGGCTCGGGCGAAATTCACCGAAACCTGCCGGTGCGGCTGCTCAGGGAGTATGTACAGGTATATGACGGGAAGATCGGCAGCCTGAAGCGCTTCAAGGACGATGTGCGGGAAGTACGCGAAGGCTACGAGTGCGGGATCGGAATCGAGGGGTACAACGATCTCATAGTCGGCGACGTGATCGAGTGCTACCGGGTCGAAGAGGTGGCCCGCTCGCTCGCACAGAGCGCTGCCGGTAGCTGACCCTTCGTGCCGGCCGTATACGCCCACGCACGCTGGGTTCTGCGAATACCGGAGTGCCGTTCGCTGAAGACGAAGCGGTCGATCGTCCGCGGACTCAGGGATCGCATCCGGGCCCGGTTTCCAGTGTCGGCGGCCGAGACCGATTTCGCGGACGAGCATGGCAGGGCTGAGCTCAGCGTCGCCCTCGTCACCTCGGATGCGACCGTCGCTGATTCGATCCTCGAACGTCTCGACGCAATGGTGGCATCCGATCCGCGGGTCTTCGTCACCGAGCGGGAAAGGCGATATGTCTAGTCGGCGAATCGTACGTGTGAACCAGCTTCTGCTCGAGGAACTCGCGTCTCTCCTGCGGACGGAGAGTAAGGACCCGAGAGTCCGCACGGTCACGATCACCGGTGTCGAGACCACCACCGATCTCAAACACGCCGATGTGTTCGTCCGGACGCTCGGCGGGGAGATGCCTGTCGACGATGCGATCGCGGGGCTGGAAAGCGCGGAGGGTTTTCTCCGTCGCCAGCTCGGACGGAATCTTCATCTGCGACGGATTCCCGAAATGCGGTTCATTGCGGATCAAACACTCGAACATGCGCGAAAGATCGAGGACCTGCTCGACGAAGCCCTGGGCGACGGCAGGGACGGAATGCCGGACGACCGGGTGGACGACGGGAGCGATGAAGGGCCCTGACGGGGCCGTCAGCGGCGTTCTTCTCGTCGACAAGCCGGAGGGCCCCACATCCCACGACATGGTTCGTCTGGTTCGCCGCGCACTAAGGATGCGTCGGGTAGGCCACACCGGGACCCTCGATCCATTTGCCTCCGGCCTGCTGGTGCTCTGTGCTGGCCGGGCTACCCGCCTGGCGGAGCTGTTCCATCACCTTCCGAAACGCTATGCAGCGCAGGTCGCGCTGGGAATCGAGACCACGACGGATGATCTCACCGGTGAGCCGGTGGAACGACTGGAGACCCGGCGAGATCTCGATCGGGTCGAATTCGACAGAGTGCTGCACAGCCTGACGGGCGAGTTGCTCCAGGTCCCACCCGCGTACTCCGCCAAGCGGGTCCGGGGGCGACGGGCATACAGCCTGGCGCGGGAAGGAGCGCCGGTCGAACTGGATCCCGCTGCCGTGACGGTTCACTCGATCGAAGTCACCGACTGGACCCCTCCGACCGTCGGTCTGGACATGTGGGTGTCCACTGGCACGTACGTGCGGGCACTGGCGCGGGACCTCGGGCGCGGACTCGGGTGCGGGGGTCACCTGTCAGCGCTGCGCCGGACACAGATCGGTCCGTTCGAGGTCGGGGAAGGGACTTCGGTGACCGAACTCGAATCCTGGCCGGATGCACCGGAGATGCCACCGGAACTCATGTCCCCGCTGCTCGCCCTGCGGTGGTTGCCGATTCGCCGCCTCAACTCGACGGAAGCCGAAGACGTGTCGCACGGTAGGAGCGTGCCCGAAGGGACGGTCGAGGAATCGTTGTCGGGTGGTTTCCCCGTACAGGACACGAGTTCGTGGCCCGTTGCATTGGCGTTCGAGGGCGAACTGGTGGCAGTCGCAGAGCGGAAGGCGGGACTCCTGCAACCAATCAAGGTGCTTCATGCAGCATGAAGAACGAAGCAGGAGCGATTCCGGACTTCCCCCGGATGTCGGTGGTACGGTCGTAACGGTAGGAACATTCGATGGTGTCCACCTGGGTCACCGTGCCGTGCTGGATGAGATCGGGGAACGAGCCCGCCGACGCGACATGCACAGTGTGCTGGTGACGTTCGACCGTCATCCACTCACCGTCGTCCGTCGCGACGCTGCTCCGGGCCTGCTCACGACCCCGGACGAGAAGAAGGAAATCCTGTCGCAGAGCGGACTCGACTATGTCGCCTTCCTGCCGTTCACTCACGCTCTGTCCCGGTTGGATCCTGAGATGTTCGTGCGCCGAATCCTGGTGGAGCGTTTTCGGGTCCAGGAGCTCGTGATCGGATACGATCACGGATTCGGGAGGGCCAGGTCGGGGGATATCGACCTGCTCAGGCGGATCGGAATCGAACTGGGATTCGCCGTCGACGTCGTGGACGCCGTGCGGGTTGGGAGTAAGGCCGTATCGTCCACCGCGATTCGCGCGCTGGTGGCCGACGGAAGAGTGGAATCTGCGGCAGGGATGCTGGGGCGTCCGTATTCGTTTCGAGGTCCGGTAGTACACGGCCTTGGCCGCGGCCACGATCTTGGATTCCCCACGGCGAACATTACAGCGCCCGGGGGCAGTAAGTTGTTGCCCTGTCAGGGGATCTACGCAGTACGGGCGTCCATGCGCACGGAGATCTGCGATGGCCTGCTGCACCTTGGACCGCGTCCGACGTTCGCCGGCTCGCCGCCTTCGATCGAGCTGTTCATCCTGGACTTCGATCGGGACATATACGGTGAAACCGTCAGAGTCGAATTCCTGAAACGGCTGCGCGATGTGAGACCGTTTGCGACGGCGGAGGCATTGGTCGACCAGATGAAGCTCGACGAGGAGGGCGCGCGAGAGTATTTCGCGAAGCGCCGTGACGGAGCCGGCACCTGATTGAATCTGGACTTCTTTACTTCGAGTGATGGGCCGTTTAAGTTGTCATGCTTGACCGGAGTACGAAACTGGGCCCCAGGGCCGGCGAAGAAAATGCGCGCCGGCATATGAGCATGGAGCATCGATGACGCTGGCAACGGAAGTAAAACAGGAAATCGTAGAGAAGTTCGGCAGCCATGATAACGACTGCGGATCCGCCTCCGTCCAGGTGGCACAGCTCACCGCGCGGATCCAGCACCTTACCGAGCATTTTCGCAGCCACCCCAAGGACCACCACGGTCGTCGCGGGCTGTTGAAGATGGTCGGGCGTCGTCGCCGTCTGCTGGAATATCTCCGGCGGACGGACTATGAGCAGTACCGGACGGTCATTCGCGAGTTGGGCCTGCGCCGCTAGTTTGCGCATGGCATCCCGGGACGCGGCGGACGGCGGAGCGCGACAGGCGCGACCGCTGACCGCCGCCTCTTTTTTCGGGACGCCACGGCCGTCGCTCGTGTTCAATCAAGCCGCACTGACAGAGAAGAAGATGCGGCGCACACGAAGGAAAGAAGAGAAGCGAGGAAGGTAGTAAGATGGCACATCGAATCGAAAAAGACTTTCATGGTCGGCGACTCGTCATCGAGACCGGCCGCATGGCGCGTCAGGCGGACGGAGCCGTGTTCGTTCAGTACGGTGAGACCGCCGTGCTGGTCGCGGCGGTAGCGGAGCGAAAGAGAACGCATCTCCCGTTCTTCCCCCTCACCGTAGAGTACAGGCCGAGGAGCTACGCGGCCGGAAAGTTCCCCGGTGGATTCATCAAGCGGGAAGGTCGCCCCGCAGACAAGGACATCGTATCCGCGCGGCAGATCGACAGGCCGCTCCGGCCGTTGTTCCCGGATGGATACCAGAACGAGACCCAGGTTGCCTGCTTCGTGGTTTCGGCCGACCAGGAGAACGATGCGGATGTGCTCGGCATGCTCGGCGCCTCCGCGGCGCTCAGCATCTCGCCGATTCCGTGGAATGGGCCGATCGCCGGTGTGCGTGTCGGCCGAATCGACGGCGAATGGGTGATCAACCCGACGTTCGAGCAGCTGGACTTCTCGGACATCGACCTCGTGGTCGCGGGAACCCGCACTTCCATCGTCATGGTCGAGGGAGCCTCGGTCGAGGTTTCCGAAGCTGACATGCTGGAAGCGCTCGAGCAGGGCCACGCGGCAGTCAAGGAGCTCATCGCGATCCAGGACGAGCTCGTGGAGTTGTGTGGTGGTCCGCCGCAGAAGTTCGACTACGACACGCCGGAAATTCCCGCCGCCCTGGTCGAAGAGGTCAAGACCCGCGCTACGAGCCGCATCGAGGAGGCGCTGGCGCTGCCGGTCAAAGAGGAACGGACCCAGGCGCTGTCTGCGCTCAGGGAATCTGTCGTAGCCGACCTGAAAGAGCATCCCGAGTACGCGGATCAGATCGGAATGGCGGTCGACATTCTGCGTAAGCTCGAGAAGGCGACGATGCGGAAGCAGATCCTCGACCGCGGCGAGCGCGTCGACGGTCGAGGCCTGGACGAGATTCGACCGATCTCCTGTGATGTCGGAATTCTGCCCCGAACTCATGGTTCCGCGCTGTTCACGCGTGGTCAGACGCAGGCACTGTGTGTCACGACTCTCGGCACGGTCCGGGACGAACAGAGAATCGACACGATCGACGTACGCGAAGAGACGACGAAGTCCTTCATGCTGCACTACAATTTCCCGTCGTTCTCCGTCGGCGAGGTCCGGCCGTTCCGCGGTCCGGGACGCAGAGAGATCGGACACGGGATGCTGGCGGAGAGGGCCCTGCAATCCCTGCTGCCGGCGTACGAGGACTTCCCGTACACGATCCGAATCGTGTCGGATATCCTCGAATCGAACGGTTCGAGCTCGATGGCGACCGTGTGCGGTGGATCGCTGGGGATGATGGACGCGGGCGTACCGTTGCGCGCCGCGTGCGCCGGCGTCGCGATGGGTCTGATCATGGAGGGAGACCGCGGCAGTTCTGGACCGATATCCTCGGAGTCGAGGACGCCCTCGGTGACATGGACTTCAAGATCGCCGGGACCCGCGAGGGAATTACGGCGATCCAGATGGACATCAAGATCGAGGGTCTGTCGATCGCGACCATGAGCGAGGCGCTCGAGCGAGCCCTGAAGGGCCGGTTGCACATTTTCGACGTGATGGGTCAGACGCTGGACACCGCGCGAACTGAGATGTCCCGGTATGCTCCGCGGATCATCACGGTTCAGATCAATTCCGAAAAGATCGGCGAGGTCATCGGGCCGAAGGGTAAGACGATCCGGATGATCCAGGAGGAGACCGGCGCCCAGATCAATATCGAAGACAGCGGCGTCGTGACGATTTCGTCCGTGTCCGGCGAAGGTGGCGAAAGGGCGCGCGAGATGATCGAGGGGATCGCGGCGGACCCGGAGATTGGACGCATTTACGAGGGCGTGGTTAAAAACACCACTACCTTCGGGGCGTTCGTTGAAATCCTGCCTGGAGTGGAAGGGCTGTGCCACATCTCCGAGCTCGAAGACGGTCGGACTGAGCGGACGGAGGATGTCGTGAATTCGGGCGACGTCGTTCAGGTCAAGCTCCTGGCCGTGGACGAGCGTGGCCGTCTGAAGCTCTCCCGCCGGGCGGCGATGACTCAGCCGTGAGTCCGGATGAGAGGACGCAAATCTCCCGGGTAGTCACAGTGCTGTCCGGGCGGAGAAGCTGATGAAGCGGCCGGTGCCGGGCGGGTTCGATCCTGCCCGCCCGGCCGCTGGCGCATCCGTGCTGCGGCCGACCGAGTCTGCCGCCGTTACGACCGAGCTCGATGTCGGGGTGTTCGAGACCGTTCTCCCGTCCGGGACTCGTATTCTGTCCGAGCGAATCGACTCGGTACGCTCGGTCGCGACGGGCTTCTGGTTCCGCTCAGGATCGGCTCACGAACCACGCGAACTCGCCGGGATCTCCCACCTGTTGGAGCATACGGTGTTCAAGGCACGGCACGGAGGTCGCCTTCCACGAGCTCGAAATCGAAGGCTGGTGGTCGCTGGACGTGTATACCTGGCAAGAACACTTTCTCGTTCATGGTCGCGCGCCTGGATGGCCGGGTAGCCAAGACCGCGCTGGACGTACTGTCGGACCTGTCGTTCGAACCAATTCTGTCGGCGGACGACCTCCTGCTGGAGCGAGAAGTCGTCCTGGAAGAGATCGCCCGGGTTGAAGACACCCCGGATGACATCGTATTCGAGCTGCATGGGGAGTTTCTCTTCGCGGGGCACCCGTACGGCTCATCCATTCTCGGACAGCGCGATACGGTAAGTTCTATCGACGCGGCGGATCTGGCCCGCCTTCATGCGTCGATCTACCGTCCGGCAGCACTGGTCGTTGCCGCCGCAGGCCGGGTCGAGCACGAGGAGCTGGTCGAGCTCGTCGAGCGTCAGCTTCCGGACGAACCCGGTCCGGAACCGCGAGACGTGGAGCGCCCCGACGCATTCGGCAGCGGATTCCAAGAGGTGAGCCGGTCCGGAGGACGCCAGGTCCATATCGTGGCAGGAGCGCCGGGGATCGCGTGGGGAGATCCGTTGCGTGACGCATCCGTCGTCGTGGGCACGGCCCTGGGCGGCGGGATGACGTCACGACTGTTCCAGCGGATCAGAGAGGAACTCGGCCTGGCGTACGCCGTGTTCTCGTGGCAGTCGTACTACCGGACCGGCGGAGCTCTCGGAGCCTACGTGGGAACTCGTCCGGAGAGTGCTGGCCGTGCCAGGGACGCGCTGCTGTCCGAGCTGCGAAACCTGGCTGATAGCGGGCTGACGGAGGAGGAAGACGAGGAGACCCGGACGCAGATCAAGGGGCAGCTCCTTCTGTCTCTCGAGTCGACATCGGCCCGGATGCACAGGCTCGCCAGTACGGTGCTGCACGACGAGCCATATCGGTCGCTGGACGAGATCGCGGCGCGGATCGACGCCGTAACTCCCGGTGATATCGAGGAGGCCTGTTCCATGCTTCACCCGGACGGTCTGGCGGTGCTGGAACTCACACCTGCATAATGCCCCTGCAACCAGTCAGAGGCTCGTCGGTCGTTCGGAATTACACGTGAATCCAAAGGAGAATTTCCCATGATCGTCGGGGTTCCGAAGGAGATAAAGGCGAACGAGAATCGGATCGCTCTCGTTCCCGCCGGTGCCGAGGCGCTGGTAAGCGCCGGACACGAAGTCATAGTCGAGCAGAGCGCGGGTGAGGGAAGCGGGTTCCCGGATTCCGATTATTCGGCGGTCGGCGCGAAGATTGAGCCGGATGTCGACGCCCTGTGGCAGCGCGCCGAGATGATCATGAAGGTCAAGGAGCCCATCGCCGTCGAGTACCCGCGCATGCGGCCCGGCCAGGTCCTGTTCACGGTACTTCCACTTTGCCGCCGACGAGACGCTTACGCGCGCGACCCTCGAGCGGGAAGTGATCGCCATCGCGTACGAGACGGTCCAGCTTCCCGGCGGAGAGCTTCCGCTGTTGACCCCGATGTCCGAAGTCGCGGGCAGAATGGCCGTCCAGTGAAGGCGCCAAGTACCTCGGTCGGACGCATGGCGGTCTGGGTCTGCTTCTGGGTGGTGTCCCGGGTGTCCTGCCGGCGGAGGTCGTCATCCTGGGGGGTGGAGTCGTCGGGACCAACGCCGCGAAGATCGCAGCGGGCTTCGGGGCTCACGTGACGATCCTGGATCTGGACCTCGACAGGCTCCGTTATCTGTCGGATGTGATGCCCGCCAACGTCGATACGTACTATTCGAACCGGATCAACATTCTCGAGCAGATTGCCCGGGCGGACCTCCTGGTGGGCGCAGTTCTGCTGCCGGGCGCCAAGGCGCCAAGCCTGGTCAAGCGGGACGACCTGAAGTTGATGAAAGATGGTTCGGTGAACGTGGATGTTGCCGTAGACCAGGGTGGTTGTATCGAGACGGTGAAGCCGACGACGCACGCGGATCCGATCTACGTGGTTGACGGGGTCATTCACTATTGCGTGGCCAACATGCCGGGTGCAGTGCCGAGGACATCAACGCTGGCGCTCACGAACGCGACGTTCCCGTACGCGCTCAGACTCGCGAACAAGGGCTGGACGCAGGCGTGCGAGGAGGATCCAGCGCTCGCGCTCGGCGTGAACGCGGTGGCCGGAAAGCTGACCTATGCAGCGGTGGCCGAGGCTTTTGGATTCGAAAGCGTACCGCTCTCTGACATGATGTAAGCCCGGGGACGGCGGGCCCCACGGGTCCCGCCTTTCCCCGCCTTATGACGGACTCTAGATTCTCGATCCTTCTGGCGCGGAGCTTGCCCAGAACGGGATGAGACAACGATTCGACGTGCGGGGGCGTCGGGTTGTGCAGTACGGTCGCGTTCGCCTCCCCGGCACCAGATCACGGACCGCCGCATGTGGAAACGGTTTCTTAAAGGCAATTTCCTGCCCTTGAACGACGTCGGAGTCGACCTGGGCACGGCGAATACCCTCGTCTACGTACAGGGCGAAGGGATCGTCCTCAACGAGCCTTCAGTTGTCGCAGTCAACAAGGGAACCGGGCAGATCGAGGGAATCGGGCTGGAGGCGAAGCGGATGCTGGGCCGGACGCCACACGGCGTCGAGGCCGTTCGACCGCTGAAGGATGGCGTGATTGCCGACGTCGATGTAACGGAGATCATGCTGCGGTATTTCCTCAAGTCCGTGACGGCCAAGCGAGTGTTCAAGGTCAGACCCCGGGTCGTGGTCGGCGTACCGTCGGGAATCACCGAGCTTGAACGACGCGCAGTTCGTTCCAGCGCGCACGCAGCCGGAGCCAAGGAGGTCTACATGGTCTCCGAGCCGATGGCCGCGGCAATTGGAGTCGGGCTTCCGGTTGAGACGCCGACGGGAAACATGGTCATCGACGTCGGTGGCGGCACGACGGAAATTGCGGTCATCGCGCTCTCGGGGCTCGTCGCCGAGACCTCGATTCGGGTCGGGGGAGACGAGCTGGATGAGGCGATCGTTTCCTTCTTGCGCAAGAACTACAATCTGCTGATCGGGGAGCCGACCGCAGAGGCGATCAAGATTCAGATCGGCTCGGCTTATCCAGCAGAGGAAGAGCGCGAGATGAGCGTGAAGGGCCGCGATCTCGTCTCGGGCATTCCGAAGACCGTGCGTGTGAACTCGGCTGAAATCCGGGAATGCATGCTTGAGCCAATCCAGCAGATCGTCGGCGCGGTGCGGCGTGCGCTGGAGATCACGCCTCCCGAGCTCGCAGCCGACATCGTCGATCGAGGGATCGTGATGACCGGTGGTGGCTCGTTGATCCGGGGCCTGGACTCACTCCTGCTGGAGGAAACCGGACTCCCGATTCATGTCGACGAGGAGCCGCTGACATGCGTGGTCCGTGGGTGCGGGAGGATTCTCGACGACCTGGCGCGCTTCCGGAACGTGCTGGCGACCTGACGGGGAGGCGTGCGTTATCTCACCGTCGGCCGTCCGGAAAGCCAGCGTCGGGACCTGTGGCTGGCTGTCGTGCTCGCTTTCTTCTCGTTGTTTCTCGCCGGGCTGAGTCTGGAGTCCCGCCTCGCCATCACGGAAGTCCTGCGTTCGTCGATTCTCGCTCCGTTCATCGGCGCTCAGAACATGTTTGCCCGCAGTTCAGATCTCTCCGAGCAAGTAGCCGCACTGACGACTGAGCGTGAAGCCCTGGCTGCCAGAGTTCTCGAGGGAGCCGATCTGGCACTGGAGAATCAACAGTTGCGCGCGATCACAGGTCTTCCGGACAGGCGAACCAGTGAGTTCGCGGTCGGAGAGGTGATCCCCGGAGCGCCTGAGGCGGGAGTGTCGCATAGTTTCCTGTTCCGGACCCGCAATGAAGTGGTGCCGGTGACGCCGGCCGGAATCAGCTCCCCAGAAGGAATCGTCGGAGTGCTGCGGACGGCGCACAGAGGGAGCGGACTTGGAGAATTCTGGACCCACCCGGATTTCCGGGTGGGCGTCCGTACTCCGACCGGGTCGGCAACCGGGATTCTTCGATCGTTCCTCGCGGCAGGCGAAGAGACGATGATGTTGCTGGAGGGAATTCCATTCCAGACGGACATTCCGGCAGGCACACTGCTCGTAACGTCCGGGATCGGGGGAGTTCACCCGCCGGGAGTGCCTGTCGGAATCGTGGTCGAGGAAGCTGAGTCACGTTCGGGGTGGTCGCACTCGTTTCTCGTCGAGCCGCTCGTCAGGCCAGGCCAGGTCAGGGTCGGCCTCGTGTGGCTCGTCGGCTCCGTTCTGCCGTCTCCGGACAGTTCGAGCGACTGAGGCGCGTGGTGGACGCTGAGCGATCGACATGGTTCTGGAGCGGTTTCAGTATCGTGCTGCTTCTCTTCCTTCACTTCCTGTTCCGTCCACTATTCGTGCGCCTTCCGGTCGCCCCGAATCTCCTCGTCGGAGCGCTGCTGCTGGCTACACTGCGGCTGCGCGCCGGTCACGCCGCGTTTCTGGGATTCGGACTCGGAATCCTGGAAGCAGCCATGGCCCTGGAGGGCATGGGATGGTACGCACTCGCCCTGACCGTGATCGGATACGTCGGTGCGCGGTCGCGTGACCTGCTCTTTGCGGACGCACGGTTCTACGTATTCGGATACCTGTTCGTCGGCACCTGGATAGCTGAGAGCGTGCTGCTTCTGCTCGGAACAACGCCTCCGGGGCTACTACGGCTGCTTGCCGGTGGAGCCGCCGACGCATTCCTCACGGCACTCGTGTGCGGAGCTGTGGAAGCGGCGACGTCGTCGATCACCGAGCGTCAGGTCTGACGTGAACTCGGCCGGGAAGGGCGGCGGGAACGTGCCGAGACCTGGCGGGGTGCGGAGCCAGTCCGACGTGGACCAGATGCGTGGGAGACGCGCTCGAATCGCACTGGGCCTGTTGTACGGCAGTCTCTGCTTGCTCGTGATGGCGTTCCTGAGGCTGCAGGTCGCGGGACAGGCGGCGTATACCCTGCAATCCACCCAGAACAGACTGCGCGCGATTTCCATACCACCTCCAAGGGGATCGATCTACGATCGGCGAGGAAGACTGCTGGCAGAGAATGTCCCAGGGTACTCGCTGTCTCTCCTGCCCGGTTCACCGGATTCGGCGCGTGCGACGCTGGACCGCCTGGCTCCATGGCTCGGACTGACGGCCGCAGAGCGCGACGAATTGCACAAGCGGTTTCGGCAACGCCCCGGTTCGGCACTCCTCGTCAGGGACGACATGGAGCCGGCGATCGTGGCGGCGATCGAGGAACGCAGGCCCGAGTTCCGCATGGTACTGATCGACACGCACCCGAGACGTCGCTACCCACCCGGACGGGCGATCGCTCACGTGATGGTCTACGTGAGCGAGATCAGCGAGGCCGAGCTGGAACAGCCGGAATTCGAATCCTACGAGGCGGGAAGGACCGTCGGCAAGAAGGGAATCGAACGGGAATACGAACTCGAGCTGGGCGGGTCGCCAGGTGTTCGATTCGTGGAAGTCAACGCCCGCGGGTCGGTCGTCGGTGAATTCGGACCTCAGCCTTCGATCCCGGCGGAACCGGGGGCTGACCTGACGCTCGGGCTTGATCTGGAGCTTCATCTGCTGGCCGATTCCATCTTCCCGGACACGATGAAAGGGGGAGTCGTAGCGCTCGATCCACAGACGGGGGAAGTGCTTCTCCTGTATAGTTATCCGACGTTCGACCCGAACCTGTTTGTCGGAGGCATTTCATCTCCGGAGTGGGCAGCTCTGCGGGACGATCCGAGGCAGCCGCTGTTGAACCGGGCGTTGAGCGCGCTGTATCCGCCGGGCTCGACCTGGAAGCCAGTTCTGGCATCGCTGGCGCTCCGCGACGGAGTCGCGGGGATCAACGAGTTCATGCCAGCGTCCTGTCACGGCTCACTGAGGTACGGTAACCGGACGTTTCGCTGCTGGAAGCATTCCGGACACGGCGCGCTGGACATGTCGGGGGCGATAAAGGAGAGCTGTAACGTCTTCTTCTATCAACTTGGACAGCGTATCGGACTCGACAATTTGCTGGCCGGAGTAAACGGACTCGGGTTCAACGGTCGGACCGGGATCGACCTCCCGGGCGAGACGGGCGGGCGGTTTCCTCCAGGCCGTGATTGGTACAACGAGCGGTTCGGACCTCGCGGCTGGACGGAATCAGTAACGCTGAATCTGTCGATCGGACAGGGTGAGACAGAGCAGTCTCTGCTCCGAATGGCCCAGTTCTATGCGGCTGTAGCTACCGGGCGGTCGCCGATCGTCCCGCACCTGCGTCGCTCCGAAGTCATGGAGGCCCGCCGAGTTGACTGGCGCCTGGGTCTTCCGGAAGAGCGCAGGGCGGAGCTCGTCTCCGCCCTGGCCCGAGTGGTGAACGAGCCCGGCGGAACGGCGTATTCGGTCCGGCTTGCCGACTGGACGCTCGTCGGCAAGACCGGGACGGCCCAGAATCCGCATGGAGAGCCTCATTCCTGGTTCGTCGGCTTCGCTCCTGCGGAGAATCCGCGCATCGTGATCGCGGCGATCGTCGAGAACGGACATCCCGACAACACGAGGTCGCTCGCCGTTCCGCTGGCTTCCAGCGTGGTTCAGCGGTTTCTGATGGATGAGGGAGTCGCACCCACACGGCCAACGGAACCGGCGTCGGTCTCTGCGTTGTCGGGAGCGGCGCCTTGAACACGAACCGCAGGAGACTCGCGTTCAGAATCGGAGATCCGCGTTTCCTGGCGGCGGCGCTGGGTCTGTCGTTGTTCGGGATCGCCATGATCTACTCCGCCGGACTGACGGACATCCCCACGGCGGTCGGGAACGCCTGGAAGCGACAATCCGTCTGGCTGATATTGTCGATCGTGGCCTTCACCGTGGCCTCCCGGGTCCCCCTGCGGTGGCTGGAGTGGGCCACGCCGTGGATCTACGGGCTGTCTCTGTTTCTGCTGCTCGCGGTGCTGGTGGTCGGGTCCGGCCCCGGTACCCGAAGCTGGCTGAAGTTCGGCGGGTTCTCGTTTCAGCCGGCGGAGCTGGCGAAACTCGCCACGATCCTCATGCTTGCCCGCACACTGAGCGGCCGAGAAGAGCCCGAGACGCGGCTCTCGAGATTGTGGCGGCCCCTGCTGATCACCTTCGCTCCATTCGCGCTGGTGCTGGCGCAGCCCGATCTCGGGAGTGCAGTGACCTTCGGAGTGATCCTGATCTGCGCGCTGTTCTGGGCCGGGATTCCCCTGTTTTCGATCTTCATGCTCGTGAGCCCCGGCGTCAGTCTGATGCTTGGATGGTCGGCGACCGTCTGGGGCGCGTGGTTCGTGCTCGTGATTCTGCTGCTCTACTTCCGCCGACCCTACATGCTCGAAGCAGTCGTCGTTGCGGCTGGCAATCTGGCGGCCGGAGCGCTCGCGACCCCGTTATGGAACAGCCTGGCCCCGTACCAGCAGAACCGGCTGCTCGTATTCCTGAATCCGGGCATAGATCCACGAGGTGCCGGCTGGCACCTGATCCAGTCTCGGGTGGCGATCGGCTCAGGAGGGTGGCTCGGGCAGGGATACGGAGCGGGTCCGCAGAAGCGACTGTCGTTTCTGCCGGAGCAGCACACCGACTTCATCTTTTCCGTGATCGGAGAGGAACTCGGTTTCGTCGGAGTGCTCGTGGTCCTGGCGACGTTCGGCTGGCTCCTGCAGCGTGC
>CALNYN010000009.1:0-68266 GCA_942490755.1 uncultured Gemmatimonadota bacterium
CATTGTCTACCAATTTCAAATTAAGGTAGCTACTGAACTAGGAGTAAATATTGTAATTATAGACTCGAAACATATTCCATTCATCCCTGGAACAGTACCCAATGGTACATTATTGGAACATCCTCAATTTAGCATTTCGGCAGTACCAGAGACTAGCTAGCTAGAGTTGTAATTCATAGTTAGATACACTGGGCGTTCACAACATGATAGAACTATACGTACAGGATAGAGATTCAAATTCAACACATACTAATTCAATTTATATAAACTAGGAAACTGTCACTCATCATTCGTCAATGTGTCGGTTGGAAAAAGGAAGAAAGGCCCTGACTGTGTGTGTGTGTGTGTGTGTGTGTGTGCTGTGGTCTTCAATCAATGTCTCATCCTCCTACAAATTGTTATCGTCCTCGAAGAAGAAACGAGAGCAGAGTGAGAAGGAGGAGCTTGCTTTCCAGCACGATCGCCTTCTTCATCCATGTGACGAGACTCACGACAGCAGAGGAAGGCTCATGTTTTCCCATCACCCCGCCAAAGATCTCCTTCGCCATGACATTGGGATGGGGCACTACCCTAATTTGTACACTCCTACGCAACTCTGGAATTTACGTCCAGAGTACAAGCAATTCGAGTTGAAGGTGTTTACGCAACGCATCTATCAAGAGATCCGCCGCAACAAGTTCATCAACTGGTGCAAGAAAAAGCGGCAGGAAAAGGAGGAAGAGCATGCAGAGCACCGCCGCGAGCGAGATTATACGTTTGATTAGTCTACTACTCACCAATAACTGTTATAAAGTAGCCCTTTTCTACTCCACTCCGTGCTTGGCACGGCCATGAAACACCACGTCACGCACATTGATCAAATGATGCTTGGTCATTAGCGGCATAAAACACGTTCTCTGACTTATCCCGAAGAACCGAATCGCCAAATTCGGATGGATTCGGATGATCCGAATATCCGAATTCGGATGAGTTCGGATGAGTTCGGATGAGTTCGGATGATTCGGATGATCCGAATATCCGAATTCGGATATTCGGATGAGTTCGGATGATCCGAATATCCGAATTTGGCGATTCGGATGAATTCGGATGAACTCGGATCATCCGAATTTGGCGAGCTTCAAAACAAAATTCGGCGAGCGGTTTATCAGTGAAGAATGGAATCTGCCTTGATGGCATCTCTTCTTATCGCCAATTTTGGGGATTCCCGAATTTTGCGAAGTGTCCCTGGCGCGCGCTTTCTGCTCTACATAAAAATGTCGCAGTTCGGCGTGCGACTAAAATAATCGCAACGCAATTTGTGCGGTCAACGTCGCTCCCTCCATGGTGGTCAATTGTCTCGAAATCGTCCTTTCAAGTGAGAGTTTCTTGTGATTGGTATCTACAAGACAATACTGGAACCTAAGGTCTCAAAACTCTCACGGGAAATTGAGATTTTTGCTCTATTTTTGCACTTTCAAATCGACTGATGCCACTGAGAATGTCAAAGGCCGCGCCATGCGAATACTGGGCCTTACAGGTCGTTGTGTTCTACCACAAACTCCCCTCATTGCCAAATATCGTATGGGAGTATAGTATGCCCCTTTCTGTATGGATTATTCTTGCGTATCAGACAAAAAGGTAAGTGGCGCCACTGTGTCAACCTTTCTGTACACCGTGAGCAGAATACCCGTTCATTCGATTCAAGAGGCCTTTTACTTCCGTTTCTTGCTTGTAATCGCTTGTTTACATGTTGAAGAGGAGAGATATACTCTTTCTCCAAGAGAAAGCAGTGTGTTTTTCGGATTTTATCGGCATCATGAAAATCGCGTTCATTTTCAAGCATGTCGAAATCGCCAATGGGCTCTTCTTCTTCTTTTCTGGAAAATCTAGCGTACTTTTTCCTCTATATTCGAATCCTACTACCCGTTCATATATGTAGCATGTGTGTCATTGCTGTTTGCCACTCAATTTCATTCGTTCTACCGTGTTTGTTTTTGTTGTTGGGGAGGTAAGTGCAGTGCATCATGGCGCCTCATTGTCTTTCTTGTAGTGATATCATCTTACCCATAGCTTATCTTACTTCATTTCTCCCTATTTATGAAGTGAGCTAGGTAGTCGAGTGGCTCATTGAAAGAAATGTGACGTTTGCAGCATCACAGGTTGACTGCCTGTCCTGGAGTAACAGTCGCTCTGCTGACAATCTGCCGAGCGGTCTACAGCATTAGGCGCCAGAAGCAACGCTGCGTCGCTCAACCCAGACCGATAATCCGATATGTGGGTAAGTATCGGTGCTGTTGAAATTGTCACAATGACATGTTGTCGCCAAAGAATAGCTCCTTGTGTCGAGAATGTTGACTTCTGCAAGGGTAGCCTTAGAGGGTATCAAACACACACAGAGGTTCGTCCCATTTAACAGATTTAGTGCTATAAAAACAAATAGTGAGGTATATTACTTTGCTAGTGTGTTTACTTCATCAAAATACATAGTTTGTGTTGTCTATGAAGTCGATTCGCTACTGCGCATGTGATTTTGAAGACTGTTTGCTATGTTTTGATGCATATTTTTAGACCACCAATAACAATTAAAGCAAATAGATAACCAGCATACTTCCATCTACTTCTTAAAGACATGGTCAGTTATTATCTTAGTGTTTAGGTCGAAGCAATTGGTATTCGGAGCGATCTTGGAGGCTCTGGCAGCAGTAAATGCGCGCGAATTGCGCGCAAAAGCACGAGAACGCGCGAGAACACTGCTAGACTACGACCTATCATATCTCAGCAAATACGCGGGCAATCATAGTTCTAGTACCAGATCTGCGACCGTCTATTCACCATCTTTCGACCTAGCATACCCATGTTTGTATTGTCGTCACTTGGTGTCGGGCCCGCCTTCTCAGAAGTTCGGCCGCGACAAAATGCGCGCGCGGGTGAGGGCCCCGCGAGCGCCCGGAAAACAAACCACAACAACCATCAGCAAAACGCCGTCGTGCATTTTCAAAATTTTGGGGGATCCAACCTAGCTAAAAACTGAGCCACAATTTTTTAATTAGACTTCCTGTGTAGCTACCTATTAACAACACAATGTTTGTGGCATGCAGCTGCAGTCGATTGAAAGGCTGTGAGCAGAGCTGCGCGAGCATCGGTCATTTACCGGACAATGACGTGGCGTGGCTACCATGGCAAAAGAGTGCTTTTTGGACAGAAAGTGGCGTGCTGGCATCGCTGACGAGCATCAAGCACTCTCGTGCTCATGCCGACATGGGGGCGGCGTGCCTGGCAGCGCTCCCGACGTCAGCGCTCCCCTTGCTAGCCTCCAGCTGCGCTGCTCGCGCGCTTTTGAAGGGTGGCTGTGCAAGCAGAAGAGGGCCCCACTGCGAAGTTGGCCTCCCAGAAAATGGAAATGTGCTCTCGTGTCACATGCTGGTTGTAACGGAAATTTGTTGATTGCAGCCGTGGCGCCATGTTGGCTGATCGCGCGGCAATCGCGCGCCAGGCTGCTTGGCTCTGCCGCCGCAATGGGAAGCAAATGATGCCCTGGGCTGAAATTATGGTTGACATGAGATCGCAGCAAGGCTCCTCACAAGTTGAGCCAAATGCACTTTTCTCCGCGCAATGCGCGACACTTTCGACAGAGCGCAATCACGTGACGCTTGTGGGTCGATTGTCAGCGGAGATGAGTGCTTGTTGACACAGGCTCTGTTAGAAGAAAAGAGTGGTCTTTCTTTTCTACTGGAGCATTGCAAGTGGAAGAGAGAGAGAGGGAGTGAGAGTGCAAGGCGACAAAAAGCAAGTGACGCGCTGCCCTCTCATCGTCAACCCGATGGAGCTGCTCCATCGGGTTGACAATGACGTGTGCAAACAGCGAAATAATGGTTAAAGAGTGCGCTGATTTTCTTGTTGTTGCTCTCTGTTGGCAATGGTGTTGATCGCAGTGCAAGGCTATGAAAGCCTGGCGCGACTCGCTCAGCGCAGTTGCCTCATGCGTGCTCTTTCTTTAGATTAGATCTTTGTTATAAAATCTATGTGCCCTAGCATTTCTTGCTTTTGCTTGGCGGCTGCTTGAAAAAGTGGCACTTTACGCAGTGTCAAGAGGCGCAGCTGCTGAGCTGCTCTTTCAGCAAGGCCGAGTGGCTCAGCAAGCTGGCAACAAAGCTCTCAGCAGGGCAGGGTTGGAGCTCTCAGAGAGGCCGCTGCCAGGAGCAACCTCTGCTCTCAACAGGCAAGCAAGCGTGCTGCTGCAAGGGGAGGCCACCGGGCTGGCGGGCAGCGCCACATGCCAGCCAGGGCTCTCTGCTGGCAAAGTGGCCTTGCAGTGCCAGCTGAGAGGGGCAGGGCAGTGGGTGGGGCAGGCAGGCAGGGCAGGCCAGTGGGAGGTGGCCTCACAGCGCTGGGGCAAGCCACTGCTGGGCTTTGCCATGCAGGGCATTGTTGTTGCTCACCCCGCAGGGCTTTTCAAAGGAAGCTGGGCCTCGCGCCAAGTGCTGCCCAGCAACTGGGCCTGCGCTTTCTTGCTCTGCCACCTGCCCTCTCATGCCAGCCAAGCTGCCCCTCAGCCCTTGAGCTGACGCGATGCCTGCTTTGCAGCCAAGTGCAGCTGCTGACAAGAAGTGGCCCCCCTAGAAAGGCGGAGGAAAAGAGGCGCCATCGTCATCATCAGCGCATGCGCGCTCTTGCTTGCTTTAAGGCTAGAGAAGCAGAGCGTGGAGCGCAGAGTCATGAGCAATGAGCCTGGGCAGCAGGCAGCTTTTTGCATGATTAGATCCGTCAGCAGCATGATGAGCTCATTGAAAAATTTGCGCTCGTGCGCCATGCCCCTTTGCTGGTTATGAGCATGGGTGCCGCAGCGCCCACCTCGTCACAAACTTGGAGAGCCATTTCAACAACAACAGCGTCATTGTGCCCATCCCTGGTGCAACCTGCACAGTGGGCGCTCTTCATAGAGCATGCGTGGGCCGCTGCCTCATGAGCGCGGGGCTGTCTGGGCATCACAAGCAGGTGAAATCAGGCTTCCACCACATTTTTGGCAAGAAGCAAGTCAACTGACGGGAGTTTAAAGGGTGTCAGCATGCACCCCTAATGCACCTTAAGAGCACAGCATGCCTGAGCAGCCAGGAAGCCCAGCTTCGTTGCTTTCTTTTTGCCATCAAGGCTCCATCGGCGGCAGCTCATTTTGCTTCATCGAAAAAATAGCTCGAAAGTGCAGTGCGCGCGAGCTCCTGGGTTTCTTGACAATGGCGCCGCCGCCAACAGTCAACCAGGAGATGGCCACAGGCGCAGCCAGGAGCAAAGCTGGCTCGCCGCAGCCACCCGCATGCGCCGAAAGGTGATCAGCATTCGTTTGTAGCCCAGGCAGGCGCCCATGCCATTTGCAGCCGAAAAGAGCTCCCCCGCTGCACAATGTCGAGCGCGCATTTTGATGCAGGCGCGAGCACATTCAATGCGCTTTGAAGCGTGACCATGGCGCCTTTCGATCATCGCGGCAGCCCTACAAAGGGGATCTGATGGCAGCGCCAAGCAGCCAGCCAACACTCTAACACAGCAAAGAAGTCATGCGCGCAATGGGCACACAATCTGCAGGAGCTGAGCACCTTTCTTTCAGGAAAATGATGTCTGAATTTTGTGGCGCCGCACGCTTTCTTGGCATGTGGCTCTTTGGGCACCCAGAAATCCCATGATGACAAAGGCTCTCGCCATTTCCACAGCGCTGCCCCTTGCTTAAGCTCGTTGTTGATGGGCCCTGTGCGACAAAAGGCTCGAGGGTGTGGTGTGTGTAAAAAGTTTGGAGCTGCAAAATTTGACGCGAAATGGGCATCATTGCTCATCATCATTGTCATGATGCCAACTTTGGGAGGCCATCTCTCCAGAGCTGCTGAGCCGTTTTTGGTGAAAGAAGGGTGGATTCCTGCTCATTCGGGCCTGCAGAGTTTGAATGTGACGCCTATTTATTCACATCTGCATGTTTTGAAGGGCCTAGAGCGCGTGCAAGTTTGTCCGAAATGGGCGCTGCAGCACCAACAACCAACAAAGGGGCAGCTAGACAGGCGCTCCCCTCAAGCAACCTCAGCCATGTCAGTCAAAGCAACATTGAAGCCCCTCTTGTCATCATTGCTCTTGCTCTTATCACTGCTGCTGCTCCCACTCATTAGCGCCACAGCACAAGAAGCTCCCTTTCGCCCGCTCCAAAAAATTTGATGCCTCTCAAAATCATCGAGCCAATGCATGCAATCAACAGCAGGCGCTGCTGGAGCGCTGGCCACGCCCAGAGCAACAAATGCCTTATGAGAAAATGGGCAGCAGCGGCCAGGAGAGCATCAGAAAAAGCTGGCCCTGCAGGTGGAAGGCGCTTTTCAAGCCGCGTCATGATGCTTGCTTTGAGTTGCCTGACATCATGGCCCCCAGCTGCCAGCTGAGCGCATCGCTCGCCATGGCAATGCTAACAGCATCAACAAGCAAGGCCAAAGCTTCCTTGTCATTGCAGAAGACGCCGATCTCCATCACGGCCCCGACAACAACTCAAAAAATGCCTGCTGCGCGCTGCAGGAGCCCTCGTGGTGGCTCAACTTTGCTGCACCCTTTTTGTTCGACTCATGACGACGACTCCCAACAAGCTGCCTTTGAGGCCTCCATCACTGTTGTCAAAGCCCTTGTCTGAGGTGAAAACAACAAGCCAAATCAATGTGAGAGAGCTGCTGCTGAGCGACGCCAATGCTCAAACAAGCCATGTTAGGGCACGTCACCGGAAGAAAATCAAGTGCCCCGAAAACGCCTCAGCACTGGCCATGTGCCCGAATGCCGCAAAGAGCATTCAACTCATGACGCTTGATTGTGCAACCATCAGAAAGTCCCACACATTTTGCTCTGATTGCTGGGGCAATGTCATCTCACCCTGCTGGGCTGCTCAGACGATTGCCAAGTTGGGTGGCTACGATTGCCTAGGAGGAGCCTTTGGACAAGGTGCGTGGATGCATCATCTTCCAACCAAGGCCAAAGCTCGTCGTCGTCAAGTCCAACCAGAGCCATTTAATCACGCGCGCATGCAATTTTGAGCTCTTTCAGTCATGCTTGTGCCTGCAGCGCTGGCTGCGCTGCCGACGCTGTCGCAGCTGATGCACGAATGGCCATTCGAAAACATGCAAAGGCGCTTTCAAATGAAGTGCAGCATGCTATTTTTAACTGGAAAAGCACAGGCTGGCTCATTTGCAACAGATGCTGCCTAGCGCACCCTCCGCAGGGCTTTGTCAATGCCCATGCATTTGATGCTCTTCCTCAAACAGGAAGCTATGCTGCCTGCGCGCTGACGCAAAAGAGCGCTGATTTGCATGAGGGAGCAGGCTTGTGTGGAAAGCTGCATCAGCTGCGTGATGCCTGCGCTCGTCGACACAATCCAAGCGCTGCTGTTGCTCAGCTGGAGGGGGCAGGCACCTTTGCAGATTGGGCTCATTGCGCCTTTTTCCCAAATGTGGTGGCTCCATCAGCGGGGTCATCGTGGCTGCTCTGCAGGCGCTGCCCACGAGAGCAATGGGCCTCGTGCAGGGTGGGCAACGCAGCTAGCCAACTGGCATCTTCTTTTGTTGTGATGCGCTGCTACGATGCACGCTTAGCTAAGCCAGGTGAAAGATGCCAGCTGGTCACTTTTGGGGTGCCTGTTGCACAACTGTGATGTTGATGATAATGAAAAAGCACTGATTTGTGCGCTTGCGCATGCACTTTCGCTGCTAATTTACAAGCTCTAGATCCGCGAGCTCTTGCGTCACTCTTGTGGGTGGGTGCGCGTCACCACCCAGCACAGGCAATGCCCATGTTGGGAGGCCGCAACTGCACCAACCCTTTGATCAGATCAGCAACACCAAATTGGACTCATGTCTTTGAAGATGAGGTCATGGCTCTGCCCCAACCAGGCGACTCTTGCCTGCGGCTACTAGCGGGGCATGCGATGACTTTGTTGCAATGAGAAAAGGGCAAGAGGCAGCGCTAAACTGGCATGCAGCTGACGCTGGAATGGAGGTTGACATGGATAAGCTTGCTCAGCAGGTGCAATAGTAAATTTGCTGCCTAGAGCAGCGCAAATGGCACTTCAGCGCTAGCTTTGTCTGAAAATGGCCGAAATTTCTTTGCGCTTTGCCCAGCTGCGATAAATGACCACGATTGCCAGCTTGCTTGCCGGCATCATGCAGCTCCTGGCAGCTGCACAAGCTTGCTGAGCTCAGAAGTAAGAGGAGATGTGTGCGCCAGCAGCGCGCGGCAGGCGCTGAGCAGCAGGCTGAGGCCTTCTCCAAAGGCGACGGCCGTCGCCAGAGATTGAGAGAAGCAGAGCATGGTGAAAAACCTGCTGGTGGCGCTCCTGCTATCTAGAATAATGCAAATGGTGTTTCAGCACTAGCTTTGTCTGAAAATGGCCGAAATTTCTTCGCGCTTTGCCCAGCTGCGACAAATGGCCACGAGTGCCAGCTTGCTTGCCAGCACCCACCCAGCTCCTGGCAGCTGCACAAGGCTTGCTGAGCTCCAAGTAAGAGGAGACACACATGCCAGCAGCATGCGACAAGCACTGTGCAGCTGGCTGGGGCCTTCTCCAAAGGCGGCGGCCATTGCCAGAGGTTGAGAGAGGCAGAGCGTGGCGAAAAACCTGCTGATGGCACTCCAGTGAGCGTGCTTGCTTGCATGCTTGCTTTGCTTGCTTGCTGACAGCACCCAGCTGGCCAGCTCAGGGCCTCACTCAGGGCTGCTCTGCTGGGCATGCCTCCTTGCCACTGAGCTCAGCGCACGCGCGCCTCGCTGAGCTCAGAAGCGAAGCCAGCCCCTGCAGCTTTCGCGTGATTGCCTAGTCAGAGTGTGGCTCTCGATCCCCTCAATGAGCCCTCTGCCTTTTGCACTTGCAAGCAGCTGAGGCATGCTCCTTGACGTTGTGAGATGGCGGCCTTGAGCCAGAGCACAATGGAGCGCGCGCCGATCATTTTTGGCGATTTTGAAGAAAAATTCGGCGACTTGGTTCGTCTCCCGCCACGCCCCACCACAAAGATGTGCCGCCAATAGCCCTGGGCTAAGTTACCTCCGGTATTTCAAGAGTTTCGAGGCAATTTTTTTACCGAATTACCTGGAATTACCGCCGTGCTTTGTCGCGGTGAAGCGGTGAAGCACGGAAGGTCTGCACGTCACTACCATTTCTGACACTTTTGACTACTTGGACTAACGTGACGTCACATCTTGGTACAAACTCACGAAACCACGTAGGGTTTTTGGCGGTATTTTTGCGGTAATTCCGGGACTTGGAGGCGGTAACTTAGCCCAGGGCTAGCCGCCAACACCAACAAGCTGGATGCCGCAACCAGCAACCGCAGCATTAAGGCATAAATGGTGCTACGGGAACGCAACCGGCCAGCACTGTCTCGAGATGCCATCTTGCCCACAACAAATGAGAGCAAAGAGTGTTCCTCTCTGAATAACACTTTCGTCAAAGGCCCATTTTCCCGTGTCATCAACAGTGTCACCTGGCCCTCCTCAAGAATGAAAGCCTTGTGTTGCATTCTGATTATCGCAATATTCCTAATTTGGATGCTTTTCAAGATCGATATTCTCTCATGGGGTGGAACAATAACGAATGCTTCGCGCGTCAAGCCAATTTTCTTTGTCCACTTTCACAGATCCGGAGGCACTGGTGTGTGCAAGACATTGCTCAATTCCACTTCTATCATTGTGACGGACGCCGAAGGGCTTACCCAAGACCCAGAACTCAACTGTCATACAGCTTTATCAGGTCCAAAGCAGAATCCGGAACAGTTTTATCGTATACAAACCTGTCGTCACCTGATTCCATACACTCTTGATGACCATGGCATTCCCTTTCACAGAAACAACTTTATTGCCTTGCAGGTACCATTTTTGGAAGAAATGCCTTGTCCTGGAGACTATAGATCCTTTAGTATCATGAGAGATCCAATCGACCGACTGGCTTCACATTTGCACTCAGAAGGATTCCATACCAATGATTTACATTCTTGGGCAAAGGACCGTACTCGGACTCCACCAGACAGTTGGATGCACGGATATCCCGTTGTTAACAGTATGGTTATACGACAGCTACTAGGACAAGATCGTTTTGTGGATCCTCGTCCCGTTGATAAACATGACTTGGAACGTGCCAAACGTGCAGTCGATCGATTTGATGTCTTTGTGCCGTTGGAATATTTAAAAGACCCAAAAGTGCTACATCTGCTCAAAAAGACTTTACCTGAGTACTATGAGCCACTCATGCGATTGGGTATTAATGAAACAAAGACAAAGCGAGAGTGGCCCAAGCCAAGCGGCTCAGATTTGGGCTTGATGGAACGCGAAAACAAGTTCGACATTATGCTTTACCAATATGTGCTCGAGAAGCTGGAGATTCAATAGCAATAAAATAAAAATGGCACTTTGTTTCGACTGCGTTGCACCCATTTGCCGAGTCTACGATGATTCAGTCCACATGTGCTGCTCAAGTTTCCCGCTAGCTAGCTAAGCGTATTTTTAGCTATATATGTTTAGTGATTTGGTACCGTACTTCCAATAGAGCTAGTCTTCTCTTATGAATTTGCTCTCGCCAAAGCCATGTAGCGAGCTGTTGTGAATGCCTCCTCTGGCAGTGGAAGTTTTTCCCTTAGCCGCATGTATTCACGGTCCAAAAATCCCTCCTGACACAGATCCGTCCAATCTTGAACAATCAAAACAGGCAAGTCTTTGTACACTGCATCCAGTGCACTTGTCTTGATGATTGGAATCATTCCAAAGAATAGCATTTCCCATGTACGATGACAGTCCATTCCATGTCCTGGAGGTGACAAACCAAATCGGTATTGTGCATAGGATTCCCACAGCTCGTCAACTAACATATACGTCAGAGATGAATCGGGATTTTCAATGGCGCCGCACTCTTTGGCAATCTTACGGGCTCTTTCGCGCTCTCCTCCACCTGTTCCCCCTTCTCCTGTTGTCGATGTGCTCATGGGCGGGATCCATACAGCATACGTTTGGTGGCCTCTACCCTTTTCACGTATATACTTCATTTGAAGCAAATTCTCGTCCCAATCTGTTGAGGACCACAGGCCCGGACGAAACGAGTGCATATCAAGCCCAATGGGGATGGGATGCAGCTTTGGATGAGATGTTCCATCATAGTTTTGCGTAAACCAACGCTTGAGCAGCGGGCTTTCCAACAGAGTCCCAGCATGAGGTACGCCCCCGGGAACACTAGTATCACCATCTGTTGTAATTAGATCAAATTCGTGACTCATATTTGGAAGCACGTGTTGAATAAATGTGTCTAGATCTCCATCTTGACGACTCTGTAAGCGGATCCAAATAGTCCCTTGGCAGAATTGAAACCATGCCATCATGTCTTCAACCGCATGTTTGCATTCTGTAGGGAATGGAAAGGTGCACCACGATTCCACGTCCTCTAACGTATAATATGTCTCTGGAACAGACTCACATGTTGCCATATAACGCCAGTTTCGAGAAGACAACATGTTTGTCGGTGTAAGTTTGGTAGTCTTATTGTGGCTTATTTGTTTTCGTTCATTCTCTCGTGTTCGTGAGAGTAATAAACGAAGAGTGCACGCAATAGTGACGATAAGAACACAAGCAACCAAAAGTGATACGAAGAAAGCTGTCGTTCCAGGTTTTCTTCTCCTTTTACTCGAACTAAAAGGTAGTTCAGCAGCCAAATTTGCCGTCTGATGAGGCACTTGGCGGCGCTGCTTTAGCATTGAGAAGCAAACGGAATCTGCAGGTGCAGAAAAATCCTGGCATTTGGTGTGATTGCTCTGAAGTGTCGAGAGGTGGCACGTTAGGAGTCTTGAGTGTATTGAGCCGTTTTGTTAGGGGAGATAGCAAAGACAGCGGCAGCAAACAAGGCGCAGCGGACCCGCTGGGCGCTGGGGCGCCACTTCAGAGCATTGCCGCACACAACAAATTTATTCTGCGCACAAATGACTCCTTTTCGAGGTCTTGTAACATCTGTTTCCTTATTCTAAGGAGCAGCGGAGCACACTGCTCCTTTTTGACCACGTGGCATGTTGCATGTAGCAATGAGCATGTGGATAAGCTACCGCCAACAGCCACGCGGCCGAGTGTGGCACCCTAAAAAATGATGCGACGATGGCGGCATAGAAAGGAGCGATGCTGAGGCCTTGTCATGTGGTTGTTTCTGCTTCTGCAATGGCTTCACCCTTTGCTTGAGCGAGTGGTTGGATTTTTGCTCTAGAGAAGGCAAGCCCACGAGAGCAATGATTCAACCTCATGTCATGCTGACTCCATTTGCTGTGATTTGCATTTGCACAGGGGCAGGAGGAGCAGCGCCGGTCAAGCCCGCAGCTGCGCAGGCTTTTTGTCAAGGCTTTGTGGGCTCCATCTTCATTGAGGCTTTCAAGGCAGCTTTCAAACATCTGGTGTGATGAAGCACAGAAGCTGAGGCCACACTTCTCAAGCTCTGCTGCAAGAGCCCTCTCGTGCTCCTGCTGCTTGTTGATGGCGTTGTGAGCGCTCTCCAAAAAGCCTGCTGCACCCTCATGGCTCATCTTCACAAAGCCTCCTCCAGGGGCACGTGCTCCATCATCAAGGTGCTCATTAATCTTTGCGTGGTGTGCCTTTCGAATCAAGCACTTGACAACAGAGGTGGTCGCAACATCACGCGGCTGGCAGATCGAGGCAAGGCTTGGATCGATGAGCTCCATCACAGCCTTGGGTCCGCTCTTCTTGCTCTTCTCATTGTGATTGCTGACAAGCTCCAACGTGCCTTCTGCGCAGCGTTGCAGGGCTCTGCCCGATTGCCTTGCTAGGAAGCAGCCCAAGGATGAGCTTGAGGCAAAGATGCAACACGACGCTGCTCTCAAAGTGGCGCTGGCTAAGTGCACTCTTTGCACTTTGAAAGTGATGGCCCTTCTTGAGGTTGCTGTCGTCACCTCAAGCGCTGCTGGAAGATGTGGTGGAGCCTCGAACAATGCTGCGCGTCGCGCGACACCCCTCAGCTCTCTGCCATTTTCAACGACTCCTCGGATCGCATCATGCTCCCGAAGAGAGTGGAAGAGGCAAAGGCCATCGCCGTTGACGCCAATGAAGTGGAAGAGCTGTTTGCGCATCTTGAGCAACCATGGCAAAACAAGCATTTGACGTGATTGCACTGGCGACAACCTCTATTTTGCATGATCTTTTTGAAATGATTGGCGCCCCCTCGCAGCTCTAACAGCGATGCTAGCTAGAGGGCGCTTGTTGGGCAGAGCACACCCTTTTTTAATGAAAGCGACAGCAGCATCTCTTAGCACTCATCAGGCTGCTGCCTGCGCACGATCGTAGAACGCGTCCGCCGGGAGGTGATTGTACGTCAACCCGGGAGACGAACGGTCTACCCGTCGCGTCGGGTCGGCGACGCTCCAGGTCCGCCATCGGTGCGAGACGCAGTCCTCGAACGGATTCGGCAGCACGTTCCAGAAGCACCAGGTCCGGTCGTGTACGTATTCGGTCCGTGGTTCCAGGAGCAGGATCCGCAACCGGCGTGTGAAACCAGCTTCGGACAGCTGAACTGCACAGGAGAGGCCGGCTGCACCGGCACCGACGATGATGACATCGGCGTTCAGATCGCTCAGCGTGTCCTCCGAAGTCCGGGACCCCCCAGGACTCTGCGAAGTGCCCTGACTCTCGGTGACCAGGGTGTTCGGCGTCCCGCTCCAACGCCCAGCGCCGATTCTGCCCGGTCCAGGGCGTCCTCGATCAGCGCGTCATGCAGCGGTGCGTAGACGGCCGGCCAAGAGAGCCTTGCCAGGCCGCGGAGTCGCATATCGATGACATGGCGGAGATTCACGTACTCACCTGTCGGAACCACCTCGAATTCGTGAGTACCGTCAAACCCTCGCGGCGCCGTGAATCGAAATCGAACCCGTCGAGCCGGCTCGTACTCCTCTACGCTGTAACGGATCGGGCCATGCCCCCCCGCCGACCCGACACTCAGGCCCGACCCGAGGCGCATCGACGGCCACGCATCTCGTGGCCACAGGAGGTCCTTCCGGGAACCGAGTGAATCGATCAGGGCGCCGACCTCGTCCGGTTGGCTCGGAAGATATCGTTCGTGGACGACCACCGTCCGCATTCGGCCGTGCTCTCCGGGCGCACTGTCGGGATTCATCATCTACTCCAGCCGACCGAATACCAGGTCTTCCGCTGCGACGATGTCGGCGCACCCTTGCTCGCCTTCCAATGGAGCCCAGTCGAACGTGTTTCTGTCGGGTGCCGGATCCGGAACGAACGCTGGGGTGAAAGCCCGGAGGATGAGATTACTGGCGCCCAGAGTCTGCTGCTCGTTCGTGCCCAGCAGGTTGCCGATCATCCGGCCGTCGAGCGTCAGCTCGCCTTCCAGACCCCTGATCATCCGCTGCACGACGTAGACTTCTCCACTGACCAACCCCTCTACACGGACCGTGATCCCGGGGTGGCCATCATTGTCGGGATCGGTGATACGCCGATCGTCGGCGTCCCCGGGAAGCGGGTCCGAGGCCGGGTCCTCCAGGTCTGCCCCGATCACGGCTGCATACTCGGCGATATGTACCTGCCACGGTCCGATACCCTGGATGGTCGCCCGCGACTGCCAGGAGGGGAGCGCACCGACGAATGCGGAATCGAGCACTGTGCGGACTCGACCGATCGGATCCTGCCGCACGGCACAAAATCGCGTGCCAACGAGGATGTCGGCACCGTCTCTTCGGACGTCGTGAATCGCTATCGCAATCGTGCGCACCGGTACGGGGCGCTTGCGAGGTCCTGGTTGCGTCCGGCTGGTCAAGACCTGGCGACTGGCGTACCGGCCATCCGGCAGCGGAATCGTATCGTAAGAGCTGGCCGGAAGAGCGGGGCCAAGCAGCGAGGTGCACGCGACCAGCACCGGGAAGACCGCGATCATGACGGGACGCTAGCGAGTAAGGGTCATACGGGGCAAGCTATGCGTGTCGGGACAGGTGCCGGGGGCGGTACTATATTCGCTGCGACAGATCTGATTCCTTACTGGAAAGACAGGATTGGGGACAGTGACGCACCACGACTTGCGACCCCATGCGATCGTCATCGGTTCCGGATTCGGAGGCCTGGCGGCAGCCGTCCGACTCGGGTCTCGCGGCTATCGAGTTACGGTGTTGGAGCGACTCGACCAGCCGGGTGGGCGGGCGAGAGTCTTCCGCGAGAAAGGTTACGTGTTCGATGCCGGACCGACGGTGATCACCGCACCTTTTCTGCTGGAAGAGTTGTGGCAGTTGTGCGGACGCCGGCTCGCGGATGAGATCGATCTGCGTCCCGTAGATCCTTTCTACCGCATCCGGTTCGACGATGGCTCCGAATTCGACTATTCCGGCGATGCCGAGCGGATGCGCACCGAGGTCGGGCGATTCTCGCCCGGGGATGTGGCTGGCTACGATGCGTTCGTGGAGATGAGCGAGCGCATTTTCCGAGTCGGATTCGAGCAATTGGGGCATGTCCCCTTCTCGTCTCCCATGGACATGCTCAGGATCGCGCCAGCCATGGTCCGTCTCAAGAGCTATAGGACCGTCTACGGCCTCGTGGCTTCGTATATCAAGGATGAGAAACTCCGACAGGTCCTGTCGTTTCACCCGCTCCTGGTCGGCGGGAATCCGTTCTCGACGACTTCGATTTACACGTTGATCGCATATCTGGAACGCAAGTGGGGGGTCCACTTTCCGATCGGAGGGACCGGCGCGCTGGTCCAGGGCCTGCTCGGCCTGATCGAGGAACAGGGTGGATCGATTCGTCTCGACGCCGACGTCGAGGAAGTGATAGTGGAAGGCGGTCAGGCACGCGGTGTGCGACTAAGGAACGGAGAGGATCTGCGTTCGGACATCGTAGTGTCGAACGCCGACTCCGCATGGTTGTATCGGCACATGGTTCCCGAGTCCGACCGCCGCAGGTGGACGAACACCCGAATCGAGCGAGCGCGCTACTCCATGGGGTTGTTCGTCTGGTACTTCGGTACGAAACGGCAATACCCGGAGGTCGCTCACCACTCGATACTCCTCGGGCCGCGGTACAAGGGCCTGTTGGACGACATCTTCCGGACGAAGCGGCTGGCGAAGGATTTCAGTCTCTACCTGCATCGTCCGACGAGCACGGACCCCGGACTCGCTCCCGACGGATGCGATGCATTCTACGTTCTGTCGCCGGTGCCGAACCTCTCCGGAGATGTGGACTGGACCACGCAGGCGGAGCCGTACCGCCAGGCGATCGAGTCGTATCTCGAAGCGACCGTGCTCCCGGGACTCGGTGCGGAGATCGAGGTGTCCCGGTTGCTGCAGCCACTGGATTTTCAGGAGCAACTCCTGGCTTTTCGCGGTTCGGCGTTCGGCCTGGAACCAGTTCTGACCCAGAGCGCATGGTTCCGTCCCAATAACCAGAGCGAAGACATAGAGGGGCTGTATCTCGTCGGCGCTGGAACACATCCAGGAGCCGGACTCCCAGGTGTTCTGTCAACGGCACGAGTGCTCGACTCCATAGTGCCCGATCCTTGAGCAAAGCAGACATTCTCGTATGCAGGCAGATCCTCCGGCAGGGATCCAGGAGTTTCCGTGCCGCCTCTCTACTTCTGCCTCGCAGCACCGGCGACGCCGCCGCCGCGCTGTACGCATTCTGTCGTGTCGTGGACGACGCCGTCGATCAACCGAGCGGTCCCGAACCCGTGGTTTCCGGCCTTGCAGACAGGCTCGACGCGATCTACTCGGACGATTTCCTGGATGGCGCCGTGGACAGAGCGTTTCGAGCCGTCGTGAGGCACCACCGGATTCCCCGTGCCGTGCCTGAAGCATTGCTTGAGGGCCTGCAGTGGGACGAGTCGGGGCGTACGTATCCCGAGCTTGCGGACCTGTACGACTATGGTGTTCGGGTTGGCTCCACGGTGGGCGTGATGATGACGCTCGTGATGGGACGGCGGGACTCCAGGACTCTGATCGCCGCCTCCGAGCTCGGGCTGGCGATGCAACTCACAAATATTGCGCGAGACGTAGGCGAGGATGCTCGTCGGGGCAGAATCTACCTGCCCCTCGAATCCCTGCGGGCCAATGGGATCGATCCCGCCTCGTGGCTGCTGGAACCCGGGCTCGCGCCGGGGATCAGTGATACCGTAGCCCGGTTGCTCGATGACGCCGATCGCCTCTACGCCAGGTCCTGGAAGGGAATCTCGCGGCTTCCGCCGCGCAGCCGTCCGGCGATTCGGGCAGCGGCGCTGCTGTATGCCGAGATCGGCAATGAGATCCGGCATGCTGGATGCGATTCGGTAAGTCACAGGGCGTGGACGAGCCGGAGGACAAAACTGCGTGTCCTGGCGCACGCCGCGCTGCGGTCTGGTTTTCCGGCCCGTGCGTTTCCGGGCGCAGCGCGGACGGTTGACGATCCGAACGCCGATCCCGCACGTCGTGCGGTAGCAGTCCTGGTTGCTGCCGCTGAACCGGATGGCACCGCAGATCCAGTCGCGAGTTGAACTTCCGTCCGAGACCGGGTTACGAATGGCGACCATGAATCAGAGCGACAACTATTATCGACGCGGCCTCGGTCTCAAGGCCGAGGTGAAACCGGTTCTCGCGGTCGAGTACGGGAGCGCGCTGGTGGAGGCGATGAAGGCCTCCGACCATGAGCTCAAGGTAGGCCGGCTGACCTTTCGAATGGCGAAGAGCCTCGGGTTCTGCTACGGCGTGGACCGCGCCGTGGAGTACGCATACGAGACCTGCCGGAAGTTCCCCGATCGACGGATCTTCCTGGTCGGCGAGATCATCCACAATCCCCTGGTGAATCGTCAGCTCGAGTCGATGGGCGTGGTATTCCTGTACCCCGACGATGCCGGGAACTTCGATTTCGCGTCGGTAGAGCAGTCAGATGTGGTGATCCTGCCCGCGTTCGGCGTGGCGATCGATGCATTCGAGAGATTGCGTGCCATCGATTGTGTCCTGGTCGACACGACGTGTGGTTCCGTCTTGCACGTCTGGAAGCGGGTCGAGAGCTATGCCCGGGACGGTTATACCGCATTGATTCATGGCAAGTACCGCCACGAGGAGACACGGGCCACGAGCTCGCAGGTCCTGAAGCATGACGGCGGCAACTTTCTGGTGGTGCGCAACATGGATGAAGTCGAACTCGTGTGTGACTTCATTCGTGGAAAGACGGATGCAGATTCCGTTCGAAAGGCCTTCGCGGGGAAGACGTCCGACGGTTTCGATCCCGACAGCCACCTGGCCCGCATTGGCGTCGCGAACCAGACGACCATGCTTGCCACGGAATCTCTCGAGATCGCTCGCGTCGTAGGTGAAGCGATCCGCGACAGGTGGGGTGACGCGGAGTTGCAGGACCGGTTCCGGAGTTTCGACACGATCTGCTCGGCCACCCAGGATCGCCAGGATGCGGTCCTGGATCTCATGCAACGGGAACCGGATATGATGCTGGTGATCGGGGGATACAACTCATCCAACACCACGAACCTCGCGAACATTTGTGCCGAACGCGTTCGCACATATCACATCGAGACCGATCGAAGCATCGATCCTATACGAGGCACGATCTCTCACAAGCAGGTAGCCACGGGGACGGTTGCCGAGGAATCGGACTGGCTGCCCCGGGAGGGGGAGTTGGAGATCGGACTCACAGCGGGCGCTTCCACGCCGGACAGCTTGATCGGCCGCACAATGGAGCGGATCCTGCTCAGCCTGGGAGAGAACCCGGAACGCGTGCTTGCAGAGGCGGTTAGCGCAACAACGGAGTAACCCCGCCCGGCGCGGCCGCTCTAGCCGCCGAGAGTGCCCGTGTCGCAGCCGGCAGCAGCAGTCGTCACGGACATGGGAATCGGTTGGCGAGCGGCGAGCGGGCGGCCGGCTTCATGCCAGTGTCCCACCTGCTCCTCATCGAGGCTCCAGCACAACAATACGGGGCGGCCGTCGAGCATCGTTCGAAAATCGATGACGCCCGTCGGTTCGTGAAGGAAGCAGCCGACCTGGCGCAATTCATCCAGGTATGCCTCGAGTCGGGTCGATGACCGGGCGACCAGTTCCTCGAATCTGCTCGAGATCGCCGGGAGCACCCGTCGTGCGAGCCCGGAGCCTGGCCTGCCGCAGTGCGGGTAGCAGCTCCTGAAGCTGCCCGTTCTCATGCGCGATATCGGTCGCGATGCGGCGTACCAGCGGAAGTGCACGAGTCGCTTCTTCGGCCGTGAACAGCCTGAGCTCGTCCGGACCCGTCATTCGCCGCTCCCCTCTTCCTCACGTTCGGGAGACCACCTGGGCTGGAGGTCAGGAATCTCGACCCGCACTCCACCGACGAGCGAAGCGACGGAGTTGTAAAGCGCGGCAGCGATCGCGCCCAGCAGGCCCGCACCGATGCCATACAACACTGGAAACACGACTACGGACCAGATGCCGAGTCGGTTGAGAATGTTGGGCTCGGTACCGGCCGGAACCTCGAGCGTGGCGACGACGGCGAGGATGAGGCCAACCAGAAACCCGACGATCCCATAGAGCGTCATGGTCACGACGAAGACCGAGCGCAGACTGATTCGACGAACCTGGACTTGCATGGAGGAGAGAATAGCACCGGTCGTCGACCGATGCACCTCGCGTCGGACCCTGTTGAAGACGTATCCTGTTCGCCATGAACGAGAACGGAACGGAACCGGAAAGCCGGACGGATGGACCGTTGCTGGACCCCGAGATCAGCGAAAGTCTCGAGGCCGACGACCGAAAGCGCCCGATTCCCGGGGGTGAGCCCGGGTGTCCACTTTGCGGTACGACGCTGGTGCGGCATGTCGAGAAACACCCGGCTCCGCGGGGCGGCGCCTCACCGTTCCGAGTCCGGCTCGTCTGCCCGGCCGAGGAATGTCGGGCCTGGACGGTCTACGACTGGTAGGCGACCCCCGTGTCGAATTCCTTTGCCCGGAACCGCTGGCCAGTGACTTCAACAGACCGATCCGACGCCAGCCACACGAAAATGTCGGTTACCTCCGCAGGGTTTGGCACTCCCTCCGGGTCTTCGTCCGGGTAGGCCTCCGCCCGCATCTCCGTCCGCATCGAACCAGGATCCACCGCATTCGACCTGATTCCATCGGCCTCGAGCTCGCCCGCAAGCATCTCGGACAACGCCTCGACCCCATTCTTCGAAGCGCAATACGCCCCCCACAGCGGCCTGCCGTGATCGCCGACGCCCGACGAAACGTGAATCATGGATCCGTGCGTCTCGCGGACCGCTGGGATTGCCGCCTTCACGAACAGGAAGGCACCCGTGAGGTTCACGTCCACGACCTGGCGCCAGATATCGGCCGAATACTGTTCGATTGGCAGCCGCTGACCGAGCAGGGACGCGTTGTTCACCAGGACGTCGATTGGACCTAGTGTGGCCCTGGTTTCGGCGACCCACGAGGCCATGTCCGCCTCGGATGTCACGTCCGCGACCACACCGAGCGCCCGACCTCCATTCGTCTCTATCTCGCGCACCACGCTCTCGAGTTCATCCGCATTCCTCGCGCACAGCGATACCGCCGCTCCTTCCGCGGCGAAACGCTTCGCCAGCGCCGCTCCGAGCCCCTTCGACCCTCCCGAGATCATCGCTACTTTGCCGGACAATTCCATCAAGACCTCTCTATCGTCGTTCATTCGTGATGCCGGGCCTCGTTGACGTCCCCGAACCCCGGCCGCAGCTTCTGACTACCATGAGATCAGCCGAATCCAACCTTCCGCCACGAATCCGGAGCTCTCCGCCGGGTCCCCGGTCGCTCGCTCTGGCCCGTCGCCTTCGGGCGGTCGAGTCGAGGAACGTGACGTTTCTGTCCGACGAGTTCCCCATCTTCTGGCGGAAGGCGCGTGGCAGCAATGTCTGGGACGTGGACGGAAACCGGTTCGTCGATCTCACCGCCGGCTTTGCGGTCGCCGGTGCGGGGCATCGAAACCCGCGTGTCGTCAGTGCGCTGAGACACCAGATCGCGCAATTGCTGCACGGCATGGGCGATGTTCATCCGCCCGAGGGAAAGGTCCGGCTGCTCGAACGGCTGGCGGATATTTCTCCGTTCGCCGAAACGCGGACCATCCTCGCGAATACGGGCTCCGAGGCCATCGAGGCGGCGCTGAAGACGGCCCGCCTGCGCACTGGGAAACCGGGCGTGATCGCGTTTACGGGCGCATATCACGGACTCACGTACGGCGCGCTGGCGGTCACAGACCGCGAGCTGTTCCGCGTCCCGTTCGAGGACCAGTTGAACCCGCACGTGCTTCGGGCGCCATACCCTCACCCGTTTCGTCCGCCACCCGGGGTTTCCGGTTCCGACGACATCGGCGCTGCTTCTCTGGCTGCCGTCGAGCGGCTTCTAGACGGACCGGGAGGGGATTCGATCGGCTGTGTGATCGTCGAGCCCGTACTGGGACGGGGTGGCGATGTGGTTCCCCCGGACGGGTTCCTCGCCGGACTCGCGGAGCTGTGCCGGGCTCGGGGCGTCGTCCTCGTGTTCGACGAGATCTACACCGGTCTGGGGCGGACGGGCGACATGTTCGCGTGCGAGCACGAGAGCGTCGTTCCGGACCTGCTGTGCATCGGCAAGGCCCTATCCGGGGCTCTGCCGATCGCCGCCTGTCTGGGATCTGCAGACGTCATGGACGCGTGGCCAGAGTCGAGCGGCGAGGCGAAACATACGTCTACCTTCCTGGGAAACCCGCTCGCGTGCGCGGCGGCCTCCGCCTCGCTGCATGAAATCGAACGGTTGGGCCTGGCGGCGAGGGCGCGCGAGGAGGGAGAACGCGCGTTTGGACTGCTCGAATCGCTGGCCGAGAAACACCCGAGAGTGGGCGAGATCCGCGGCCGGGGACTGATGATTGGCATCGACCTGGTGCGAGACCCGGACACGAGAGAGCCGGACCGGGAACTGGCAGCACAGGTGACCATCGCCGCCCTGCGCCGCGGCTGGATCCTCCTCCCGAGCGGGCCCGCCGGAAACGTCCTGTCCGTCTCTCCGCCGCTCACTGTCTCTCGCGACCTTCTTCGCCGGGCGGTCCGGATGCTCGACGAGTCGCTGGCGGATTTGACGAGCTGAGAGGTCCGTAATTCCCCGGATTTGCCAGCGGTTCCACGGTGGGTAGATTGGGGCCGCGTGTCCGCAGGTGGGCGCGGCGCCGTAACCGAGGAGATCTTCGTCAGTGTCCCGATTAGAGATTCAGGTTGAGGGAACGCCGAATCCGAACGCGGCCAAGTTCGTGCTCGCAACGGGCGGATTCGGCAGTGACAGCCGCACCTTTTTCTCGGCTGTTGATGCCGCGAGCGATCCGCTGGCGGAACGACTGTTCGAAATTCAGGGCGTTCGAGCCCTGTTCATGGTAGAGAACTTCATCACTGTGACCCGGTCGGAAGACACGGCCTGGGACGAGATTCTGGAGGAGGTCCTTTGCGCGATTCGCGAGGAACTGGAATGAGCAGCGTGCGTCGATCTGCTGCGACGACGGCTGCACTGGGGTTGCTTGCCGGCCTTGTCGCCTGCGGTGGCCAGGAGCCGCCGGCAGACGAAACGGCGGCTGTCGAGATGGCGCCGCCGGTGCCCACCGTGGCAGCAGTCGATCCGGGGTTCGAGACCGGGTCTCGGGCGGTGGATTCACTCATCCACGAGGACGAGGTCCACTTCAAGAACCTGCGGCAGTTGACGTTCGGCGGGCAGAATGCCGAAGCATACTGGGCCGTGGATGACGAGTGGATCATGTTCCAGGCAACGCCGCGGGACGGGACATGCGATCAGCAGTTCGTGATGCGGCCGGACGGGAGCGGGCTGCGGCTGGTGAGTACGGGGAAGGGTCGAACGACCTGCGGCTACTTCATTCCGGGCACCGACAAGATCGTCTATGGCTCGACGCACCTGGGCGGCGACGAGTGTCCCCAAGACCCGGACATGTCGCAGGGCTACGTTTGGGGGTTGTTCCCCACCTATGACATCTTCGTTTCCGACCTCGACGGCTCGAATCTGACGCAGTTGACCGACAATCCCCGGTACGACGCGGAGGCGACTCTGTCACGCGACGGTGAGTGGATCGTCTTCACCTCGATGCGCGACGGAGATCTCGACATCTACAAGATGCGGACGGACGGATCCGCATTGACTCGGCTGACCGAAACGGTCGGGTACGATGGGGGTCCTTTCTTCTCCTACGACGGTACGAAGATCGTGTATCGCGCCTCGCACCCGGAAGGCGACGAGCTCGCGGATTATGCCCGGCTCCTCGAGCAAGACATGATTCGGCCTTCGCAGCTCGATCTTTGGATCATGGATGCCGATGGAAACAACAAACAGCAAATTACCAACAACGGGGCGGCCAACTTCGGTCCGTACCTGTTCCCATCGGGCGATCGGGTGATCTTCTCATCCAACCTGGGCAGTGAGCAGGGGCGGGAGTTCGACTTGTGGGCGATCGATGTGGACGGGACGAATCTCGAGCAGATCACCCATACGGGCGACTTCGACGGATTCCCGATGTTCAACGCGGACGGCACGAAGCTGATCTTCGCTTCGAATCGCGGGAACGAGATTCCACGAGAGACGAACCTGTTCGTCGTAGACTGGGTGAACTGACCTCGGGTCAAGTTCGACGAGCCAGGAAAGCGGCGGCCCGGCAGCACCCGGGCCGCCGCTTCTTCATCCGCCCAATGCGTATAGTGCAGACGTAAAGCGCGCTAGGCGGCCTCGTTTGAACTTGATTCTAAAGTACCCATCGTTGCAGACCAGATGTAAAGCGCTGGCGCTTTACAGAGCTCCGACCATCCGCGCGAGGAAGTTCTCGATCACGGAATGGGTCAGGCCCCAGATCACCTCTCCCGCGTACTCGATCGCCGGGAACACCTGCGGCGTCGGCTCCGCGCGTGTCAGGGTGGAACGTCTTTCGGGCGCGGCAAGGTCACGCAGGGGGACCCAGATGTGGCTCGCAATCTCGTGGCTGGCGGTGATCGGTGGGCGAGCGGGGAGCCAGGCGACGAACGGAGTTACCCCGATGGAGGGCAGGTGAGCGCTCCGGGGATGAATGTCGTTCAGCCTGCCGAGAAACGAATCACGGCTGAGCTGGATGTCGGTCTCCTCCCATGTCTCCCGGCGCGCCGTATCGACCAGGTCCGCGTCCGAAGCTTCGGCTCGCCCTCCCGGGAGGGCCACGTGGCCCGACCACGGATCGCCTTCCCATGCGGCGCGAATTACGAACAGACTGGAGACGGGGTGGCCCACGGCGGCAGCCGGGCGGGTCGGATCGGTTTCGTCGACAGGATCCGGGGCGAGCAGCAGGGTTATGGCGGCCCTGGTCTCGCACTCTGCATCGGGCAGGCGAATCGCTGGCGGATCACGCAGGGCCTCACGTATGCGTCCCGGCAGGGAGACTTCCAGATCCTTGGGCGCCTGGCCGAGGTCGAAGTTCAAGGGAGGTCAGGGTCCCTGGCGTTCCCACGGACGCGCCGCCCGCTCCGCCGCCTCGAGCATTGCCAGGTAGCTCTCGTGCCGCCGCTCGCTAACCTGGCCTTCTGCGACCGCTTCCCGCACGGCGCATCCTGGCTCCTCCCGGTGTCGGCAGTCGGCAAATCGACAGCTGTCCAGGTACGGCCGGAACTCCCGGAACACGCAAGGCAACTCCCCGGGCTCCAGCGCCGCGGGCTCGAAGTTCTGTACTCCAGGGGTATCGGCCAGGAAGGAGTCCCCGCCGAGCGGGATGAGCAGTCCGGCGGTGGTCGTATGCTTGCCTCGACCGGAGCGCTCACCCACGTCACCGACGCGGAGATCGAGCCCTGGGACGAGCGTGTTCACGAGGCTGGACTTCCCGACTCCCGAGGACCCGGCGAGCACCGTGATCCGGCCTTCGAGTCGCTCGCGCAGCGCGTCCATCCCCCTCCCTGACTTTGCGCTTACCAGGAGCACCTCATAGCCGGCGTCGGCGTACGGCTGAAGCAGATCGGGGAGCGATGCAGAGTCGGACAGGTCGCTCTTGTTACAGATGATGAACGAAGACAAGTCGTTGAGTTCGGCCACGGCGAGCAGGCGGTCGAGCAGAAATGGGTCCGGATCCGGGCGCACCACCGCCACCACGGCGGCCACCTGGTCCACGTTCGCGGCGAGTACCTGTTCCTTGCGCTTCGCGAAGGACCGGCGCGACAGAACGCTGCTGCGGGGAAGCACCGAATCGATGCGACAGCTTCCGTCCGCCAGCTGTTCGACCTCGACCTGGTCGCCGACCGCGATCGAGCCCTCTCCCTGCTTGATCCGTCCACGCAGGCTGCAAGACAGCTCGGTGTCGCCTGCCAGGACCAAGTAGGCTCCTCCCGCGCCGCGCAGAATCCTCCCGATCACGAGTGCGTCACGTATCCGCTCCGACCAGATCCTCGAGACAATTCCACGCGAGCAGGGCGCATTTGACCCGAACCGGGAATTTCGCCACGCCGGCCAGGGCCCGCAGGTCGCCGAGGTCCTCGTCCGCCGCTGCGTCAGCGTCGCCGTGCAGCATCCGGGTGAATGTCGCGTCCAGGGCCAGCGCCTCGTCGATCGAGCGGCCCTTGAGGCGGTCCGTCATCATCGATGCGGAGGCCTGGCTGATCGAGCAGCCGTGTCCCTCGAATCCAGCGTCCACGATTCGACCATTGCGCACCGTGAGCAGCAGCTCGATGACATCGCCGCAAAGCGGGTTGTTCATCGTGATGTTGTGCGTCGCCTCGTCGACCACGCCCTTGTTCCGGGGCTTGCGATAGTGGTCGAGAATGACCTCCTGATACAACTGGTGCAGCGGAGCCTCGGTGTCATGCCCCTGCTGATTCGGATCGTGTTCGTTCATCGGCCCGGGGGGTACGGGTTCACGACGGGCGCCGGAGCACGGGCCGAGTGCTCAGGCGAAACCGCCAAACAGTTTGCGCGCCGCCAGAAGCCCGTCCACCAGCGCGTCGATCTCTTCGTGCGTGTTGTAAAGGTAGACGCTGGCCCGCGCGGTCGCATCCACGCCCAGGTGGTTCATCAGGGGCTGGTTGCAGTGGTGACCGGCCCGAATCGCGATTCCGTGCGCATCGAGGATCGTCGCCAGGTCGTGCGCGTGGATGTCTCCGTAGCGGAAGGAAATCACGCCGACGCGACCCGTACGGGGTCCGAACAGGTCGAAACCATCCAGTTCCGTCAGTCGCTCGAGGGCGTACTCGGTGAGCACGGTCTCATGCTGGTGGACTTTGTCGAGCCCCAGCCGCGTCAGGTAGCGCACGGCAGCCCGCAGACCGACCGCATCGCCGACGCTGGGGGTTCCTGCCTCGAACTTGTGCGGCACGGCGGCCCATGACGATCCGTCGAGTCGGACCTCCGAGATCATCTCGCCGCCACCCTGGTACGGCGGCATCGAGTCCAGTAGCTCCCATCTGCCCCACAGGGCGCCAATGCCGGTCGGCCCGCACATCTTGTGACCACTGAACGCGTAAAAATCGCACCCGATGTCAGCTACGTCGACGTCCAGGTGCGGCGCGGCCTGCGCCCCGTCGATCAGGCACAGAGCCCCGGCCTCGTGAGCCAGGGTCGCGATCTCTGCTACCGGGTTTACGACACCGAGCGTGTTGGACACGTGGGTCACCGCGACCATGCGGGTGCGTGGACCGATCTTCGCGGCCAAATCTTCCAGGTCCAGCCGTCCCTCCGCGGTCAGGCCGGCGAAGCGAAGCCGGGCCCCGGTCCGGGCCGCGATCAACTGCCACGGGACGAGGTTGGAGTGATGCTCCATCAGAGTGAGCAGGATCTCGTCGCCTTCACGAAGATTCGCGCCCCCCCAGCTCGCGGCCACGAGGTTGATCGATTCGGTCGTGCCTCGCGTGAATACCAGTTCTTTCGTGCGCCCACCGATGAAGTCGGCTACCACCGCCCGCGCCGACTCGTAGGCCTCAGTCGCCTGTACGCTGAGCTGATGAGCTCCGCGATGAACATTCGCATGCGAATTCAGGAAGTACCCGGACACTGCGGCGACGACGACGGCGGGCTTCTGCGAGGAGGCAGCGTTGTCGAGGTAGACGAGCGGGTGACCGTGGATCCTGCGCTGCAGAATCGGAAAGTCCTGCCTGACCTTCGTGACGTCCAGCACACTGTTGGGGGTCATCGTCCCGCCCTGGGGTTGATCAGTCCAGGTTGACCTGGATCTCGTCTCCCTCGACTCGACACTCGTAGACCCGAACCGGCTTCACGGCAGGTAACGCCCGCGCCGCCCCGGTCTCGAGGTCGAACCGGGCACCGTGCAGAAGGCAGGTGACCTGGCATTCGTCGAGTTCGCCGTCGGAGAGGGGAAACTCCTCGTGCGAGCACTCGTCGTGCAAGGCATGGACCCGGCCGCCCGCATGTGCGAGGACGAGCTTAACGCCATTCGCCTCCACCGCCAGCAGGCTCTGTTCGGGCAGGTCCGAAAACCGGGCGACGGTAAGGAATCGGCTCATCGGGAGAGTCCGATCTTGTGCTCGATTGCCTCGCGGATTCGCTCCCGGGTGCCTTCCAGCGGCACGCGGGACAGGACTTCATCGAAGAAGCCGAGCACGAGAAGACGCTCCGCTTCCGGGCGCGACAGACCTCGACTCATCAGATAGAACAACTGCGTCTCATCGACCTGGCCGACCGTGGCTCCGTGCGAGCAGCGCACGTCGTCCGCCTCGATCTCCAGGTTGGGCAGGGCGACCGCCTCAGCCATGTCGCTGAGCAGCAGATTGCGGTTCGTCTGGTAGGCGTCGGTGAGCTGCGCGCCTTCGGCCACCCGGATCAGGCCCCGAAACACGCTGTGTGACTGTCCCGCCAGCGCTCCCTTGAACAGCAGGTCACTGCGTGCGTGGGGAGCCGCATGGTTCTGCAGTGTATGGTGATCGAAACGCTGATCTCGGTCCCCGAACCACAACGCCAGCATCTCGCTTTCTGAGCCGGGGCCAAGCAGGTGGGCCGACACGTCGCACCGCGCGAGGTCCGCGCCGAGGGTCACGTTGAACAGGTTGAGCGTGCTGTCCCGGCCCGTGTTCGCGTGCTGCATGCTGAAGTGCAGCACGCCGCGCCCGTAGTGCTGCAAAGCGAGATAGCGGACGACTGCGTTCTCCGCCCCGAAGATCTCGACACCATTCAGGCTCAATGATTCTTCGTCGAGATCGGGGGAGAGATACTCGTCTATACAGGTAATCTCGGCACCGGACTCTGCGATGATCAGCGAATGCGAGGAAACCAGCCCGCCGGCCTGGTCGACATAGAGCAGAGCGTGGACCGGGTGCGGAACGACCACGTTCTCCGGTACATACAGCACGTAGCCACCCGACAGCATAGCCGTGTGCAGCGCCCACAGCTTTCGCTCGCACGGTGCAACGTCACTGCGGAACAGGAACCGCTCGAGGATCTCCGGGTGATTCGCGGAGATCTCGTCGATCGGCGCGTACACGACGCCGCGTTCCGCCAGGTCGGGGTCCACACGGACGTGCTCGACCGTTCCGTTGTGCTGGATGAACACGGCGCTGCGCTTACGATCGCTGTCCAGCACTTCCCGCACCGGCCCGGGCAGGTCTTCCTTTGACTCGGCGCGATCGCCGGTCGTGTCGACCGGCGAGTACGCCGTCGGATCGAGGCCGCTGATGTCCGTGTAGCGCCACTCTTCCATGCGGCGCGTCGGCATCGGCTCGGCGAGCCAGTCGGCCCACGCTTCGCGTCTCCGCGAAGCCAGGAGCTCGGGTTCTGCCCGACTCTGTATCCACTTCTCGAGAGAGCCCTGTGCCTCGATAGCGGCGCCCGGCTCCGTGATCGTCGTTCCCTCGGACAACTTCCCGCTCCTCGTGTCTGTTTGCGTGGCCAGGGTCACGGACGGGCCGTGATCAGCCGACGCTGCCTTCCATTTCGAGCTCGATCAGGCGATTCAACTCGATCGCGTATTCGAGCGGCAACTCTTTCGCGATCGGCTCGATGAACCCTCGCACGACCATAGTCATCGCCTGCTCTTCCGACAGGCCACGGCTCATCAGGTAGAACAGCTGCTCCTCACCGACCTTCGACACGGACGCTTCGTGTCCGATGGAGGACTGGTTCTCGTCGATCTCGATATATGGATAGGTATCGGTGCGCGATGTGTCGTTCAGCAGCAGCGCGTCACACTCGACGTTCGACTTCGAATTGATGGCCCCGTCATAGACCTTACACAGGCCCCGATACGTCGACCGCCCGGTGCCCTTCGAGATCGACTTGGAGACGATCTGCGAGGTCGTGCGCGGCGCCGCGTGGACCACCTTGCCGCCCGTGTCCTGGTGCTGTCCGTCGCCAGCATACGCGATCGACAGAATCTCGCCGTGTGCCCGTTCCCCTACCAGGTAGCAGGACGGGTACTTCATCGTCAGCTTCGAGCCCAGGTTTCCGTCCACCCACTCCATGTTGGCATTCTCGTGCACCATCGCCCGCTGAGTCACGAGATTGTACATGTTGTTCGACCAGTTCTGAATCGTCGTATAGCGGAAGCGTGCGTTCTTCTTCACGACGATTTCGATTACGCCGGAATGGAACGACTCGGTCGTGTAGACCGGGGCCGTGCAGCCCTCGATGTAATGCGCCTGCGAGCCCTCCTCGCAGATGATCAGCGTTCGCTCGAATTGTCCCATCTGCTCCGCGTTGACGCGGAAGTAGGCCTGCAGCGGGATCTCGACCTTCACGCCGGCCGGGATGTAGACGAACGAGCCGCCCGACCAGACCGCCGAGTTGAGCGCCGCATACTTGTTGTCCTGCGGCGGAACGATGGTGGCGAAATGCTCCCTGAAGAGCTCCGGATACTTGCGCAGCCCATCCTCGATCGACTCGAAGATGATCCCCTGCTCCTCCCACTCTTCCTTGAGGGAGTGGTAGACCATCTCGGATTCGAACTGCGCCCCGACGCCGGCGAGAATCTTCCGTTCTGCCTCGGGAATGCCGAGCCGCTCGAACGTCTGTTTGATGTTCTCCGGGACATCGTCCCAGGAACGCTCCATCTGATCCTGCGGCTTCAGGTAGAAGTAGATCTCGTCGAGGTCGAGCGTTGACAGGTCACCGCCCCAGTTCGGCATCGGCTTGGAATAGAACGTCTTGAGCGCCTTGAGCCGGAACTCCAGCATCCACTCCGGCTCATCCTTGTGCGCCGAGATCTGCCGTACGAGTTCCTCCGACAGGCCCTTCTCCGCCTTGAATAGCGGCTTCTCGTCGGTGACGAAATCGTACTTGTACTCGTCCAGTCCAAGATCTGTTACGGTGTCGTTATCCGGCATCGTCCTTATCTCCCTGACTCTGTCATCGCCGATTGCCTCCCTCCGAACCCATCAACCGACCGGCTCGGGTTCCGGCTCGTGCAACCAGTCGTAGCCCATCTCCTCGAGCTGGTCCGCCAATTCGGGACCGCCGCTGTGGGCGATACGTCCGTTGAGCATCACGTGCACATAGTCGGGCTGGAGATATCCGAGAATCCGCTTGTAATGCGTAATCAGCAGAACCCCCATCCGGTCGTCCTGGCCGCGGAGCGTGTTCACGCCCTCAGAAACGATCCGCAGGGCGTCGATGTCGAGGCCGCTGTCGGTCTCATCCATCAAGGCCATCGAAGGCTCGAGCATCGCCATCTGGAGGATCTCGTTCCGCTTCTTCTCTCCGCCGCTGAAGCCGTCGTTGACGTAGCGAGCGGCGAATGAAGGCTGGACCTGGAGCAGCCCCAGCTTCTCGTTCAGCAGCTTCTGGAAGGCGAAAACGTCCAGGTCGCCTTCCGCCTCGCTCCGCCGCGCGTTGATCGACGTACGCAGGAAGTTGGCAATCGAAACGCCCGGAATCTCGGCCGGATACTGGAACGCGAGGAACAGCCCGGATCGGCTTCTCTCGTCCGGCTCGAGGTCGAGAACGCTCTTTCCATCCAGCAGAACGTCGCCACCGGTTACCTCGTAGCCCGGGTGGCCGGCGATTACCTTGGCCAGCGTGCTCTTTCCGGATCCGTTTGGTCCCATCAGCGCGTGCATCTCGCCCGGTTCGATGACGAGATCTACGCCACGGAGTATCTCGATCCCGCCGTCCGCGACTCGTGCGTGGAGGTCCTGGATCTCGAGAAGGTGCTCAGACATTCGCTTCATGCTCCTCTGGTGTCGCAACTTCGCCCCCGCCGCAGGCGGACTGACAGGGCAACCAAGCACTCTGCTTGATGAGCCGCCAATCTACGCCAGTTGAGAACGAGTATCAAGCGGACGTTCGTCCCGGTGTGCTGCGATGGACACCCGGTCGATCTACTTTGTTCCGGTTTGCGGACCCGGGCGTGGTCGCCACGGAACCCGGGTTCCACAGCATCAGACGTAACATGAACGGGGAACGGTAGATGAGAGCTGCATTCTTCAGAGCTCACGGTGGACCGGAAGTGCTGGAGATCGGCGAGGCGCCGGAACCTGTCGTTGCCACCGGGACCGTCGTGGTGGGCGTTCGGGCGGTGGCGTTGAATCATCTCGATCTGTGGGTCCGGCGGGGGATTCCAGGGCTGGAGCTCGATCTGCCCCATATCGGAGGTTCGGACATCGCCGGTGTCGTCGAGGAGGTCGGGTCGGCGGTGCAAGGCTGGGCCGTAGGTGATCGTGTGGCGGTGAACCCCGGCCTGTGGTGCGGCTCGTGTTCGTTCTGCGAGGCCGGCGAGGAGTCTCTGTGCCGATCCTTTCAGATCCTCGGCGAGCACGTGGCCGGAGGGACCGCGGACCGAGTCAGAGTTCCGTCCACCAACCTGTTTCGAATTCCGGACTCGCTCGACTTCGAAGCGGCCGCTGCCGCACCGCTCGTATATCAGACCGCCTGGCGGGCGGTACGCAGTCGGGGAAGAGTGTCAGCTGGCGATACGCTCCTGGTGACAGGCGGATCCGGCGGCGTGTCCACCGCCGCGATTCAGATCGGAAAGCACCTCGGGGCCCGTGTCATCGCACTCACCTCCGGTGCAGAGAACGTCAGGCGGTGCGAGGCGCTCGGAGCCGACGTCGCACTGGACCGGCTGCAGACGGATCTCGTCGCGGAGATTCGCGCGCTGACGGACGGGTCGGGGGTCGACGTGATCGTGGATTCGGTCGGCGAGGCGCTGTGGGAGGACTGCCTGCGTTGCCTGGGATCGGGTGGAAAGCTCGTCACGTACGGGGCGACGACCGGCGCACGCGTCAGCCTCGACATCAGGCATGTGTTCTGGAAGCAACTCCAGGTGATCGGGAGCACGATGTCGTCTCGCAGCGAGTTCGACGAGGTGATGGGTCTCGTGGCGGACGGCAAATTCCGCCCGGTGATCGATTCGGTGCTGCCGCTCGATCGAATTCGCGAGGCGCACGAAGCGCTCGAAGCTGGAGATGTGTTCGGCAAACTGGTGCTCCTGCCGTGAGCCGGTGCCACAGGTACCTGAACTCGCTCACAGTTCGCATCGCACTGATCGGCACGCTGGCCATCATGGCCTGTGGACCCGAAAGACCAGCCGACTCCGTACAGGAAACTCCGCCCGCGGCCCGGGCATGGGAGTCGGCCGAGAGTGCCGCAAGCGCCGAGACTGCCCGGGAGCCTGTCGTACTGCTGAATCCGGGGAGCCGGCAACCGGTGGGACCCACCGGAGAAGACCCGTTCGCGAATTTCAACCTGCTCGACGGTGGTGAGGCCGGGCTGCCAATCGTCCGCCACTCATTGCGCATCGAGAACGGGCTCATGAACCAGATCATTGTTGCAGCAACTGCCGGTGCTGCTCCCGTTGTACTGGATTCTCTCGATCCCGGAGACTCCGTCCGGCTCGATCTCGAGGCTCCGGCTGACAGGCTCGAGCTTCAGTGGCGTACGATCGACGGAATCATCTCAGGTTTCAGGCCGATAGAGCTGCTGGCAGACTCCGTTCAGGTCGTGCGAATTGAGGCGGAATCAGCCTCCAGGTAGACGATCACCGCCGGGTCGGAAACACGCGCCGGCAGCACTCTTCGGCGGTGTAGCCGCCGGGCAACACGGTCTCTGCGTGCCCGCGGACGAGCATCGCACGTAAACATTTGCCACAACACTGTTTACAAGCCGCCAGCACTCCGAGTATCGAACTTGCGTACTTCCGGACCCGGCAGGAAGCATGTCGAAGCCCAGGGCCAGGAGGCGCAGCATGTTCCGCAACATCCCGATCTTCGCGATAGCCATGACGGCCGGACTGGCCGCACTGGTGTTGTCCGGTCGCCGACCGGTGGAGAACGTTGAGCAGCCGCAGGGTCCGCAGGTGGAAGCCGACGCGTGGTTCGTTTGATTCTCCCAACCGCGATGGAAGCGCATCAGCGCTGTCGAACCGGCAACGGCCGATGAGCGATCCGTCGACCGTGAGCGCCCTGCGGGACGCGATCCAGGCCGATATGCGCGATCGCCTGGATGAAGTCGCTGATCGCCTCGAACTCGAGGTCACCAGTACCGACCGGGCGGACGAACTCGAGACGCTTCTGACTGAGGCGCTCGGCGAAGTGACGCAGGTGTTCGCCTCGGGATTCGCCGCTCGCCTCAGAGAGTCAAGGCATTCCACCGACTGATCTTGTCCCGAGCCAGGCCTGACGCCGTCGCGCGCCGCCACTGATTCCCACTAGCTTCGTCACACACACCTGGACCTCTCATGGGCGGTACACCCGATCGGCGGGGGAAACGAACGGATGGAAGCGGCTCGCGCCTTCGAAACGGCTACAGACTCGTTGCGCAGGATTCTCCGGGACGGACGTGTGGCGGCGCTGTTCCTGTTCTTCATCCTGGCGATGTCCATTCTCGAGACTCCGCGGGCTGATCCCGACATGTTCGCCCGCGTCGCGGTGGGCAGACTCGTGCAGCGAGACGGTGGAGTCAGCCATACCGATCCGTTCGCGTATACTCCAAAGCTGGATCGGTGGGTCGATCACGAGTGGCTGTCCGGCGTCATCTTCTGGCGTGTCGCGGAGTTCGGCGGAGACGGTTGGCTGGTGTTGTTGTCGCTGCTGTGCATGGCGGCTGCGCTGGTCGCCGTCGCCAGTGCGCAGCGCCGGATCGCGCCGGACCGTGCCCCCGTGCGCAGCTGGCTGTTCGCCTGTCTGCTTCCGCTTCCGTGGGTGTGGCGAAGCATCATACGGTCCCAGGTATTTACCTATCTGCTGCTGCCCGTCTTCCTGTTCGCCATGGCGGACTACCGGAAACGCAAGGACCCCAGGATTCTGGTCCCGCTGCCGTTTCTGATGCTGTTCTGGGCGAACGCACACGGCGGATTCGTGACCGGCCTTGGACTCCTCGGCGTGTTCGCTCTCATCTCGGTCCGGGACGGACGCCGGTTCGCCGCCGCCCTGTGGATCGCCACCGCCGGCTGTGTCGTGGCGACCCTGTTCACGCCGTACGGCATCGAGTTCTGGCGCTACATGGCAGGTGCATTGACCATGGACCGCGCGGTGATCACGGAATGGGGAAGCCTCATCCGGACCCCGGGCCTCGCCCTCTGGGTGGGCACGATCGCCGCCGTGTGGATCGCCGGCCTCGTCCGGCTTCGTTTCAGGGTACCGCTGGAGTGGATCGTCCTTCCGTTGATCGCGCTGGTGTTCGCGATCCGAAGCGGACGACTCTCCGCCGCGTTCCTGGTGACCGTCGCCGTGTTCGGGATCGTTCCCGTGCATGCGCTGGTGCAGTCGATCGGCTCGCGCATTCCCGCGGTGCCTGAGACCTGGCGCCGAGCGGCGGCAGTGTGCGCCGCTGTCGCCATCGTGCCGTTGTCTCTGCCCGTGGCTCGCGCCGTGATGAACCCGGGCGAGATTGAACTGAGCTACCAGGCCTATCCGGTCGGCGCGCTCGAATGGCTTCGTGAGAACCGCGACGGGGGCGACGTCCTCGTAGGGTTTGCGGAGGGCAGCTATGCGCTCTGGCGTCTGCACCCCCGTTTTCTCGTCTCGATCGATGGTCGATACGAAGAGGTCTATCCGCAGGAAACCGTCGATCTCGTGTTCGCGGCGCTCGATCCGATGGCCGAGGGACACCACGATGCTTTCGAGACGGTGCGCCCCGACTTCATCGTGGTTCGAACAGAAGGCCCCGCCGGGTCGGAGTTCGGCGCCGAGTGGGAACGCATTTACGACGACGGCAGATTCAAGCTGTTCGAGGACAGCAGTGGACGCGAGGCCTCTTCCGTTTTACCGGCCTCCGCTCCTCGAGCAGTGCGCCCGATCTGGGATCCTCTGTTCTGACGAGTCGTCCCCCGACCGGCCACTTGTCCCCGTCCACCACGCCATAGTATACTGTGTGTGGAGTGCCGCTCTGCACAATGATATTTTCCGGGAGATGCTCATGCGAATGCGGGATCTCGCAATCGCCGCCGACCTGCCGCGCACGACGATCCACCACTATCTGCGGGAGGGGCTACTTCCCGATCCGCAGAGGACCGCCGCGAATGCATCGACTTACGGACCCGAACACCTCGAGCGACTCGAGCTGCTGAAGGCTCTCCGGGGACCCGAACTCGGGCCACTTCCGCTGGAGGAAATACGCCTTGTCCTCGTACTCGTCGAGCAGGGTCTTTCCCCCGCCGAGGCGGTGGAGCTGATGGCGCTCGGGCGCCGCGTCCGGGCGGATGGGATGGACGGAGATGTGACGGGTGACTCCCGGGGGTCGGGCGGTTTCAGTCTGCGTGACGTCGCGAAACGGACGGGGCGTGACAGCCGTGAACTGCGTCAGTTGATCGATGCCGGAGTGCTATCATCTTCCGAGGACGGCGGCAGCCGCGGGTTCGATGCGATCGACCTGGCAGCGGTCGCGAGTTGTGCCCGCCTGCTCGATGCGGGCCTTGCTGCCGCGGACTTGAAACCGCTGGCCGACCTGCTGGGTGAGGTGAAGTCGTACGAGACGGTGCTTGAAGATCTGGCCACGAGCACCCAGCCACAGGCTGTGGCCGATGCCATTCGCGCGACGATGCGTGGGGCATTCAGGGATTTGCACGTCTATCTGCTGGCGCGGGCGAAGTCTTCCTGAAACTCCGCGTGCCCGGGATTCGTCCTGTAGCACGTCCATTGAGTACGAACCCGTGATGGGCCGGGACTGGCCATCGCGATCCGGAGGACCGGATGAGTGTGAACGCGAGCCAAGACGGATTCTCGAAATCCTCGGGTAGACGAAGCGGCAGACGAGCGGCGGTGCTGGCGGTAGCGGCGCTGGTATTGGGAGGTGGGGAGGTTCGGGGCCAGGAAGGCGGGGGTTGGCAGTCGGGCGTGGAAGCCCGGGGTGTCACGCTGTCAGAGGCTCTGGAGATGGCGCGTTTGAACGCGCCGGCGCTGGCGCAGCGGGCGTCGCAGCTGGAGGTAGCGAAGTACGGGGAGATGACGGCATGGGGGCAGTTTCTGCCGGACCTGTCACTGAGCTACCAGTACAACAACTCGTCGAGTGCGCGACTGGACCCGACGGGCCAGGCGCTGACGACGTCGTCATACTCGGCGCAGCTGGGAGCGCAGCTCGACCTGTTCGAGGGGGGCCGGCGGTTTTCGGACCTGCGGGGCGCGAAGCGGGGGGTGGACGCATCGGCGGCGCGGTTGCGGGAGACGGAGTACCTGACACGGGAGTCGGTGAAGATCTCGTGGTACAACGCGGTGGCGAACCGGGAACTGGTGCGGGTGGAGACGGACCGGGTGACGCGGCAGGAGGACCAGCTGGGGTTCGTGCAGCAGCAGCTGGATCTGGGGCGAGCGACGCGGTCCGATGTGCTGCGCTCGCAGGTGGACCTGAACAATGCGAAGGTGGCGCTGCTGAACGCGGAGAACGGGGCGCGGACGGCGCAGTACGCGCTGGCGGAGGCGGTGGGAGTGACGGAGCCCCTGACGCCGGTGACGGAGTCGCCGATGGAGGCGGAGCCGGTGGGAGCGAGCCGGGAGGAACTGCTGGACCTGGCGCTGACGGCGTCGCCGGCGCTGACGGCGGTGCGGGCGCAGGCGGCGGCGGATGAGGCGGCGGTGTCGAGCGCGAAGGCGGCGTACCTGCCGACGCTGGCGCTGAGCGGAGGCTGGGCGTGGGCGAAGGAGGAGTTTCCGCCGCGCAACCGGAGCTGGCGGGTGGCGCTGTCGGGGAGTCTGCCGCTGTTCGACGGGTTCAACCGGGAGCGAGCGCTGTACCAGGCACGTGCGACGCTGGACCAGACGCGGACGACGGAGCGGGCGGAGGAACTGGCGCTGCGCAAGGAACTCGACCAGGCGCTGGGAACGATCGACGCGGCGGCCGCCTCGATCGACCTGGCGGACCAGACGGTGGAGCTGTCGTCAGAGGACCTGCGGGTGACGCAGGAGCGCTACCGGCTGGGCCTGGCGACGATCCTCGACCTGCAGAGCGCGCAGATCACGCTGCTCGAAGCCCAGATCGACCAGATCCGCCGGCGCTTCGACTACCAGATCGGGCTCGCACGGCTCGAAGCCCTGCTCGGCGCCGACCTGCGGAACTGATTCGGGGGGGGTGGCGGTCGGTGATCAGCCGCCCCAGGCCCCCGGAAGATCATTCCTCGGCCTCGAGGTGGTGTCCCCATGTCTGGAGCTCGGTTCGCTCGGATGGGCTCACCGTCGGATAGGCGAGTCCGAGACTCTCGAGCGAGCGCACGATCACGTCGGCGACCGCGAGACGCATGTACGGCTTGTCGTCGGCGGGAATCGCGTACCAGGGCGCCCAGCTCCGTGAGGTACTCTGGAGCGTCTCCTCGTAGGCGAGCATGTAGTCGTCCCAGTGACCGCGTTCGGCCACGTCCGCCGGGTGGAACTTCCAGTTCTTCTCCGGCTCCTCGATCCGCGCCAGGAATCTCCTCTTCTGCTCAGCCTTCGACACATTCAGCCAGAACTTCAGCACCACGGTGCCGTTCCGGGCCAGGTGCAGCTCGTGGTCAGCGATCGATTCCAGCCGCTGGTCCCATACCGTGTCGCCGCCCGGGATGAACGGCAGCTGCTGACCCATCAGGATCTTCGGATGCACCCGGACGACCAGGACTTCCTCGTAATAGCTCCGATTGAAGATCCCGATCTGACCCCGTTGCGGGAGCCGGATCGCGGTCCTCCACAGGAAGTCGTGATCCAGTTCGTTCTCGGATGGCTTCTTGAATGAGTGGACCTGGCAGCCCGCCGGATTGATGCCGGACATCACCGCCTTGATCGTTCCATCCTTCCCCGCGGCGTCCATCGCCTGGAACACCAGGAGGACCGACCACTCGTTTTGCGCGTACAGCATGTCCTGCAGCTCGCGCATCTTCTTGATCCGTTTCCGGAGCGCGTTCCTCGCCTTCTTCTTATCCGGTTCGTCCTGCGGGGCGGTCGTCGCCTCTCCCACCATGAAGGACCCATCGAATGGGACGAGATACGGGCTCTGCACGGCTTCGAACACTGGTGCCTCCCGCGCACTGAGATTCCTGTCGGACTGCGGCATGGGTCACTCGACACTGTTGATCCGCGGACGGTTCGAGTCAAGCCGGGGGCTTCACGAATCCGTGGCGAGCGGCGAAATTCCCTGCACGACCGACCCCAACACGACCGGCCACAGAACGGAGAGCAGGGATGCGACGCACGGGAACCGAACAGCCCGACAAGAGATGGCTGGAGCCTCTGACGATCATCCTGGCGGCGCTGATCATCGCGACAGCGCTGTTCATCAGCCGGGCCGACGACGAGCCGCTGCGACACGAGGTCGTGGCGGTTCCCGGCCTGCTTCCCGCCGGGGTCCCGTTCACGCCAGCAGTGCGCGCCGGAGGCCTGATCTTCCTGTCGGGACAGGTCGGCATCAGGCCCGGCAGCTTCGAGCTCGTGGAAGGGGGGATCGAGGCCGAGGCCCGGCAGACGATGGAGAACATCGGGCAAGTTCTCTTCGCCGCCGGTGCGGGTTTCGACGACATCGTGAAATGTACGGTATTTCTGCGGGATATCGCCGATTGGGCGGCATTCAATGAAGTCTACGGTGATTACTTCCCTGACGGTCCGCCGGCACGATCAGCGTTAGCGGCCTCCGGCCTCGTGCTGGGAGCCGCAGCCGAGGTGGACTGCGTAGCGGCGGAGCCGGACGACGACTGACCCCAGCGGTACGGCCGCGCTCCCCTGCACGGGTCGCGCGGCCACCCGGTTCAGAGAACCGACTTCAGCGCATCCTCCAGAGTCGGATCACCGATTTCCTGCAACTCGTAACGTACTCGCACAGACGGCTTATCGAATTCAATGAGTCGCGTCAGGTCGATCGGCGTACCGATCACGATCACGTCGGCCTCCGTCGCCCGGATCGTCGCCGCCAGCTCCTCGACCTGCTTCTCACCGTATCCCATGGCAGGCAGAACATCTCCTGTCGTCGGATACTTCTCGTAGGTCGCGGCGATCGAACCCACGGCGTAAGGACGCGGATCGACGATCACAGCTGCTCCGTACCGGCGAGCCGCCACCCAGCCGGCTCCGTAGGCCATTTCGCCGTGCGTCAGCGTCGGGCCGTCTTCTACCACGAGGGCCCGCTTACCACGAATCGCGTCGCCGTCTTCGACGAACAGCGGGCTCGCAGCCTCGATCACCATGGCGTCCGGATTCAGCTCATACGCGATCCGGCGGGCAGTCTCGACGCCTTCGAGGCTCGCCGTGTCGACCTTGTTGATCAGGATCGCATCGGCCATCCGCACGTTGGTCTCGCCCGGGTGATAGCGCAGGGCGTGATCTGGCCGGTGGGGGTCGACGATCGTGATGAATACGTCCGGTCGATAGAACGGAAGGTCGTTGTTTCCCCCGTCCCAGATCACTACATCGGCCTCCGCCTCCGCCTGTCGCAGAATCGCCGCGTAGTCCACTCCCGCGTACACGATGCGGTCCGCGTCGATGTGCGGTTCGTATTCCTCCCGCTCTTCGATCGTCACTTCGTGCTTCGCCAGGTCGTCGTAAGTCTCGAATCTCTGAACCGCCTGCTTCACGAGATCGCCGTACGGCATCGGGTGTCTCACCACGACGACCTTCTTGCCGGCGGCGGTAAGAAGGTCTGCGACCCTGCGGCTCGTCTGACTCTTCCCCGCGCCGGTCCGGGCCGCGCAAACTGCCACGACGGGCTTCGAGGAGGCGACCATCGTCTGCTCAGCACCAAGCAGCAGGTAACTCGCGCCCGCCGCGATGGCCCGGGAGCCGAGATGCATCACGTGCTGGTGGGTAACGTCGCTGTAGGAAAACACGACGACATCGACGTCGTATTCGGCGATCAGCGATTCCATCTCCGACTCGGCAAGGATCGGAATACCGTCGGGATACGCCGCACCGGCGAGCTCGGCCGGATAGCGCCTTCCCTCGATATCCGGAATCTGCGTCGCCGTGAAGGCGACTACCTGGTAGTCGTCGTTTCCGCGGAAGAACGTGTTGAAATTGTGGAAATCACGTCCGGCCGCTCCGAGAATGAGAGCGCGCTGGGGCATTGAACCTCCATGCAGTCGAAAGCCGTATCGAGACGGATCTCGGCTGCACTCGGGCGTGTCAGGCGAGATCCGTCCTGTCGAAGTTCTTCAAGTCCGCCCGCCGGAGTTTGCCTCCGAGGCCGCGAGCGAGGTTGCGATACAGTACGACTCCAATCCCCGGCCGCAAGCGCACGAGGGAATCCAGGTCCTGGCGTGTCAGCACACCTGCCTCGACTTTGCCTACGGCGACCGCGGAAGCCGAGTGATCCCCTCCCATCAGCACGGCGACTTCACCCAGACATTCTCCGGCTTCTACGATCCCGATCGGCTCGGCTGAGCCCTGGATTCGGACCTTGACTCTTCCGGTCAGCAACAGGTACAACTCCTCGCAACGGTCCCCTTGCGAAAAGACCTCGGCGCCGGCGTCGAAGGTGACATAGCGGAATGCGGCAGCCAGGCGTTCCAACTGCTCCTCATCGAGCCCCTGAAACAGTCCGGCGCGATCCACGAGCTCTCCGAGCCGCGGCATCACCTCGCGCCGCTTGAACGCGGCCAGAACCAGCTTAGCCATCTCGCTGGTGGGCGGGATCAGCATTACGGGTCCGACGTCTACCGGGATCAGCAGCCGGGCGAATTTTACAAGATCGAGACGCTCCACCTCGTGGAATGCGAGCGCCGGAACGTAAGCCACCGGAACCCAGCCGAGCTGCAGAATCGTGCGCTGCATGCGTGGCGCGTGCGCGCTGACATCGATCTCCATGTAGGCGACGTTCCACTCGTCCCGGCACCGCCGCTCGAGCTCCGACAGGAGAAGCCGGACCACGTCATCGCGAAGCGTAATGAGCTCGAACACCCGCACCACACGGTCGATCTGCTCGCGGGTGAAGCCGATCGCGCCCACGATGTGGTCGCCCTCCCGGGCCACGAGGTACATCGAGTGGTGCGTGATGAGCTTGAAGTAGCCGTACTGCAGCCGGAGCGGTCCGAACACCTCGCGGTTGCGCACGCGCCCCCGCTCGATCCGCATCAGGCGGGAGTAACCTTCGGTAGTCAGTTCGCTGACCGAGAATCCGTGTCCGAACGGATACGCGCCGGACTCGTCGTCGACAATCACGTCTGGCTCGAGGCCGCAGTTCTCCAGCGCGGTGCAGGCGAGGGGGTAGAGTTCCGGGACGATTCGGGGGTTGTTCCGGCGCAGTTCCAGCGCCCGCCCGAACAGCCGGACCAGTAATCCCATGCTCTCCCTGCGCTCCCCGAATACGAACTTGAGCGGGAGAAATCCGACGGGTGCGAACCCCTGCTGTTGTGCGATGGCCTGCGTGAACGGGTGTGTCACTCGGCCTTCGATCACGCCCACGTGCACCCGATCTCGGACCGTCTCGATTCTCCGGGTGAGCAGCTCGGTCCCGATGCCGCGACGGCGATAATCCGGATGCACGGCCAGTCGCCCGAACTCACCCACTAGATCCGTGTAGGCCCCGACCTCCAGGATCACCGAGGCGGTTCCCACGACCTGACCGGTCTCCACGTCCTCTGCGACCAGCATCAGCGTTTCGTCGCTGAACACCAGCTTCTTGATTTCGTACTCGTCGTAGTACTGCGGGTAGGCGTATTCCTCGCCGTAGGTGGCCAGATAGATGGCGATGATTCCCGGAGTATCTGTGTCGCGGGCCTCACGAATCGCGATCATCGGTGCCTCCTTGCCACGTCTCGCGTCCCCACCGGGGAGGTGGTGAACTCGCCCGGGGGAACCGGCATCGGGAGGGAAAAAGGAATATAGGCAATTCTGACCGCGCGAGGGGCGCGGCGTCGATCAGTCGACTGGCGCGAACCGCTCCAGGAAGGCCCGTTCTCGATCGCTGAGTGCGCCGGCACCGCCTGTGCTGAGCTTGCGCATGATCTCGTCGTACGCTTCCTGGTTGACCGGGTGGAGCGAATCCCGGTCGATCTGTGCCCACCTCTGCACGGCGTCGCGATCGCGCAGCCACCCGCGTTTCTCAGCGGGTTCGGCCTTCTTCTTGAATTTTGCGGCCCCCGTGTGTTTCCCCAGCCAGCGCATGTACAGCCAGCCGCCCACGAATCCACCGAGGTGAGCGTGGTGTGCGACGTTGTCGCTCGGGACATGAAGCCCCGTGAACCCGAACATCGAAGCTATGAGGGGGGCAGTCCCGATCGTGGCCCACACTGCGAGGAAGATCATCATCCAGCGTGCTTCGACCGGGAGGATGCCCCAGATGTAGATCCGATCGCGTGGCCAGATTCCGGCGTACGCGATCATCAGGCCGTAGATCGCGCCCGAGGCACCGACCACGCGCGCATGCGGGGTAAGTCCCGCGAACAGTGCGGCCGTCAGTCCGCTCACGAAATACAGCCCCAGGAATTTCCGGCCGCCAAGGGTCACTTCCAGGCGCGGCCCGAAGAAAAACAGCACAATCATGTTGAACAGGATGTGCCAGAAGTCCCCGTGCAGGAACATGTAGGTGATTGGAGTCCAGGGACGCGCCAGGACATCCGCCGGGATGAGGAGCAGATTCGCGTACAGGGCGCTCCCGCGAGGGATCGTCAGGTACGCGGCGAAGTTCGCGAACAGGAGTCGGGCTACCCAGGGTGTCATGGCATCGACAGGGTAGAGCCGTGACTCGCGGACCGCCAGTCAGTCTGCCGCTCGTCGAGCCACTCCCTGCCAGACACGATCGGGCTCAGATCGGCAGCCAGTAGGTGAGCTTGATCGCTACGTAGCTCTGCCCCGGCGAAGTGAGCGCGTCTCCCCAGTCTCCGATATTCGCCGAAGACGGGTCGGTGACGTCGTTGTCGTCACCCTGGTTCTGCTGCCAGATCACGAACAGCGTACTGCCCGGCCGCCATTCCCAGCGCAGAACCAAATTCGTGCGGAAGGAGAGCGAAGAGAAGTCGCCCCGTTCGAAGCTGAACGTATCGTCTCCATCCGTCACCGTAATCTCGTGCGGGGCGGGGCCCTCGGATTCTGAAATCGTCGTTCCGTCGGTGCCGTAGTAGAGGAGGTCGAAGCCGCCGGCCTCCGTCAGCTCGCCGTATTCCGAGTAGGTTCCGGTCGCGGCGAATGGTTCGGCGTACCCCTCCAGGCTCAGGTTCGGCGTGAATCCGTATGACAGCCGAAACTGGGCCGACACGGTCGTCCGGTCGATCCGCCCGAATACGTAGCGCCCTCCGTAGGTGGCCTCGGATCCGCCGGTGAACGTGTCCACGTACTGTCGGGCGTCAGATTCTCTGCGATAGCTCGGCTCGATCGCAAACTGCCAGTTGCCGGCCGGCTTTGCCTGCAGGCCGAACGCCACCTCCCAGACCCAGCCATCGAATTCGTCAACTCGAAAGTACCCGCCCAGACCGCCGGTGGTGCGCTTGCTGTGGTCGCTGTTCACGTCCATGGACAGACCCCAACGGGCCGGGACGCCCATCAGCGGACCGCCTCTAGTCTGCGTGTCGCTCACGGAGCGCGGACTCAGGTCGAACTCGGCCCCGACACGCCAGAAGTTTCGCAGAGAGAGATTGCCGCCAAGTTCGAAACCCGTCCCCAGCCGGTCCCCATCATAATTCCATCTGCCGTCGAGTTCTGCCCGCACCGAGTAGTTCTGAAACAGGCCCGGGTTGGTTTCGCGGTAAGTAAGTCTCCCACCGGCCTCGATCTGGTCCGCCCTCCTCATCTGCCCTGCATCGTTGATGTCGAAACCCGGCGACTGTGCCTCGAATCCGACACCCCAGAGCCAGTGCTCCGCGCGGGTCTTCTCGAAACCCAGATCGACCGCATATCCGGTCAGCGACTGCGCCGCCGAGTCCACGTAGACGTGCGTCGCGTCCGGGCGCTGGAAGAAGTGGGAGCTGAACTGCTGCAGATCTGTGATCCGCTCCGTCGTGCCCTGGACATAGCTTCCGGCGATCTGGGCGTCGAGCTCGTAGGTCCCGCCCTGGAACCTCAACCGGGTATTCGCGCTTCCCGTGTAGGCCTGGTGATTGTAGTCAGCGGCGAGCGGATCGGACGAGCTCAGGTCGCGTCGAACGGCAGTGCCCGCCACTCCCACAACCGAACCGGATGTCCCGAACTGCTGCTCGAGGCTGAGGACGCCCCAGGCGATGGCCGGTTCGACCCGGACCCGATCCTCGATGCCGGTGGCATTGTCGAAAGTCGTCGCGCTCTCCTGCGCGGTGACGGCAGCCAGCGCTCCGACCGACAGCCCGCCCGGCGTGCGGCCGGTGAGCTTTCCCGCCCCGAGGATCGTCGTGTTCGACGGCATGTCCACGTAGTCCGCGTCTGGATAGCTGGAAGGGGCGGCGCCGATCCGCCGGGAGTAGAATAGACCCTGCGCCTCGAGAAGCTCCTGTCGCTCGATGAAGAACGGACGCCGCTCGGGGAAAAACACGGGAAACGCGGACAGGTTTACCACCGCCGGGTCCGCCTCCACCTGCCCGAAGTCGGGATTGAACGTCGCGTCGACGGTGAGGCTCGGTCCGAGGCCGAACTTGACGTCGGCCCCGACCCTGCCATCGAAGTCCGTCTGGCTCTGATACGGGTCGTCAGGATCGAGGAGCGACGAACTGGTCCGGGTGGCCGACGTGGAGACATAGGGCACGACCTCGACCGGCCGTCGCGATTCGACATCCTCAATGCCCTGGAGGTCGCCGAACCACGACACCCAGCCGGACTCGTTCCGCGGTATAGCGATCCAGAAGATGTCTTCGTTAAGACTCGGGATGTACCGGTTGACGTTGATTCCCCACACGAGATCGCGACCGGCGTTGAACCGCAGCTGGGAAAGTGGAATTCGGAACTCTGCCGTCCAGCCGAGGGAGTCGATCACGGCGGCGGCCGTCCAGATCGGATTGTACGAGAAATCCCGGTTGCCGAAATTGTCTTCGTCGTTCGTCGTATACCAGTCCATCCGGCCGCCGGCCGCCGTCACGGCAAAGGTGTACGACGTCCTGCGATCGAGGTACGAGTCGATCGAGACGATCAGGCGCTCCGAGTCCCCGGAGTCGTCGCGTCGGGCGAGAATCGCCCGGATCTGGGACGGATTCCTGCTGTACATGCGGGCCCCGACGTACAGGGTGTGTTCGTCGTAGGCGAACGCGACCTTCGTGCTGTCCGTGGGCAGGACTCCCTGGATCGGTTCGCGCTGCACGAAGTCTGAAATGAACGTGGCGCGCTGCCAGACATCTTCGTCCAGCCTGCCGTCGAGGTTGAAGCCGTCGTCCGGTCCGAACCGCTCGATTTGGGCGGTCTTGCCCACGCATTGCTCGCCTCCCGTGTGCCGGCAGGGCGGCCAGTCGGGAGCGGGGATCGAGTCCCGCAGCTCCTGCGCAGGAAGTGGCGACGCGAGGAACGCGAACGCGGCGATCGCGCCGGCAAGAAACGTCGAGCGTCTATGAGGGCAGGGATGTCTCACCAATGCACACCGCCCGCGACCGAAGCCCGGACTCTGATCAGGTTCGATTTTGACCGGACGTCTCGACCCGGTGCTGCGACCCACGCCCCCCCCACGCGTCACCATTACCCCAACAGGCGGGTGCGACAGAATGTTGCAGGCGCTGTCGGCTCACGTCGATCAGAGCCGGTCGGTCTCGCGGACGAACGCCACGAGATCGGACCGGAATTTCTCCATCGACGGTGCATGAAGATACATCATGTGACCGGCCTCGAAGAACTCGATCTGAACGCGCTCCCGCGTTTCAGGCGAGATGTCGAGGTGCTCGATGTCGTGCTTCGTCGCGAGAGCTGGGGTCGCAAGGTCGTAGTAACCCTGAAGCACGAGCAGGTGCAGTCCCGGGTTCATCGTGAGGGCCATCGCCAGGTCGGGCCTGAGGTCTGCCCACGGAGTGGCCCAGCCCCGGCCTCCCGGAGCCGTGTGCTTCCAGTCCCAGTCGCTGGTCCCGCCTGACACCTGGTACTCCTCGCCCATCCCGAAATCGAGCTCGTTGTACATGTAATCCATGAACGCCGCGGTGAACGGGGGCCCGACGGCCGGGAAGAACGGATCGTAGTCCATCGTCTCGCCGAGCGGATTCACGGCGGGACCGATGAAACGCGAGTCGATGCGTCCGGCGATCAGTCGATCATCTCGCTTGAGCTCCTGCAGGAACTGCGGGTGCGTCACCCGGAGATCCGCTTTCATCCAGTAGTCGACCTCAGTCCCGGTATACGCCGCCAGCCTCGTGGCCACGGCGCGCTTCTCCGTATCGGAGATCGTGTATCCCTTCAGGAGCGCGGGAGCGTATTCGTCGTATGCGAACCGCTCGACTTCCGACAGGAAATCTTCGAGTACCGGCGCAGCGGGTATGGCGCCGTGGAACCAGGCGGTCGCCGCGAAGGTCGGCAGGTACAGCACGTGTGGCAGGTCGATCCGGGCCCCGTCAATCCCAGAGCCCATGTTCAGGAAGGGCGACACCAGTACGACACCGTTGAAGTTCATTCCGTACCGGCTCTGGAGATGCTGGACCAGGCCGGCCGACCGGATCCCGCCGTAGCTTTCCCCGAGGATGTACTTGGGCGACCCCCAGCGTCCGTTCTCGGTCACGTACTTGCGGATGAACGCACCGACGGAGCGGATATCCTGATCCACACCCCAGAAGTCTTCGCCCTTCCCCTCACCGATCGGCTTGCTGAAGCCAGTGCCGACCGGGTCGATCATCACCAGGTCTGTCACGTCCAGCGGACTGTATTCGTTGCCGACCCGCTCGGAGGGCGGTGGCGGAGCGTAGCCCTCGTCCGTTATGACGACGCGGCGCGGCCCGAGAATACCCATGTGCAGCCAGATGGACGACGAGCCCGGTCCGCCGTTGAATGCAAACATCACTGGCCGTCTCGACAGGTCTTCTACACCATCGGCGGTGTACGCCGTGTATCCAAATCGCGCGATCGGCTCTCCGTCGTCGTCTTCCATGATCAGCCAGCCGGCCGTGGCCGTGTACTCGACGTTCTTTCCATCGAGTCGTACCGAGTGGTGTGTAGCCGACGCCTCGGGCTCGTACTGCTCTTCCGCCTGCTTGCCGTCGGCCTCCGGGTCCTTCTCGGACGCGGCTTCCTGGCCCGTGACAGGGGCGGAAGACGCCAGGAATGCGATGAAGCCGGCGGCGAGAAGTCGTCTGGTCTTGATCACGGGAGCCTCTTCCGGGAGTGGTTCAACGCCGGAGGCCCGCCGCCCCGGTCGGGGTGGCGGGCTCCACGACGACACTTCGATCTGTTTTCGGTCAGCACCAGCGTACGCGCACCCTGTAGGTGACTGTCGTCTCTCCGTGTGCCGGAACCTTCACGGTGAACTTGAAGGTGTGAGCATCCAGCTTTTCGTGGCGATGGCTGGAAGACAGGATCTGCCAGTCCGCCCCGATCGGCTCCATCAGCTCCACTTCGACTTCTTCGTCCTTGTGATTCCGCACCTGGATCTGCCACTCGCTCTCAGTCGTGCAGTCGCCGATCACATCGAAGTCCATCTGCCGGCGATCGCCGACGACATCGAACGCCTCGCCCATCTTGATCCGCACCCGCTCGTCGCGCGGGGTGTGATCGATTCTGTCCTCTCCGACGAATTGCTGGGCTCCAGACGCATCGCTCTTGTAGACGCGAACCACGCCGGCGGGCAGCGGCATGCCCAGCCCGTTGTCGTCACGGTTCTCGAAGTCGATGAATACGCCGATCTTGGAATTCGACTCGACCTGGCCGTACTGGCCGCGGAAGTAGTGGGCCGCGCCGTAGTAGATCAGCCGCTTCGTGATGTCGAACTCCGGCGCCTCGAGCAGCGTTACCTGCTTCTGTTCGTTGTTCTTCACCGTCGTGGGTCGATCGAGCGTGTACAAGTGGTACTCGAAGAACGCCTCTTCAGAGAAGTCCTGTCGACCCGCGGCCTCCTCCATCGCCATCACGGCCTTCATCCGGGCCGCCGGCTGTGGAGACAATCGCTGGACGTCACCGGCCACCAGCTTGAGCTCTGCGTCCCTGTAGGTGGCGCCGGTCTGATTCGTCAGCGTCACCCAGCCTGTCAGGCCCGCCTGCCGGTCCTTCTCGTCCAGTACCATCACATAGTCGGCCTTCCAGTTCATCCCGCCGGCGAGGTAGGACGTCTCGATAGTCTGCCGATCGGTCCTGCTCTCGAGTTGCCACATCAGCGTGGGCCGGGCGATCAGGTCCTCGGGGACTTCCGGAAACGCGATCCGGCCGGGGTAGTTGAACGTGATTTCGTTGCCGATCCGGAGCACGGTGCCGTTGTTCACCGACAGCACTTCGGCATCCACCACCTCATCTCGTCCTTCTTTCTCATTCCAGCGGTACAGCTTCACGCTACGTCCAACGTACTTCTCGAGCAGTTTCTGCGGGCTCAGGAGATCGTACTGGTAGTTCTGCTCCAGGATATCGAGTCGCGGTCCGGTGAGCGGCCGCATGTGGACGGTCTCGGACTGGATCGTCGAGGCGACGTCCCCGTACTCGAGCGACACTCGCCCGCGGGCGAATGAGAGATCCCGAATCTCCCGGACGAGCCCGAAATTCTGATTGTAGACAGTGATCGAAACGCCTTCTCTGTCGTCCGCGGTAGATCGGTACACCGGTGTCTCCTGGGTTCTGGCCTCCTGTGCGACTGCGGAACCGGTATCGGTATGCGGTCCGGCGAGCAGCGCCGCCGTCGTTGCGAGTCCGGCCACGATCGTCTTCCTCATGCCTGCCTCCTTGCGGGGGGTGACCTGTGAATCCGTTGTCGTCCCCCATGACGTCCGTCGCCCCGGATCCTGCACACAGCCGGTCGGCCTACCCGGCTCGGGATCAGTCTCGTCGGACTCCCGGCGGTTCCAGCCGGGCCAGTTCGCGCAGGTTGCCGGCGGCTCGGGTGACGAGAATGCCGAACATGCCGAGCGCTCCCGCGACTCCGATTACGTCGAACAACGTGAATGTCACTCCCCACACCGTGAACCACATCGGTGTGAGCAACAAAGCGAGCGAGTTCAGTGCGATGAGCAGCAGCCTCGCCTCCGTCGGTCCGAGGAGGCCGTGTCCGAGCCTGAATTCACCAAACACGTGCGTTTCGAGGTAGACGTTGATCGACAGGAGGAGGTAGCCGATCGAGATCGCGAGCCCGACCGACAGCAGCATGAATGGCGAGAACCCCAGCCCGAGACCGATCGCGAGCGTCGAATACGCATCCGTCAGGTGATCCAGATAGTAACCGTAGCGCGGGCGCTCGATCCGGCGGACCCGGGCTAGCGTTCCATCGAGGCTGTCGCCGTACCACTGGACCAGGAGCAGGATGTTGACCGCCCACAACCAGGCCGCGCTCCGGTTGGTCAAGATATACGCTACGGCGATCAGCGTCGACGCGAGCAGTCCGAGTCCTGTAAGGTGGTCAGGCGTCACCCATGCGGGCAGAGCGTTTGCCATGCGTGGCAGGGCCCACGCTTCGAATCGTGCCAGGGCAAAGCCGCCTGTTCGTTCGTGCTCGCCCTCCTTACGGGCCCCCGGTCGCCCCGAGTCGTCCGGCAGGATGGGGCCAGCCTGTTCGCTGTGCATTCGGGCCTCAGCCCTTCCGGTCCAGGACGTAGACATTTCGCTGGGCCGTCGGAAGCACGACGACGTCGTGCACGTTTACGTGTGCTGGTCTCGTCGCCACGAACAGCACGACATCCGCAACGTCGTCGCCCGACAATGGCGTGAAGCCCTGGTACACGCCCTCCGCACGCTCGGCATCTCCGTGAAACCGGACTACGGAAAACTCCGTCTCCACGAAACCCGGATCGACACTCGAGACGCGAATCCCGGTGCCGGCGACGTCGAGGTTCATTCCTTCTGTGAGGGCCTTCACGCCGAACTTGGTGGCGTTGTAGACGTTTCCCTTCGGGTAGACCTGGTGCCCGGCCGTGCTCCCGATGTTGATCACGTGGCCGGTATCGCGTTCGACCATGGCCGGGAGAATCGCCCGCGTCACGTTCAGCAGGCCCTTGAGGTTGGTATCGATCATCCGGTCCCAATCCTCGTGATCTCCGTCCTGAACGAACGACAGGCCGCTGGCCAGTCCGGCGTTGTTGAGCAGCAGGTCGGGAGTACCCACATCCCGGAGCAGGTCCGCCGCGGCCGTGCCCACGGCCTCGCGGTCCCGTACGTCCACGGCGGCGGTGTGCACATCCACACCATGTGCATCGTGCAGCTCGGTACCGAGCTCGATCAGCCGATTCTCCCTGCGCGCCCACAAGACGAGATTGGCACCTGCCGCGGCGAAGCGACGAGCAGAAGCGGCTCCGATGCCGGCGCTGGCTCCGGTGATGAGTACGAGGCTGGCTTTCATGACGTGCCTTTCGACTGCTGGATTCTCTGATCGCGGTCGCGCCACGGGGCACGGCTCCACGACCGGTGTCTACGTCCGAAAGGTCGGCGGCCGCAGGCACGAGCGAAAGGTCGTCGGGGCCCGTACATTGTTGGCCCGCAGGTCCCGAAAACACGTACACCGCAATCGGGAGTGATCCCATGCCGACGAGACGACGATCCTGGGCCGAGCCCTACAAGATCAAGATGGTCGAGCCGCTCAAGATGCTGTCCGGGGAAGAGCGCCAGACCGCAATAGAAGGCGCCGGATACAACACCTTCCTGCTTCGCTCGAGGACGTCTACATCGACCTGCTGACCGACTCCGGCACCTCCGCGATGTCCGACCGCCCAGTGGGCCGGGCATGATGCTCGGCGACGAGGCCTACGCCGGAAGCCGGAACTATTACCACCTCGAGGACGCGGTGCGGGACGTGTACGGCTACAAGCACCTGATCCCGACCCACCAGGGCCGCGCGGCCGAACACATGATCAGTCGGCTGCTGATCGAGGACGGCGACTTCGTGCCCGGCAACATGTACTTCACCACCACCCGCCTCCACCAGGAGCTCGCCGGCGGCACGTTCGTGGACGTCATCATCGACGAGGCCCACGACCCGACGAGCGAGCACCCCTTCAAGGGCAACGTCGATCTCGACAAGCTGCAGGCGCTCATCGACGAGGTCGGGGCCGAGCGCATCCCCTACATCTCGCTCGAGACCACGGTGAACATGGCCGGCGGCCAGCCGCATCTCGATGGCCAACATCCGCGCCACGTGCCAGCCGCCACGGCACGGGCATCCGGTGTTCCTCGACGCCACACGCGCGGTCGAGAACGCCTACTTCATCCAGGAGCGCGAGCCGGGCAGGCCGACCGCTCGCTCGCCGACGATCCTCCGCGAGATCTGCTCGTACACCGACGGCTGCACGATGTCGGCGAAGAAGGACTCACCTGGTGAACATCGGCGGCTTCCTCGCCGTGAACGACGACGAGCTCGCCGACAAGGCACGAAACCTGGTGGTGGTCTACGAGGGTCTGCACACCTACGGCGGCATGTCGGGGCGCGACATGGAGGCCATGGCGATCGGGATCGCCGAGTCGGTGGATGACGACCACATCCGCTCGCGCATCGGCCAGGTGGAATACCTCGGCAACCGGCTTATCGAGATGGGTGTCCCCGTGATCCGCCCGATCGGCGGGCACGGCGTCTTCCTCGACGCGAAGCGGTTCCTCCCGCACCTCCCGCAGGATCAGTTCCCGGCCCAGGCGCTGGCCGCCGCGCTCTACGTCGAGTCCGGCGTCCGGGCGATGGAACGGGGCAACGTCTCAGCGGGGCGGAATCCGGAGACCGGCGAGAACCGGCGACCTGCGCTCGAGCTCGTGCGTCTGACGATTCCTCGTCGAGTCTATACCCAGGCGCACATGGACGTGGTGGCCGAATCGGTGATGGAGATCTGGGACAAGCGGGAGTCGATCGGCGGGCTCGAGTTCACCTACGAGCCGGAGTACCTGCGCTTCTTCCAGGCGAGATTCCGACCCAAGAGCTGAAGCCGGACCCTGATCAGAACAGAGGGCGAGCCGCAATGGTTGGCGTTGATGTGAATCTGCATACCAAGCTGCCGGGCCGGGATCGCAGCTTCATCCGGCTGCTTTCTCGGCGCCTGTTACTTGCCGCACTGGTGCTCGGAATCCTCGGAGCCACCGGTACCATGACCGGGCTGGCCCTGGCAGCGACGCCGGCGTCAATTCCCACGAGTGCGTCCAACTCGGACCTTGCTGAGGAACGCCCAGCGATGACAGACACTGATACGGATACCGGAAACGTCCAGGAAGAGGCCGAGGTCAAGCCGCCGAAGAGCCGGTGGAATAGGATCTGGGGCTGGGTGCTCGTCGTCGCCTATGTGCTCGGCTTCTTTTCGGCGATCGATGCCATCATGTCGTCGCGTACCGAGCCTGGTGCCATCGCCTGGTCGTTCGCCCTGGTGACGGTCCCGGTCGTTTCCGTGCCGGCGTACTGGGTCCTGGGACGTAGCAAGTTCGAGGGCTACGTCGAGGCGTTCGAGAAAGCCGGTGACGAGTTGGTTCAGCTCAAGGCCGAGGGGATCTCGAAGATGGACTCCTCTGTCGTGGAGTTCGAGACCAGGACTCCGGGGTTCGATGCGTTGCGCGGACTGGCGGGAATGCGGCTCGTGCAGGGGAACGATGCGGAGTTGCTGATCAACGGCGAAGAGACGTTCGACAGCATCATCGAGGGTATCAGTCAGGCCCAGGAGTACGTCCTTGTGCAGTTCTTCATCGTGCACGACGACGTCCTCGGCCGTCGCCTGAAGGACGCGATGATCGAGCGCGCCCGGGCCGGCGTTTTAGTGGCGTTCCTGTACGACGAACTCGGGACCGACATCACGAAGCAGTACAAGAGGGACCTGCGCGATGCTGGCGTAAAGGTCTCCGAGTTCGGTACGAGGCAAGGCTGGCGCAACGAGTTCCAGCTGAATTTCCGGAATCACCGCAAGATCGTCGTGGTGGACGGAAAGACGGCTTGGGTAGGCGGACACAACGTCGGAGACGAGTACCTGGGGCACGATCCCAAGATGACGCCCTGGCGGGATACGCACGTCAAGCTGACCGGCCCGATCGCCATCCAGACGCAAGCGGTGTTCGAGATGGACTGGTACTGGGCGAAGCGGGAATTACTCGGCCTGGAATGGGAACCGCAGCCTGCGCCGGCTGACAAGATCGGGATCATCATGGCGACCGGCCCGGCCGACCAGCTCGAGACTGCCGGCATGTTCTTCGTGCACGCCCTGAATTCGGCCCGGGACCGGATCTGGATCACGGCGCCCTACTTCGTGCCCGACGAGGCGATCATGAAGGCCCTGACGCTGGCCAGCCTGCGGGGCGTGGACGTTCGAGTGCTCGTCCCCGGCATCGTGGACAAGTGGCTCGCGGACCGGGCCATGTATCACTACATGGAACTGCTGGCGGACTCCAACATCAAGTTCTACATGCACCGACCCGGATTCCTGCACCAGAAGGTGATGGTGATCGACGACGCGATCGCGTCGGTCGGAACTCACAATTTCGACAATCGGTCGTTCCGGCTGAATTTCGAAGTTTCCGCGGTGATATACGACGAGGAATTCGCCACTGAAGTCGCCGAAATGCTTGAGCGGGACATGGCTACGAGCGAACTTCTGGATCCTACCACGTTCAAGGACAGACCGTGGCTGTGGCGGTTCAGCGTCAACTTCGCCCGTCTTTGGGCGCCGGTGCTGTAGGGCTCGCGGGACGGTCGTCAGGGCGCGGGCGTCATCTCGAGCAGACCCGACCGTGGAACTGTGAACCGGTATACGCCGGGCACGAGTTCGACGGTGCTCGAACCTGCCTCCCGGCCCATGGTGTCCAGCACGCGGTAGTTGAACGATCCCATGCGCGCTCCCACCTCGAGCACGATGCGCCCCAGGTGGCCGGCGTTCACGACGTCGAGCGCCCTCCGACCATGGTCCTCGGCCACCCGAACGACCATGTCATCGTAGATGGCGATGATCCGCTTTTCATCTGTCACCGCCTCGATCAGCGGATAGTGGGCGAGAGGTGAGTGCGGCACGAACTTGCCGTCCAGCAGGACATCGCTGTTTCGCAACCACCACTCGGTCCAGTGACGGACCATCTCCCGGTGGTCCGGTGGAATGCGCTCCAGCCGAACCGAGAGCTGCGGAACGGCGAACAGGATGCTCAGGAACTGCAATGCGGCTGCTTCCACCGAGTCCCCGGCGTGCCACATGAACATGTCGGAATGGACGGCAGTGTTTCCGCTGAGCAGGCGCAGGTCCACGGTGCGCAGTCGGTTGTCCGTCGCCACGTGCGGAGCGTCCGCTGCCCGGAACATGTTCCCGTACTTGCGCATCAGCGGTCCGATGTAGGGCTGGCGGAATTCGATCATTACGTCCGGGTTCAGGGCCCTGAGTTGCTCCATCACATCGGTGAGCAAGCGATCGGCTGCTTCACTGACGGAGGCGTAGTCCCGTCCATCCGCGATGGTGAGCTCGGTAGAGTCCGTCGCCACGAAGAATCCGAGGAAATCGAGTTTGAATCCGTCGACTCCCCACTCGCGCATCGCGGTCCGGTAGGTCTCGATCAGGTGCTCGCGCACTTCCGGATAGCGAGGGTCGAGTACCCATGCGCCCTGCCCATCCCAGTAGCGCAGATATCTGCCCTGGAATTTCTCGAAGGTCTTCGAGTTCTCTCCAACCAGCGGCATGGAGTACCACAGCAGGAGCTTCATTCCACGCTCGTGCACACCATCGACGAATTCGCGCATGTTCGGAATCCGAACCGGCTCCCAGTCCCCGGTGAATGCGTATCCGCGCTGGCTGTCCAACGTCTGCCACCCGTCGTCGACGATGATCGCTTCGTATCCGAGTTCCTTCGCCAACTCGACCTCGCGCAGGAGATCCGGTGCCGAAACGCTCTGGTGGTAGCTGTACCAGGTCGAGTACATCGGAAGCCGCGCGAGGTCGGGAACCGGCGCCGGCTCGAACCCCGCTTGAGACGCCCACCACTGGCCGACGTCTGCCAGCGACTCCCGTAGTGGAACGTCTCGCCGGTCGATGCGGATCTCGACCCCGGAGCTGGTGGTTGCCGGCTGTCGCTCGGAGAACAGCTCGATCCGCCCCCGAACGGTCGCGTCTTCTTCCCGGATCCCGGCCTGTAGCCGCACCATGTTCAGGGCATCGGACACGGCGATCGTGATTCGATTTCCGTCATCACTGCCGAACAGCGACAGCACGGGCGCGTTGCGCGCGAACATCGAGCTCACGCCCGACATCGACCAGTCCGGTCCGATCGTCTTGTTCGACCAGTTCGCGGTGGACCAGATCCCCTGCATGTCGTGGACGGGAAGCGTCCAGCTGAGTGCCACGGGAGGCGGCGTCTCTGATGCGGGGCTCTCGAGCGTCAGGGAAGCGACTTCGAGTCCGGGCTCGACTTGCCGGGTGTCCACTTCCAGACGGAACGATCCAAGATCACCTTCAACGGTCAGCTCGACATCCGCGAGCTGGAAAGTCCGGACCTCCTGTGCCAGAGTCGCGGCCGGATGAACAGCAATGACCGCGATCGTGAGCAGCAGCGGTGTCAGTCCAGGCCTCGTGGGACAGGTCATGGCTTGATCAACTCCCGGATCTGTACGTGTTCCACGTCGAGCTCGTCCCCGAACCGGGCGAGCACGAACTCGTCGCCGATCTCCAGCGGACTGAACCGGTCCGGGAATTCGACGGCGCCCAGCCATTCTCCGTCGGTCGTGAATACGTGCCAGGTACGGATCTCATCGCCAGGCGCCTGGTAGGCGCGTACCCAGAGATTTCCGACCCGATCCACCACCAGATCCTCGAACCACGGAAGGAGGTCCGGCAGCGGGAGTTCCTCCCACCGCTGACGTGCCAGGTCCCGTTGCTCCTGGTCGTCGGCCTCGTCCAGCTGTTCCGCCAGGGCCCGCGCCACCAGGTCGGCGGTGACCGGCACGGGCTCGAACGGCAGTTGAACGATCGCCACGAGCTTCCCTTCCAGATCGTATCGAAGAACCTGGGGCAGATCACTGTCCCCGATCCACACGCCGGCTGGATCCGCCACCGACGCCGTGACACGGGCAAACGGCGGGGAACCCGAGATCACCCGTGCTCCACTTGCTGTCTCCGACTGCCGCATGATCACGCGTTCCGTCCCGGGAAACTCGCCGAGCGGCAGGGCGACCGAATCACCAGGTGCGGCGATTCGAATCTCCAGCGGATCCCGCCTCACCTCTCCCGGCGGGGGCAGTTCGTCCATCGCGAAGTACAGGAAGGAGTACACGGCCCGTCCGTCGGGAAGCAGCGTCTGGACGAACGGGAACCCGCCCTCTTCAACTCCCTCGAGCGCCCTGGCGTCGACGAACGATCCATCGGGCGCCCAGCGGGCGATGCGCCGGTGCCGGAAGTCATAGGTGAGAAGGGTGTCGCCCGGCCCGGCCGCAATGGACATCAGCCCGCGGAACTCGCCCGGTCCGTCACCCTCGCGACCCGCCGTCCACACGTGCCCGCCGTCGGAATCGAACCGCCGCAAATCGTGGCTGCCGAACCCTGACACCACGAAGCCGCCGTCAGACAACCAGGCCCCGTCACTGATCTGGAAGAACTGCATGGCCTCCGGGCCGTCCAGGCTCCCGATGTCCAGGCGCGGTGAATCGGCGAGGCGCCAGCCCGTTCCTGCAGCCCAGGCCGGGGCATGATTCTCCACGATCCTCACGCCGGCGCTGTCCCGGACGACCAGCTCACCGGCGGCGCCACCGGCCACCGTCGATCCCCCGTCTCCGCATGCGGCGATCCCGATGCAAGATCCCGCGACGAGCACCGTGCACTTCCATGCTCTCATCACCCTGTCCTCCTTCGCCCGGTCGTCGGTCAGCCTGACTCTACATTATCCTCCGACGACGGGCTGCGCCGCACGCTGCCGTTTGCTGTCCGCCGATCCCGCCGGGGCGTAGCTTCCCCGACGTGACCTGGCACCCTCGTTTCGCACTCCGGGCCTGTCTTCCGGCCCTATTCGCGCTCATCGCGTTTCCAGCTGCGATCAGCGCGCAGGAAATGCTCCGCGGCGACCTGGATCTGCTGCTCAACCAGGGCTACCTCGGAGCGTTCTTCGATCCGGGGATTGCGGGATATGAGACCGATGGCCGCAGCGTCCGGGTGCTGAACGTTCCCGTGACATTCACGGTGCGCGACTGGAAAGAACGCGGCTGGGGGCTGCGGTTGCGTCTCGCAGGTGTGCTCGGGGTCGAGAACGTGGACGGCGTCGGAGATATTCCCGATGCGAAGCTCGGTTCCTTCGCTCTGATTCCCGGGTTCGAGGTGCCGATTCCGCTGAGCCAGCGGTCGCTCCTGAGACCGTTCTTCGACATCGGTCTGGCCTTCGCGCTGGAAGATCCGGAAGACCTGTCTCCCGGAACGGTGGGAATCAGCGCCATCGGCCTGCGTTCAGAGTTCGTGTTTCCATGGAAGAAGTTCGAGCTCGGTCTCGAGCCGCGTGCCTTCTACAGCGTCACCTGGTCCACGGACGAACTGCGTGATGACTATGGAGTCGTCGGTATCCGGACTGATGCGCGGTATCCGCTATTCGGCATCGGGGACAAGACCCTCGCCGGAGTGCTGTACATGCAGCCTGGCTGGTTCATCGACGCCCTGAACCTGTCTACGGACGAAGCATACTCGGGAAGCGCTGTACGCCAGCAGATCGAGCTCGGCGTCGGCTACAACTGGCGCGGAAACGCACCCAAGATCTGGATCTTCCCGGTCCCTCCAGTGAGCCTCGGCTACAGTTTCGGAGACGGTCTCGAGGGGATCCGACTGCGAGTCGGAGACAGCCGTCTCACTCACCTGCCGCTCGAGACCTGGACGGACCCGCCGCGTCCCTGAAGCTCCAGCCGTCCCGCGATTGTGAACTCTCTACGTGATGCTATCTTGCGTGGTCGTGACCGGGCTCCCTGCCCGGCTCCGTTCCAGACCCGTGCGCACCCGCCGGCCCTGTGCCAGCGCCTCGATAAGGAAAGACCAATGGAATACCGTCTCGCCCTGATTGGCTTCGGAACTGTCGGGCAGGGATTCGTGGAGATCCTGCGTGACCGGACCGTCGAGCTCACCGAACAGTTTGGCGTCAACTACCGGATCACCGGTGTGAGCGATGCCCGTTTCGGGAGCATTCACGACCCCGCCGGTTTCGAGCCGACCGCCCTGCTCGACGCCGTGCGAAATGCAGGAGGGCTCGAGGCGCTGCCCGCGGCCGACCACGGTTGGGACGCGACCAGGATGGCGGAGGAAAGCGCGGCTGACGTCTTGGTAGAGCTGAGCTTCACGGACCTCGAGACGGGAGAGCCGGCCACGACGCACGTGCGCCGGGCGCTGGAGAACGGCAAGCACGTGGTTACGACGAACAAGGGCCCGGTTGCCCTTCACTGGCCGGAACTGTCAGAGCTGGCGGCGGAGCGAGGGCTGCAGATCGGCGTGGAGGGCACGGTGATGAGCGGTACCCCGACCGTGAACCTCGGCCTCAACTTGCTTCGAGCGGCCAATATCCGGGCCGTAAGAGGTATTCTGAACGGCACCTGCAACTACATTCTGACTCGCATGGAAGCCGGTTCGTCGTACCAAGACGCCCTCGCCGAAGCCCAGGAGAAGGGCTATGCGGAGGCCGATCCGGCGGGAGACGTCGAGGGATTCGATGCCGCCGGCAAGGTGGTGATCCTCGGCAACCTCCTGATGGACGAGCCCCTGGCGATGTCGGACGTGGAGCGGACGGGCATCTCGGGAATCACGCTGGAAGACATCGAAGCCGCGGCCGCCAGCGGCGAGCGCTGGAAGCTGATCGGCTCGCTGGAGCGGGGTCCGGACGGCGTGAAGGCCAGCGTCGCGCCCGAACGTGTGCCTCTGACGCACCCCCTGTCTTCGGTCGGCGGCGCCATGAACGCCGTCACCTTCGATACGGAGTTGATGGGCGAGGTGACCCTGGTCGGGGCCGGAGCCGGTCGGGTGGAGACCGGCTATTCCGTCCTGGTAGACCTGCTGGAGATACACCGGACTCGATCCGGCTGAGTCGGCCTCAGTCCAGCGCCTCGAACCTCGGATTCACGGCGTTGTTGTAAATGGAGCCGAATCGGTAGCTGAGACCGAATGACATCCAGTACCGGAAGTCGGTTCCCAGCTCGCGCTGGCGAAGCAGGATCTCTTCGTCCGTGGCTTCTCCGGCCCGAAGAGATATCTGGTCCTTAACCCGTGCGACTCCGCCGCTCACGTTGAAATCGAACCCGCGGAACAGCCGCACGTTGAGTCGCCCGAACAGCTCGACCTGGTGCTTGGATAAATCGTGCAGATACTGAAACGCCTCGAGCCCGAAGTTCGCGTCGCCCCAGGGCTCTTTCATGGAGAAGCCGGCGAACAGGCTGTGCGCGGGCCGGGTCTCCTCCGTCTCCCCGAAGATCGTGACGTCGACGTAGTCGGCGTACTGGACACCGATCGTGTACAGAAGTGTCAGCTGCCTGCGCGTGGACTCGAAATACGGCCACAAGCTGTATTCGATCGCCGGGGCGGCCCAGAAGCGAAAATCGTAGTTACTGTACAGGGAATGACCGCCATCGATGGCACCGCCGACCGACCAGTGATCCCCGAGGCTCCATACCTGGAGCAGCGAGGCCCCATAGTCCTGCCGCACGCCGATACTCGTTGTGCCGTCGCTGAGCTCGAAGGAACTCTCGGAATAGCGTCCGAACGCGTACACCTCCGTCTTGACCTGCTCGGTCGTCCGGTTCGCCGACGTGGAGCCCGAGATAGAGTAGTCGCTCGTACGTTCTTCTCCGTCGAACGAACCATTCGCCCGGAGCCGAAAGATCCAGGAATTCCACGGATCGCCAGCAACGATGTCAGCAAGGAGGCTTTCCTCGGGTTCGGTCCACACGACATCGAGCTGGGCCGCCCGCGGAGTGTGCGCTACGTACGAGAGCAGGCCCAATTCAATCATTTGCGTCAATTGCGCACGTCGCTCCGAATCGGTGTCCGTCGGACCGGAAGTCTGAATGAGGGTGTCACTGATTGCGGCCATGTCCTGCAGACCGATGAAGGCAAGCGTGTTCTCCCGGCCCCCGGCGCCGGTCTCGCGGGCGGTGATCAGCAGGTGTACCTGCGCGACCTGCCGGTCGCGGACCCAAGCCACATAGGGGATTTCCTGGCGGACATAGTCGAAGTCACACCGGGTGCGACAGTCGAGGAAGACCCGGATCGATTCGGAGAGACCCCGGTCTGCGATCGTCACAGTCACGGCCGGTTCCTGGGCGATGACCGACGTCGCCGAAACGAGAAGCGCCGACAGCAGCAAAGTGCGTATGTTCATCCGGGTTCAAGAGACCCGATTCCGCGCACGGCGACAAGCGCCCGGATCCTGTGAGAGAATCAGTTCTCCGCAAATAGTGAGGGGATCAGCATGACAGTCACGACAGCAAACGGCGTGCAGGAGTACGTCGAGAAGGCCCGGCAGTATATGTCTGAACGCCAGGCGCACCGCGACAGGGTGCGCGACCTCCGGTTCGATACGATCGCCGTGCACGGAATGTACAGTGCAGAGGAGGCGTTTTCCGGCGGCCAGGGCGGGATCATCGAGCCGATCTTTCCTTCCACTTCACAGGCCTATCGGGACAGCGACGAGATGGAGGCGGCTCTCTCGTATCAGATCCCCACCTGGTGTTACTCACGGATCCACAATCCGACGGTGTTTTATCTCGAGGAGACCCTCGCGTTGCTCGAGTCGTATGGGTGCGGCTGCGACGCGACGGGTCTGTGCACTTCGTCCGGTATGTCAGCCATCAAGCAGGCCATCGAACCGCTGCTCGCCAAACAGGTATCCGGGGCCGAGAACATCAACTTCGTATCCGCCGCGCAGACGTACGGCGGGACGTTCCAGCTGCTCAACGTGCGCATGGCCGAGCGGGGAGCCCAGGTGCGCTGGGTCCGCGAGCCGTGGAAGATCGAGACGTGGGAGCCGCTGATCGACGAGGGGACGCGCTTTCTGTACGCCGAGATCCCGTCGAATCCGCAGCAGGCGTTTGCCGACATCAAGGCGGTCGCCGATCTGGCTCACAATCACGGCATTCCGTTCATCGTCGACGCCACCGTCGCCACACCATCGCTGATGCGGCCGCTCGAGCACGGTGCCGATATCGTGGTGCATTCTCTGTCGAAGACCGCCGCCGCGGGCGGCTGCACGATCTCGGGGGCCGTCATCGCGCGTCACGACCTCATATCCCGACATCTGGAAGACGAAGTGAAGGCCGACTATGGCCTGTGGCTGAAGCTGTGGCCGTTCCGCGACTCGGGCCCGAGCATGTCGCCGTACGTCGCACATGCAATCCTCGGCGAAGTGCGCACGTTGCGGCTCAAGATGGAGCAGATGTCACGCAACACGATGGAGGTCGCCCGATTCCTGGTGGACCACCCCGGCGTAGAACGGGTGGACTACCTCGGTCTCGAGGATCATCCGCTGCACGGCCTGGCCAGGCGGTACATGCAGGTCGTGGATGACGGGACTCCCGCGTTCGGCCATCTGCTGTCGTTCAACGTCAGGGGCTCGGCTCAGGACACGCGCGTGTTCTTCGACGGTCTGCAGCGGACCTGGCGCGCCACGGACCTCGGACGAATCAAGTCGGTCGCCACGATTCCGGCCATATCGACGCACCAGCAGCAGGGGGAAGAAGGACGCGAGCTCGCGGGGATTCCGCTGAACATGGTGCGGTTGTGTGTGGGAGCCGAGCACCCGGACGACACGATCGCCGACCTGGACCAGGCACTGGCCCAAATCTGAATACCAGGCAACTCATACCGACCACCGGAGGCTTACATGAAGATGCTCCTCGGTCACGAATGGGTCGATCGGGACGACAAGATCGACGTCCGCGATCCGTTCGATGACTCGCTCATAGATACCGTCCCCGCGGCCACTCACGATGACGTGGAGACGGCCATGGCGACGGCCGCCGCGGCGTGCGCCACCGCCCGGAAGATGACGACTTACGAGCGCTCGCAGGTGCTCTACAGGACCGCGGCGATCATCGCCGACCAGCTCGAGGATTTCGCGACGACGATTGCCCGCGAGGGGTCGAAGACGATCAACGAGGCCCGTGGCGAGGCTCGCCGCTGCGTGAACACCCTGACGATCGCGGCGGAGGAAGCCAAGCGTCTGCAGGGCGAGACGATTCCGTTCGATTCGTTCCCGGGCGGAGAAGTCCGCCGCGGCTACTACGAGCGCGTGCCGATCGGGGTCGTGCTGGCGATCACGCCCTTCAACGATCCACTGAACCTGGTGGCCCACAAGTTGGGTCCGGCGATCGCGGGCGGAAACGCGGTCATCCTGAAGCCCGCCACCGTGACTCCCCTGTCGGGCCTGAAGCTGACCGAGGCGTTCATGCAGGCGGGGCTTCCGAGTGGCGTGCTGCAGTGCATCACGGGCTATGGCGCGGTGCTGGGCGATGCTCTCGTGGAAGATTCCGCGGGTGCGGATGGTCTCGTTCACCGGTGGGGTGGAAGCCGGCGAACGGATCATGTCGCGGGTAGGTCTGAAGAAGATCGGCATGGAGCTCGGTTCGAACTCGCCGGTAATCGTCTGGAAGGACGCCGACCTGGCATGGGCCGCAGAGACCTGCGTGTCGGGAGCGTTCTGGGCCGCGGGGCAGAACTGCATCGGCGTACAGCGCATCTACATCCATCGGGAGGTCTACGACCGGTTCCGGGATGACTTCGTGGAGCGGGCCAAGGCGTACCGCATGGGCGACAAGCTCGACGAAGCCACTGACATGGGCCCAATGATCAACGAGGGTGAGGCGAAGCGGGTCGAACGCTGGGTGCAGGAGGCGGTGGACAAGGGAGCTACGCTGCTGGCCGGCGGTACCCGCGACGGTGCGATGGTAACTCCCACCGTGCTCGAAGACGTTCCGCCGGACGCCACGATCCACTACGAGGAAGTGTTTGGTCCGGCGGTGAACCTGTATCCCGTGGACGACCTCGATGAGGCGATCGCCGCCGCGAACAGCGTCAACTACGGCCTGCACGCGGCGGGCTTTTCCAACGACGTGACGGTGTGCCACAAGCTGGCCTCGGGTCTCGACTGTGGAAGCGTCATCCTCAATGACTCGACGGACTATCGACTCGATTCCATGCCGTTCGGCGGAGTCAAGAATTCGGGTCTCGGTCGCGAAGGCCTGAAGTTCTCGCTGCAGGAGATGACAGAGCCCAAGGTCGTATGCTGGTATCTCCCGAGCGTTTGAGTCACTGCACGGAATCCGCGGACCGGTGTGGTTTCCGGTCCGCGCGGCGTTCGGCGTTCGGCGGAATCACCGCCCTGCTGCTCCTGGTTCTGACGGCGGCTCCAGCTGTTGGACAGGATGACTCGGTTGCAGTGGCAGCAGCCGATTCGGCGGCTGTCGCCGACTCCATCGGAGCTGCCGTCGACTCCGCCATCGCCGTTGCCGACACCCTGCGCGACAGTCATCCGCAGGACTCGCCGGAGATGACGGGATTCGTGTTTCAGACCCCGGACAAGCGGGGGCAGCTTCGGATCCGAGCTTCGATCCGGCTGAACGGGGCCTACGATCTCAACGGACTGCAGAGCACGGACAACTTCGACACCTACCTGATCCCGGTGGGTGGTTCGGCTGCAGACCAGGCACGCTTCTTCCTGCAGGCGACGCAGACCCGGCTCGGGTTCGAGCTGTCCAGGGCCACATCCGGCGGGGTGGTCTTCGGGCGCATCGAAGCAGACTTCCGTGGATCGGACAACACGTTGCGATTGCGGCACGCCTACGGAGAGTACAAGAACGTCCTGGCGGGTCAGACCTGGTCCACCTTCAGCGACGTGGAGGCCCTTCCGGTGACTGTGGACCTCGAAGGTCCACCGAGCTCGGTGACTGTCCGGACACCGCAGGTGCGCTACTCGGCCACCGTAAACGACAGCATGAGCTGGGCCGTGGCAATTGAATCTCCGCAGGCGGATGTCACGAGCCCGGACTCGACTGCGGAAGAGACGTACCAGGGATTCGGGGACATCACGGCGCGGGTGAAACTGTCGTCGGACTGGGGGCACCTTCAGATGGCAGCCGTGTTCCGCAGTCTTTCTGCCGAGAATTCCAGCGGACATACAGATCTTCTTCCCGGAATCGGGGCGGCGCTGTCCGGCCGGTCCCAGGTAGCGGAGCGAGATGCCTTTCTTTTCCAGGCCGTCGGCGGTCTGGCGATCTCGCGCTTCGTGGGAAGCCTCGGAGGGAAGGGCCTGGACCTCGTGTACAACCCGAACACCGGGGACTATGAGCAGATGATGTCGTACGGCGGTTTCGTCACCTGGAATCACCAGCGCCTGTTCGACAGGAACCTGGAGACCAACCTCACGGGGGGGTACCTGGGGGTACAGAACAAGAATTTTCAGCCGGACGACGCATACAAGAACTCCCAGTACATATCCGGCAACGTGTTCTGGCGGTTTACCGAAGGCGGTCGGGCGGGCGTCGAATATTCATGGGGACGCCGGACCAACAAAGACGGCGAGTCGGGTAACGCGACGCGCCTGTCGTTCGCGGCGTACTTCGACTTCTAGCACCCGGTCATCCCGACAGTCGCTCCAGCCGCTGCCTTCTCCAACGCTTGTTCCAGGTCCGCCAGCAGATCTTCCGCGTCCTCACAGCCCACGGCGACGCGCACCAGGTCGTCGGTGATTCCTGCCTCGAGCCGCTCCTCGACCGGGACGCCCTTGTGTGTCATCGAGGCCGGGTGCTCGATCAGCGTCTCGATGCCTCCGAGGCTCACAGCTCGCACCATGAGATTCGCCGCGTCGATGAGCCGACGCCCACCTTCGACTCCACCAACCACGCCGAACGCCACGATGCCGCCCGCCCCGCGCATCTGGCGCATCGCGAGCTCGTGCTGCGGGTGGCTTTCCAGGCCGGGATACCGGACCCATTCGACGGCGGGGTGGGACTCCAGGTATCGCGCCAACTGCATGGCGTTAGCCTGTGCCTTCTCGACCCGCAGACCGAGTGTCTTGATGCCCCGCAGCACCAGCCACGCCTGGTGCGGGTCCATCGTTCCGCCGAGGTTCACGTGGACCGCACGCAACCGCTCCAGCAATTCCTCGTCCGCGGCCACGATCATTCCAGCCACCACGTCCGAGTGCCCGTTGATGTATTTCGTCATGCTGTGCACGACGATGTCTGCCCCATGCGCGATCGGATTCTGCAGATAGGGAGATGCGAAGGTATTGTCCGCCGCCAGCACCGCCCCGTGTGCGTGGGCAATTTCGGCGCAGGCCGCGATGTCGGTCAGCTTGAGCGTAGGATTGGCCGGCGTCTCAATGTAGACGAGCGCCGTGTCGGGCCTCATGGCTCGGGCGACGTTGTCGGAATCGGACGAGTCGACGAAATCCGCCTCGACGCCGAAGCGCGAAAACTCGGTCTCGAGGATTGTCCGTGATGGGCCATACATCGCGTCGGTCGCCACGATATGTCTTCCCGCCCCGAGCAGTGTCATGTACACGCTGTTGATCGCGGCCATGCCGGTCGCCGCTCCGAGCCCGCCGGCGGCTCCTTCCAGGAACGCGACGCTGCGCTCGAGCGCCTCGGTCGTAGGGTTGGCGAGCCGGGTGTACTTGTAGCCGGGCTCACCCCGGAAGCAGGCGGCTCCGTGCTCCGCACTCTCGAATGCGAACGTGGAGCTCTGATAGATCGGCACGCTGACAGCGCCGGTCTCGCTGTCCGGATGCTGACCCGCGTGGATGATCTTCGTATTCGGGCCCTTCAATCGCTTGTCGTCCATCGTTCCCTCAGAACCAGGTGAGTCCCAGCGTGAGCAGTGCCAGCTTGTTGGTGGTGTCGAGCTTCTGCATCGACGACTCCAGGTAAAACGGAATGCGGTGCCCGCCAGCGGGCTGGCACACCTTTCTCTGCAGAAAGCTCGTGTGTCGGCGGCTCGGGCGACAGCCCACGCAGATCCAGTCGCAGTGGGCCGGTCGCACCCTGTCGCGCAGACCCTTACAGCCGCCTAGAATGATCCGGTCCTGCCGTACCCGCACTTCGGAGACGAAACTGGAGGCGCTCTTGGAAAGCTCCACCGCCGGATCGTCCCGTGCCCCCAGGATGGGGCCGTATCCCGAGTTTACCTGGGCGGCAGTGCTTGTCGGCTATGCGCTCGGGATCCTCATCGCGGTGAGCATCGGGTACCTGAGCCTCAAGCTCGGGTTCTCGATCGAGGGCTCCGAACTCGCGGCGATCCTCGGATTCGGGATTCTGCGCGGTGTGATGCGTCGGAACAGCATCATCGAGAACAACATCAACCAGACGATCGCCTCGGCCGTGAACGGCGCGTCGGCGGGGATGATGTTCTCGGTGCCGGCGCTGTTCATCCTCGGATTCGAGGATTTGCAATCACCCGCTGGGTCGTGCTCGGCTGCATCGCGGGCAGGATGATGGGCCTGGCCTTCATCATCCCGCTGCGCAAGCAGATGATCGATTTCGACCGTCTGGCCTATCCGGGCGGGATTGCGGTGGCGACCATCCTCAAGTCGCCCGGCGCGGGGATCCGTAAGGCGTGGCTCTGCTGCATCGGCGGGCCGCGCTGGTCGCGATGAACGGCATCGTCCACCTCGTCTGCCTGTCTACGGGTTCGCGCCCGAAGCGGTACGGAATCATCGAACTACGACTGGGCGCCGCGATCGGGCATGCCCGAGTACATGAACGCGATCTGGTACCTCTCGCTGCTCACCATCGGTGTCGGCTTCCTCGCCGGACGCGGCGGCGTCTTCTTCATCATCGGCGGCTTCGTGTGCTACTGGTTCCTCGCGCCGATGCTCAACTCGGCGGACCTGTTCCCGACCGGCGACCGATGGCACCGCGATCACCGATCCGGGACTATCTGCGGCTGCAGCTCTTCCGCCCGGTCGGCATCGGCATGCTGATCGGTGGCGCGCTAATGGGCATCGTGCTCGCCTTCCCGCTCGTCTTGAGCGCCATCCGCAGCATGCGGGACGCCGCGAAGTCCCGTACCGAGATGGCCGGCGAAGAACTCCCGATCCAGATGCTGTATGTCGGGGTCGCCGGCGCGTTCATCGTGCTGACCGTGATCGCCGTGTTCTCCGTGCAGGAGATCGGCTGGGCCCGCGGCGCCCTGATGGCGATTATCGGCACCCTGTGGATCTGGGTGGCGGGCGTGGTCCTGTCCGAGTGCATCGGACGGACGAACTGGTCGCCGCTGTCGGGCATGACCCTGATCGGGATCACGCTCCTGATCTTCGTCACCAGCGGACTGGGTGACCGGACGGCGATCGTCTCATCCGTGATCGTCGGCGCAGCGATGTGCGTCGCGATGGCGCAGGCCACCGACCTGATGCTCGACCTCAAGTGCGGCTATCTGGTCGGCGCGACTCCGAAGAAGCAGCAGATCGCCCAGTTCCTCGGGAGCTGGATCGGCCCGATCGTGATCATCTTCCTGATCGTGGTTCTGCACAAAGCGTACGGTCTGGGCAGCGACGCGCTACCGGCGCCGCAGGGACAGGCGCTGGCCAGCGTGATCCAGGGAATCCTCGGCGGGGATGTCCCGGCCGACAAGTACCTCACCGGGGCCGGGCTCGGCGCGCTGCTCAGCGCCAGCGGGATTGGTGGCCTGGGAGTGCTCGTGGGGCTTGGTTTCTACCTGCCGTTCAACATCGTGCTGACCTACACGGTTGGGACGCTGTTCCGCGTGGACTTCACCGACGCTGCAAGGCGGGAGTTCAGTGGAGCGAGGAGGTCGGCATCCCGATGGCGGCCGGTCTGATCGTGGGCGAGGCCCTGGTCGGCGTCGGCTTCTCGATCTTCATCGTCTTCGGCGCATCGTGAGGGGGGTGAAACGATGAAGAACTTCGGATATCTCCTGATCGCGGTTGGCTTCCTGTTGGGTTCCTACCTCACGGTGGAGCAGCCGGAGGGCGTGAATACGGCGCTGTACCTGATCGCGCTCGCGATCGGCATTGCCGGTGTCGTGACGGCTCGCAGCGCCGTGCGCGCGGAACGAAGTCACGCGCGCTC
>CALNYN010000010.1:0-59662 GCA_942490755.1 uncultured Gemmatimonadota bacterium
GATCCGGGTCTGACAGCACCAGGAGGTCGAAAAGCGGGGAGTGAGAGGCGCTCCGTGTCCGCCTGCGGCGACGTCCCGGACCCGGAAGTCGGAGATCACGTCGATCCCGGTCCGCTCGGCCAGCACGGCCGACTCGCCGATCTGCAGCGTGGCTCCCGGGCGGCCGGCAGCTGGCGGGCGATGCCAGACCGTCTGTCCATGACTGCCGATCGCGGCCACTTCCGACGCCGCGACGCCGGCGTCGGACAGCAGCCCGAGCACCGCAGCCGAGAACCTTTCCCCGAGCTCGAACCCCAGGTCGCACAACTCCTTGGATCCGGACCGCACTCGAGACAGCCTCCGACAGCCTGACACGATTGCAGGGTCGTATGGCTCCGTCCGGAACGCGACCAGCCGGGCCGAGTCCGGTCGCTCGGCAATTCCGCCGAACTCGACGAGGGCCGCGTCGATGCCGTCCAGCGACGTGCCCGACATCAGTCCCACGTATAGATCGCTCTACGCTTCCGGCTCCCCGATCTCGTCTCCGGACGACGCCGCGAACCGTTCCAGACACTCTGCGAGGAACCCGTCACACGCCTCGAGCCGCTGCTCCGCCACCTGCCGGTTCACGCTCATACCGTGCATGGCCAGCGCGGTCTTCACGCTCCCGCCGGCGGCCGCGAGCAGGTCCTCGGCCGGGATCCGGTCGAGCCCGGTCAGCGCCTCGATGATCCGCATGCTCCGGTCTTCGAGCTTTCTGCTGGTGGCGCGGAGATCCACCATCAGGTTTCCGTACACTCTTCCGAGACGGACCATGGTGGCCGTGGTGATCGTATTGAGAGCGAGCTTCGTCGCGGTTCCGGCCTTGAGGCGGGTGGAGCCGACGATCGCTTCCGGGCCCGTGCGGATCGTGATCCTGTGGTCCACGCGCCCGGCCAGATCAGGTGGCGGTTCCGAGCAGGTCAGCAGACCGGTTCCGGCGCCGACAGCAAGGGCCTGCTCCAGGGCGGCGCTGACGAAGGGAGTCGTTCCGTATGCGGCGATTCCGAGCACGAAGTCTGATTCTGTAACGGCGGCCTGATCGATCGCCGCGCGCCCGGCGGCCTCGTCGTCTTCCGCGCCTTCGGCGGCCCGCACGAGGGCCGGCGGGCCGCCCGCGATGATCCCCTGCACCAAGTCGGGATCCGTACCGAATGTCGGTGGGCACTCGGCGGCATCCAGCACTCCCAGTCGACCACTCGTTCCAGCCCCGACGTAGAACAGGTGTCCGCCCCGCGACAGCCGCGACGCCAGGTCGTCGACCAGGGCCGCGATCGAGTCAGCCGTCGCGGCGACCGCCTCCGGCACGGTCCGATCTTCCGCCTGCAGCAGATCCACGATTCCGCGTGTCGATGCCCGATCGATCCTGGCCGTGCGCGGATTGAATTGCTCCGTAAGCCGCTCGTCTCCGAGATCCATCACTTTCGGGTTACGAAGGCGAGCCCGCTCGTCCAATCCGTGACCACGGGGTCAGAAATAGTAGCGAAGGTCGAACTCCACGCCGCCGTACTTCAGGTCTTCGTCCCCTTCATCCAGCCTTTGCCTGATCGGCACACGCGAGCCCGAGAATTGGAGACCGATCGTGAAGTCGTCGCGGGCGATGTAGGACAGGCGGAGGAAGCCCGTGCTCAGGTTTCCATCGACATCTTCCGGGGCCTCGGGGTACGAATCCGTCCGGAATCCCAGCGCCACGTTCAACGGAATGCTGCGCCACGCGTCGAGATCGAAGTCGAGCTGCCCCCCGACGCGAAAGAAGAGCTGACTACCATCCGTGCGCTCGATCGGCTCAGCCCCGCCGATGTTCCCCGTCGCGACGACACCGAACAGGTTCGAGAAGGTGTGTGCGTAGCGCACTCCCCCGGCGAAGCGTACCGCGTTGTTCTTCCTGACGATGCTGGCGTCGATGCCGTCGATCACGTCCTCCACGAAGCCCACAATGTCTACCACTGTGAAGCTCTTGTTCGATACATAGGCGTCCAGCGACAACATGTCACGGTCGGACTCGAGCAGCCGTGCGAGCCACCCGATCTCGAACCCTGTGACCGTGCTCACACCTCTGGACAGTAGAGTCTGCAGATCCGTGCCGAGGCGCGCATCCACCCGGTACCCGACCCGGACGGCGAACCAGTCCACGATCTTCTGCTGGTACTCGAGATCGAGCGTTGCGAACAGGAGATCGCCCTGGAGTCCCGGGATCGTGTCCCCGTCGACGACGAACGACCGGGTCCCCACGTCGTACGCCTGGGCCATGCCGAGATTCGAGACGATGTTGCTGTTGACCCACGGGAGGGGAACAATGCGCGTCGGGCTGAATCGGTGGCCGTCGAGCTGCGGGTACGGTCCAGGCCCATCCTGCGCGAAGGCGGGGCGCCCGGCGAAAAGCAACACGAACACGGCGCAGGGGGCTGCGAGCCGCATGCAGATCTGTCGAGTGCTCATCTCACTCACCTCCCCCGAGCGGGATCCAGATTCCCGCGAGTAACTGGAAGCCGGAGGACCGGAACCGGGTCTGAATCAGTTCATCGGCGCCGACGTCCACGGACACGTCCGAGATGTTGGTCAGACTCTGGCTGTAGCGGGCCTCGATCGTCAGTCGCGGCAACCCGATCGGAAATTGCCCGCCGACTCCGAAATTCACCGCCACATCGTAATCCTTGACGAGGTCGCTCACATCCTCGTCCTCGCCGTCACCGTCGACCGGCGAGAGCTTCGCGTCGAGCAGGAAGCCGACATCGACCCCGCTGTTCACGAACACTTTCCCGCCCGCCGTCTCGATCTTCATCAGCAGCGGGATCGATGCGTAGGACAGACCGAGGGAGAGGCTGTCCTGCCGCTCGTCCTGGCCTTGTACATCCACGGCGATCTTCGTACCCCGCTGCACCCAGGCTGGCTGGACGCTGATCAGAACGTTGTCGGCCACCGGAATCTCGAACAGGGCCCCGATTACCGGGCCGATCTTCTTCCGGTACTCAGTGCCGGCTGGCGCATCCCCGGTCAGGCCAGAATTGGTGATCCCTCCGTAAGCCCCGATCCGGACCTGGGCGTCGGCTGGTGGAACCAGGACGAGCAGCAGGGCCCCGATGAGCAGTGGAATGACTTTACGCATCGTCTTCTCCGAAAGGAAGACAGGCGTGAGCCTCGCAGATGCCGTACCTGCGAGCAGCAACTGGTCTAATGGAAAGAGACCGGACAAGTGGCAGGCGACGCAATGCATTGCGGCACGACCGATCGGTCCCGGAGATTCCGAGAAGGATGCGCCCGGTTTCGGGACTGATCACTTCACGAGCCCACGATGCCTGAACCATTGACTCCGACGCACCAATCGAGACGGATCGTGCTCGCGCTGCTCGCGGGCACGGGGATCGGGTGGCTTACCTTCGCGCCCCTGGCGTCGGCTCAAGAAGCCGGGCCCGACACCGCGTCGGTCGAGCCGGACATCCGAATCGGTCACGGGGACAAGGGCTTCGAGTTCGAGACCGCTGACGGACGCTTTCTCCTGCAGCTGCAGGCCAGGCTCCAGTTCCGGGCATCCTATCCGTTCGACTCCAACCCGGTGACATTTCAGGAATTCACGGGAAAGGACGACCTGTCGTTGGCCGTCCGTCGCGCTCGTCTCAAGGTCGGCGGCCACGCGTTCGAGCCGTGGCTCAACTACTACTTCGAGTACGAGCTGGCCTCGACCGCGCTCCTCAACGTCGAGGCTAAGGTCGAGAAGCTGAAGGCACTGAGCCTGCACGTCGGGCAGTGGAAGGTCGAGTACAACCGGGAGCGAATGATCTCGTCGGGCAAGCAGCAGACGGCAGACCGCTCGATTCTCACCTACCCTTTTACCATCGACCGGCAGCAGGGGATCTCGCTGTACGGACGACTGCAGGGCGGTGGCGCGGCTGACTTCAGCTACTGGGCCGGGGTGTTCAGCGGTAACGGCCGGGGAGAGACGGGAGACGACGAAGTCCCGATGTGGACGGGGCGCCTGCAGTGGAACGCCTTCGGACGCCCGGTGCCGTTCCACGGCTCGGACCTCGATCGGAGTCCCGATCCCGCATTCATCGTCGCGCTGGCCGGGGCGACGAATCGCAGCCCCTACACCCGATTCTCGCAGGCGGGCGGAGGCCAGCTTCCGGGCTTCGAGGACGGAGCGCCGGGACAGTACAGGGTGAACCAGGCCGTGCTGGAGACCGCCCTGATGTGGAAGGGGGTTTCCTGGCAGCAGGAGCTGCACTGGAAGGAGATCGACGACCGCGTGAACGGCGGCACGACTGAGTTGCTCGGCAACCTCGTACAGCTCGGCTATTTCTTCGGGGAGCTGTGGTCGGTCGTCCCGCCGCCGCTGGAGCTCGCCGTTCGACACGCGATCTACGACCCGGACCGGGATGCGGATGCGGACAACCGGCAGGGAATTTACGTTCGCCGCCAACTGGTTCTTCCACGGTCACCTGAACAAGCTGACGGCGGAGGTCTCGTATCTCGACTACGAGCTGGACGGGATCGTGCGGGACGGGACCCGGGTCCGCCTGCAGTGGGACGTGTCGCTCTGAACGAATCACCCACCGCGTTGCCCGATGCGAAGCGGGCGACCGTCCCTCGACGACCGCCCGCCCGTGGCTGTCCTTCGAATCCGGTTTCAGAACACCACTTCCACCAGGAAACGCAGGTCCCACACGGTCCCTGTCGTCGGCCGGATCACGTTGTAGAACAGCTGTGCACCCAGGTTGAGGCCCAACGAGCCCAGGTGAGTCTTGTACTGTCCACCGCCGCCGAGCGGCAGGTACGCAGCTTCCCCGGACGGCTTGTTCCAGTACACCGAGATCCCGTAGGGCACATAGGTGAGGTCCCAGTGATCGGACAGCGAGTAGTACACGAACGGCTTGATCATCAGCATGCTGACGCTCTTGCGATCCGCGTCGCCGGCGAACGACCAGATCTGGAGCGCGATGGCGCCGGCGAACAGGTCGCCGCTCTCGTATTCGTAGTCGAAGCTCGGACCGATCGACCACTTTCCGCTCCCGAGCGTCTCAGACGTGGCGGTCGGAAGCTGCATGGCGATGCCGGGCGCGAAGTGATGTTTGCCGTGGTGCCCGCCTTGCTTAGAGATCCAGAAGCCCGTGAGGAGATCGGAGATACCGGTGTCCGCCTCGGTGCCCGGCTCGGGGTTTCCGGGCGGCTGACCGGGCACGGCGCGCGGGTAGTCGGCGATCTCGATATAGGCGATGTTCTTGACCTGGTAGCCGCCCACCCCGATGTAGCTCTCGAGCTCCTCCCCGAGTACGGTGGCATCGTCCCCCTCGTCCACCATGAAGCTGCGGAAGATCCAGTTCCGCCAGGAGCCGACCCGGAAGCCCGACCAGGCGGTCTCCTCAACGTGCGCTTCGGGCTCGTCGTGCGCCTCCTGACCGGACACGGGAGCTGGGGTGACGAGCGCTGCCACCAGGCACCCTGCGGCGAGTCGGCGGATTCCCGGGAACGGGGCGACTTTCATCGGATGGCTCCTCTCGAGACCATGCTCAGTTAGGGATCGCAGCGATCAGCTGGAGTCGCAGCGCCCAGTCGGGCGCGCCGTCCGGTCGAATCGCGTTGTAGTAGGCCTGCAGCGAGGTGGCCCAGCGGTGGGCACCCACGTCGAAGGTGAGTCCCGGCCCGCCGCCGATCGGCACCACCCAGCGTTCGGACGACGGGGCGTTCCAGTTGGCCGTAATGACAGGCGAGGACACGAGGTACCAGGGACCCGGGAGCTGGAATCTGATCGTGCCCCGGATGAGCAGCGCGTTGAGATCTGGGCGCGAGTCGTCGCCGGCGAACGACCACCGCTGACTCGCGACGGCACCCAGATTCCAGGGTCCGCTCCTGTACGTGAGCCGGACTGCCGGTCCGGCCGCCCACTTCCCGCTCCCGAGCACGTCTGCGGTCGCCGTGGGAATGCTCAGGGCCAGGCCGGCTCCCCAGATGAACCTCCCCTGTTCCTCGGGTGTGAAGAAGCTGGCATGGAGCAGGTCGCTGAGCCCGAACGCGCGTTCGCCTGGCGTCGGATTTGGATTGACCGGGCCACCCGGCACACCACCAGGGGCATCGGCCAGCGTGATCAGGTCGAGGTTGATGAGACGCCAGGACTCGCTCAGCGGGAGGCTCCAGAGCGGCAGGAACCGGAAGAATGTCGCGTCGCCGTTCGTCGCGCCGAAGTCGTGCTCGACCTCCATCGGGAGGGCGAAGCTCTTCGGCGGGGCACGCAGGCCGGCCGAGGGGGGCTCCTGGGCCAGGGCCGGGCTCGCCAGGGCCACGATCAGGAGAGCCGGCAGGCTTCTGAAGGCCCATCTCGGCGTGCAGACTCGCCGGAGGGCTGGCACACCGAAGCTGAGAGGGCAGGTCATTTCCCCGCTCCGAGGACACGCCCGGCTTGCTTCCGGGAGAATTTCCGCACGGCCGGATAGGTGAACCACGCCAGCTCCCAGAAGATCGGGGCGATGATGAACTGCATGGTGAACAGTGCCGTGGCGGGCTCGGCCTTGATCCTTCGGCTGACCGCCTGGGCCTCGTCGTCGGTCACGTCAGGATGGAGCAGTCGGCGGTTCACGGAGGCGTAGTTCCACATCCAGGTCGACGACAGGCCGAGCAGCAGGGCCGCGACGCTCTCGAATCCCCGGGTCCAGGCCGATGAAGGGAGTTCGGTGCCCACGCGGATCGCGAACAGGAACAGCAGCACGCAGAACAGCTGCATGATCGCCCGCGTGGCGAATTTTCCGTCGGCTCGCTCCACGAGACTGAATAGCGAGTTGCTCTGCAGCCAATAGATGATCAGGACCGCGACCCCGATCAGAATCAGCACGATTGTCATGCCTTCGGCCGACAGAAACTCTCGCCACGTGTGCCAGCTCCACTCGGGCTGATTGGGCCTCGGAAACAGCATGAACACACGCCAGATGGCGATGCCGTACACCACGTCGGTCAGGGTTTCGAGGCGCCGCAGCTGGCTGGTCTCACGGCGGAATGCGGCAGGAGATCCTAATTCGATCGTCTCCGCGAGTCTGCTCTGATCGGTCTTGATGCGGCTCATCCGCCCACTGGCACGCTGTAGGAGACGTTCGCCCGGTACTTGTTCCTGGCCGCGGCACCGGGCCAATCATCCGTCGCGAATTCCGTCGCGTACTCGACGTAGAAGTTCCACGAGTTGCTCGGGTTGACCAGCACGTAGCCAAACCGGAGCCCCAGCGGGACCTTCCAGCCGCCGAATTCCCAGCTGTATTGGGCCACCATGTCGTTCGTGCTCAGGTACCAACCCTTGCCGAGCTGGGCCGTGACGAACGGATTGATGATGAGCGGATGAGCGCCCGTTTCGATCTCTTCGGTGACGATCGGCACGGGTTGGCCGAGGTCCACCACCGTCCTTTGGCCCCATAGCTGCTGAACCAGCAAGCCCACGATCATTTTGTCGTTGAAGAACCGTTGAATGACGGCGCCGGCCAGCCCATACGACCACTCGCTGCTGCCGACCCTGGAGCTGCCCGGGATGACGATATCGGGGCCGAATCCAGCCCGACCCGTTCCCCAGTCGAAAGGCAGGATCAGGGCGAACAGATCGGTGGGACTGAATCCCCACTCGCCGTCCTTGTTCTGGCTGTATCGCATCGTCAGCCGCGGTAGGACGCTCACGCCCGCAACCTTGACCGGAGCCACCATGCGGAACTGCGCGTACCCCTTGTTTCCTTCCGGCCGGATCTCACCGGAGGCCAGCGTGTCCTGCCGGTAGTCCGGCATCGCCTGGCCGGCGAGCTGGAACGACCACGCGGCCGCCGTGTTGTCGAGCGCCGCCGACTCACGGGACTGCTCCTGGGCCGCCGCGGTCGTCGGCAGGCAGGCGCCCATGAGTGCAAGTGCCGCCAGGCTGCGATAGCCTCGGTTCAAGCTCATGATCTCCCCCCTCCGGCCAAATGCTGAATCAGTGAAACGTCCACCCGTCAGACAACCCCGCCTCAAACCGCGAACCCGGCAAGGAAGAGCAGCGCGAACACCACGGTTCCCGTCACGTGAGTTGCCGTCCTGCGATTTGCCGCCATAAGACCGAGTACCACTGCTGCGGCGGCATTTATGGCGGCAGCGATGGTGAAACCGCTGCCGAGGACCTGGTCCGCGCCGATAATCCACAGCTGAAGGAGGGCCAGCAGTCCGAAAAAGCGTGCGCTCACGGACAGGAAATGTTCGCGGTCGCTCACGGATGCGGGCACTGACGCCCCGGGTAGCAGCACGCTGGTCGCGAAGAAAAGGAGAATCGGCCCCAGCACGACATACAGGAAGCCGCCGAATCCCCACACCTCCACATTGAGGAGGTCCAACGTGTGCCAGAACAGGTCCAGATACGCGAGCAGCAGGAGTATCGTCCATGCCACCAGGAGCCCGTCCGGGCGGCTGTCCGTGTCCCCCCTGACCACACCGGCCATCGCTGTCACCACGTGGGCGATTCCCAGGCCCAGGAGTGTCACGAACAGGAGCGGAACCAGAAGTCCGTTGGTTATGTCCAAGATGTTCTGCTTCCGACTTCTCGCTTCATTTCTCTATCTCCGGGTTCGATCGCCTTTCAACGTTCGCGATCCGAATGTCATGTGTCTTTCCGAGTACCCCCAGCGCTCCAAGCAGCGTTCGAAATTCCCGGGAAGCCAGGCGCGCCTCCAGCGAGTCAGAGTCGTCCCACTCTTCGTGCCACAGGAACTGATTGGGCACCCCGTGTTGCTCGAACATGCGCCGGTCCATGCATCGGGTACCCTGCGTAGGGTTCTCCTGGAGCAGAGTATCTGCCGTCTGCAGGAATTCCCTTCGCTTAGCCGGTTCGATGTCGATGCGGATCTCAAGTCCTATCACGGAGCCCCTCCGCCGGAGTGTCATCTTTCTCCGTAAGGGGCACGACCCGTGCCGGGGGCGCAACATTCAGCGGACACCGTGCATTGTGTTGAAATATAACGTTTTACAGAGAGTTTGCAGATACGACGCGACCGCCTTCAACCTACGCCGCCCACGAAATACCGATGATCCACGATATATCGTGGCTTCCGTTCACGAGAGTGTGGGGAGTTGACGCTTAGAACTGGTGGTTCATTCCGCCGCTTCGACCGACGTCCGGCTGATGCCGTGTTTCTTCATGCGCGACCGGAGCGTGCTCGGATTCAGGCCGAGCTTGCCGGCCGCCCCTTCGTCACCCTCGATGCGCCAGCCTGACGCCACGAGTGCAGCGGAGATATGAGCTCGCTCGGCATCAGCCAGGGTCAGCAGATCCCCTGCTGACTCGGCTGCCCGCTTGGGGGTGGGCCCCGCAGCGTCGAAACCGTGCGGAAGATCCAGGGACTGGCCAGGAGACAGGATAACCGCTCGTTCGAGGACATTCTCCAGTTCTCGCACGTTCCCGGGCCAGTCGTATTCGGACAGGCGTCGAATCACCGGCCCCGGCACCTCTTCGATTGCTTTCCCGATGCGGGTGGCGAGCCGGCGAACCAGGTGGTGCACCAGTAGGGGGATGTCTTCGCGCCTGTCGCGCAGCGCCGGTACGGTCAGGGGATACACGTTCAGCCGGTAGAACAGGTCCTCGCGGAACTGACCGGCGGCCACTCCGGCGTCCAGGTTCCGGTTCGTCGCCGCGATGATGCGCACGTCGGTTGAACGGGTGCTGGAGCTGCCAACTCGCTCGAACGTTCCTTCCTGCACCACGCGCAGGATCTTGACCTGCAGATCCATTGGCAGATCTCCGATCTCGTCGAGGAAGATCGTCCCCCGGTCGGCGAGTTCGAAGCGCCCCTTCCTGAGTCCGCTCGCACCGGTGAACGCCCCGCGTTCATGTCCGAACAGTTCGCTCTCCACCAGGTTCGCCGGCAACGCCCCACAGTTGACGGTGATGAACGGCTTGCCGGCGCGCGGACTCCGCTGGTGGATGGCACGGGCAACGAGCTCCTTCCCCACCCCGGTCTCGCCCTCGATCAGGACCGTGGTATCCGTGGCTGCCACCTGTTCGATGCGGTGCAGGACGTACATCAGCGCATCGCTGTCACCGACGATCTCGTCGAATCCGTGGCTGACCTCCAGCTCCTGCCGCAGGTAGACGTTCTCTTCCTCCAACTGCCGCTTGAATTGTTCCAGTTCCTGGATCGCGGCGTCGCGCCCGGCTTCGGCGGCGAGCTGATCGGTCACGTCGGCGCCTACCCTGAGGATTCCGGCGCGAGCCTCCCCGGGCCTCCCGAGCGCCACGTTGGTCCACCGGATCACCCTGGTGTCTCCACCGGCCGTGAGCAGGGATCGGGTGACGAGTGGTTCGGCGGCTCCTGATAGAGACTCTCGAACACAGGCCTCTACTTCCTGCCGCTCGGACTCGGGAACCAGGTCTGCGAAATGCCTCCCGCTCACGACCTGCCGGTCGTAGCCCGACACCTCGCTGAAGCACGGATTCACGAAGTTGATCCGTCCCTTGGAGTCCAGCCCGATAACGAGGAGGCGAACCTCTTCCAGCAGCGTTGCCCAGCGCCGCTCCCGCTCGACGACCTCGTCGGCGAGCTCCCCGGCGCGAACCACCTCACCCGCCAGCTCGAACGACAGGACCAGCAGGACAGCGAGGAAGGCGAATGAGAGCACGTAGGGGAAGCGAAGCGCCCCCATGTCCACCAGGAGCTCGTGAACCGTGAGCGCAGGCAGCACCGCGCCCAGCGCCAGCCCGACGACCCATGCCCTGCGCCGGTCCCCGCGTCTCCACAGGCGAACGCACGCGTCGATCACGAGCAGAACCAGCAGAATCCCCGGCACGTCTCCGAGGAGCTTCCATGGATGCGCCTTGCCGACGGCGGACATCACGATCTCCCCCCACGGCAGCTCGACCGGGCGGAGAGTGGTGATCTCCGAGTACACGATGCCGAATGGCGACAGGAAATTGATCGCGAGGACGATCCCGAGCACGCTTGTCGCCACGACCGCGAGCCACCGCCTGGCGGTTCCGGTCCACGCGACCACGAACCAGATGAGTGCCCCGAGAAACAGGTCGATGAAGGCGACCGACCAGCGAATTTCGGCGCCGTACTGCTCTACGGACGAGGCCGTGTACATGCCGACCTCGACGAGAGCGTTGGCGCCGGCCGCCAGGGCGGCGATCGCGATCAACAGGTACGCGGTGTTGCCGCGGCGGCGCAGCCACACGAAACCGTGCTGCAGACCCAGCGCGAGGCAGACGCCGGTTACGACAAGCTGAGCCGAGACCAGGAGGCTCACCGGCGGCTCCCTACTCCGCCCACTTCTCGTCTTCGGTGAACAGGGTGTCGACGACGGGCCTGGGCTCGAACCCCTCCATCGCGGCCGCGATCCGCTCGCGCACCCGGTCGAGCTCCTCCACCCCTCCGGGCCGGAACTCGGGGCTCACGACGATCTGGTTCAGCACGTAGAGGAATCGTCCGATCTTCATCATCCGGACCTGGCTCGATTCCACCGGGACGCCTGCCAGCGCTCCCTCCACCCTGTTTCGCACATCCGTCTGGGTAACGCTGTCCGGCGCGAACGCTAGAATTTCACGCATGTTGTCGCGCACGATCCGGAGCGGAATGAACACGATTCCCAGCACGAGCAGGATCACCAGGCCAGGATCCATGTAGGGAACCACAAAGGCCCAGCGCGTGCCGTCCAGGATCACCGCCGCGACGAACACCAGGAGTACGACCCCACTGAGAAACCCGTCGATCAGCCAGTTCTTCGAATCCACGGCCAGCAGCGGCGATCCCGTTCTCGCCGCGGCCTTGCGCTGTGCTGCGCCGACGGCGAGGCATCCCGTCAGCGCCAGAATCGCATACAGCGTGGCCAGACCCGGTTTCACATCGTGACCGCCGTGGATGACCGCATCGACGGCGCCGGCGAAGGCAAAGCCCGCCACGCCGAGCATCAGCAACCCCTTCATCGCGTTGAGAAACGGCTCGAACTGCGCGTAGCCAAAGTGGAAGTGCTCATCGGCTGGCTGAACGACGAGTCTGGCCACGCGGATCGTAACCAGCGCCATCACGAAACCGATGAGCGAGAAGAAGCCGTCGAGCATGATCGCGTCGGACTCGGTGACAAGGCCGAATCCGATGCCCAGTGCGGCCATGACCAAACTCATCCAGACCGATAGCCTGAGTGCTCGGGCTTCCTGCTCCAAAATCGCTTTCTCCCTCAAGAGAAATGGAACCTTGACGCTACGACTCCGGTCGATTTGCCGCCACCGGCGGAGACGGCGGCCACCGGTTCCACATCGGGTGCGTACCCGGTAGATTGCCCGCCATGAATACCGTCAAATGGCTGTTCCGTTCTGGTCCGCTACTGCTCGCGGTTTCCGTAGTCGGGACTGCTTGCTCGTCTTCGGCCCCGCAGCCTCCTCCCGCCTCGATCGATCCGGTCGCGAACCTCGAGCCGCTCGAGGTTCCTTGCATGCGTCGCCGGTCGAGTTCCCGGGAACCTGGCGATATGCAGCCGGGGCCGAACCGACCGCCGGCCGGCGAGGCATGGTGGTATCCACTGATTCCCTGGCCTCCGCGGCCGGTCTCGAGATCCTCAAGGCCGGTGGGAACGCCGTGGATGCGGCGATCGCCGTGCAGTTCGCGCTCGCGGTCGTGCACCCGGTGGCCGGGAATATCGGTGGCGGTGGATTCATGGTCGCCCGGCTGGCCGACGACACACGCATCGCGCTCGATTTCCGCGAGGAGGCGCCCGGCGCCGCCTCGAAGGACATGTACCTGGATGATGCCGGAGACGTCACCGACGCGAGCTGGGTCGGACACCTGGCGTCCGGCGTGCCTGGATCGGTAGCCGGGATGGAGGCTGCACACGAGCGGTACGGTACTCTCGCGTGGAATCGACTGCTCGCTCCCGCGATCCGCCTGGCACGCGATGGCTTCGTGGTGGAGTCGCGGCACCATGACGACCTGTCCCGGAGCCGTGAGCGACTATCACGCTTCCCTGCTACGGCCGCGGCATTCCTGCCTTCCGGACAGGCGCCCGCGAAGGGCTCGATATTCCGTCAGCCGGACCTCGCGCGCACTCTCGAGACGATCTCTGCGCAGGGAGCGCAGGGCTTCTACCACGGCTGGGTCGCTGATTCGATCGCGGCCGAGATGAAGCGAGGTGGGGGGCTGATCACGAAGCAGGACCTGGCCGGATACCGCGCTATCTGGCGGGACCCGATCGAGATCGAGTACCGGGGCTGGACCCTGGTCTCCATGCCGCCACCGTCTTCCGGCGGCGTCACCATGGGACAGATCCTCAACATCGTCGAATCGTGGGAGCTCGGGAGCCTCGGCTGGCATTCACCGGCAGCGATTCATCTGGCCGTCGAGGGAATGCGGCGCGCCTACGCGGATCGAAACTTCTATCTCGGTGACCCCGACTACGTGGAGATGCCGATCGACAGGCTCCTGTCGCAATCGTATGCGGACAGCCTGGCCGGTACGATCGATCCCGATCTTGCGTCCCGCTCCGAGGAGTTCAACCGGGTGCCGCTGGAGTCGACGCAGACGACGCACTTCTCGATCATGGACGAAGCCGGCAACGCGGTTGCCGTGACGACCACGTTGAACGGTGGCTTCGGATCCTACGTCGTCGTTCGGGGCGCCGGGTTCCTGCTCAACAACGAGATGGACGATTTCACCTCCAAGCCCGGAGTCCCGAACGCCTACGGCCTCGTACAGGGAGAGGCGAACGCGATCGCTCCCGGGAAACGGATGCTGTCCGCGATGACGCCGACGGTCGTCGTCAACCCGGCCGGCCGGACCGAGCTGATCACGGGAACCCCCGGTGGCTCGACGATCATCACCTCGATCTTCCAGATCGTCTCGAACCACATCGATTTCGGACTTCCGGTGCGCACGTCGGTGGACGCGCCGCGCTTCCACCACCAGAACCTGCCGGACGTGATCCGGTTCGAACGGAGCGGCCTGTCGCAGGTCACCGTGGATGCGCTCCGCGCCATGGGGCACGAGGTGAGCGAACGGAGCGATATCTCGGGGGATGTGGAGTCGATCTGGATCGCGCCGGACGGCACGCGGTACGGGGCCGCGGATCGAAGAAGGGACGGTTCGGCCCTGGGGTACTGAGACTCGTCCCCGCGGACCTTCCATGATTCCGGGCCGGGCCACCAGGACCCGGCCCGTTCCGTCAGCCGATCTTCTTCCTGACCGTGACCGGGGCATCTGTCTCCACGGTCATCAGCGTTCCCTCGCGAATGATCGCATCCACGTCTTCGGTGGCCATCTGAAGTCCCGTACCGGCCGCGGCGCCGATCGCGGCTCCGGCGAGTGTAGCTCCCGTGTTCTTGCCGATCAGTTGCCCGATCAGAGCCCCCGCTGCGGCGCCTCCGCCGATCTTCAGGGCCTTGTCACCCGTGTCGTCCCGGCCCACGGTCTCGACCGTGGCCTCGGTGATCGAGAGCGCAATCGGATAGGTCTGTCCTTCAACCGTGAAGTTGTCGAACTTCACCGTGAGAGTCGCGGGCTTGCCCGATCCGCCGGATTGCTGGGCCTGTGTTACCTCTCCCCGGATCTTCGTACCTGCCGGAATGACGACCTTGTCGCCGTCCATGAGCGGGGCGACGGTCGTGGTCGTGAACAGGTCGCCGACTGCCGAAGATTTCGTACTCAGCTCCTGGTCCAACGTCACCTGGAACCGCGTGCCCTGTCCGACCGAGTACTCGGCGAATTGAGGCCCGGGCGCCGGCTTCGGTGTCGTGGTCGGCGGCGGAGTCGACTTCGGTGTCGTGGTCTGCGCACCCGGCTGCTTCGACTCCATTCCCTCATCGATCTTCTTCTGGATGTCGGCCAGCGTCGCCGAGTCTGTCTGCGCCAGCGCGAGATCCATCTCGCGGTCGACGTCGGCCTGGGCGTCTCCGTCAGCCCCACCGCAGGCGACCGGCATCACGACAAGGGCCAGCGCGGTCAGCGCGGCTGTCCAGCGAACCATATTCTTCATACTCGAGGCCTCTCCTCTCGGGTGCCCCTCCACCCGACCGTGACCGGCCGCGCGGTGGTCCTGCAGATCGGGGCAAGATATATATTCCCCCCTCGTGGGTCACGTTGACTCCGACGGACCGGATCAGACCAGGCGCAGGAATGGATGGGAGGAGACGGGGATTGAAGGCGTTTCAGACCCTCCTGCCCTATTTCCGACCGTATCGGAAGGGCCTGATCGCGGGTCTCGTGCTCGTGGTGGTCGGGAACTTCTTCACGATTCTCGGACCCTGGGTCATCCGGCAAGCCATCGACTCCCTGGCGATCGAGCTCAGCACGAGCGTCGTGCTCCGCTATTCCCTGCTTATCGTGGGAGCGGCACTGCTGGCCGGCGTGGCCCGCTACGGCATGCGCGAACTGCTCAACGGGATCAGTCGCCGCATCGAGACGGACCTGCGCGACGACCTGTTCGCCCACCTGCTTCGACTGCCGCCTCAGTTCTACGACCGCTGGCGGACGGGCGACCTGATGAGCCGGGCCACCAACGACGTGCTGGCGGTCCGCATGGTAGCCGGCCCGGCGATCATGTACATGGTGAATACGGCGACGATCTCGATCTTCGCGCTGGCCCTGATGATCTGGATCAGTCCGAGCCTGACGCTGTTCGCGATGATCCCCATGGCCATCCTGCCGATCGCCGTCGTGTGGTTCGGACGACGAATTCATACGCGCTTCGAGCAGATCCAGGAACAGTTTTCGACGATTTCGAATTTTGCCCAGGAGAATCTGGCCGGAATCCGGATCGTGAAAGCGTACGTGCGTGAGCAGGATCAGTCGGAACGTTTCGCTGCGCTGAATCGTGAGTACATGTCGCGCAACATGGCCCTGGCCAGGGTCTGGGGAGGGTTCTTCCCTACTCTCCAGCTGTTCGGGGGACTGGCCGCTGTCGTCGTGTTGTGGCTCGGCGGACGCCAGATCATCGATGGCCAGATCTCGGTCGGAGATTTCATTGCATTCGGTTTCTATCTCACGCTGCTCATGTGGCCGATGATCGCGGTCGGCTGGGTCACGAATCTCGTCCAGCGCGGTTCGGCCAGCATGAGTCGGATCGATGCCCTGTTTGCCGAGCCGGAAGTGATCGCCGATCCAGAGCACCCGGTGGTCCTGGTGAACGTTCGCGGTGACATCGAGTTCGACGACGTGTGGTTTCGCTATCCGGGCACCGAGCGCTGGGTGCTCGAAGGGATCTCGTTCCGGATCAACGCGGGGCAAACCGTCGCCGTGGTCGGCGCCACGGCGAGTGGAAAGAGCTCCCTCGTTCGGCTGATCCCGAGGCTGTACGACGCCACCCGCGGCAGCGTGAACCTGGATGGAGTGAACGTGCGGGACCTCGATCTCGACGAACTCCGGCGGTCAGTGGCGATGGTGCCGCAGGATCCATTTCTGTTCAGCGAGACTCTGCGTCAGAACATCGAGATCGCCGGCGACACGGGAGTGGACCAGGCGGTCGAGATCGCGGCGCTCACCGAAACGCTCGTCGATCTGCCGGCAGGCCTGGAGACTCCGCTGGGCGAGCGCGGCGTGAACCTGTCCGGCGGTCAGAAGCAGCGGGCCACGATCGCCCGTGCCCTGGTGCGGGATGCCCCCGTCCTGATCCTCGATGATGCGTTGTCGGCGGTGGACACGGTCACGGAGGAGCGCATCCTCCGGGGGCTCAAGGGCTACATGCAGGGGCGGACTTCAATCGTGGTGTCGCACCGGGTGTCCGCCGTGGCCGACGCGGACCTCATCCTGGTCCTCGAGGACAGTCGGCTCGTCGAGTCGGGGACGCACCAGGAGCTTCTTTCCCGGGGCGGAATCTACGCTCGGCTGCTCGAACGCCAGCTGCTGGTGGAAGAGATCGAGGCTGGCTGACCGGAATTCGCCTCAGATCCGTTCGAGGATGAAGTTCGGGGTGAAGCGGGTCATCCACGCGGCGAGCGCCGTGAACCGACCGCTCATCAGCAACAGGCCCACTCCGATCAACAGCAGTCCGCTGATCCGCTCGACCCACGGAATCCACCGTTTGAAGCGGTCGAACGTGGTCAGGAACCAGGACAGCGCCAGCGAGCTGACGAGGAACGGAACCGCGAGCCCCGCCGAGTAGAATCCCAGCAGAACCAGGCCTTCAGTCATCGTCTGCCGTGTCGCCGCGAACGTGAGAATCCCTCCGAGAATCGGGCCGATGCAGGGAGACCAGCCGGCGCCGAAGGTAATTCCCACCAGGGTGGACCCGAGGTAACCGAGCGGCTTGTCGCGCAGATGCACGCGCCGCTCGCGCTGCAGGAACATCCCTGGCCGTAGACCGAGCAGGTACAGACCGAACAGCACGATTACCGCTCCGCCGATCCGCGCGATCCACACCTGGTATTCGCGCAGCAAACGACCGACGAGCGTTGCTGACGCGCCGAGTGCAAGAAACACGAGACTGAATCCGAGCACGAAGAACAGCGAATGGATGAACGCCGTCCGGCGGACGTCACCGCCACCATGTTCGAGCTCTTCCAGTCCCACCCCGCTCACGAACGACAGGTAGGACGGAACCAGCGGAAGCACGCAGGGCGACAGGAAAGACAGCACTCCGGCGGCGAAGGCCACCGCAATTCCGATTTCGAGCTCGTTCATCGATCTCCAGACACAGGTCTGTCTAGCGCGGGTCGGGGCCGGCAGAGCTTTGCCGCCGGCCCGGAATTCGGGGCGGGAAGCTAACCTTCGGAGGACTCCCGGGCCAACACTTGAAGCCAGCTGTCAGGGCAGCCGTCGACCCGGATATGGAGCGGCTCGCGATCATCCCCCAGCCGCCTGCGGAACCCGTCCACGACTCGCTGCACCCGCTTGGACGGTACCCGCCCGTACTCGGTGATGCGTGCCACGGGAGTATCTGGGCCGTGCCCGTTGCCGTTGCCGTTTCCATTGTCGGTCGTCTGACCGTTTCCAGCGGCGCCGTTTCCGTTTCGACCGTTCACCTGGTGGCCGTTCCCGTTGGTCGGCACCGCTTCTGCGAATTCTACTCGGCAGACTCGACGCATTTCATCCGGGAGAACACGAGTGAACAGAACGAAGTCTCCCGAATCCTCGAGATCCGGCAGGGGAGGAAACACCCACAGGTCGGAGATCTCGGTCGGTGAGACGCTGTGCCCCAGCGCTCGAAGCCGGACCGCGAGATCTGAATCCACGCCCGCAGCGATCGCGGGGTGTCCGCTTGTCCCGTTCCCGTCGTACAAGAACCCTCCAGGTTCAAATGACACGGAGACGACGCCGCCGGAATCGGCGGTGGACAGGCAGGACGAAGGAGAATCTAAGCGAGTCGCCTCGTCGCGTACAGGGGTGGAGACGATGATCAGAGCACCTTCCGAATCGCGGCCAGCACGGCTTCCTGCGTCGAGGCGAGATCCTGGTTCACCAGCGCCCCGGCAGCCTTGGTGTGCCCGCCGCCTCCGAGCTCGCGCGCGATGGCCGCCACGTCAGCCTCGCCGGCCGAGCGAAGCGACACCTTGGTGCGCCCGTCCGGGAGCCCCCGGAACAGGACGGCGATCTCGACACCCTGAATGCGGCGCGGGTACTCGACAATCGCATCCAGATCATCCTTGGTGCTCCCCGTGATCTCCATGTCCCCGGGGCTCAGACTGATCCACGCGACGGGCAACTCGTCGTGCACCTCCAGGGCTTCGAGGGCGCGCCGGGTGAGGGCGAGCCCCTCCAGCGTGTACGTGGCATACAGCCGGCGATACATGGCCTCAGGATCGACGCCGATCCGCACCAGGTCGGCGGCGATGGCGTGCGTCCGCTCGGTCGTATTCGCGAATCTGAAGGACCCGGTGTCGGTCACGATCGCCACGTACAGCGCCTCCGCCTCCGCGAGCGTGGGTTCTGTGCCCTCCAGCCGGAACAGATCGTAGATCAGCTCTCCGGTGGCGCAGGCCGAGGGATCTCGAACCGAGATTTCGCCCAGCGGCGGACCGAACGGTGGGTGGTGATCGAGCGTGAGGACTTCCCTGCCCGACAGGTGTCCGTGAACACTTCCCAGCCGCGAGGGCTCCGCCGTGTCGAGGACGAGGAAGAAGTCCGCCTCACGCAGAGCAGTCTCACCCTGCTCGTCGGACGGAGTCCAGGCGGGGATTCCGTCGAGCAGAAACGCGAACGATTCCGGGTACGGGGTCGGATTCACGATTACCGCCTGCAGCCCGCGGCGACGAAGCCAGCCGGCCAACGCGGCCTCGCTCCCGGCACCGTCGCCATCGGCGTTGACGTGGGTCGTGAGCACCACCTTCAGGCCAGGCGTGAGACGACTGATGATCTGCTCGAGATCGGCCTGTCGATCGGACATCAAGACGCTCCCCTGATCCGCTTCCAGATCTTTGCCCATGTAGACCCCAGGTGGACCAGGTGACTCGAGGGGTTTCCCCCGATCCTCCCGGTCTCCAGCGCCGCGAGCAGTTCGCCGGGCCCCGCGAACGGCCGGACGAAGGCTCGTACCCGGCCGATCTCACTCACCATGTGCGCGTCACTGCCGGCACCGAGCGGAAGATTCCTCATGGTCGCCCAGGTACGGGCGTGCTCGTTTCGCGCTGGATCGTGAATGCGGGCGTTGATCCCTTCCACGGCGTCCACGCAATCCTCGACTGTGGCCAGGAATTCCTCGTCCGTCCCCCGGTGGGAATCGAACGGGTGGGGGAGGTAGACCACACCACCCTGCGACCGGATCGCCTCCGACGTCTCGCGGAAATTACTGCCCGGGGGAATGTGCTTCCGCAGGTACAGCCCGATCAGATCCAGGCCCTCGGAGGTGCGAACTTCCTCTCCGACGATCACGAGGTCAGGCGCGAGATCACGGGCGGCGAAGGCGCCATCGATCTCGTCGTGGTCTGTGATCGCAATCCGGTCCAGCCCGGCGACGCGAGCCGCAGTGACGACTGAGGCGGGATCCGACAGACTGTCCTTCGAAGCCGACGTGTGCATGTGCAGGTCGATCTGCCACACCCCGGAGCGGTCGGCGGAGGGCAGCTCGGCTTCGGCGTGGGATCCCGATCGCTGGCCCGTGACGGAATCCCATACACGGCGGGCATCCAGATCGAGTGCCTGTCTGTCGCCCGGGTTCCAGATCACCCGATCAGCAGAGATCCGTTTTCGGCCTGCCGGCCACTGGGCGGCCTCCATCGCGAGGAATTCATCCGGCGTTATTCCACGCGACGACACGACGCGCGCGCGTCGGATCGATTGCGGAGCATCCACCGTGACTACGGAATCGAATTCGGCTCGCAGATCCTTCTCGAACAGGAGCGGGATCTCGAGCACGGCGACCTGGTATCCAGCTTCCTCCGCCTGGCGCATCCGCTCCTCCCGCAGCCGATCGACTGCGGGATGCACGATCGCCTCGAGACGAGCCCGCGCATCAGGGTCGGCGAAGACGACTCCCCGCAGCGCCCGGCGGTCGAGGGATTCGTCGGAGGCGATCACACCGGCGCCGAACTCGCGGCGGATTCCGGCGAGACCTTCGGTACCGGGCTCCACCGCTTCCCGGGCCAACAGGTCCGCATCGATTCGCGCGGCGCCCCACTGCTCGAAGAGTTGGCCGACGGTGCTCTTCCCCGCACCGAGGCTTCCGGTGAGGCCGATGCGGATCATGTCTCGTCCGCCGCGTCCGAAATCGGTTCCGGCTCCCTTGCCCTGTCCGTCTGAATCAGCGGAACGCGTGGCTGATCCGACACTCGGAGCTGGTTGCAGAACTCCTCGAACAGCGACTCGAGCAGTTCTTCGTACTCATCGGTGGGAAGCCGGCCGACGTCGATTCGCGCCCCGGCCATCTCACCGTGACCTCCAGCCGAACCGCGGTGCCCGACCACCGCCTGGACCAGGTCACCTGCGTGAGCAGCAGGGTCGAGAGTCCGGAGACTGATGTACAGCCCGTCCTGGTATCGTCCGGCTGCGATTACCCACTCCACTCCATCCACGCGCATGAACAGGTCCGCCAGCTCGGCGACGATATCCGGGTAGTCGAGCCGACCTGCCGGCACACATACCACTCCGCCCCGGCTCCAGGCATTCTCGAGACCCGTATGCACGGACCGATACACGGCACGCGGCACCCGGGCGTGCCGGATCCGCGAGATAGAGGCAGGATCGGATCGCGGGTACAGGAACAGGCTCGCGTCGATCTCGGCCTTCGACGCCTCCCTGCCGAGATCCATGGTCTCCGTCTGGATCGCGTAGAACAGAGCTGTCGCCAGCTGTCGATCCGGCTCCAGCTTCAAGGCCCGCAGGAACTCGACGATCATCGAAGCACACGCTCCATACTCGGGGCGCACGTCGGAATAGGCGGCGGCCGAGCTCTCGGCCCGCTCCGGATGATGGTCGATCACGATCGTGGCGATCTGTCCGGGCGGCAGCGAGTTGTTGCCGGCCCTGGGCTGGGTGTCCACCAGCGCTACTGCCGCCGTCGACGGGAATTCGATGTCCTCTGCCCGCTCGAACGGAACGTCAAGCTCGCCCAGCAAAGCCCGGTTCTCAGCCCGACCCACGATGCCTCCGAACGCCAGGGTGACCGGAAGTCCGAGTGCCCTGCGCACCAGGTATCCGAGTCCGGCAGCCGATGCGATCGCATCTGGATCGGGATTGTCGTGCGTGAGAATGATCACCCGCTCGGCATCGCCGAGCGCACGCTTCATCGCCGCAAGCCGGGCCGTCGTATCGGGCCCCGGCTTGCCCGGGTTCTTCGGACCCGACGCGGCTGCCGGGTCCGTCTCCTGTTCCGTGCCACCGGTGCCGACGTTCCGCTCGGAATCTGGACCGTTCATTGGTTCAAGGTATCCGCTCACCCGTCCTGGAAACCAACCAGGAAGGGATTCGACGCGGCTTCCCGCTCAACCGTAGTGGAGGGCCCGTGTCCTGAGTGGAGGACGGTGTGACCGGGCAGGGTGAGGATCTGCTCGCGAATCGAGGTGAGGAGCGTCTCCGTGTCGCCACCGGGCAGATCGGTTCTCCCGATTGAACCGGCGAACACGCAGTCTCCCACGAACGCGATTTCATGTCCTTCGAACACCACTCCGCCGGGTGAATGGCCGGGCGCATGACGGACCTGGAGCCGGATCGCCCCGAACTCCAGGCGCTGTCCGTCCGACAGGACCATGTCTGGCAATGGCTGCGGCCCGACCTGCAGACCGAACATCAGGGCCTGCTGCGGGGCAGCTCTGTAAAGCTCGAGGTCCGCCGGGTGCAAATAGACCGGGCACGAATAGCGTTCCACCAGGCCACCGACCGTGGTAAGCGTGGTCCAGCGTGCAGGCGTGCGTCAGAAGAATCGCGTCGGGTGCAGCTCCACCGCGATCCAGGTAGGCACTAGGGATCCAGCTCGGGGTTTGGCACCTGGGTCGATGACGACCACCGGCCCCGACCGGGCCGCGGGGATCGGACGAGGTGCAGGTTCACCTGGAAAGTGCCGACGGGGAGGAGAGACCCGAGCCGACAAGGTCGACCTTCCAGTGGGGCTGGGGGCGATCAGACCCACCGCAGGCAGGTGCAGCAGCCGCAGGAAAAGCAGGCCGCGGCCGGCAGAGCCAGTGTCGACGAACGTGACGCCGGAGCCCAGAAGACTGCTGTGGTAAACGACACGATCAGGGCCAGGTACTGAGCGCTGAACGGGTCCATCAACAACCGCACACCCTGCGATTCGATGACGAGATCGTCCTCGGCGGCCGGCTCCTCGTCTACTTCGAGCCCGTACTCGAAACCCGAGCAGCCACCCGGGAGCACGCTCACGCGAAGCGCGCCGGAATTGTCGTCGAGCCCCTCCGCCGCGAAGAACTTCCTCACCTCGTCAGCGGCCTGTTCCGTCAGACTCACGACTGCACCGGTGGATCCGGTCGTATTGGTATCGCTCATCAGCCTGGTTCCAATCTCTCTCTGACTCCTGCGCCTCGTGCCCGATCGCCCTGTCCCGTCGGCAATCAGGTCGGCGTATCCACGTCGCGTATAACCGGTCGACGGGCCATGGGTTCCGTCTGGCGGGCGCGCCCGCAGTCGAGCAGTCGTACCTCTAGCCGTGCGACAACCAGCGTTCGGCCTCGAGCGCCGCCATGCAGCCCGTCCCGGCGGCTGTGATCGCCTGGCGATAGTAATCATCCATCGCGTCGCCCGCGGCGAACACGCCCGCAGCGGAAGTCACTGTCCGCCAGGAAGTCGTGGCCCGGATGTAACCGCTTTCTTCGAGCTCGATTTGGCCGGCCAGGAACGCCGTGTTTGGCTCGTGGCCGATCGCCACGAACAATCCGCCGACCTCGAGCTCGCTCGCCTCTCCCGTGGCCCGATTGGCGAGCAGAAGCCGTTCAACTACTTCGTCTCCCACGACTTCCGTGACGACGGTATTCCACAGGAACCGGATCTTGGGATTCTCGAACGCCCGTTCCTGCATGATCTTTGACGCCCGGAGCTCGTCCCGTCGGTGGATCACGACCACGTCGCTCGCGAATTTCGTCATGTACAACGCGTCTTCGAGCGCGCTGTCACCGCCTCCGACAATCGCGATCACCTGATCGCGAAAGTGGGGCAACGCTCCATCGCATACGGCGCAGGCGGACACCCCGCCCCCGCTCTGCGCGAGTCGTTCCTCGCCGGGAACATCCATCCATCTGGCATTCGCTCCGGTCGCGACGATCACCGCTTCAGCTTCATACTCGTCGTCTCCGCTGGTCCACAGCACGTGTGGGTGACCGGAAAAGTCGACTCGTGTCACGTCTTCCATTTCCAGACCGCGTACCGAATCGCTCTGCCTGCTTCTTGAACCCCTCCATCATCGCCTGTCCCGTGATTCCGTCCGGAAAGCCGGGATAGTTCTCCACTTCGGTGGTGAACATCAGCTGTCCGCCGGGCACCATGGTCCGATGAAACGATCCCTCGATTACGAACGGATCGAGTTGAGCCCGGGCAGCGTAGATCGCGGCCGTCCAGGCCGCAGGACCGGAACCGATGATGATCAGGGTCTCTTTTCTTTCGTTCCGACATCGCGCGTCCTCTAATCGTCAGTGTTGTTCGATCGCCCGCATCCAGCTCTCGGGGACCCGTTGAGATCCCGGTTCGCCGCCGCCGGCGCCCGGCCCGTGCCAGTCGGAACCGCCGCTCCGGAGAAGCTCTGCTTTGCGTACGATTCGCCCCATGGTGGCTCTCACGCTGGGACCGTTTGCCGGATGGAGAATCTCGATTCCATCCAGGCCATCCTGGATGTAGCCCTGAATATCAGCTTCGCTGTAGTCGCGCCCGGGGTGCGCGAGCACAGCTACTCCGCCGGCGCGATGCACCAGGGCGAACACCTCTGCCGGCGGTGACGGCCGCTTCTCAACGAATGCCGGCTTACCGCGGGCGAGCCACAGGCGGAACGCGGCATGAATGTTCGGAACCAGTTCCTCCGCCACCAGCGCCCGGCCGAGATGCGCCCGGGTCGGAAGACCGCCCACGGCCTCGCGCATGACGGCATCCATGTTCAGGTCGACACCGTGCTCGTTCAGGCTCTGCACCATCTTCTCCGCCCGCCGAATCCGGTCGGTGCGGAAACTGGCGAAGAACTCCAGCAACTCCGGGTGAGCCGGGTCGAAACCGTACGCCAGCACATGCACCGAGCGTCCGGGCTCATTGGCCGACAGCTCGGCACCGACCAGGAAGTCGAGCCCCAGCTTCGACGCCTCCTGACGGGCCTCATCAATGCCTGCAACGGTGTCGTGATCGGTGAGCGAAAGCCCGGTCAGGCCTTGATTCGCGACCGCCCTGACCACCTCGGCCGGGGTCAGAATTCCGTCGGACGCCTGCGAATGGAGGTGAAGGTCGACGCGGCTCAACTCGCGGGTGCGCCCAGCGAGGCGGCACGGTCAAACAGGGCTTCGAGCTCATCCGACCCGAACCGATCGAGCAGGGCATCGTCTGCCGAGCCATCGTCGGGAATCTCGACCACACGATAAGGCCTCTGGCCATTGCTTTCGCAGACGAACAGCAAATTCCTGTGCCCTTCGGTGACTGCGGGACCTCCAAGTCGAATCCGCCAGGTGTCACCAGCGGCCTTGAATTTCTTAGACATATCTATCGCTCCATCCTGATTCTGTTGATCCCGGTCCCGAGTGGGCCCCTGGATTCATCAACTGGGCTCGAGGCGAATCGCCGCCGCCAGTTCCTGCGGCAGCCTGTGACGGCGACCGGCGACCTCGGCGACCACGACTCCATCCAGATCGGACGCTTCCAGAACAGTCACTTCCGTGCCGAGCAAGAAACCGATGCCGCCGAGGAACCGCAAGCGCTCCGCGTCATCGTCCTCGACCTCGCGGATCACCGCCGTGGTACCAACGGGAAGTTCGGTCAACGCAGGCAGGTCCCGCTGCACGATCGACCCATCCGGCCGCGGAATCGGGGCACCATGCGGATCGGTGGCCGGGTCGCCAAGCGCTGCCGCCATGCGATCCACCAGGGTTTCCGACGCCGCGTGCTCGAGCCACTCAGCTTCGACATGCACTCCGTCCCAGGTGTAGCCAAGCCGCTCGATCAGGTACGTCTCGATCACCCGGTGGCGGCGGATGATCCGGAGCGCCGCGACTTCTCCGGCCGGGGAAAGCCGGACTCCGTAGTACGGGACGTGAGCCACGAGGTCCTGGGCTGCGAGGCCCTTCACCATATTGGTCACGGAGGCGGGCGAACGGCTGAGTTCCGCAGCGAGAAGCGTGGTCGGAACCGGGCCGTGCTCCTGCTGGAGCTTATAGATCGCCTTGAGGTAGTCCTCGACTGCCCGGCTGCGTCGCGTGCGCTCGTTCATGTCTCTGACTGCCGCACGGAACTCATCAGAGCGGCAGAAAACCCGCGTCGGCCTCCAGCTGCGCGAGGAATCCGGCGATGATCCGGGCAGAACGTTCGACGTCCTCGAGGTTCACGATCTGGTTCGGTGTATGCATGTATCGGTTGGGCACGCTGACCAGGCCTGCCGCCACACCCGCCCGCGACATGCGCACCGCGTCGGCGTCTGTCCCGGTCAGGGCCGGCAGCGCCTGGACCTGGACCTCGATGCCTTCCCGCTTCGCCGCTTCGTGCAGCCGGCGATATACCACAGGATTGATCGCTGCACCGCGCGCCAGGACCGGTCCGGCACCTATGCGGACATCGCCGTGCTCCTTGAGATCCAACGTCGGATGATCCGTCGCGTGCGTGACGTCCACCACGATCCCGACCTGCGGGTCGAGACCGTACGCCCCGGTACGTGCGCCGCCGCCCGCCATGTAGCCAATCTCTTCCTGTACGGTCGCCACCGCGATCACGTGGGCCGTGCACCCGGCTTCCTTGGCCAGCCGAAGCGCTTCGAGCACGACCGCCGCTCCGACCCGATTGTCGATGGATCGGGCAGCCAGGCAGTCATTCGCCAGATCGAGAGTCTCCGAGCGAATCACGGCGACATCGCCTATGCCGACCTTTGCCCGTGCCTCGTCGCCGCTCGCTGCTCCGATGTCGATCCACAGATCCTTCAGCTTCACCGCTTTTTCACCGTCATCCCGACGAATCAGATGAATCGCCTTCCGACCGACGACTCCCGTGATCGGTCCCGCCTCCGTCAGCACCTCGACCCGCTGGCCTACCAGGACCTGTGGATCCCACCCGCCGACGCCCTGGACCCAGATGAAGCCGTCGTCGTCCACGTGATGGACCATCAGCCCGATCTCATCCACGTGGCCGGCGAGCATCACGGTCGGAGCGCCTCCGGCCCCGATCTCGGCGAAGCTGTTTCCCTGAATGTCTCCCCAGATCCGGTCGGCGAATTCCCCGGCTATCCGTCGCCACACCGTTGCCGCCGCCGTCTCGTAGCCGGACGGACCGGCCGCATCGAGAAGACTGATCAGGCTGTCCCGTATCTCCGCGCGCATAGGTCTCTCACTCAAGTGTGCTGACTTCTGGCCGTGGGCCGCAGCTGCCATCGCAGCCGCACGTTGGTGGATCGGCTGGCGGCCCGCCTCGATGGCAGGGCTTCAGGCTAGCGGGCCGGCCGGAGAGGGTCAACGGCAGGATACGATTCAGTCTCCGGTCTCCCCCGAGATGAGATCACGAATTCTCCGCTTGAGCTCCGGGCTCGCGAGCTCCGTTCCCTCTCCCGCCTCGTGGACGTAGTCCAGAAACATGCGTTCGAAGTCGAAATACGGATAACACAGCCGGCACTTCTCGACATGCCTTCGAACCGCATCGTTCCAGTCCGGGGGAAGCTCGCCATCCAGGTACTCGTACACGAGCGCCAGGGACTCTTCACACGACAACTCCTCCGGCGCTGCTTCGCGGGTGCCGGCTCCTCCGCGTGTCTCATCGCTCATGGTAGATAACCCATCTCCTCGGCGAACCTGTACAGCCGTGTCTGCAGTCTCTTGCGGCCCCTGAACAGCCGCGACTTCACGGTGCCGACCGGAATTCCGAGCGTGTCGGCTACCTCCTGGTATCCGAGACCCTCGATGTCGGCGAGTACTATGGGAACGCGAAACTCTTCCGGCAGTTCCTGGATCGCGCGAACGACATGCTCGTTGACCAGTCGGTCGAATATGCGGCCCTCGGGATCGGCGTCGTACAGCCGGCCAGCCCCTGGCCCCTCAGAAATCTCATCGAAGTCGACCGGGACGGGCCGTGAACTGTCTCGACGATACTGGTTGATGAACGTGTTCCGGAGGATCGTCATCAGCCACGCGCGACAGTTGGTACCGATTTCGAACCGGTCCCACGAGCGCCAGGCCTTGAGCACGGAGTCCTGGACGAGATCCTCCGAGCGGGCTTCGTCCCCACCCGTGAGGCGGAGGGCGAGCCCGTACAGCGCATCCAGCTGCGGAAGCGCCTCCGACTCGAATTCCTGTCGCCTGTCGTCGCCGAACTCGCTTGCCTGTTGCATCCCGTTCGTCGCGTTGCGGGAGACCTTCCCGGGGTCCACTCCTCGACGCAGGCTACCCCGGCGCGGTGGAGTCGGGCAAGGTCATGGGAACGCACTTCGCGGTAGACCGTATCATTACTGGCGGAGACGGCTGTCCCCGCGCCGCCCGCGGCCGAGCCGATGCCGCCCCGAAAGGAGCCCTGTCTCCCTTGGATCAGACGGAAAACTCCCCGGAAATTCTCCTCCCGGTTCCGGACCCGACAAACAGGTCTTCCGGGCGTCGACGAAAGTCGGCGGGCAGGATCGCGCTCGTGCTCGGTGTGCTGCTGGCACTGTTGCTGGCCGTGGTACTCGTCTTCGCCGTCCGGTTTCGGTCCCTGCTGGACCCGGAGACACTCGCCGATCGGCTGGAACCGAGGATTTCACAGGCGGTCAATCGTCCAGTCACCATCGAGGGCGCGGAGCTGCGGCTGTGGCCTCGACCGGGGGTGGTCGTCAAGGGGATCCGGATCGCGAATCGCGGCATGTTCTCAGAGACCGCTCTCGCGACGGCGGATGCAGTGGTGCTGGAGCCGCGCCTGCTTCCACTCCTCAAGCGACAGATCGTGATCGACAGGATCGTCGTCCGGTCGCCCCGCGCGCTGCTCGTGGTAGCCGACGACGGAACGTCCAACTTCGGCGACTTCGTGCCGGAACGATCCGAATCGGGAGGCGCCGCCGGCAGTGGCCCGGCCGGCCTGTCGCTCGACATCAAGCGAATCGAGCTGGTGGACGGGCGGGTCGGCTATCGGGACGGGATGCGATCGCGCAGCCTGCAGCTGGATGGGGTGAATCTGCGGACGGATCTGGACGCGAGGAGTGCGGGGTCCATCGGCACGGAAGGAACGGCGAGTGCGGAGAAGGTGATCATTCGGCTGCCGGAGGCACCCGGGAGCTCAATCGAGACCGGGAAGGCCTCGGTCGAATGGAGCGGGCGCGTCGCCGGCGACCTGGACTCGTTCGATCTCGACCGCGGTGAGCTGGAGGCCGGACCGTTCCGGGCCCGCCTGTCCGGGCAGGTAAGCTCCCTCGGCACACCGATTCGCATTCTGGACCTGGCGCTGTACGCGGAAGGACTCGCACTGGAAGACCTGGTCGGCGAGCTGGACTCCGGCATGAGCCTGGCAGGTTCGGTGGAGCTGGACCTTCGACTCCAGGGCGAGGCGGGTCCGGACCATTCGCCGACGGTCTCGGGACTCGTGACCGTGCGAGACGGGACCGTGATGACGGCCGATGACATCCTGGTCGCGTCCGGACTGGACCTGGAAGCGCAGATCCAGCAGGGCGAGGCCATCGTGACGGCCAGCGGGAAGCTGCTCGACGGACAGATGTCGGCGGCCGGCACCGTCGCCCTGGACTCGATGATTCCGTATGACATCCGGGTGCAGGCGGCTGCGGGCCTGGACCGGGTCCTCGCCGTGTTTCCGGCGGGATCCGCCGCGCCGAACAAGGCAGTTTCGGAGCTCGACGGACGACTGGCGGTGGACGCCCGCGTGGCCGGACGGGCCGGGAGTTCCGGCGAGCCGAGAATCGACGGAACCGCGATCCTCACAGATTTCGCAGCTCGTATCGATCCGCTGCGGACCCCGATCCGCGCGGCCGAGATTCCGATCCAACTCGCGGGGGAGACGGCATCCTGGCAGAACGTCCGGATCGGAGTCGGAGAGAGCCAGGGTACGACCTCCGGGCAGCTACGCGATCTCTTCGGCGCGCGGGAAAGCAGACGTTCGCAACCGACTGCCGATGCCGATGTTCACTTCGGACGACTGGACCTCGATGCCGTGCTCCCGGAACGACGCGACAAGGATCTGGGGTGGGGGGCGAATCGTGCTGGCCCGACTCGGCGGCCGGTCGCTCGACGGATCGACAGCTGATGAGCTGGCGGCGTCCAGGGGACAGCGACGACCCTCCGCCCCTCCGGCTATCGGTACCGTGCGAATGACGGTCGATACCCTGCTGTATGGCGGTGCGGTTCTCGACGACGTGGATGGGACCGTCCAGGTGAGCAGGCAACGAATCGAGGTGCCGAGCCTCCAGTTCGGTGCGTACGGCGGACGCGGAACAGCTGCCGCCTCGCTCGAGCTGGGCTCCGGTTACGTCGAGCCGTTCGGACTGCAGCTCGATCTGCGGGACGTCAGGGCCGCGGAGTGGCTGGCCCGGCACACGCCCCTCGGCAGTGTATTGAGTGGCACGATGAGCCTGGACCTGGAGCTCGCGGGTGGACTCGACACCCTGTTGCTGCCCGGCGAGAATTTTCGCTCGCGGATCCGGCGAGATTCGATCCGGGACGGCGCGGTAGCGCCGAACCCACTTACCAGCGCGCTGGCCGCGGCTCTCGGGGCTGCCGACCCGTTCGGCAGGACGCTCACGGACCTGGCATCCCACTTCCGCATCGACGACGGCGCCGTGCACCTGTCCGACGGCAGTTTCGAATTCGAGCGCGGAGCCGTCGACATGGGTGGCTCCGTAGCATTCGATGGCGCCCTGGACCTGGCGCTCCTTCTGCGGCCGGATCCGGAGCAGGTCCGGTCATTTTCGGATGCCCTCCTCGAGGGCGTCCCGGAATCCGCGCGCGGTGTACTGTCTCAAGGCGGCCCGGTGGAGCTGGGGCTCAAGGTCGGTGGACGACTCGATCGTCCCACGGTTGCGGTCGATCCATCGAGCTTCGATCGGGGACTCGATTCGGTGGTCGGCGCCGGGCGGAGCGAGATCGAACGGCGTGGACTCGATCTGCTTCGCCGGCTGACTGAGGGCGCCGCTGATACGACGGCGGTTGAGGAGCCTGGCGCTCAGCCGGACTCGGTCCGCGGTGCCGACACGGACAGCCCGCGGTGAAGTGTCCGGATTCCCGCGTGCCGGGCGCCGGCGCTGCCCTCGGTCTCATGCTGGTTCCACTGCTGCTTTCGGCTGGCGGGTGCATCTCCGGTCGAGTCCTCACGGGGTATCCCGGATATCCGTTTGCCCGGTTCGACACGCCACTACCGTCCGAATCGACCTTCTTCATGCTTCAGCCGGCGATCGAGAGCGAGGGATTCGCGCTGGACTACACGACTCTCGAGGAAGGGCTCGTGGCTACGCGCAGTGCTGAGCTGCTGGGCCGACCGGTGTTCCTGAATCTCATCGTCGAGTCCCTGGCACAGGACGACGATGCGGGATCATCGGACCGGGAATCGAGCGGGTCACGTGTGTGGGTGGCAGCCTACGAAGAAACCGTTTCCGGGGCCGAGCGCATCAATCCGTTGCAGGAAGACGTGTGGGCGGAAGTGATGGACCTGACGGCGCGGCTCAGTGAAGCGGTGGACGGATCGACGCCGATCGGGCCCGATTCATCATCCGCCGGTCCGAAGGGTGGATCAGCCGCCGGCAGCCCTGAGTCCTGACGGTACGCGATTGCCGACGGTCTGGCTCCGACTGACGCTCGGAAGACCACCTCTCGGTGGGCAGTGCCCGCCTCCCACGCCCACACCCATTCCGGTGCCGCGGCCGGCGCCGATTCTGGCGAGCACGTCCACGGGCCGATCGTCGATCGGACGGAAGGGACCCGGTTCGGCGGTTGGGCTGACGAGAAAGTCCGACACCCGCGCATACGTCGCCGCGGCATTCTCTTCCTCTTCCTCTTCCTCGAGATGTCTCGAGGAACATTACGAGGCGTGGCGCAGCGGCTCGAGACCGCGGTCGGAATCGGTGCGATCTCGGGCAACGTCAGTCGCTGCGCGGGCGAAGGACCGGAGGTCGGGGGCGAGCCACCCGCCGATGCGTCGGCGAGCTCGATGACCTCCATCGGCTTATCGACATCGGGCCGTTGATCTTCCGGAAGCGGAATGACCTGGAGCGCTCGGGTGGTCGCTCCGCCGGACATCGGTTCGACCGAAAAACGCACCATCGCCAGCAGTGCCGCGTGCACGAGCACGGACACCACGATGCCGACTGTCATCGCGCCTCGCCAACCCCTGTCGAACCGGCTCTGCTCCCTCATCCCGACTCAGCCTCCTGGCACCGCGAGGATCTCGTTACACCCTCCAATATCATAAACAACCCGTTACAGGGAAAAGGTGTTCCCGGTTCTCATCGCCCGGGCGGAGGAGGATCTTTCCCACGCTCTGCCGCGACTGGAGCCTCGCATGTGCGGCCGCCGCCCGCTCCAGGTCGAACACCCGGTCGATCACCGGCGTAAGGCGGCCGGCCGCCGCATGAGACACGATCGCCTCGAACTGTGGCCTCAGCATCTCCGTCTCATCCCACAGGTGCCCGAGGTTTACACCCGCTACCGATCGGTTGTCATCCATCAGGGCGATCGCTCCAAACCGGGGCATGCGGATCATGCCGCGGATCGCCGCGGGAAGGCTCCGTTTCGTCCCCGGGGCCAGCGACGAAGCGCCGAAGCAGCACAGTCGCCCGCCGGGAGCCAGCAGGTCATAGCTTCGGCGAAACGAAGCGCCACCGATCGGGTCGAGCGCGATGTCGACTCCCCGGCCTGCCGTCAGCTCCCGCACCCTGTCGGGCCAGTCCGCCGTCCGCGAGGCGATCGGTTCGACATCCAGCGAGCGAAGGAAATCGTGCTTGGCGGGGGAAGCCGTGCCGATCACTCTCGCTCCCACGATCCGGCACAGCTGTACGGCGGCCGTCCCGACTCCTCCGGCGGCCCCGTGAACCAGGACCGTTTCACCGGCGCGCACGGAACACACCCGGTGCAGCATCTGGTGTGCGGTCAGGTAGTTCACCGGCAGGCTGGCGGCCATGTCGTCCGGGACCGAGTCCGGAGTCCGGACCACGAGATCCGGCGTCAGACAGACGTACTCCGCGTAGCCCCCGAATCGGGTTACGGCCGTCACACGTTCGCCGTTCCACGTTGGATCGACTCCGTCGCCCACCACATCCACCGTCCCGGCCACTTCGTAACCCGGCACGAACGGCAGCGGCGGCGCATCCGGGTAGAGCCCGAGTCTGGCCATGACTTCCGCGAAGTTGACCCCGGCGTACTCGACCCTGATCCGGAGCTCACCGGCAGCGGGACTCGGATCAGGCTCCTCCCGCGGCTGCAGGACCTCCGGCTCCCCACGCCCTGTGATCCATACGCGCTTCATCGCAGGTCCTCCGGCTGGATCGAGGCGACCAGGTCATCGACCGTGTAGCTGAATTCTTCGTCCACCATGCGTTCCTCGATGTCGACGCTGGCGTACGACGGATAGCCGAGCGCTGGATCGTATCGCACCTCCAGCTGGAACGGTTCGAGGCGGATCAGCTCGTCGAGTTCGTTGAACAGCTGCTCGACTGTCGGGAAATCGTCGTTCCGATCAGCCGGCAGCGGAGTCGACGACTCCAGGTCCAGGACCAGCGTCACGACGCCGGCATCCACGTAGACCCGCGCGGGAAATACGTCCGGACAGAAGCAGGAACGGAGATATTCGAAGTCGTAGGCAGCGGGTGCGGCGGCGATCCACTGCGCGCGCGCGGCAGCCAGATCGCTGAGTCGTCCGTCTTCTTCCGAACTGCATGCCGCCACGAGCGGCACCAGACAGACGCCGAGTAGGAATCCTGAGCGCCAGTTCATGGTATATCTCCATAGCAGGCCGGGTTGTCGGATCTGGAGCCGACTCGAATTCACGCGGACAACATACAAGATACGAATCATGTGCGGACGATTCACGCTGACGACTCCAGCGGCCGTTTGGGCCGCCCTGTTCGAGCTCGATTCGGTGCCCGAGCTCGGGCCGCGCTTCAATATCGCTCCCACTCAACCGGTGGCGGCGGTCCGGTCAACCGCGATCCCCCAGACGGATGCCGTCAGGTCCGGCGATACGGAGACTGGAAACGGCTCGGGGCGCGAACTTTCATTGCTCAGGTGGGGACTGATCCCCCACTGGGCCAAAGATCCCGATCTCAAGGGGCGTACCCTGATCAACGCCAGGTCCGAGACCGTGGCCGAGAAGCCCTCGTTTCGCGATTCGTTCAGATTCCGTCGCTGCCTGGTGGCCGCGGATGGATTCTACGAGTGGCAGCCGGCAGGAGCCCGCAAACAACCGTTCTGGATCCGCCTCGATTCCGGAGCCCCGTTCGCCTTTGCGGGGCTGTGGGATCGGTGGGTGGGCGAAGACCAGACACTGGAGAGTTGCACGCTCCTCACTACCGAGGCTAACGAAGCCCTCCGGCCGCTGCATGACCGGATGCCCGTGATTCTCGACCCCGGCGACCACGAAGCCTGGATTGACCCCGACACGCCTCATTGGGAGCTCGAATCGCTGCTCGTTCCGTATCCGTCGGAGGCGATGACCTTCCACCCGGTCTCCACACTCGTTAACCATGTAGGACACGACGATCCCGCGTGCATTGTTCCGCTCCGCTCTCAGACGGACTTGTTTGGTTGAGCTGATTTGGCATTCCGCCCACGGCAAACGACGGGAGAACGCGATGCCCCAGTCCGCGGAAGGCGCTCGCAGCCGGGACGTGATTCCGATACGCGGGCGAAACCCGGGCACGCCTCTAGACATCGACCGGGTCGCTGATGTCAGGGTGAATCGCAGTGCCGTGGAGCGACGTGCGGGCCAGATCGGCGACCGGCGCTCGGTGAAGAAGACCTGGCAGGCGGCCTGGTATCTGCGCGCCATCACCTGCATCGACCTCACGACACTCGCGGGCGACGACACGCCGGGACGGGTCCGTCGCCTGTGTGCCAAGGCCCGCGCTCCCGTGCGTCCCGACATCCTGGCGGCGCTCGGTGCCGAAGGGCTCCCGATTCGCACGGCGAGCGTGTGTGTGTACCACCGATTCGTGGAGGTGGCGCTCCGGGCTCTTGAGGGTTCGGGGATCCCGGTGGCCGCGGTCGCGGCGGGATTCCCGCACGGACTCAGCCCGTTCGAACAGCGGGTACAGGAGATCGAGGCCTCGGTTCGAGCCGGGGCGGCCGAGATCGACATCGTGATCACCCGGGCCCACGTACTGACCGGCAACTGGCAGGCGTTGTACGACGAGGTCCGCGCGTTCCGGGAGGCGTGCGGTGCTTCCCACCTGAAGACAATCCTGGCCACCGGCGAGCTCGGGTCCCTGCGCAATGTCGGCAGGGCGAGCCTCGTGTGCATGATGGCGGGGGCCGACTTCATCAAGACTTCGACCGGGCTGGAATCCGTCAACGCGACTCTCCCGGTCGGGCTGGTGATGGTCCGAGCCATACGGGAATACCGTGAGCACACCGGCTTCGACGTTGGACTCAAGCCGGCGGGCGGGATCCGGAAGGCGAAAGACACCCTAACGTGGCTGTCGATGGTGCGGGACGAGCTCGGTCTTCCCTGGACCCGACCGGGCCTGTTCCGATTCGGCGCCAGTTCCCTGCTCGGAGATCTCGAGAGGCAGCTCGAACAGCTGACGACCGGAAGGTACTCGGCCGGATACCGGCACCCAATCGGATGACGGCCCGGACGGCAATTACGGCGATTACCGCAGTCGTGATGGCTGCCGCCGCACCGCCGGCCGGCCAGGCCCAGGTAACACCGCCACCCGCCCCGGACACGGTCCCCGGTTACGTCTCGAAATACCTGTCGCTCTACGAGCCCGCTCCGAGCGTGTTCGACGCGCGAGAAGCCATCGCCAGTTGGGAGGAAGATGGGGGCCTCGATTCCGCGTCTGACTCGCTCCTGGCGGCACGGTTGTGGAGACGGGCCCTGGAGACTCACGAGGCGCTCGCCTGGCTCCCTGTGCCGGCGGGTGCCGGAGGCTCCGATTCTGCAGATACAAGAACGCTGGAGGCGCTCGTTCACCTCGAGCGAGCCAGGATCCTCCTGCCAGGTTCGGCGGCCGGTCGAGCCGGCTTGAGCGCAGGCGAGCGTCCCGCCGTCCGGGGAGCTTCGGATTTCTGGGCAGCCTGCGTGTCCACTGTGCACGCAGTCGAACGGGAGTTGTGGCTCGATCTTCGCGGCTTGTTCACACCAGAGGAACGGGAAGCCTGGGATGCCGCGGCGCCGGGCGAGAAGTGTGATGTCGTGCGCCTGGCGATCGACGATCGAGCCGTACTTTCTGCCCTGTCAGCCGACGAGCGGCTCGCCGTTCACTACGCGCGACTGCGTGCGGCCCGGGCCCGGTACCGGATCTCCCGGCCGCGCGTCATGAAGACGGCATCTGACTACCGGGGCCGGCCGGACAGCCTGGAAGTCGACGACCGGGGCTACATGTGGATCCGGCTCGGCGAACCCGATGAGGTCTTCTTCGCCACCCGCCCCCCGGGCAGCGATCTCCTGGGAGTCGAGGAGGACTGGGCCTACGAGCGTACGGGCGGCGTGTGGTTGTTCCACTTCGTGCCATGCGACACGAATCGTCGGGTGCCTTGCATGCCGCGCAGCGGCCACGCGCTTGCCGAGTCGTTCGGGCCCCTGGCCATCCCGGGGACCTTCTACTTCCAGAACTACATTACGAGGCTGTCCATCGACCCGTTGCCGCTGAAACGGATGATCTTCACCTACCAGGCGGCGGATCCCCTCGATGCGGCGTTCAATGCCGTGGAGGGGAGGATGTACATGCGACAGGCCCAGATGATCGCGCGGGAGCTGCAGGTCCAGGCGATTACCGAGGTCCCGGATGTCCCGGATCTTCTGCCGGCGGTGGATGTCGCGTTCGAGTACCTGCGGTTCTGGAACCCCGGGGCGGGCAGCGCGGCGGTGTGGTTCGTGGGTACGGCGCGGGCCGATCAACTGGAAGTCCGGCGGACTGCCGGCCGCGGCTGGCTGCGCTCTACGGTGCTTACAGTCGCCCTTCGGGGACCCGACGGGACGACGGTCCGGGATGTGCGGCGCGAATTCGAGTTCCCGGAGGCGCTCCCGGAGGGCGCCGGACTGGATGCGTTCCTCAGAACCGGGCTCGCTCCCGGCCCGTGGCCGTTCACCGTCTCCCTGCGTGACGGCAACTTCGAACAGCCGGTGGGCAACTGGCTGCAGGACACCCTGATCGTGCCGGACTTCGGTGGCGTATACGGTAGCGTGCTGCCGGCGCTGAGCGACATCGCGGTGGCCCCGGATTCCGGCGGCACCTGGACGAGGGACGGGCGGGTATTCCTGCCGATCACTGCGGCTCACGCCACGCGGCCGGACGGCACGGTCCACGTGTACTTCGAGGTATATGGAATCCGCCCCGGGGCGGCATACGATGTCGAGCTCCGGCTGGTCGAGGAGGAGGGCGCCGATCGGATCTGGAGACTGGACAGTGACGATCTCGCATTTCGACTCGAATTCTCATCCGAGATGTCGGACGACGGATCCGGGATCGGCCGACACCACCTCCGGCTCGACTTCAGTGACAGCCGCAGCGGAGCCTATCTGCTCGGAGTGCAGGTGAAGAAGGCGCAGACCGGCGAGCACAGTCTTCCGGTTGCGACGCCGATCGCGGTGATCGGTCAGGGCTGAGCCGAGCCGGCGGCGCGCTTGGCAAACGCGGCGGCCGGCTGGATCTTGAACGCTACCCGCGGCCCCCTCCCGTCTTCCCGAGAAGGAAGATATGAACGATATCACCGAGATCTTCGAAACCCTCGAATATGGCCCCGCGCCGGAGTCGACGGATCTGTCGAAGCGTGGCTCGAACAGCACGGCAGGGAATTCTCGCACTGGATCGACGGCGCCTGGCACGACTCCTCGGACGGAGCGCGATTCGAGACCGTCAATCCGGCTACCGGCAGGCCCCTCGCCCAAATCTCGCTGGGAACCGCGCGCGAGGTGGACTCGGCCGTGGCGGCAGCGCGCGCCGCTTTCCCAGCGTGGAGCGGCCTCACGGGACACCAGCGCGCCCGCTATCTGTATGCCATCGCCCGTCGCCTGCAGCGGGACTCCCGCCTGTTCGCCGTACTCGAAACGATGGACAACGGGAAGCCGATTCGCGAGGCCCGGGACGTCGATATCCCGCTGGTCGTCCGGCACTTCTATCACCACGCGGGCTGGGCCCAGCTGCTCGAGCGGGAATTGCCCGGCCAGATACCGGTCGGGGTCGTGGGGCAGATCATCCCGTGGAATTTTCCGCTGTTGATGCTCGCCTGGAAGGTGGCGCCGGCCCTGGCCGCCGGGAGCACCATCGTCCTCAAGCCAGCGGAATACACCTCCCTCACGGCGCTCGCGTTCGCCGAGCTCACGGCGGCCATAGGCCTGCCGCCCGGCGTGCTGAACGTGGTCACCGGCGACGGCCGCACCGGCGCTGCGCTCGTCGAGCAATCGGACGTGGACAAGATCGCGTTCACCGGATCGACCGAAGTCGGGCGGATCATCCGGGAGGCGACCGCCGGAAGCGGTAAGCGACTATCCCTCGAATTGGGAGGAAAGTCACCGTTTCTCGTGTACGACGACGCGGATCTCGACTCGGTGGTCGAGGGCGTGGTGGATGCGATCTGGTTCAACCAGGGCCAGGTGTGCTGCGCCGGCTCGCGGATTCTGGTACAGGAAAGCATCGCGGACCGGCTCGTTCAGAAGCTCAAGGCCCGGATGGAGACCCTCCGAATCGGCGACCCGCTGGACAAGGCTGTCGACCTCGGAGCAATCGTGGCACCTGTGCAGCTCGAGCGGATCCGCTCGCTCGTCGCACGAGGCGCAGAGGAGGGCGCCGAGCTGTGGCAGCCGTCTTGGAGTTGCCCTGAGGAAGGCTGGTTCTATCCACCGACTCTGCTGACGAATGTCGATCCCGCGAACACCGTGGCGCAGGTCGAGATCTTCGGACCCGTCGTCGCCCTGATGACGTTTCGCACTCCGGCTGAATCCGTTTTGCTGGCCAATGACTCGCGTTACGGCCTGGCCGCATCCATCTGGACCGAGAGCATCAACCTGGCGCTCGATGTGGCGCCGAAGGTCCAGGCCGGCACGGTGTGGATCAACTGCACGAATATGTTCGACGCGGCCTCCGGGTTCGGCGGCTGCCGCGAGAGCGGATTCGGACGCGAAGGCGGCCTCGAGGGAATGTGGGAGTACGTCAGACCCGCCTGGGAAACCGACGCGAGGCAGATGATGGATGCTGCGTCCGTTCCGCCCGGCGGAGGAACCACGCCACTGGAACCCGCAACCGATGCTGACGAGAGACCGCAGGTCGACCGCACGGCGAAGCTCTACATCGGTGGGCGCCAGGTGCGCCCGGACGCGCCGTACACGATCGAATTCCATGCACCGGACGGCCGGCTGATCGGCGAGGTCGGCCGGGGCAGTCCCAAGGACATCAGGAACGCCGTCGAGGCCGCCTCCTCGGCGCAGGCTCGCTGGTCCACCGCGACCGCCCACAACCGGGCACAGGTCCTGTACTTCGTGGCGGAGAATCTCTCAGCGCGGTCCGCGGAGCTGGCCGCGCGCATCGCAGTCACCACGGGCGTCGCGACGGCAGCGGCTGTATCCGAGGTGGACCGGTCGATAGAACGCCTGTTTCTGTACGCCGGGCTGGCCGACAAATGGGACGGCCGCGTTCACCATACGCCATTCCGCAACGTGACGCTGGCCATGCCCGAGCCCCTGGGAGTGCTGGGAGTCGCCTGTCCAGATGAGAACCCCCTGCTCGGGTTCATCTCGACCGTGATTCCACCCGTCGCGATGGGCAACACGGTCGTGGCGGTTCCCTCCGAGGCCGCTCCGCTCGCCGTGACGGACTTCTTCCAGGTGCTGGAGACCTCAGACGTACCGGGCGGAGTGATCAACATCGTTACCGGGTCCCGGGACGAACTGGCCGAAGTGCTCGCGGCCCATGACGGCGTCGCGGGAGTGTGGTACTTCGGGAGCCGCGCCGGTGCTGCGGCAGTGGAACGACTCTCGATCGGAAACATGAAGCGCACCTGGACGAACCAGGCGGGGAGGCGCGACTGGTACGACCCGGAGCAGGGCGAGGGCGACGAATTCCTCCGGCAGGCGACGCAAATCAAGAACATCTGGGTGCCGTACGGCGAATAGTCCCGCTTTGCCGGGGGACCGCCGTGGTGGCGCGACTCAGCCGGCGTCAGATTCCTTCGACCAGTGCAGCGCGAACATCGCACCCTGCGGATCGACGCACTGGGCAACGCGGTCCCCACCCGGCACATCCATCGGCCCGTTGACCACCTGTCCTCCCCCCGCTCCCACCCGCTCCACCGCCGCATCCAGGTCGTCGACCCGGATGTAGAACAGCCATGCCGCGACCGGCATCTCTGGCGGCCTGGTCATGATTCCGCCGAGCGGCGGTCCGTCACCGCCGTATATCCGATAGATCCCGTATTCTCCCATGTCCATGTCTTCGTGGACGTTCCAGCCGAACAGGTCGCGGTAGAACTCGAAGCCCTTCTCGTAGTCTCCCGCCATCAGCTCGTGCCACGAGAACTCCCCGACTCCCGGCATTCCAGGATGCGGAGGCGAATCCATCGCGGGAGCGAAAAGTGCGAAGACGGCGCCGTCCGGATCGGCGATCACGGCGAATCGTCCGACCGCAGGAATGTCCGTCGGTGGGACGATAGCAGCGCCGCCAAGCTCACCCGCTCGAGCGGCGGTGGCATCCACGTCCGGGGTTCCGATGTAGGCAAGCCAGTGCGGCGGGGCGCCGGCAGCGACCGCCTCCTCAGGCAGCTGCATCAATCCACCCAGTGGCCGGCCGTTACTCGTCCACATGTCGTACGGCTTCGGTCCACCCTCGAACACTTCCGTCTCCCACCCGGTGACGCTCCGATAAAATCCCTGTGCTCCCGCGGGGTCGGACGTCATCAGGTCGTACCACAGGAACCGGCCGAGATTCTCACTCGCCATCATGTGCCTCCGTCAGCATGGGGTTCGGACCAAGCGAAGGCGCAACGCGGACCGACGCCGGACCGCACCTGTCGACTTCCTGTCGAAGCTAGACACGACCGGCAGAATCCGTCTACCCCGGGTCGGACGGTGCCCGGACTGGCGCGCTAGTTCGATCGGGCCCGAAACTGCGGGTCGGCACCGTTCCACTGCCGGGCGAGCGACTCTCGCATCGCCGTGGCCTCCGAACCCCGACCGCCTGCCGCGTAGAGTGCCGCCAGACGCTCCCGGGCGATGCCCAGGTAGTATGGATCCCATTCAATCCTCTGCGGGTCGGGCGCCTCCAGGTACCGCTCCCACACCACCACCGCGGAGTCCGGATTGCCGGCGGCCTCGAGTGCACGCGCGAGATCCCCGAGGGCGCACACAGGGCACCCGATACCGGCGTCCCACAATCGAAACCGCTCGACGGCTTCTCGCGGTCTCGATACGTCGAGCGCGATCAGTCCCCACGCTGCCTGCCACCACGGATTTGGCACGGCATCGGCCGGTGGATTCATGTGACCCGCGTGCGACTCGAGAATGCCCACGGCCCGTTCGGACTGTCCGGCCAGTGCGTAGAATTCGGCGATGTAGTGAAACGGCCAGTCGTTCATCGACATCGAGCCCATCGGATGCGCGGCGAGCGTCGAATCGACCAGGGCGACTGCGGCCGCGGTATCGGCGGACCACCAGGTCATGGCCCAGGCGCGGTCCACCGCCCGCTCGATGATCTCGGCCGGATCGCCACGTACTGCGGCCACGGCCAGCGCTTCCCGGAATCGAGCATCGGCCTCTCGCGGGCGACCGTCGACGAGCGCCAACCGGGCCCGCTCTTCCGCCACCCATGCCCGTACCGTCCGGTCATCGGGAAACGCGGCTTCGAGATCCACGATGGCGGCTTCCACCGCCGGCCGGTCTCCCGCCAGGTAGGCCAGACGACAGGCGAGAATGTAGGGAAAAGGATGATCAGGCCGCAGACGGGCAAACCGAGCCCGGGCGTCCCGGGCGCTCCCGATGTCACCCAGCCTGGCAGTGGCCTGGATGAGCCCGGCGTGGGCTTCGGGTGCCAGTGAGTCGAGCCCGATCGCCCGTTCGAACAGGCCCGCCGCGCGGGCCCATTCTCTCGGGGCACCCGACAGGAGTTCGCCGAGCATGATCAGCGCTGCTGCGTCCTCGGGGAGTTCCACCGTTAGCGATTCGAGCGCGGCGATCGCCAGCCCGACGTTTCCGGTTTCCTCGGCATGGTACCGCGCTGCCTCCCTCCACCGCGCGGTCTCCGCCGTCTCTTCCGCGCCCGGTCCCGGCTCGGCCTCGTCGGGGGGGCGGATGTTGATCAGGACCCCGATGAGGGTCACGGCGAGCAGGGCTGACAGCACGAGGCCTGGCGCGTGTACCCGTCCCGATTCGCCAGCCCCTTGGCGCTCGCCCCCTGTTGCCCGAAGTTCGTGCATTCGACCTCTGGATACAGTGCGTCAGTTTGCGCCGCGACACGGGAGGATACCCGTTGCTCCACAGTCAGCCCAGTAACGCGTACATCTGCACGGCCTGCGGAACCCAGTACCAAGACACGTTCTCCCCTCGTCCATCATGCCCGGTCTGCGAGGACGAGCGCCAGTTCGTGCCAGCCGGCGGTCAGGGGTGGACGACGATCGACGAGCTTCGGGAAACTCATCGGAACGAGATCCGCGAACTGGAGCCCGGACGCCTGTGGGGGATCGGGACTGTACCGCAGTTCGCCATTGGACAGCGGGCACTGCTCGTCCGGACACCCGCAGGAAATCTCCTGTGGGACTGCATTTCCCTCGTCGATGATGCGACCGTCGAGCAGATCGAAGCCCTCGGCGGCATCGACGCGATCGCCGTCTCCCATCCGCATTTCTATGGGTCGATGGTGGAATGGAGCCGCGAGTTCGGCGGCGCTCCGATATATCTGCACGAAGCCGAGCGTGAATGGGTCAGGCGTCCTTACGATGCGGTGGTGTTCTGGGACGGGGACCTGCACGAACTCGCCCCGGAACTGACGCTCGTCCGCACGGGGGGGCACTTCCCGGGATTTCAGTGCCTGCATTGGAGCACCGGAGCCGAAGGACGGGGCGCCCTGCTGTCGGGCGATCAGCCGAGCGTGTGCTGGGATCGACGTCACCTGACGTTCATGTACAGCTATCCGAATTTCATACCGCTCGGGCCCGAGGCCGTGTGTCACACTCGCGATGTGCTCGCTCCGTTCCGGTTCGACCGGATCTACGGGGCGTGGTGGGACCGGGTGATTCCGGAAGGTGGGTCCGAGGCGCTCGCGCGCTCCGCCGAGCGATTCCTGCGCGCAATCGGCGCCCCGGACCCCTGATCCCCCCGGCCTGGCGGGTCAGGCGAAGATCTTCACGTCACCGTGCTGGATCTTCGTTCCCAGGACTTCCAGGAATTTCGCGATCCACGCCGGGTGTGCGGGCCACGCAGGCGCTGTGACGAGCGTCCCATCGACCACCGCTTCGGTGACCGGGACATCGACGTACTCCCCGCCCGACATGGTGACCTCCGGGCCGCAGGCCGGATAGGCCGTACATCGTCTTCCTTCGAGCACGCCGGCGGTCGCCAGCAGCTGCAACCCATGGCAGATCGCGGCAATCGGCTTCCCGGCCGAGTCGAAGTGCCGGACCATGTCAAGCACGTTCTCGTCGAGCCGCAGGTACTCCGGCGCTCTCCCCCCTGGCACCACGAGCGCGTCGAAATCGGACGGATCGATATCGGCGAACGTCGCGTTGAGCCCGAAGCCGTGACCGGGCTTCTCGGAATACGTCTGATCGCCCTCAAAGTCATGGATCGCTGTCGCGACCGAGTCGCCCCGCTTCTTGCCAGGGCATACGGCGAAGACTTCGTGCCCCACCGCCTGCAGGGCCTGGAACGGCACCATCACCTCGTAGTCTTCTACGAAATCACCGACGATCATCAACAGTTTCTTCCCTGCCATCGGTCCCTCCGGAGCCGTGTTCATGTCGATTACTGGTAGCGAGCGTTCGTCTCACGCGCCCCGTCTTCACACACCGGCCACGGCCGCGGCTGGCCGGTCTCGTCGTCGATTGGCATCATTCGCCGGTCTCGCGGCACCCGCTCGTCCTCTGCCGCCTGGTACGCGAGCATCGCGACCAGCGTCGCGTTATTGGTTACCTCAGACCACACGATCTTGTCGAACGTGTCGAGATTCGTGTGCCAGGTGTACGCGAAGTAGTTCCAGCTGTTCGAGCCGAGGCCGAAAGTCGGGGCCCCGGTGCAGTTGAACGCTGCGTGATCACTGCCGCCGCCGCTTGGCGTGCCCGGAACGCTGATTTCGATGTGCCGACTGATCTCCGATGGCACACGGGTGATCCAGCGGACGAGGTACTCGGCCGCCCCGACCATCCCCATCGATGAGGCCCGGGAGATCCGGCCGGTACCGTTGTCCTGGTTGAACGCGGCCTGGAGACCCTCGATCACCTCCGGGTGATCCTTGACGAACGCGCGTGATCCGTTGAGCCCCTGCTCTTCGCTCGCCCACAGGCCGATGAGAATCGACCGCTTCGGGCTCGGATAGGTGCTCTTCAGGATCCGCATTGCCTCGAGCATCGTCACCGAACCCGTGCCGTTGTCCGTCGCGCCCGACGATCCGTCCCACGAGTCGAAGTGCGCCGACAGAACGACGTACTCATCCGGCAGCTCGGTGCCCCTGATCACTCCGATCACGTTCGCCACCGGAACCGGGGCCGTCATGCTGGCCTGAGCATCCGCCCGCAGTGTCGGGCCCTGTCCCTGCATGGCCAGCCGGGCCACGAGCCCGTAATCCTCGCAGGACAGGTCGAGCGCAGGGATCGTCTTCGTGGCAGCGCCGAATCTCGTATTCAACGCGAAGATGCGGCGCGTCCCCCAGCCACCGGACCAGTCGGACCAGAGGATCCCGAGTGCTCCGGCGGCTTCGATCGCCGCGAGCAGATCGGCCGGCTCATAGCCGGTCGCCTCAATCTGTTCGCGCCAGACGCGGCTCGACTCCCGACGCTCTTCGCGCACGGCATCCGCGGCTCCATCGACGCCGAACTCCTCGAAGCTCTCGACGGGTCGGCAACTCGGCTGGGGCTCGGCGAGCGCCACGAAGTTCCCGGCCACCGACGGCAGCCAGGTCTCGAATTCGGCGCGGCCGTTCAGCGCCGGGATCACTACGACTCCGCCTTCCACCGAGCCGTCCGATCCCGGACTCCACGCCATCAGGGTCGCATCGAGCGTCCGGACTCTGGGGGCGATCAGGTCGACATGGGTCGTGCCCCGTTCCCATCCCTTCCAGGTGCCATAGGACTCGATTCGTGCATCGATTCCCCAGCCCTCGAGAAGCGCGACCGCCCACTCGTTGGCCCGATCCACATCGGGTGTGCCGGTCAATCGCGGACCGATGGAGTCAAGGAGTGCCTGGCCGATGACCCAGGCCTCCGATGCATCCATTCCCTCGGCCCAGATCGCACTGAGCGTCGGGTCATCCACGGCAAGTGTCTGGGCGACGACCGGGCCCGACGTCGGAACGAAGAACCCGAACAGCAGAACGGCTGCGAGACTACGGGTACGGGCAGAGATCATTGCAGGATTCTCGCGGTGCAGACGGTCATTTGACAGGTGATCGCGTGGATCGCCCACGGACGGCGGAACCGGGTCAGAATAGGTGCGAGACCGGGGTTCGGCCAGTCACGAGAGACCGTGAGACGCACGCACCAGTTGCGCTCGGCGGCTCGACCATGCAGGCATAAGCGTCATGAATACGAAACCGACGATCCGAACCGTGCTCAATCTGTTCCTCGCTCTCGGCATGATCCCATGGATCACGAGCTGTGATGACGGCGCCATCCGACACGACGTCGTGATCCGCGGGGGCACCGTGTACGATGGGCTGGGTGGTGCTCCCATCGTCGCCGACGTGGCGATCGACGATGATACGGTGTCAGCGATCGGCCCGGCGGGCACCCTGTCCGGCCACACCGAGATCGACGCCACCGGCCTCGCCGTGTCTCCCGGCTTCGTCAACGTGCTCAGCTGGGCGAACGAATCTCTGCTGGTGGATGGCCGGGGTCAGAGCGACATCAAGCAGGGCGTCACCCTGGAAGTGATGGGAGAAGGCACGTCGATGGGTCCGCTGACGGAGCGGATGAGGGAAGAACGACTCGCCCGGCAGGATGACCTGCAGTATGACATCCCGTGGACCACGTTCGGCGAATACATGGAGCACCTGGAGACGCGCGGCGTATCTCCGAACGTAGCCTCGTTCGTAGGAGCCACTACGGTGCGAGTGCACGAGATCGGCTACGAAGATCGCCCGCCGACCGAGGCTGAGCTGGAGCGGATGAAGGAACTGGTGCGCCAGTCGATGCGAGAAGGAGCGCTCGGAGTCGGCTCGTCGCTTATCTACGCACCGGCGTTCTACGCCGATACCGAAGAGCTGGTCGCGCTTACCTCGGCCGCCGGTGAGTACGGCGGCATGTACATCTCCCACCTTCGCAGCGAGGGCACCCGCCTGCTCGAAGCGCTCGAGGAGCTGATCGAGATCGCCCGGCGCGCGGGTGTTCCCGCCCAGGTCTACCATCTCAAAGCCGCCGGTCAGGACAACTGGCCGAAGCTCGATTCGGCGATCGCCCGGATCGAGGCGGCCCGGGCCAGCGGGCTATCGATCACCGCAGACATGTACACCTACACCGCCGGCGCCACCGGCCTCGACGCCTCCATGCCACCGTGGGTTCAGGAAGGCGGCTACGAGGCGTGGGCGGAGCGACTGCGAGATCCGGATATCCGGGCCCGCGTCGCCCGGGAGATGCGCTCTCCGACGGACGAGTGGGAAAACTTCTTCGTCGCTGCCGGATCGCCCGACCGGATCCTGCTCGTCGGTTTCGGGGCCGATTCTCTCAAACCGCTGACCGGCAAAACGCTGGCCGTGGTCGCCGAGCTGAGGGGGACATCGCCGGCGGAGACGGCGATGGACCTGGTGATCCAGAACGGAAACGATGTGGGCACGGTGTACTTCCTGATGTCCGAGGAGAACGTCCGCAAGAAGGTCGCGCTCCCGTGGGTCAGCTTCGACTCCGACGCCGGGGCCCCGGCAGCAGAGGGAGTATTCCTCAAGTCGAATCCGCACCCGAGGGCCTACGGGAGCTTCGCGAGACTGCTCGGCCGCTACGTCCGCGAAGAGGGTGTGATTCCGCTCGAAGAAGCGATCCGCCGCCTTACCTCCTTCCCTGCCGGGACGTTCGGCATTGCCGGCCGTGGTGTTCTGAAGCCCGGCGCGTTCGCCGACGTGGTCGTGTTCGATCCACAACGGATTATCGACCGCGCGACCTTCGCCGAGCCGCACCAGTACGCTGAAGGGGTGGTTCACGTGATCGTGAACGGTGTCCACACGTTGCGCGACGGCGAGCATACGGGCGCGACGGCAGGCCGCTTCGTGCGTGGTCCCGGCTGGACGAGCAGGTGATCCTGCAGACCGCCAGGCGGCTGTTCGGGCCCGGTCTGAGCGACCTCGAGTCGTTCGCCCGGTCCCTCGACGAGGCGGACCCGCTCGCCGGGTATCGGGATCAGTTCGACATTCCGCGCGGTCCCGCTGGAGAACCCCTTGTCTACCTGGTCGGCAATTCTCTCGGCCCGCTGCCGCGTGCCGTACGTGAGATCGTCGGCTCACAACTCGACCGGTGGGGAAGTTCAGGCGTCGACGGCTGGTTCGAGCAGCCCGAGCCCTGGTACGGGCACGACGAGCAATTCCTCGCCCCCGTTTCGCGGCTGGTGGGCTCCGAGCCGCACGAGGTGGCGGTGATGAACAGCCTCACGGTGAACCTTCACCTGCTGCTCGCGAGCTTCTTCCGACCGGACGAAGAACGCCGGAAGATCCTCGTCGAGTCGCCCTGCTTCCCCAGCGATCGATTTGCCGTGGAGACACAGCTCCGCTGGCACGGCCTCGAACCGGACGAATGCCTGATCGAGGTCGGCCCGGACAACGGTTCGGCGCTGATCGACGAACGGCGGTTCGAACTCGCCCTCGCGCAGCATGGAGACGAAATTGCCGTGTTTCTGCTGGGAGGCGTCAACTTCCTGACCGGCCAGCGGTTCGACCTCGAGCGGCTGGCGAGGGCGACGCACCAGGCCGGAGCGGCATTCGGAGTGGACCTGGCGCATGCCGTGGCAAACGTGCCGCTTCGGCTGCACGACTGGGCTGTCGACTTCGCCGTGTGGTGCCACTACAAGTACGTGAACGGGGGCCCGGGGGCTCCGGGTGGGGCGTTCATTCACGATCGCCACCTGGCGGCCGGACGGTTGCCGCGCCTCGGTGGGTGGTGGGGAAACGACCCGGAGACGCGGTTCCGCATGCAAATGGAGCCGGACTACGTTCCCCGGAACGACGCGGCCGGCTGGCAGTTGAGCTGCCCGTCGGTGCTGGCGATGGCCCCCCTCGGACCGGCTCTCGAGCTGATCGACCAGGCTGGAATGGACCGACTACGGGAAAAGTCGATCCGCCTCACGGCGTACCTGGAATGGCTGCTCCTGCGGATCCCTGCGTGCCCGGTGGAGATTCTCACGCCGGCTGATCCCGAACGCCGTGGAGCACAGCTCTCCCTGCGGGTCAAACGGGAACCGGCGGCGTTCCAGGCACGCCTGCAGGAATCCGGCGTCATCGCTGATTTTCGCGAACCCGACGTCCTGCGCCTCGCACCTGCCCCTCTGTTCAATTCCTACCACGACATGTGGCGGGCCGCGGAAGGAGTTCGGAATGCCTGAGCCCGGCCTGCAGCTGATCGACATTTCACCCCGCCTGGCGCCGGACATTGCGGTATTTCCGGGCGACTCGCCGCTGTCACGAGAGCTGCTGCTGAAGCTGGAGCGGGGCGACCCCGTGACACTGTCTACCCTGCGGACGACCGTACACGTGGGGGCCCACGTCGACGCGCCCTCGCATTACGGGACCGGCGCAGCATCGATCGACGAGCTGCCGCTCGACAGGTTCGTCGGACCGTGCCGTGTGCTCCGTGTCATGGCCGGGCCGGACGAGTTCGTGACATGGGCCTGCGTCGAGCGGTCGCTCGGCGGACTGCAGACCACGCGGCGATTGCTGCTGGCCACAGGCACCTATCCCGACTCCACTTGCTTCGACCGGAGCTTCGCGGGAATCGAGCCGGCCGTCATCCGGGAGTTACGGCTGCGGGGAGTCGAACTGCTGGGCGTCGACACGCCGAGCGTGGATCCCGCCGACTCGAAGCACCTTCCGGCGCACGCGGCATGCCTCGAGCACGGAATTACGATTCTCGAGGGACTGGTGCTGGACGGTGTCTCCGAGGGTGAATACGAGTTGATCGCGCTCCCGCTGCGGCTGGTCGGGTTCGAGGCCAGCCCGGTGCGCGCGGTCCTTCGGAGCACTTGAACCGTCGGCGGAGCTACCTATCGGCCGGGAGAGCCAGCTCGAAGCTGCCCTCCATCATCCCGCCCATGCAGTCGTCGGCGATTTCGACGGTTCCGGAACTCCCTGCTCCACCCGACTCGATCGGGCCCATACCGATCAGCGTTCCGCCGCAACCGCCGTCCCGCATGTAGTCCGACTCGAACTGAAACGTGCTGTCGGCCACCATGCCCGTCACATCTCCGATCACCTCGGCCGGACTGGTCAGCAGGACCGTTCCCGTGACCACGCCGCCGGGCGCCGTGCTGACCGACATCGTTCCGGTGTAGGCGGTGCCCTGGGCCTCGATCACCGCTTCGTACGTGCCATTCAGATTGTACTGGTAGCCGGAGTCTCCGGGGGCCGGATTCCCGGCGCAGCCCGTCGCCAGGACTGCCACGGACAGGACCGAAGCGGCAGCCCGCAACCATGTCGAACCGTTCATTCTTCGCCTCGCTTTCGCATGAGATCCAGCATTTCGTTCACCCGGACGACCTTTACACGCGGTCGTCCCCCGGATTCTCCCCTCGCCAGCTCCACTTCGTCGAGTCGGCGCCAGTCGTCGGCGGTAACATAGTCCGGACATCGCTCGGAGAGGAGCGCCAGGATCGCGTCCGGGTCCGCCGGCCTGACTGGCTCGACCGGAGTCTGTCCGGCGTCCTCGAGCATGATCGCCACCGTTTCCGCCGCGCATGCCTTGTTCGTACCGATCACCCCGCTCGGACCACGCTTGATCCAACCCGCGACGTACTCGCCGGGGGCCGGTTCTCCGTCGGGCGAATTAAGCACGCGGCCCGCGCGGTTCGGAATGATTCCCCGGCGATCGTCGAACGGTACGTCGGGGAGCGCCACACCTCGGTAGCCCACGGAGCGGAATACGAGGCCAGCCTCGATGGTCTCATACTCGCCCGTCCCTTCCGCGACCAGATAGCCATCGTCGCCCGGTGCGAGCCGGTTCTTCTCGAGACGAACGGCGGCAACCCTGCCCTGAGCGGCCAGCACCTCCACGGGCGATACGAGGAACCTGAAGGTGAGTCGGCGGGGTGCGTCGGTCGTCTCCCGGGCAGCGTAGTCGTGCAAGATTTCCAGATTGCGCGCTACCCGCTTCTCTTCCACGGCGCTCGCGCTGGCGTAGTCGAGCTCCAGTTCTTCCGGCGCAACCACCACGTCGACGCCGTCGAGCCTGCCCAGTTCCTTGAGCTCGACGTTGGTGAACTTCGCCTGAGCCGGCCCGCGACGCCCCAGCAGCACGACTTCGCGCACCCGGCTTTGCCGCAGTGCCTCGAGCGCGTGATCCGCGATGTCCGTCCGCGCCAGGACCTCCGGATCGGTGAGCAGGATCCGGGCTACGTCCACGGCGACGTTTCCGTTGCCGACCACGACCGCCTGTTCGGCCGACAGCTCGAACGACAGATCCGCGCACTCGGGCTGGCCGTTGTACCAGCGCACGAAGTCGGTGGCCGGCCAGCTTCCCCTCAGGTCTTCTCCCGGGATGCCCATGGGTCTGTCGGTCTGCGCTCCCACGGCATACACGACCTGGTCATACAGCGTGGTCAACTCGGATCGTGTCACATCCTTGCCGAATGCGACGTTTCCAAAGAACCTGACCCGGGGATGCTGTAGAACGCGATCAAATACCCGCGTGACGCCCTTGATCGACTGGTGGTCGGGCGCCACCCCCTCGCGCACGAGTCCGTAGGGTGTCGGCCAGCGCTCGAATACGTCCACGGACACGTCGAACGACCCGTCCTTTACGAGGGCAGCGGCGGCGAACAGCCCTGCCGGTCCCGCGCCGATCACGGCGACGCGAAGCGGACGGGCTGGAGAGTCGGAATAGTCTGAATTGTCGGTCAAAGTTGCGCTCCCGCGACCTGGGACGATCCCGTGGTCGGCACCCGGGTGGATTCCCGGATCGTGCCGTCAGTCCACTCTATCCGCGCGGCTCACGGGGCGTCAAACGAAGGGTGGGGCCTGGTCGCATCGTGGCACGGAAGCGACCAGGCCATCAGGGTCGGGTCAGAAGCTGGTCACCCAGCTGATGACGAAGGTCCGCTTCGGGTTGGGGCGGAAGAAGGACGCATTGGAGAACTCGGCGTAAAGCTCGTTCGTCAGATTCTCCACGCCGATCATCAGGTTGTGCGACGTCATGCCGTAGTTGAACAGCCGGACTCCGCCCCGCAGGTGCATGACGGTAAAGGCCGGAATCGTGCATTCCAATCCGTCTCCGCCCGCATCGACCGAACCACAGCTCTGGTCCACGTGCGTGCCGCCGTCCTCGAAACCAGCGTTCTTCTGCTCACCGTTGTGCCGGAATTGAAACGCCGCCCAGAAGCGTCCCTTCGGCTGACGATAAGCCACCTCGGCCGTGAACCGATTCGAATAGGAATCACCGATCGGATTCGGCCCGTCGGAGTCCTCGCCCTCCTCTACCGGGCTCAGGTCGTCACCGTCGATCCAGGTATAGGTACCTCCAATCGTGAAGCCCACTACCGGCTGCCACTCCGCCAGCAGTTCAATCCCCTTCACCCGGGTCTTCGCCACGTTGATATTCTGGTAGACAGGAAAGCCGCTGATCGTGCTGTCCGGGATCAGCGCGCGCCTGATCTCGTCCTCGAATTCGCTTTGGAAGTAGAACCCCTCGAACGCGACATTCGAGCGGCGGTACTTGAGTCCGAAATCGAAATTGACGCTGGTCTCGGGGACGAGGTTGGGATTCGCGGTCTGGTAGCCGCCTCCCTCGGGAGTGGGACCGTCGAAGAACAGTTCGATCAGGTTCGGCGACCGGAATCCGCGGCCCACGTTGCCGACGACATGCAGGCTCGGAAGCGCCTGGACAATGATGTTCGCCGCACCCACGAACTGGTCGTTCTTGCTCGATCCCGGCAGGGTTCCCGCCAGATTGTCAGTGGGCTTGGGCGTCGCCTTGTCGCTCTGGTAGCGTCCCCCAACGATCAGACCGACTCGGCTACCGATCTGCAGATCCACCTGCGCGAACACTCCGCCACGCTCATAGACGGCGTTGGGAACGTTCGACGAGCTGTCGACGCTGACCATCGGTGGGGCGGGTGATCCGAAGTCGAACGTGCTGGTGCTTTGATCGCGATTGAATGAATCGTCGCGGTAGTAGTCCCCCCCGTAGGTAAACAGGTGCTTCTCGAACAGCAGCTTCGATGCTTCCGCGCGCACACCGAGTCCCTCGAGGTCCGTGTAGTTCTCGTTCTCGAACCGGAGTGACGTCGATGGTCCGAACGGATTCCCGATCAGGATGTCCTGCGAGAACGTCCGCTCGTTGTCCATGTACGATCCTGAAACCTGGAATCGATCGAAGATCGGGGTGTTGAGCTCTACTCCACGGTACGCGACGGAGAACCTGTCTACCTTCTGTTCCGGATACCGGAGACGAATCGACGGATCCTCGGGCGATCCGAGATCGGCGTTGGAGACGTATCCGAATCCCGCATTATCGGCTCGGTAGAAGTCTCCCTTGACCATGATCTTCTGACGCTCGTCGATCGCGTAGTCAGGTACGCACCGTAAGACTGGTCCTCCACACCCGAGTCGCTCACGTCCACGTCATCGGCAAAGCTGACGTCCCCGAACGTACCGTCCGGGGCGCGGTAGTCGCTTGTGTTCCGGTAGGATGCCGAGAGTCCGTATCCGACATGCCCGGAGCGGCCAAACACCTCACCGCTGGGCCAGACCTGATCTCCCTGATCACGCCACGAGAGACTCAGATTCCCGCGGTAGACGTCGCCCGCCACGTACGGAGGCGCCTCGTTGGCGATCATGTTGACCACCCCACCCAGCGCGTCAGTTCCGTAAAGTACGGAGGCCGGACCCCGGACCACCTCGATCCGTTCGACCTTCGACACGTCTACGATCGCCGGAAGCTCGCCGAAGTCAGCCGAGCGACGAGCGTTATTCAGCCGCAGGCCGTCCTCCAGCAGCAGGATTCGCTGGCCGCGCTGGCCGCGGATCGTCGGCCGTTGCTGATTCGCGCCGACTCCGTTGACGTCGATGCCCGGCAGGTCGCGGATGATGTCAGCGGTGTTGTTGGGCTTCTGCTCTCTGATCGCTAACGTATCGACCACTGACACGGGAGCAGCCACTTCGAAAATCCCCTTCTCTTCCCGCGTCGCCGTGACGTTGATCGGATCGAGGAGGATCGGCTGGAGCGGTATCGTGTCCGCTCGGGCGGAGTCAGGTTTCTCCTGTGGTGTGACCTGGATCGCGACAGCCGGCGAGGCGGCGAAGAGCGGGGCGGTGGAAACCAGCTGTGGAGCGAGAACGAACAGCGCGACGGCGAAGGGGGCGGTGAATCTCTCTAGCCTCATTCGGACCGGCGCGCGCTCTGCAAACGGGATTGCGAGCACGGTGTCCTCCATGAAACGCTTTGAAGTTAAAAAAACGCCGGCGGAGCACCCCTACGGGAGTGCCCCGCCGGTTAGAAGGAGAGCGTGGGAAGATTCTACAGGTGGGTCGATGGTCGGCCTACTCGCAAATCTACCGATCGTACATCAGTAGATTTACCTATTGATGATCCAGCGCATGATCAGTCCGCGTCGTCCAGCAGGCCATGCTCCAGCGCGAATCGCGTGAGCCCGGCCACGGTACGGATTTCGATCTTCCGCATCAGGCTCTCCCGGTGGCTCTCGACCGTCCGGCGGCTGATCCCGAGCTCGGTCGCGATCTGCTTATTGCTGTTCCCCCCGGCCACCAACCGGAGCACCTCCAGTTCGCGAGCGGTCAGCAGCTCCAGCGGGTCTCCCGACCCTGACGAACCGCCGCGCAGAGCTTCAGTCAGCCGGCTGGCGACGGCCGGACTGAAGAACGAGTCCCCGGCGTGCACGGCCCGCACGGCCTGGCGCAGCAGGGCCGGGCCAGCGTCGTCTTTCAACAGATAGCCGGCGGCTCCAGCATGAACCGCCCGCATCACATACTCGGACTCGTCATGCATGCTGAGGATGAGAATCTTCAGGGCCGGATGTTCGTCCCGGAGCCGCCTGGCAGCCTCGAGACCCGACAGCTCGGGCATCGAGATGTCCAGGATCGCGACATCCGGCTCCGTCTCACCAACCCGCGCGATCGCCTGCCGGCCGTCCGCCGCCTCGGCCACCACGTCGAACCCGGGGTCGTCGTCCAGCACGCGACGGATTCCCTCACGCACGAGGGCGTGATCGTCGGCGATCAGCACCCGGATCGGACTCTCAGTCATCCCATCGTCTCCTGTTCATCGACTCCACGTTGTGACCTGTCGGGTTCGGAACCGGAACGAAAGTCCGGGTCGGCCACCGGAATCCGAACGCTGAGCACTGTGCCCCCCTGCTCTCGGGCTGTCAGATCGACCGATCCACCCAGGGCCAGCGCTCTCTCACGCATCCCGGCCAGGCCCATCCGCCCGTCCGCGAGCGTGTCGAAGTCGGCGGCGGGCGGGCCCCGGCCGTTATCACTTACCATCAGTGTCAGCCTGGTCCCATCATACGACAGGTCCACTTCGACAGCCGAGGCCTCGGAATGTCGCGCCACGTTTGACAGGGCCTCCTGCAGGGCCCGGAACAGGGCCAGTTCGGCTCCAGCGGAGAGGACCGGTATCGACTCCGGGGAATTGATCGTAACTGGAATTCCCATTTTCCCCGAGAAGTCGCCCCCCAGCGCCCTGAGGGCAGGCAGCAACCCCAGGTCATCGAGCAGCGACGGCCTGAGATTCCGGGCTACGGCTCGAATGCTCCTGATCCCGGAGCCGACCAGGTCCATCGCCCGATCCAACGCGGGACGCTGCTCCTCCGCCGCTGACTCCCGGGCCATGCCGAGTTGGAGTTTGACTGCCGCGAAGACCTGGGCGCTTTCGTCATGAAGTTCCCGCGACAGCCGTCGACGCTCCTCTTCCTGATGGTGCACCATCCGCGTCGCGAGCCGCTCGAGCTCGGCCTTCCGATCCTCCAGCCTCTGATACATGTCGGCGTTGGCCAGCGCTGCACCAACCTGGTGCCCGAGCGCCAGCAGGAACGGCGTATCCAGCACCGCGAACGGATCACGCGAGCTCCCGACGACCAGCAGCACACCTTGAATCGAATCGCCCCGGAAGATCGGGAGCGCGGCGGTGTACGCCTGTTCGGGGTGACCGTCAGACCCCGGCCAGCCTCTCAGGACCTCCGGCTCACCCGACTCGACGACCCGGGCGATCGCGACTTCCGCGGGACCCGCGGGATCCTCGCCCATCCAGGGTTCGCATACTCCGGCACCACGCACGAAGGAACCGGGGCGAAAACCGTATACGGCTGCCCCGAGAACGGCAGGCAGCGTAAGCAGCCTGGCGAGCAGGGCGTCCAGCACTTCGTCTTCCCCCGCCCCGCTCTGCAGATCGCCGGATAGACCGGACAGAACCGACAATCCGCGGTACTGGTCCTCGAGCACCAGGAGCAGAATTCCGGCACCGATCGCCAGCTCGAATACGATGTCGAGGTAATAGCCCCACGGATTCCACGCTCCGCGCGCCCGCAAGAACGGATAATCCAGGTGATGGAGGCTCCACAGGAAGAACGCGACTGCGGTAATCGCCGCCGGGAGTGACCCCAGCCGGCGGTGGTGCCGCCACAGGACGACGCCCGTCCAGAACGTCGCGATGCTGAGGAACAGGACTGCCGGACCCGCGGCGAGCATGAAGTTGTCCAGCCGGTATATGGCGATATACGACCACAGCGGCGGAAACACGACGAGGACCCAGTATCGGTCCCTCCATTGCACCTGCTCGCTGAACACGAGCGCAGCCCACAGGAACGCGAGTGCGGTCCACCCGGTGAGCACCTGGTGCCAGTAGAGCCAGCCCCAGTTCTCGCTGACCAGGAAGCTGATGATCGCGCCAAGTCGAAGGGCGTACAGGAACCAGGCGAGGGCCCACAGAACGAAGTATGCCTTGTGATAGCGCGCGTAGAGATACAGGCAGATCGTGACCAGGCAGATCGTGATCCCCGCCTGGAGAAAGGCCGCCGCGAGCTCGGTGGCGTCGTGTGGGTTGATCGCCATATCCTGCATGGCGACCAAACAGACGGACCCGTCCCGTCCGCCGCAAGCAGCGAGGCCAGTTCCTGCCCCGGGAGAGACAGGTCATGAACGACGCGCGCCGAATCCTTCTTCTGAGCACATCCACGGTTCACGGAAGTGATTTCCTGGAGTACTGCACGCAGGAGATCGCCAGTCATTTCCAGGGGAGCGCGAGTGTCCTGTTCGTTCCGTTCGCGAGTCCCGGCGGAATGTCACACGACGAGTACACCGATCGTGTCGCGCGTCAGTTCGCGACGATGGGTCTGGCCGTGCAGGGAATCCACTCCAGTTCGGATCCTGCAGCGGCAATCGGAGACGCCGCAGGACTCTTCATCGGCGGCGGAAACACGTTCTTGCTTCTACGTGAGCTATATCGCCAGGAGCTGCTGCACCCGATCCGCAGCCGCGTCGAAGCGGGGATGCCATACATGGGTTCCAGCGCCGGCTCGAACGTCGCCGGGATGACGATCGGGACGACCAACGACATGCCGATCGTTCATACTCCGTCATTCGACGCGCTCGGACTCGTCCCATTCAACCTGAATCCGCACTATCTCGACCCCGATCCCGACTCGACCCACATGGGAGAAACGAGAGAAACGCGGATCAGGGAGTTCCACGTGCAGAATGCGGTACCGGTGATTGGACTGCGCGAGGGAGCCTGGCTGCGCGTAGCCGGTGACGAAATGCGGCTGGAAGGTCGCAGCGGGGCACGGCTGTTCAGGCAAGGCCGGGAGCCCGACGAGTTGGCTGCCGGCTCTGACGTGTCAGACCTGCTCGAATCGGAAGGTCGCTAGCTAGATTCGCCACTCGATTCCGAGCACTGGCAGGATCGGGATCGAGCCGACCGCGCGCGGCTCGAGACCGGGATCTCCATCCGACTGGTAGAACAACGCGTCGTTGCGATCGAGCGCGTTGATGATCCGGAAATACGGAAAGAGCATCTGCTCCCGGCCGAGGAACCGGGCGCGGATCCGGCCTGTCGCCTGGATGTTGAGACGCAGATACGACCCCTGCGGGGACCGGAATACGACAGGTGTCGGGACCGGAACCGGAACAGAGAACACAGGTGCCGAAGCTCCGGTTGCTCCAGAAGCGCCGGCGGCGGCTCCGGCTCCACCGTCGCCTGATTGCGGCACAAAGCTGCCCGGTCTGTTCGCGCGCGGGATCGAGCCGAATTCGAGACCCTGTCCGTAGGACAGTTCGGCATCGATCTGCACCCCGCCGTTGAATCCCTTCGTGAATCCACCGCGCAGCAGGTGGCGGCCCGAGTAGAGCTCCTTATTGGGAGCCCGATCGTTCACGGTCCACCCCCAGCCGAGCGAGTAGGATCCCCAGAACTGGAACGCACCCACGGTCTGCCGCAGCCAGACGTCTACGCCCGCGTAGCGCAACGATCCACCATACAGGTCCGGAATGCCGTCCATGTTCTTCCAGTATCCCTCCACCCGTAACTCAGAGCCGGGGCGGGGTGCATGTGTGACGGCGAGGAGCAGGTGGTCCGAGCTGGCGGCCGCGATATTCGTGAACGCAGGAACGTTGGGTCCGTCCTCCAGTTCGTCGGCCGGCGGCGCCGGAGAGACGGGCGGTCTTCCACCTGCAGTCACCATGAGCTGCCGGTACCGACCGGCAGACAGGCTCACGAGCAACTCCGGCATAGCGAACACATCGGCCCGAATGCGCGGGGAAAGCCCCTGGCCCAGCTCATCGGAGAACGTAGTCGCTCGCAGTCCGGCCGAGATGTGGACGAATTTCGTAACCGGGCAGCTTCCCTCCAGGTAGGCCGACAGCGCGTTCGCATCCGCGCGCTGCCGGAGCTGGAAGGGGTCTTCGGCGGCATCGCCGGTGCGCGTGAAGCGGGTGCGCTGCTCGAGGCGATCGAGGTGGATACCATACCCCACCGACCCCTCGCCCCAACCCTCGGCCAGGTCGGCAGTGAGCAGGGAGCGACGGGTTACTCCATCCGCGGTCAGGGGAATCTCGCCGCCGATCGGCAGTCGAGTTTCGAATTCACCAAACGCTCCCCCCAGTTCCGCCCGGCCGATCGACAGGTCGCCTTTGAAGCGCAGGGCCGCCGCCCGGTTCCCCCAGCGCGGCGACTCGACCTCCGTATCAGCCGGATCGAGAAACACGGTTTCCCGATTCCAGTAGCCGGTGACCAGAACCGTGTCCCGTTCGGAAACATTCACGTCGAGACGGACAAGCCCGTCCGAGTATTCCTGCGGAAACCCCCCTTCGATGAACGGCTCCGCTCCCTCACCGTGCAGAGTTCGAAGCGACACCAGCCAGGAGGCCCTTCCCGGCGACCCTCCTTCGGCAAGGCCACCGGCTGACCCCATGTCCACGTACAACGTCGCGTGTGCCGGCGAACCGAACCCGGGCCGACTTTCCAGCAGCAGCACATCTGACAGCCCGCCGTCCCAGCGCGGCGATACTCCGCCCTGCAGCCGGGCGGCATGTGTCACGCTCGGCGCGACGCTGGGCTGAATCAACCCGCCGAGATGGAACGGGGCCTGTACCGGTGCTCCATCGAGCAGGACGAGATCGAGTGCGGCCCCGGCGCCTCGCACGAACAGCACGTTGTCCGGGGCCGGGGGATCCGGCCCGAGCATTACGTTGGCCGCCGCCGCGAGGCCCACTTCTGCTACTCCCGGCGTCGCGTCCAGGACGCGCACTTCAGCCGTGCCGACCGTTACCGGCTCGGGTTCGGATACGAGCGTATCAGGGTGAAACAGGGGGGATGCTCTGGCTTCCACCGCCGGCATTTCCACGGGGCGAAGCGTGAGCAGGAAATCCACCTCGAGAGTGCTTGCGTCGGGGAGATCGACACTCACTTCAAGCGGATGAAAGTCGATCCGGGTGGCACGAACGCGGCGCTCACCTGGAGCGACGTCTCGGAACAGGTAGACTCCGTCACGGTTGGTGATCGTCGAGCGATCGTCACGGATCAGGGTGACGAGCGCGTTGGGGAGAGGCGTTCCGTCGGTGGCGTCGCGGACCACGCCCATGACCGTCCCGGGGGCAGACCCCGGTCCGGCCTGCAGCGCGATCCCTGCCAGGATCAAGAATCCGGCCGCCATGCCGTCCCCTCCGCCAGTGCATCAGGCGAGGGCGGACGGAGTCACATCCTCCGGCCGATCAACTCCCCACCCGCAACACCATTTCGTCTTCCGGAGCGCCACTCGGGTCCCCGGAACGACGCAAACCGTCCGGTGACGCGACCAGCGCCCGCTTCCCATCCAGGTCAACGGTGGCAGAAATCAGTCCGCGAGGCAACTCGATGAGGATATCGCCGACGGTCGAAACGCCCGTCCCGACGACGAACAGGCTGCCTGGCCCGACCGAGAACCGGGCTCCGTTCAGCCCTGAAAGCAGTCTCGCACGGACATCAGACCCGGATCCGAATCGAACCCTGATCGTCGAACCGTCCGCAAACCGTCGGACGCTTACGGAAACGCGGCCATCGATCGGTGTTACGGTAATTGACCCGATGCCGGGCGCCGGGGGCTCGGACTGATCAACCGTACGCGCCGGCACCTCGACCATGGCGGGCTCCGCGCTGCCAGCCGTCAGCCGTTCGATCAACTCG
>CALNYN010000011.1:0-69969 GCA_942490755.1 uncultured Gemmatimonadota bacterium
GCGCGGGAACAGGGCCGTGGGGCCCGACAGAGCCACGACATCCACGCGTCTTCCTGCAGCTCGCGCGCTATCTCGTGTCTGCGCAGCCCCGTATAGATCACTCCTCCATCCCCGCGTCCCGAAGCGCGCGCCTCGCGGCCGTCCCGGTCCCGGCCGGCGACCAGTACGCGGATCTTCTCTCACCATGACGACCGTTCGAATGGAGACGCCGGGCTGCGGCTCCCCGCGGCGCCCCAAGGTACTCCGGAGTCCCGACACAGCCGGCCTCTGGAACCGGCCGTAGACGCTGAGCGCGTCCGACCCCGCCCAGCGCGGCGGCTGGGGATCGCGTCCGCATGGGGGCATCAGATTTCCGTCGGCCCGCGCCGTCATCAGGGCGGCCAGGGTGCGCTCCACCGGCATCGCCGCGCACGCGTCTCACGGAGGGTGTGGCCAGGCGTTCCTCGCCGGCGGACCGCGATCTTGAGGGACGGATACGGCCCGCCCCTCTCCAGCTGTTCAACCCCACGACGAGCGACCCCCGACCTCGTCCTGAAGGCCTTGCGGGACCGGGCGATCCGGGCCCGGAAGTAACCCGACTTCCCGCCACGACCGCGCCGAGATCGTCGATCTCGGTGAAGATCTCCGGCCCGTCGTCTGTCACCGTTCGACGAAGTACGATGGCCATGGATCGATCGTGTTGGGGATGCGCCGGCTGAAGGCCAGGATCTGCGCCCGAGCGCGCAGGGCTGGTCGGCAGAGCCAGGGTCTCGTCCACGGCGTTCGCGCGACTGCGTCCCGCCAAGTACGCGGCGGGCCCGTAGGCGACCCGGACGATGTTGTTGCGGGGGTTGCTGAGCCGCCGCGTCATTCGCAGGGCGCCAGCTCTCGCTGCTTGGCGCTGTGCCGGGCCTACAGGCCAGCCCGAACTTGGCGATCTCTTCGAAGAGGTCGTTGTGCGACGTCCCAGAAGAGACAGCCTCGGCGCGGAATTCATCCACGTCGAGACCGCGAGCCCTCGACGTAACGGTTGTTCTGCAACGCCAGTTCTCCACCGCCGTGGCCCGCGAAGGGGTATCTCGGAGACTCGAAATGCGTTGGTGCGCGTGGGCGCTGGACCACTCGAAGACGCTCTGGAGGGCCGGCTTGGGGGGATAGATCCACGCGCGCGCTGGCCCGGTACTTCAGGACTGAATGGTCCCCGTGACCTTCCTCGAACGCCCCGCCTTCGCGCGCCGCCAGAAGCAGTACAGCATGACCGGAGACAACGCCGTCGAACAGCCCCATGTCCGCCAGGCTGGCGATTGGCTCACGCCGCACTCCTTACCTCGCCTGAGAGATGGATCGTCCGAGTCAAGTCCCACAGGTCGGAGAAGCTGCCACCGGACAGACCCAATGTACTGCGTCAGGAGAGCCTGTAGCGTCTGTCTGTCTCTCAGCCGCGGCAAAAGCCCGAGAATACGCCGTCCAGAGCCCGTCCGGTACATGCGTAGGGGCCACGAGAAGGCGCTCCCGGGAAGGCCCACATCCCGATGCACCGTCGCTCCGCGTGGTCGAGCGCGTGCGGGCTAGCGCGCGAACAGGGGTTGCCGGACACCGTCGTGAGTGCCCCGCGTCGTCCCCCGCCGCGGGGTGGTTGCCGCGTCGCCGCGTTCTGTGTCGCGAGTTTCGTCCCGGATTCGGCCAGCCCCCGGCGGCGCCCACTCCCCGCCAGGTCGACTGGGGACCGTGGAACCCATCCGTACTCGGCGGTATCAGGCGTTCCGTACACACGGATGTCGCGCACGAACATACGTGATGGGTGGGAGGCCGTTCCAGTTCGGTCCGCAGGACGGAGTTCCGGGCGAGGAAGCATTTCGGGGTCGCGCCCAGACGGCGTGCGCTCTCTGCGCGCGACGCTGCATGCATGAGCCTTCCACCTGGTCCGCGCCTGCTTCTCGTCGCCGATCCGCCCTTCCCACGTACCGTCGAGTTCGGGTTCGGAAGGCTCCGCTCGAGAACGCGCCGCGTATGCTTCGAGGCGGCCAGCAGGCGCTGCTCGTTCAGCACGCCTGTCCCCGCAGCCATCCGAAAGTCCAGGTGATCCACGATCTCCGCGACTCCCTCACCCGCGGATGCGGCTCAACACGGCCTCCCATCCGGGACCCGCGTGAGTGTCGGCGGATTCGCCGCCCTCCTCCGGCGGGCTGAGCCGGCGAGGGCGAGGCCGCGAAGCCGACTCCATGGTGCCGGAGCGCGGTCGCAGGATCACGGGTGGACATGCGTGGGCTAAGGCGAAATACCGATCAGCGGGCCGGATGGGAAGAGACCTACATTTCTCGTCGAAGCCCCTGCCCGACGAAGCTTATCCAAGTCAACCTGACGGAGACGAGCAGGTCTCAAAGCTCACTTGAAAGGCGAGAACACCGCACGATGAGGAAGGCGAACCGGCAGAATATCGAGAAACTCAGTCGGAGCTCGCATCGGCCTACTCTTACCGGCAGGGACATCTCATGTAGGTGACACCATCATCGTGAGGGCGGCGGCCGGATTCGCAGCGGCACCACGGATCATCATCAAGGCCCATCACTTTACTGAGCACACCACCAAGGGCAGCAGCAATACAAGACGGACTGGGCAACTGGTACGGCACGCTTGCACGAAGGCCAGTAACTCGATGAGGTGATGAGAAACATAGAGCTTTTCTGAGGATTCCCCAATGCGTGAGCGGAGAGGTATTTGTGACCCTGTATCCGTACCGGTTCAGCTTCATGGATGGAATTGCTCGAACACGATCCATGAATGCATCTTGCGAGCTACGGGAGAGACAATGAAGTGATGGACGGCCGCTGACGCCAAAGGGTTTTTGTCTCATCCAACCAGGGCAAGATCTTCAACACCAAATCCATGATTCAGTACTGGCGGGGTTGCCACGGTGCCATAATGACCGATTCATTCATCATCCGGCAATTGATTTCGTATACTCAACGCCCAGCAACTTGTCATTCCAGGTGCATGCTGACTTCGAAGGAGAGAATTGCCCGATTCACTCCGATGCTGACGTTTCATTCTCGCTCCGGGTCACGGAAATATTCCTGGGAACCACTACCCGAGGCGACGTATCACCGACCCGGGCGTCGATTTTCGACTGCTGGGCGAGCGGAACTTGTATACGGTCTCCCGAGTTGAATGCAGCTCCGAGATCAGCATACCCGTCAGATGTTTTGCCACGTCACGGGCGCTGCCGTCTCGGCGCTTGCCGTGACGACCATGTGAACGCGGTTACCGGGGCTACAGGGGCCGCATTCCACACGACGGCGGACAATAATTTCTCTCATTATAAGGTCAGCACAGGAGCAGAAATCGGGTTGAAACCGAGATCTATTTCCCACCGCACATTACAGTTTCATTGTACAGAATTACCGAGCATCTTGAGTTGTATGAGGGCTTACAACACGCGCCGTTCACTTTGTCTCCGTCATGAAGTTTTTCAAACAGGCAGTCAATACCAACAAATGCCTTTAATTTGACGGCAAGCATAAAATAAATATTTGATAACCAATTGATAATTTGTTGAAGGGTTTCCGACAGGCCATGGTGAATCGGATGTTTGGTTTGGAAAGAAAACTCGAGGAACTTAAAGCGAACTTTTAAAAAAAGAATCAGAAAATAGCAATCACATTGAGTGGGGAACCTGGGCAATTCAATTGCTCCTCGATCTTGTCAGAAAAATGAGAACAATGCAAACTTTCCAAGATGTATTTGTCGGTTTCGGAGAAATTTCAGCGGTTAAGCTCACCATACCAACCGATGCGTGCTCAGACACAATTCGCTCCACTGTCCTCGCCGAGATCAGCCGGAGCACTTTCGGTGGCCACCGGACGAAGACGAGATCGAAGAAGTTGTCGGGAACGACGGGTGCATGCTCCACACCGCCATTTCAGGACCTGCATCAGCTTCACGGGGAATGCCAAAGACATCGCGCGCAGAAGACGCGACGCTCATCGAAGAGGAGTCGGCCGCGCTAGCGGAATCGCCTACATCTGCGGGCGCCATTCAGTTGGGCTTCCACAGCGAGGAGGTCCGTCCATGCATACCCGCCCGGGGGCCGCGAGTCTTGGATCGATTCGAACAAATTGACAAAGTGACCACACTGAGCGGATGCACGAGGGGCTCAACGAGGTGGAGCACCAGGGTTCGAGTTCTGGGGTACTCGTGACCCTCAATAGATTTGAAAAATGGAATTGCCTAATGTTTACCCACTTTATGATGTGACCCTGGCGAGGTTGCAACGTGTATGACGATAACGATGCCGAGTACCCGACCTGTACGGGGTCATGGGGTACACCGGGCACTGCCATCCTCGCGTCGAGGCGGTGAGCGAGGGAGACGCTCTCGGGGTTTTTCCCCGAATTCCGTGCGTAATCTGATACAGGAGGTCGCAGCTCACCGTGATGAATACAGTTTGTTTTTGTGCAATGGGAGTCGAAAACGCCTTGAAGCTCGCTTCCTTCACATATCGCACAGTCGCTTTCCGTCTTGACGTCGTCGCCGCCACCGCCAATGAGCGAATAATGCGCCGCTGAATGTCAGCACAAAGGTAGCTTCTGTCCCCGAATGATTTGGATGCCCTGGAGAAGGCTGGCTCTGGCACGCAGCGGCTGTTACGAAGAGTCGGCGGCCTGGACAACAGAATTTTCAGCGATTCGAAGCTCTGTCGTACAATACGGTATTCAGCATTATTTAGACGATTCGGGGACGAGCGGCAAATTTTTCCAATTTCCACCGACTGATGGCCGCCGCGGCTATGGCGTGGACATAGCCCCCTCTTTGAGGCGAGTTTTGCCTGTTGGGAACCACGTTTGGTGTGGAAATCACCTGCCTGCAGCAGCGCCTTCGGCTCTGGATGTCCTCGAAAACGAGTACTGATTGAAGGCATAGGACAACGAAGTGCGTATTTGGAAAGAACGATTGAAACTTGCCCGGGGTTCAAAAGAGCACGTGGCTTCATGTTGGGCCTGGAATTTGATTTTGGAAGGGTGGATTGCGAAAGAGAATGATCCATGAGAAAAGCAAATCTTTACCGGAGGTTCCTCGAATCCGAGGCCAGACACAGCCCCCTGAATGTCACAAAGAGGAGCTCGGCTTCATTTTGCTCTATTGAAAGCAGAATCCGCCTGACGGTTTCAAAGATCAGTTGAGATCAGATTCGGATATGATGAATGAAATGGAGTGTTTTTTTCCGGCAAGATTCAATGAAGCCACGCTATCCAGAAAAGAAACGGCGTACTCGAAATTATGGCGCGCCCTCGAGGAGAAGAGTCAGTTGATTCCCCGCGAACGAGATTGACATGGACAGCACCGCCACAACATCGCCTCAAGGCGAGGTCAAAAACGCAGCGTCGTCTGCAATTGGCAGTTGATCTCTGGGCAAGGGAATGTTTTTCCTTTGTTCATGAGAATGGCTTGAAGACACAGAATCGAACAGCTCCAGCTCTGGAATCGTTTTGATCATCTATAGGTCACGGCCCGATGTCACGGTTGAGGCCGCGGCCGCTTGCCTGGCACAAAAATTTTGCTGAAAGGCGGAAAGGAGTCCGGCAACTTCCAATCGAGCCATCGTTGACCTACAAGTTTCGCTACAGAATGGGGCTGACCCCGGTCACGTACCGACAGGACCCAGGAATTTTTGAAACATTCTCTCAGAAGAAGGGGTGGATTCATCCCCCCAGCTGATCCGCTTCAACCGCTGGGTTAGCCGCCCGGCGATTGCAAGGGTCGTGGGAATAATTTGCGCCTATGCACAATAACCGCTGACCCGGGGAATGGCCATTCGCGTCATAGTGAACGCCGCAAGATCTCGGCCCGTAACGCCCTGACAAGGTGTTGATTGACAGGAATCCACCTTTGCACCGGTTGATTCGTGGTTTTGCAGGAGCTTGTGGCCGTGGATTGAGCTCCGGGACATCGCTGCAAGGAAGACTTGGCACGAGGAATTCCCGGATTATGTGTCACTTATTGACAGCGTTGAATCAGAGCAAGATTGAACAAATCATGCCATCTGCGGAGGTGGTCATTCATGAGCTAACCCGAGACGAAAGTTTCCGCTTCATCCATTCATGAGTGCTGCCGCGAAGGTCACAATCGCTTTCAACACTGTTCACCGACGACTTGTTTGACTGGGAGCTGGCGATCAGCACCGATAAGTTGCATCAAAGGTCCCATCGGCTGGAGCACTTCGTCACGAATAAATGGTATGGCATGGAGAAGGGCAGATCCGATATCCAGGTATTGCTGAGGTATTCAATACCCTTATTATCATGAGACAGATTTTCAAGGGACATTAAGTCGGCAACAGTCGAGTTGAAGGAGGAATATATCATCATCGTAGCCTGGTGTGACAATGTGGCCTGGCAGCTTGTCATGTAGTCTGAAATCAATGTAAAACAGGTTCCTGTCACCGCCATTTGAAAAGAGTTTTCCAGGAGAATCGAACTGGGACAGTCGTTGATGCAAAGCCTTGCTGATATTTCTATCATGAAATTTCATGGGAAGAACACTCACTGATGATCATCATTGATGAGATCAAATGTCTGAAATCATCATCGAAGAAATATCGAGGAATCGAATTGTTGACAGTTGGCATCGATAATGGAACATTGCCATCATCATCGACTGGAATTATCATATGGAGAATGAAAGCATCATTGAAATGATTCGATTGGAATCGAAGAATGGAATGGTCCAGTGGAATCATTAAATTGACAGGTGCCGAGATTTCAGAGAAGAGAATGGACTCGACTGTAGTATCGATTGGAATGGACTCGAATGGATATCATTTGTGTAGTTTAAACACGAAATGATGGAGTTGAATGGACTCTTTTTGGGTAGGGTAATTGAGTGGAATGAATCTTTTTGGGATTTGATGACAGGTTCACGCATAGAATCAAGAAATATCTTCCGTCGAATGGCAACCATAGGCCTTTGTGCTCAACCTCATCTTCGAACCCGGTTGAGTAGAAGCCGCTCACCTGGGTTTGAATTCGAAATGTGATGTGAATTTTGACAAGGAGGGAATTTCTCGATGGTGCCGTTATAACTGTAATCGGAGCATATTCAAACAAGGCACCCCCCCAGTATTGTGACATTATTGCCATACGCGCCTGTTTTGAAGATCGTGAAAGGGATGAGGCTGAAGTCGTCCTGAAGCGCTTCAGCACACGCGCGGCCGACAGTCAATACGGAGAGTTCAACGGCTCACCCGCCGCAGTTTTTCCAACTCGGGATGAATACGATCTGAATGAAAGCTCGAAAAAGTGGTGCGCTGACCCACCCCAAGCGCCTCTACGTTGCGAATTCCTTTGTGAAAATGATGAGCTAGACGTGCGGTGCCCCCGTCATCACACATCCGAGCTGTTACGAAACCAATGCCGGAGTGCGATTGAATGCGATCAAACAAGGTTTGAGAATGCCGACTTTGTCTATACAAAGAACTGGAGTTCATATAGTGAGTACGGCAAGATCATCAGCGGGGACCCGCCTGATGGACCAAGAAAGATGGCTCACGCAACGGCCGGTTCACGGTACACGTGGTTGTGAGCGATGATGTGACTCGACTCAGAGGCCCCCGGTCACTGAACAGTACACAACAAGGTTCCATTCGGCTCCAACCGGGTCTTTAAAGATTCTCGAAGTTCCATGGCTGATCACAAGCCAGGGGTCGATCAAATGCGTCGGCCAAGATGCAAACATGAAAGTTAGCTGAGCATCATCAAGATTATGAGAACAGTTCGATTTTGACGTCAAATTTCAGAAGTTTTTGAAGGGATACAAGAATCCCAGTACGGGGGTGTACTGTGTTCGAGGCAACGCCTACGGGCCCAGGTCGAGAAGGATGAGCAAACATTGGACGTGGTTATTATGGTACTGTTTGCCTACTAAACAAGAAGATATTTCCGCCAGCGTTCAATTGCACACACAAGTTTTCTGCGATGCACAGCATCCGTGGCCCATACGAGTGTGGTGAAAGACCTAGACTACAAGGGATGCGGCAGTAGGTATGATCGAATCCTTGCTGCGACTAGCCCTGTATTCTGCGCCATCACGCATGATAAAAAGGGTCAGCTTTTAAATACCAATACCACGTTACGGTTTACTGGAGCGATGAATTTCGATGCGGAATTGTTCTATTGCTTTGAAAATTTATGCTTGAGGATGGTCGCGATTCTGTCGCAGAGCATGTTGATACCAGGAAGTATGAGCAATGAGAGTGGTCAAATCCTCACAGAGCGTCTTTAAAATGAAGAATTAATTTCGAGGCTCTGAAAAAGGTGTGGGTCTCGGTGCCAAATTGCTCAAGGATCCGCAAAAGAAAGTGAATGACAATTCTATGAATGCCAATTCCCAAAAGTTGCTACGAGCACGGCTTGTCGAGCTGATTGAAACGCCGTCCTTTTCGAAAGATGAAGACAAGACGCTCGATCTCCCGGAGGCTTTCGCGTCAGAAGGTGTCGTCGATATTGAAAACAACACAATTCAAGTCTTCGGCTCCAAATTTTGAGAAGACCAAGCCCTATCCTGCTCAATCATGACAGTAATCAAGCCCAACAAGGATACATCTGACCAAGTTGCGGCTCGGGATCGACGCGGCGGGGTCTCCGTCGGCTTGATCCCGCCTTGCACTTCTACCGAAAGAAGACATGGAGCACAACTCCAATTTTCTGGCATCGGCTGAAGAAGAGAATCTGCGGTGAGTTGTCCGATCACCGAGATGGCCATTGAGCATCACATGTCGGAACCTGGTGATCGCTGAGAAGGACTCTGGTCTCGCCGCTATGCCCGAGGTTACGTGGCACACGTCTCGGGAAAGACTAGCGCGGATTTACAAGGCGATGAGGGCTGTGTCGGTTCGAGACCTTACATTTACGGTATTTCGAGTTCCCGAACGACACGAAAATGACTGCGACCTTGCATCGAGTCGGCAATCAGCAGCACGTGGTGCGTCCGTTTGTCACTTCGTTACCACAGGAGGTTAGAGATTGTACAAAAGAGTGTCGATGTCGAGGTGGTGCTCCATCCCTCTTAACTATCCCATTGTTCAGGCCGGAGAAGATTGCAGAACTTACGGATCATCCCATCGTCGGTTCCGAGCGTTCTCTGAGCTTCGCCCTGGCGATACCTCGCTCCGCATACGGCGGATGAATATCTCGTGCGTTCGTGTTAAACGAGCTGAATCGATATCAAATTACCGGAAGAGATCTTGTAGGGAATACAAATCCAAAACTGAAATACGAAACTTGGGGACAAAGGATTTATACGGACGAGAAGACTGATTTTTTTTGCGTCGCGGCAATGACCGGAGCTTTGATCTGGTGTTAGTATGACGTGATCGCGGCTCACGGGCCCATTGCTGCCCATAAGATCGGCTGCTCTCCCGAAGCAGAATGGAAATGGGGACCCCCGCTTCTTGGTCAAAATTTGAAATTGAAAGCCAGTTTGAGGATCGTCCATAAGAGTATTTGCTCACTAAAAATCGGGAGATATCGGTAAGAAAACCATACAGCTCGCTTCCCGCCAGGTGCTCGTGGATGTACACTTGCAGAGTCGTCCGCAGCGAGGATCAGCTCATTAAATTGCCGAGAGGCCATGCTGCTTACACTACTGTGTGGCGCCATCGCCCGGCCTTGTTCCGGCGTATGTTGAACCCCCTATTGATGACGTGCAAAGCCGCCATGAAATGTAACTGACCAGAACTACTCGGGCCCCGCTGCGTTTCCGATCGATCGCGAGCACACGACGAAAACACCACCGGCCACGGTGCTGATCTCGTCTCGGGCATCTGTGACGAGTCGTGGGGAAATCCGAAAGACGGTGGCTTTTGCCCTGAGCTCGGCAGGCACCCCGTCGCGCTCCGCCATGGACATCCGTCTTTTATATTTACTGTAGGATTTGTTTTCCGCCGAGCCACTACCGTCACACGCGCCGCACAAAAAGAACCCGGATCAGCTCAAAGACATCCGGGTTCTTTTTGTGCGGCATGATGCTCGAACCGGTGGTGAGCTCATCCGGAAAGGAAACAAATCCGAAATTCTGGCTCATATAAAGACAGATGTCCATGGCGAATTTTGACAGGGTGCCTGCCACAGAACTCAGGGCAAAAGCCACCGTCTTTTCCGTTTTCCCACGACTCATCTGGGCCGCTACCGAGTTGTATTTGAGATCAGCAAAACCCAGTGTTTTCGTCGTGTGCTCGCGATCGATCGGAAACGAGCTTCCGTAGCCTGCAGCAGAACCCAATGGATTCTGGTCAGTTACCTTCATGGCGGCCTGCAGCATGTACACGTCATCAATCAGGGATTCGGCATACGCCGAGAACCAAAGGCCGAACGATGAGGGCATCGCCACCTGAAAGTGAGTATAGCCCGGCATGAGAACTGATTTGTGCCTCTCGGCCAATTTAATGAGCTGATCGAAGAGCTTCTCTATTTCCTTGCGGATTTCCTGGAGCTCCTCTTTTAGATACAAGTGTACATCCACGAGCACCTGGTCGTTTCGGGAGCGAGCTGTATGAATTTTCTTACCGGTATCTCCCAGTTTTTGAGTGAGCAAATACTCCACCTTGGAATGGACGTCCTCAAACTGGCTTTCAATTTCAAATTCACCCCGGGCTATAGCATCCAAAAGCGAACCCAGCTCCTTCTCTACCGATTTCCATTCTGCTTCAGAGAGCAGGCCGATCTTATGGAGCATGGCTGCATGGGCCCGTGAGCCGATCACGTCATACTTGGCCAACACCAGGTCAAGCTCCCGGTCATTGCCCACGGTAAAAAAATCAATCTTCTCGTCCGTACTAAATCCTTTGTCCCAAAGTTTCATATTTCAGTTTTTAGTTTGCTTAATTTCCCTACAAGATCTCTTCCAACAATTTGATGTATAAATCGATTCCTTCATTTAACTCTGAAACGCGCAGATATTCATCCGCCGTATGCGAACGAAGCGAGTCGCCAGGGCCCAGCTTCAAAGAAGGGCAACTCAGATTCGACTGATCGGAAAGCGTGGGTGATCCGTACAGGGTTCTACCCAATCGTTCTCCGGCCTGAACAATGGGATGTTCCTGAGGGATAGACGAAGAATTGAGGCGCACAGAACGAGGCACGACCTCGACATCGACACTCTTTTGCACAATCTCTACCACCTCTTGGTTCGAATAAAGGTCATTGACTCGAATGTCTACCACGAAATGACAAACGGACGGCACCACGTTGTGCTGATTGCCGGCTTCGATCTGGGTCACGGTCATTTTCGTGTCGTTCAGGGTTTCAGAAATCTTGTCAAATGTAAAGGTCTCGAACCATTTTATAGCCCTCATCGCCTTGTAAATCGCATAGTCTTCCCGAACGTGTGCCGCATGGCCCGCTGTTCCTCGGGCATAGCAATCCAGGACCAAGAGTCCCTTCTCAGCGATCGCCAGGTTCATTTGTGTGGGCTCGCCAACGATGGCAAAGTCGATCTCGGGCAGTTTCGGAACCACCGAACGAATCCCCAACTCACCTGAATTCTCTTCTTCAGCCGAGGCCAGGAGAATAAGGTTGTATTGCATGTCTTTCCTTCGGTAGAAGTGCAAAAAGGCAGAGATCAAGCCGACCAGGGCTCCACCCGCATCATTCGATCCCAACCCGTATAGCTTGTCGTCAATGATCTCTGCCTTGTGCGGATCTCTAGTGTATCCCTTGTTGGGCTTGACCGTATCATGATGAGAATTGAGCAGGATAAAGGGCTTGGTCTTCTCAAAATCTTCGTTGAAGGCCCAGACATTGTTGTTTTCCCGTATCGTTTCGACGCCTTCTGACTGCAAAAAAGCCTCCAGAAGATCAGCAGTCTTGTCTTCCTCTTTCGAAAAGGACGGCGTTTCAATCAGCTCAATCAGCAGTTGTAATGCTTTATCTTTCAAGGTATCTTTCATAGGATGTTGTTCATAAGGTCAGGGTTGTGTGTTTTCTTTGCGGATCCTTGAGCAATTTGGCGCTGCCAATGACCACCCGGGATACACCTTTTTCAAGGGCCTCGAAACAATTCTTCATTTTGGGCAACATGCCTTCGGCAATTTGACCGCTCTCCTTCATTTGCTCATACTTCCTGGCATCAATATGCTCTACGACAGAATCCTCATTTTCGACATCCTCAAGCACTCCATCTTTTTCAAAGCAATAGAGCAATTCCACATCGAATTCATCACTCAGACCTTTTGCCAGCTCACTGGCGATGGTGTCGGCATTGGTATTCAAAAGCTGACCCTTTTTATCATGCGTGATAGCGCAGAATACAGGGCTGAGTCCAGATCGCAGCAAGGATTCGATCATACCTGAACTTACCGCATCCACATCGCCCGCGAAACCGTAGTCCAGGTCTTTCACCACTCGTTTATGGGCCCGGATGCTGTTGCCATCAGCCCCGGAAAGCCCCATGGCATTGCAATTGAAGGCTTGAAGCTTGGAAACTATCTTCTTGTTCAGCAAACCGGCGTACACCATAGTAACCACGTCCAATGTTTGCTCATCTGTAATTCTTCGACCACCTGACATCTTCGTTTCAAGGCCCATGGAAGCAGACACCTCGGAAGCGATTTTACCACCCCCATGCACAAGTATTTTGTATCCTTCAAGAGCTGCGAAGTCTTTGAGAAACCCGTCAAGTTCAGTCGGACTGTTCACTATATTTCCACCAATCTTGATGATGCTCAGCTTGTCTTTCATGTTTTTATCTTTAACCGACCTCTGGTTTTTGATCGACCCCTGGCTTGTGATCAGCCATAGACTCGAGAATCTTCTTCAAGACCAGTTGGGCCGAATAGATCCTGTTATGGGCCTGTTCAATGACCAGCGAAGAATCTGAGTCGAGCACCTCGTCACTAACGACTACGTTTCTCCTAACGGGAAGACAATGCATGAACCGGCCCTTATTTGTGAGAGCCATCTTTTCTTGGTCCACCATCCAGGTGGGGTCCCGGCTTATGACCTTGCCGTACTCGCTATATGAACTCCAGTTCTTGGCATAGACAAAGTCGGCATTCTCAAAAGCCTTGTTCTGATCGCATTCAATCTTCACTCCGGCAGTGATCTCGGGGTTTAATTCATAACCTTCCGGATGTGTGATGACGAAGTCTGCATCCTGCTTCTTCATCATTTTCACAAAGGAATTCGCAACAGCATGCGGAAGCGCTTTGGGATGAGGAGCCCAGGTCAGCACGACCTTTTTTCGAGGTTTGTCATTCAATCCGTTTTCATCCAGGGTAATGGCATCTGCAAGGGCCTGCAACGGGTGAGCCGTTGAACTCTCCATGTTGACTATGGGCACACTCGCGTGCTCTTGAAAGCCTTTCAGGACGACTTCAGCCTCATCCCTTTCGCGATCTTCCAGGGAAGCAAAGGCGCGTATGGCAATAATGTCACAATACTGGGAGATTACTTGGGCGGCCTCACGAATATGCTCCGATTTGCCCTGGTCCATAACGGCACCATCGAGGTATTCCAGGGCCCAACCCTCCTTGTCAAAATTCATCACGATACAATTCAAACCCAAATTTTGAGCAGCTTTCTGCGTACTCAGCCGGGTTCGAAGACTGGGGTTGAAAAACAAAAGGCCTATGGTTTTACCCGCGCCGAGTTCCTGATAACGGAGAGGTGATTTCTTGAGCTCTCGAGCCGCAGCCACCCAATCCTGAACCTTGTCAATATCGTCAAATCCTAAAAAGTCCATTTCTATAATTTTCTTTAAAACGAGTCCATCTAAACTCCATCGATTCGTGTAAAAGCTACTTCCTCATGTATCGCCTTCAGGATGAAATTGTCGAGAAGCCCGTTTACGATCCAGGTCTCAATACCTGCCTCCTGCAAAATCTCAGCGGCCTGTATCTTAGATTCCATGCCCCCGGTTCCCTGGGAAGATTTCCCATGTGCGATCTCCTCTTTCAGTTTTTCCAGATCTTTTACATTCTCAATGGTGCATTTCTCGACCTGATCAAAGCTGTCCTTAGTATAAATTCCATGAGTGTTGGTGGCTATGATGACCAGGTCCGCCCCCAGCAAACTTCCGGTCAGGGCCGCCAACTTGTCGTTGTCACCAAACTGGATTTCCTCGGTGGCTACCGTGTCATTTTCATTGATGATCGGGATGTAACCGTTCTCCAGCAAAACATTGATCGTATTGAGGATGTTCTTACGCGAAACCTCCCGATTGAAATCATCATAGGACAAGAGGCATTGCGAGGTCAGAAGACCCAGTTCCCTGAAATTCTCCTGGAAAATGCGCATCAAATGAGGTTGACCGATGGCTGCCAGGGCCTGTTTTACATTGATTTCCCGGCCATCCGATTCCAGGTTGACAAACTGCCGGGCCACGGCAATCGCACCGGAACTGACGATGACAAATTCGTATTCCTCCTTCAACTCGGCTATTTGCCGGCCAATGTCTTCGATCTTCCCGCGAGAGATCTGATTGGTCTCACGTGTAAGGGTATTGGTGCCTATTTTCAGCAATACTCTTTTCTTATCGGATCTGCCCTTCTCCATATACATACCATTTATTCGTGACGAGGTGCTCCAGCCCGATGGGACCCCTTTGATGCAACTTATCGGTGCTGATCGCCAGCTCACCCCCCAGTCCAAACTGGAATCCGTCGGTGAACCGTGTTGAAGCGTTGTGATATACCGCGGCAGCATCCACCTGATCCATGAATTGGATGGCAAAACTTTCGTCTCGGGTTATCACTGTAGCGGAATGACCACCTCCGTAGATATTGATTCGTTCAATCGCCTCTTGCTCTGATTCAACGCTGTCAATAAGTATTTTATAATCCAGGAATTCCTCGTGCCAAATCGGGTCTTCCTTTCCCACAGCTGACTCAGTCCCGGAGCTCAATCCACGGCCCACAAGCATTTCAACTCCCTTCTCTTTAAGAGCTTCCTGAAGATCAGCCACGAATTCCGCAAAATTGGGAAGATTCCTGTCAATCAACACCTTGTCCAGGGCATTGCAGGCCGAGATCTTATCGGTTTTGGCGTTCACTATGACGCGAATGGCCATTCCCGGATCAGCGTTGTGATGCACATAGGCAAAATTGTTCCCACGGCCACTTACAATCACCGGGCAGCTGGCATTCTGCTTGACGAAGCGGATCAGCTTCTCTCCTCCCCTGGGGATGATGAGATCCACCTTCTCTGAAGGGCTTTTCAAAAATTCCTGGGTCTCCTGTCGATCCAGCTTCAAGTAGGTGACCCATTCGGGGTCAACCCCATTCTGTAGCAGGGCCTCATGCCAGAGATCAACGATGGCTCGATTGGAGTTCAGCGACTCCTTTCCGCCTTTCAGCAAAATTTTATTGCCAGACTTGAAAGCGATGCCCGCGGCCTCAACCGTGACATCGGGCCGTGATTCGTAGATGATCAAAACGATTCCAAACGGAGCTGTTCGATTCTGTATCTTCAAACCATTCTCATGAACAAAGGAAAAACGTTCCTTGCCCAGGGGATCTTCCTGGCCTGCCAATTGCAGGAGCGACGCTATCATACCCTGGATTTTGACCTCATCCACCTTGAGGCGATCGTACATGGCCCGGTCATTTGGATCATAGCTGTCCATGTCAATCTCGTTCGCAGAGAGAATCAACTGACTCTTCTCCTCGAGGAGACGCGCCATGGTTTTCAGTACCTCGTTTCTTTTTTCTATGGATAGCGTGGCTTTCATTGAATCTTTAAATTCTAATGTATTCATTTTATTTTCTTGAATCATGTACTCTCGATCCGTCTTTTGAAACCTTCAGGCGGATTCTACTTTCAATAGAGCTTCCAGTGCATCCGCAAAATGAGAGAGCTCCTCTTTTGTGACATTCAGGGGAGGCAGTATTCTCAATAACCTCGGATTCGAGGAACCTCCGGTAAAGATCCTTTTCTCATGGATCATTCTCTTTCGCAATCCCGCCACTTCAAAATCAAATTCCAGGCCCAACATGAGCCCGCGACCTTTGATTCTTTGAACCCCGGGCAGGGATTTCAATCGTTCTTTCAAATACGCACTTCGTTCTTCTATGCCTTCAATCAATTGCTCGTTTTCGAGGACATCCAGAACCGAAAGAGCTGCTGCACAGGCCAGGTGATTTCCACCAAAAGTGGTTCCCAACAGGCCAAAACTCGCCTCAAAAGAGGGGGCTATCATCACGCCGCCAATCGGAAATCCGTTGCCCATGCCTTTGGCAACCGTAATCAGGTCCGGTTGAATTCCGTGATGCTGAAAAGCGAAAAATTTGCCGCTTCGTCCGTATCCGGATTGAATCTCGTCCAAAATAAGCACAGTCCCGTATTCCCGACACAGAGCTTCGAGCTCTTTGAAAAATTCTGTTGTGCCTTCATCCAGGCCGCCGACTCCCTGTATTCCTTCGATAATAACAGCCGCTACGTCTTTTTGAGCCAGCACCTTCTCCAGGGCATCCAAATCATTCAGGGGCAGAAGCTCTACCTCGTGCTGACGATTCAGCGGCGCATTGATTCGCTCATTGTCGGTGGCGGCGACGGCGGCCGAGGTGCGTCCGTGGAAACTGTTGGAAAATGCAACTACTTTGCTGCGACCCGTGTGAAAGGAGGCCAGTTTCAATGCGTTCTCATTGGCTTCGGCTCCCGAATTGCACAAAAACAAACTGTATTCTTCACAACCGGATAGTTTACCGAGCTTCTCAGAAAGGGCCTCCTGTATCGGATTACGCACGGAATTCGAATAAAACCCGAGCGTCTCAACCTGTTTTTTCACCGCCTCGACATAATGAGGATGGCAATGCCCGATGGAGATCACTCCATGCCCACCGTAAAGGTCCAGGTACTCGGCATCGTTATCGTCATACACGTTGCACCCTTTACCCTTGACCAGGGTCACATCATAAAGCGGGTAAACATTAAACAGTTCCATTTTTTCAAATCTGGTTTATCTTTTCAAACGAGGTAACCAGTCCCTTTATAATCGAGGAACTCAGACCCTGGTGCTCCATCTCGTTGAGCCCTTCTATCGTGCATCCGCTCGGTGTGGTCACTTTGTCAATTTCCTGTTCGGGATGGCTTTGGGAATCGATCAAAAGACTCGCGGCCCCCAGACAGGTATGCATGGACAGTTTTTGCGCCTCCTCGCTGTGGAAGCCCAACTGAATGGCGCCCTGGGTCGTAGCTCTTATCAAACGCATCCAAAAGGCGATTCCGCTGGCGCAGATGACCGTGGCGGCCTGCATCAGCTCCTCTTCGATGAGCATCGTCTCGCCCAAGGCATTAAAGATCTTCTGCGCACATTCCACTTTGTCTTTGGCATTCCCATTGGCGCTGATGCAGGTCATCGAGTGGCCCACTGAAATGGCAGTATTGGGCATGCACCGGATCACCGGCACATCGTTCCCGACAACTTCTTCGATCTCGTGGATCTTTCGTCCGGTGGCCACCGAAATCAAAGTGTGCTTTTTAGGATTCAATTCCGGCTTGATCTCCGCGAGAACCTCGTGCAATTGGGCGGGTTGAACCGCAAGAATGATGATGTCTGAGTACTTCACGGCACGTCGGTTGTCTGTGGTGAGCTTAACCGCTGAAACCTTCTCCAAGTGGCTGAGGGACGACAAATGCCTCTTGGTCAAATAAAGGGATTTGCATTTGATCTCCTTTTTCTGACTTAAGATCCCGAGGGCAATTGAATATCCCAGGTTCCCCACTCCAATGATTGCTATTTTCATATGATTCTTTTTTAAAAAAAGTTCGCTTTAAGTTCCAGTCCGAGTTTTCTTTCCAAACCAAACATCAAATTCATGTTTTCTATGGCCTGTCCGGAGGCACCCTTCAACAAATTATCAATTACACTGGTTATCAATAACTTATTTTTATGCTTGTGCAAATGGATCAGGCATTTGTTGGTATTGACCACCTGTTTGAGAAAAACCTCGCGACGGGAAACAAAAGTGAACGGCGCGTGTTTGTAAAAGCCCTCATACAGCTCAAAGGCGGCCTCCAGGTCTTCGGTGAATTCTGTGTAGGCTGTCGCAAATATTCCCCGGCTGAAATTCCCCCGGTTGGGGAGGAAATAGATCTCCCGGTTCCAACCCGGTTGCAACTGGGATACCGACTCCGAGATCTCTCCCAGGTGCTGATGAGTGAAAGCCTTATAATGAGAGAAATTATTGTCCCGCCAGGTAAAATGGGTGGTTTTGGACAAGGATACCCCGGCCCCTGTAGCCCCGGTAACCGCGTTCACATGAACATCATCCCGAAGCAAGCCTTGAGAAGCCAGGGGCAGCAGCGCCAGTTCTATGGCCGTGGCAAAACATCCCGGATTGGCCAGGTATTTGGCCATGCTGATCTCAGATGCATTCAACTCCGGGAGACCGTATACAAATTCCATGTCGCCCAGCACCCGGTCTTCTTTCAATCGAAAATCATTGCTCAGGTCGATGATATGCGTCGCCTCAGAAAACGAGTGGTTCCCCAGGAATATTTTTGAATTTCCGTGACCCAGGCAGAGAAACAAAACGTCAACATCGGAGTTTAATTCCGAAGTGAATCGAGGCAATTCCTCTCCTTCGAGATCAGCATGCACCTGGGCTATTTCGTTGCCTGCATTGGACGTTGAGTATACGAAATCCAGTTCGAGTGCCGGATGATGAATGATCAGTCGTATAAGTTCTCCTGCCGTGTAGCCCGCGCCACCGACAATGCCTGCCCGAATCATGATTCCTGGTTTACGTGGTTGAAGATCTTGCCCTGGTTGGATGAGATTTTGATAAAGCCCTTGGCGTCAGCGGCCGTCCATCCTTCATTGGTCTCTCCGTAGCTCGCAAAAGACGCATTCATGAGATCGTGTTCGGAAGCAATTCCATCCAGGATAAACCGGTACGGATGCAGGGTCACAAATACCTCTCCGCTCACATTGCGCTGGGAATCCTCAAGAAAAGCCTCTATGTTTCTCATCACCTCATCGAGATACTGGCCTTCGTGCAATAGCATGCCGTACCAGTTGCCCAGTCCGTCTTTGTGATGCTGCTGCCACTTGGTGAGGGTGTGCTTTTCGAGCAAGTGATGGGCCTTGATGATGATCAGTGGTGCCGCTGCCTCGAATCCAACCCGCCCTTTTATCCCAATGATGGTGTCACCTACATGAATGTCCCTGCCGATTGCGTAGGCCGATGCAATCGAGCTGAGTTTCTCGATATTCTCTACCGGACTACCTTTCTCATCATTGATCGCGACCAGTTCACCTTTTTCAAAAGTGAGCTTTAGTTTTTTCTCGTCTTGCTCCGTCAGTTGACTTGGATAAGCTTCGTCGGGCAGGGGCTTCGACGAAGTAAGGGTCTCTTCCCCTCCGACGCTGGTGCCCCAAAGTCCTTTGTTGATCGAGTATTTCGCCTTAGCCCACTGCATGTCCACCCCGTGATCCTGCAAACCGCCGCTCCGGCGCACCATGGAGTCGACTTCTCGGCCCTCGCCCTCGCTGGCTCGAACCCGCCGGAGGAGGGCGGCGAATCTGCCGACGCTCCGCGGGTCCCGGACTGGGAAGCCCCCGTGTTGAAGTGCACCGCATCCACGGGTGAGGGAGTCGCGGAGATCGTGGATCGCCTGGACGCCCATTTCGGATGGCTGCGGGAGACGGGCATGCTGAACGAGCAGCGCCGCCTGGCCGCGATCGAGCATACGCGGCGCGTTCTCGAGCGGGCGGTCCAGCGACAGGCCTCGACGGTGTGGAAGGAGTGGATCGGCGACGAAGGGCAGAGCGCGGACCAGGTGGAAGGCTCGCCGTACGAGATCGCGCGCAAGCTTGCACGCCGTCTGGGGCCGCGACCAGAGAAGTAACTTCCTCGCCCGGGCCTCCGTCCTGCGGACCGAACTGGAACGGCCTCCCACCCATCGCGTATATTCGTGCACGGCATCCGTGTGTACGGAACGCTCTGATACCACCGAGGAAGGACTACTGAATGAGTTCCCTGATCGATACCGAGGTCCCCGGTTCCGCCGACCTGCAGCAGGAAGTGGAGCGCCGCCGGCGGGAGCTGGCCGAACTCGAGACGAAGCTGGCGGCCTGGAACGCGGCGGCGGCAGCCACCCCGCAACGAGACGACACGGACTTCACAACGGTGTCCGGACAGCCTGTCCGGCCCCTTTACACGCCGCTGGACACGGCGGGGGACGACTACCTCGGCGATGTCGGTCTTCCCGGCGAGTACCCGTTCACCCGTGGTCCCTACGCCACCATGTACCGGACGCGGCTCTGGACCAAGCGGCTGTTCTCGGGCTTTGCCACGGCCGAAGAGACGAACGAACGCTACAAGTTTCTCCTGGCCCGTGGCACGACGGGGCTGTCGGTGGCCTTCGACTTCCCGACCTTGATGGGATACGACTCGGACGATCCGCTCTCAGAAGGCGAGGTAGGGAAGTGCGGCGTGGCGATCGCCAGCCTGGCCGACATGGAGACCCTGTTCGACGGCATTCCGCTGGATCGGGTCTCGGTTTCCATGACGATCAACGGTCCCGCGATCATGCTGTACTGTTTCCTCCTGGCGGCGGCCGAGAAGCAGGGCGTTCCGTTCGAGAAGGTCACGGGGACCATTCAGAACGACATCCTGAAAGAGTACCAGGCCCAGCACGCGTGGATCTATCCCCCCAAGCCGGCCCTCAAGATCATCACCGACGTCTTCGAGTGGTCCAGCGCCCACGCGCCGAAGTTCAACACGATTTCGATCTCCGGATACCACATTCGCGAGGCCGGCTCCACGGCGGTGGAGGAACTGGCGTTCACCCTGAAGAACGGTTTCACGTACGTCGAGGAGGGCATCGCTCGCGGCCTCGACGTGGATGAATTCGCGCCGAGGCTGTCTTTCTTCTGGGACGTGCACAACGACTTCTTCGAGGAGATCGCCAAGTTCAGGGCCGGCCGCCGTATATGGGCCCGGCACATGCGGGAGATCTACGGCGCCAAACGGCCCGAGAGCTGGCGCCTGCGCACCCACGCCCAGACCGCGGGCGTGACGCTGACGGCTCAGCAGCCCCACAACAACATCGTCCGGGTCGCCTACCAGGGCCTGGCCGCCGTACTTGGCGGGACGCAGTCGCTTCATACGAACGCCATGGACGAGACCCTGGCTCTGCCGACCGAGCACGCCGTACGGATCGCCCTGCGCACGCAGCAGATCCTGGCCTTCGAGACCGGTGTCCCCAACACGATCGATCCGCTGGCCGGCTCGTACTTCGTCGAGAGCATGACGGACGAACTGGAACGACAGGCCGAGGAGATCTTCACCGAGATCGACGATCTCGGCGGAGTCGTGGCGGGGATCGAGTCGGGTTACTTCCAGGCCCGGATCGCCCGGTCCGCAAGGCGATTCCAGGATGAGGTCGAGGCCAACAGTCGCCTCGTCGTGGGGTTGAATGCCTTCCAGGAAGAGGGCGAGGCCGACATCGAGATCCTCAAGATCGACGAGTCCGCCGGCGAGTCGCAGAGCCGCCGCCTGGCCACCCTCCGTGAGACGCGCGACGGCGATGCGGTGGAGCGCACCCTGGCCGCCCTGACCGAGGCGGCGCGGGCCGACGAGAATCTGATGCCCCCCATGCTGGACGCGGTCCGCAGCTACGCCACGCTGGGCGAGATTCGAGGCGCGCTCGAGAGCGTCTACGGCCGGTTCCAGGAGCCCGTGGCCTTTTGACGGGGACTCCAGCCGGGTACCTTGAAGGCGCCGCGGGAGGCGGTTTGTCAGCCGCAGCCCGGCGTCTCCATTCGGAGCGAATTCGTCATGGTTGAGAGAAAGATCCGCGTACTGGTCGCCAAGCCGGGACTGGACGGCCACGACCGCGGCGCGAAGGTCATCGCCGCCTCCCTTCGGGACGCGGGGATGGAGGTGATCTATACGGGGCTGCACCAGACCCCCGAGAAGATCGCTGCCACGGCCCTGCAGGAAGACGTGGATGTCGTGGCTCTGTCGATCCTGTCCGGGGCCCACATGACCCTGTTCCCGCGCGTGGCGAATCTGATGCGCGAGAACGGCATGGACGACGTCCTCATCACGGGTGGCGGTATCATCCCGCAGGAGGACGTCGAGGCGCTCCAGGCACTCGGCATCGGTCGACTCTTCGGGCCGGGAACGGCGACGGGCGAGGCGGCCGCGTACATCCGCGAGTGGTTCCTCGCGAACCGCGCGGACGACGAGGTCTGATGGCCGAACCGTCCCGGATGCGGATGATGGTAGACGAGGTGCGCGCCCTCGAGGACCGACTGCGCGAGGGCGGCGGCCCGAAGCGGATCGAGCGCCAGCACAGCCAGGGCAAGCTCACCGCCCGGGAGCGGATCGACCTGCTGATCGATCCAGGGGGCGGGTTCCTCGAGATCGGCCTTCTCCTGGCCTACGATCAATATGACGGGCAGGCGCCCGGCGTGGGCGTGGTGACCGGTATCGGCGAGGTGTGCGGCCGGCCCGTGGTCATCGTGGCGAACGATGCCACCGTGAAGGCCGGGAGCTGGTGGCCCGAGACGATTCCCAAGAAGCTGCGGGCCCAGGAAATCGCCATGCGCTGCCGCGTGCCGATCATCTACCTGGTGGACTCGGCCGGTATCAACCTGCCCTACCAGGCCGGAGTGTTTCCGGGCAAATACGGAGCGAGCCGGCTCTTCTACTACAACTCGATCATGAGGCACTACCTGGACGTACCGCAGATCTCGGCCGTAATGGGGCCGTGCATCGCGGGTGGCGCCTACCTTCCGGCTCTTTCGGACGTGATCGTGATGGTGGACGGCACGAGCTTCATGGGATTGGGCGGTCCGAACCTGGTGAAGGGCGCGACCGGCCAGGACGTCGAGGCCGAGGTGCTGGGCGGCGCCTCGACGCACAATCAGATCAGCGGTGTCGCCCACTACGAGGTCCCCGACGACGAGGCCTGCGTGGCCAAGATCCGGGAACTGGTGAGCGATCTGCCACCCGCTCGGCTCCCGGAGCCCGTCGATGAGCCCCAGCCGCCCGTGCGTCCCCTCGACCAGGCCTACGAGCTCATGCCCCAGGACCACCGGCAGCCTTATGAGTTGGAGGCGGTTCTGGAGACGTTCCTCGATGCGGGGAAGTTCGACGAATTCCAGGCGGGATACGCACCGGAGATGCTGACGGCCGTGGCCCGCCTGCGGGGCCGGCGCATCGGGGTGATCGCCAATCGACGCGGCATGTTCAAGGATCCGAAGGGCGGGCGGCCGAAGTTCGGCGGGATCATCTACGCGGACAGCGCGGAGAAGGTGGCCTACTTCATGGACATGTGTGACCGGCACAAGATCCCGCTGCTGTATGTGCAGGATGTAAGCGGTTTCATGGTCGGGACCGAGGCCGAGCACTCGGGGATCATCCGGGCGGGGGCCCGCATGGTCGAGGCGATGTCCGTGGCCCGCGTACCGAAGATCGTCCTCACCACGGGCCATGCCAGTGGGGCCGGCTACTACGCGATGGCCGGGCAGGGGTTCGATCCGGACTTCATCTTCACCTGGCCCACGGGCCGGATGGGCGTGATGGAGGGCGAGTCGGCGGTGCGCGCCGTGTACGGCCCCAGGATCGACAAGGCGCGCGCGGAAGGCGTTCCGCTGGACGCGGAGACCGAGGCCGAGATGGAGTCCACGCGGGACGAGTACGAGCGAAACCTCGATGCCCGCTACGCGGCGGCCCGCGGGTACGTGGACGCGATCATCGCCCCTGAGGACACGCGCGACGTGCTGGACCTGGCCCTTCGCACGGCCCTCGAGAACCCGGCCCCGCACATCGGAGCCTTCACTCTCCCGGACCACGCCTGATGGCCGGGCGCATCGTTCGGGTGGCGTCCGGGCAGGGGTTCTGGGGCGACTGGCAGGAGGCCCCGAAGCTCCAGGTGAGAAGTGGCGACATCGACTATCTGATGCTCGACTACCTCGCCGAAATTACCATGTCCATCTTGCAGAAGCAGCGCGTGAAGGATCCGGCCGCCGGATACGCCCGTGACTTCGTGCCCTTGATGCTGGATCTCGCTCCCGAACTCGTCGAGGGAGGGGTGCGCGTGGTCACGAACGCTGGCGGCGTGAACCCGGCCGCCTGCCGCGATTCCCTGGTGGCTGGTCTCGCCGACGTGAAGACGACCCGTCCGCTGCGCATCGCGATCGTCACCGGCGACGACCTGATGGACCGTCTCGGCGACCTGCTCGACGCGGGCCACGAGCTCAGGAACATGGAGACGGGGGCTCCCCTGTCCGACATCAGGGACCGGGTGTACAGCGCGAACGCCTATATCGGCATGGGGCCCATCCTGGAAGCGCTGGGGCAGGGCGCCGACATCATCGTCACAGGGCGCTCGACCGACACGGCCCTGACCTATGGCCCGCTGGTGCACGAATTCGGGTGGGCGCACGACGACTGGGACCGGATCGCGGCGGGCGTCGTGGCCGGCCACATCAACGAGTGCGGGGCGCAGGCCGCGGGCGGCAACACGCTGTTCGACTGGCAAGGCGTCGACCTGGCGATCCCCGGGTACCCGATCATCGAGGCCACGGCGGATGGCTCGTTCGTGGTCACCAAGCATCCCGGCCTGGGCGGCAGGGTGACCTGGACCAGCGTCACCGAACAGCTGGTATACGAGATGGGTGACCCGGCGGACTACATCACGCCGGATTGCGTGGCCGACTTCGGGACGGTCACGGTGGCCGACCTGGGAGGTGATCGGGTAAGGGTCAGCGGAGTCACCGGCGGTCCGCGAACGGGCTTGCTCAAGGTGTCCATCGCGTATCACGACGGATTCAAGGCCACGGGGAACCTCACCTACGCGGGGCCGGATGCCCTGGCCAAGGCCCGTCGGGCGGACGAAGTGTTGCGGGCGCGGCTGGACCGGGCCGGGTTGGTGTTCGACGAGATCCGCACGGAATTCGTGGGAGCCGGCGCCTGTCTCGGCCTGGAGCCCGGTCCTTCGGCGGCGGCTCTTCCCGAGGTCGGGCTGCGGGTCGGGGTGCGGGCTCCCGACCGGGCTCCCGTCGAGGCCTTCACGCGCGAGATCGCTCCCCTCATCCTCGCCGGCCCGCCGTCGGTGACCGGGTTCGCCGGCGGGCGACCGCGGGTGCAGGAGGTGATGGCGTACTGGCCTGCCCTGATCGACCGGACGGCCGTCGAGTCCGAGCTTCGCGTCGAGGTCAACGATGCCTGAGATCCTCTCGCAAGGGGGAGTGAACGGATGAAGGTTCCTCTCTCGCGCATCGCGTTCGCCCGATCGGGCGACAAGGGGGACACCGCCAACGTGGGGGTCATCGCTCTCGCCCCGGAGGCGTACGAGCACCTGGTGAACCAGGTCACCCCGGAGCGAGTGAAGGCGCACTTTTCCGGCGTATGCCGCGGCGACGTGGAGCGCTTCGAGCTCCCGAACCTCTCCGCCCTGAACTTCCTGCTTCACGAATCGCTGGGCGGCGGCGGGACCGTGTCTCTCATGCTCGATGCCCAGGGAAAGACCTTTGGAGCCGGCATCCTGGCGCTCGAGGTGGAGGTGCCGGAGGACGTCGTGGCGGTCTGCGACCGGGTCGTTGCGGGAGAGATCCCGGGTCGTCCGCCCGGGGAGGAATAGCCCTTGGCCTCGCAGGTTCTCTATACCGTCGACGAGGGCACGGGAGTCGCTCGCGTCACCCTGGACCGGCCCGAGCGCCGAAACGCGCTCAATCGTGCGCTGGTCGAGGAGTTGAAGGATTCGCTGGCCCTCGCGGAGTCCGACGAACGTGTCCGGGTCATAGCAATCGGCGGTTCGGGGCCGGACTTCTGTGCCGGGGCGGATCTTCGCGAACTGCAGGAGGCCGTAGAGGCGGGGCCCGATGCGAGCCTTGCGGAAGCCCTGGCGCTGGGCGATCTGTTCATTCTCATCCGCAAGCTCGAGAAGCCCGTCGTAGCCCTGGTTCATGGTCAGGCGCTGGCCGGAGGCGCGGGCCTCGCCACCGCCTGCGACCTCGTGCTGGCCAGATCCGATGCTCGGCTGGGCTACCCGGAGGTCCGGCTCGGCTTCGTCCCGGCGATGGTCATGGCGATTCTCAGGCGTTCCCTGGGAGAGAAGCGGGCCTTCGAGTTGATCGCGCTCGGCAACTCGATCGACGCGGATACGGCGCATCGGTTCGGGCTGGTCAACCGCGTATTCGAAGCGGACTCGTTCGATCAGGAGGCCGCTGCGTTCCTCGAGACGCTGGCCTCCCGCAGCGCGAGTGCGGTGGCTCTTTCCAAGCGCTTGCTGTACCGGATCGAAGGGGCCAGCTTCGAGGCGGCGATCCACGAGGGAGCGCAGGTGAACGTGATCGCGCGCGAGACCGACGACTGTCGAGAGGGAGTCCGCCGGTTCCTCGAACGAGCGGATCGCTGAACACGCAACAGGGGCGGGTATCATATGAGTGAACAGGCGGCGGAGCCCGTCGCGGGCCGGAACCGCATCTCGACTATGGCCGTGGGCCTCGGGGCCATCGGTCTCGCCGCCGGGCTCGGTGGGGTCGGGCTGCTGGACATGGGCACGAGGATCGGAATCGAAGGAGGAATACTGCTGCTGGTGGCCGCGCTCGGCCTGCTCGCGGTCGCGATCGGCGGTCGGCCTTTCGGCCCGGCGGTGGAAGGTTCGCTGGATCTGTCCTCCAGGCTGGGGCTCGGGTTGCTCGGCGGTGCGCTTGCCGGCCTGGTGCACGGGCTGCTCACGGTGGCGGCCGGTAGCATTGGTCTGACCCTGCTGTTCCGGGTAGGCATCGACGTCGACCTGTCGGCCGGGCAGTACCTGTTCCGGGCTCTCTACGGATCGGCCTGGGGCCTGGCCCTGGGCGCCCTGTATCCGTTGATCCCGGGCGACGAGTTCGCCGGCAAGGGAACGACCTTCAGCCTCCTGCCGAGTCTGTACACTCTGTTCGTCGTGTACCCGGTCTTCCTGGGTCTCGGCTTGCTGGGAGTTCGGCAGGGATTCCTGACGTTTCCTTTCGTCCTGCTCGGCAACGCGATCGCCGGGCTGGTCGCGGCATGGGTGATATCGTGGGGTGCTGAGACCGACCTGGCCCCGGTGAGTGATCCGCTGGTCGAATGAAGCCGGAAGCCCGCTACTGGCTGCGGTTCCAGATGGTCATGGCGGTAGTTGGCGCCGTGCTCTGGTACGTCGGCGTAGTGTTCGACAGCGAATATACGTCGGGACTCGGAGTCGGAGTCCTGCTGTCGGCACTGGCCCTCCGCATCCTGCGTCGGAACGCCGACGACGAGGTCGCGGAGGACCGGGAGGACGAGGCCTGAGCCGCGTCCTCCCGGCGCGAGTCTACCCCGGGGTCAGTGGTTGACCCGGCACCCATCCAGGCACCCTCGCTTCCACTCCTCGCAGGCGTCCTTGTCGAACCAGCCCACGGTCTTGCGGCATCCGAGGTGGATCGTGTCGCAGTAGGTCATGCACCAGCTCTTGTCGGTCGCGGCTTCCGCTGGTGGCGCTGTGATCGTTCCGAGCGCAGCGACCGCGAGCGCGGCGCTCATCAGCCTGATCCTTCTCACCATGTGTTGCTCCTTCCCCTGGTCGCGTAGTCAAAGGGACGCGATGTTGCAGCCCGCCAGACAGCCGAGGATGTACCACGTGCACTTCCAGGAATCGATTCGGTCGCAGCTCCGCGCGGCCATCTCGGCACAGTAGTCCTGGCACTTCGCCGGACCGGCTTCCGCTGCGGCCCTCGCGGGCGGAGGCGCCGACAGGACGGTCAGGGCCAGGACGAGCCAGAGTCTCTTCATCGCGGATCTCCTTTCGAGTGGAGTCAGGGTGTGGAGGATGACGTGAGGCCACGAAGCGCCTCGACGTCTGATTCCTCCAGGGGACCGGCGTGTCGCGCGACCAGGCGGCCGACACGATCTATGACGAGCGTCGTGGGCACGACGCCGATGCGAAAACGTCTGGTGAAATGATCGATGTCCGCCGGTACCGCGACCTGGACCGCCGGGAGGTGGACACCGGCGTAGGTGACGGCCCCATCGGGGTCTTCGAGCCCGATGGCGGTGGTCAGCCACTCTTCGTTCGTGGAGAGGCGGTTCCAGGCGGGCGCCGTCCGCTCGCACGTCGGACAGGTCGAGCGAAACACGAGCAGCAGATGGTTCGTGTCGTTCCGAAACGTAAGGGAGTCACCCGTCTCCGCATCGATGAGGGCGGGCGCCTCGCGGACTACCTCACCGGGGTCCACCACCGACCGCTCGGCGATCCAGGGTGCCACGCGCTCCCGGACCACGAGTGACAGGGCCACGATGGCCATCAGGCCGACCGCGATATCCAGGGCCAACTCCCGATGCTTCCGACTCGCCATTTCCCGCCTCCGCCCCGTCCGGTCCCGAACGCGGCGGGACGTTGCCGGGACCCGTTCATCGGGCCGTCAACAGGGCGGCGTCGGAGCACTGAAGTCGGGCCGGAGCGTCAGCCGACCGACCCGAGATGAGGGGCCGTTGAGCGCGGTGTGCCAACGCTTGACATGCGCGCACAAGCGACCGGAGCGCCCGATCCATGCGTGGAGTCCCCGGAGGCCGCTCTTCTCCGGATCTACGGCCACCCACGCTTTCGGCGGTATCAGCGGCCGATCGTCGAGGCCATGCTCCGTCGGCGCGACGTGCTGGCTATCCTGCCGACCGGGGCGGGCAAGTCCATCTGCTTTCAACTTCCGGCCCTGATGACTCCAGGAACCACGCTGGTCGTCAGTCCGCTGATCTCGCTCATGCAGGACCAGGTGGACGCGCTGAGGGGAAAAGGTCTTCCCGCAGCCGAGCTCACGTCCGCGACGCCGCCGGATGTCCGGGCGAGAACGCTCCGGTCTCTCGCGGCGAGTGACCTGCGTCTCCTGTACGTGTCTCCCGAAATGCTCGGCGGACACCGGTTCCAGACCGCGTGGGGCGACCGGCGCCCCACCTGGCTGGTGGTGGACGAGGCCCACTGCATCAGCGAATGGGGACACGACTTCCGGCCCGCGTACCGGCGGATCGGAGACTTCTCGGCCCGGCTCGGCCACCCGCCGATCGCGGCCTTCACGGCCACCGCCACTCCCGACACGCGAGCGGACACGGAGCGCTGCCTGCGGCTGCGCGATCCGTTTCGGGTGGTCGCTTCGGTCGACCGCCCCAACATCCAGTGGATCGCCGCTCGAACACGCTCCGTGGCCGAGGCGATCGACCGGGTCGGCGTCGCGGCTCGCAGCGTTCTCCGATCGCACCGGACGGGTGCGGCGATCGTGTACGTGCCCACCCGATCCGGCGCGGCACACGCGGCCGAAGCGCTCTGCCGGCTCGGGGTCCGTGCGGCGTACTACCACGCCGGCATGGAGAGCGATGCCCGGCGCGGCGTCCAGGAGGGTTTCCTGGGCGGCGGTCTGCGTGTGGTGTGTGCGACGAGTGCCTTCGGGATGGGAATCGACCACCCGCACATCCGCCTCGTGTGTCATTGCGGAGTGCCGGGCGCCCTGGAATCGTATGTGCAGGAGGCGGGCCGTGCCGGTCGCGACGGGGGGGGCGCCGGCTCACGCCATGCTCCTGGCCACTCCCCGGGACCGGGCGATCCAGTCCACGCTGATCCGTGACGGGGGCCATCGGACCTCCGAGTCCAGGCGGCGCTCGAAGGCCCGCCTGCGGGCGATGTTGGGTTATGTTTCGACCCGTCGGTGCCGGAGGGCGTATATCGCTCGATACTTCGGCGAACCCGCCCCCCGCTGTGCCGGCTGCGACGGGTGCCGGACGGCGGGGCAACCGTGATGGCTGGCCGGACGTCTACGAGATGTTCGGGGAAGACATAGGTGCGCCCGGCGAGGCGACAGCCAGGGAGGGAATCGATGAGGCAGTGTGGGCATGAACGGTCGGTAGCGGCCGTGACCGTGATTCTGGCGGCGGGCGTGTTGATGCTGTGGGGTCCGGCGGGTGCCGCGGCGCAGGAAACCGCCTCGCTCGAGGGCCCCACCGGCGCCTACGCCGAGCCGTTCAGCCTGATCGGTGGCATACGGGAGCTGAATGACGGTCGGCTGCTCGTATCGGATGCACTGGAAGAAAAGCTGTACGTGCTGGATCCCGAGCTCAAAACGGTGGAGACCGATCTCCAGGAAGGGGCAGGGACCGGACGAGTACCGGCAGCCGGACGGTCTCTTCGGCTGGCCGGGTGACTCGACGCTGATGGTCGACCTGGGGAACGGCCGGATGACGGTCGTCGGGTCGGACTACGGGTTCGGCCGCACCGTGCCCATCGTTCAGCAGGAGGACATGGGTCTGCAGATCATCATCCCGCAGGCGGTGGACGGGGGCGGCTATCTCTACTACCAGCCTCGGGGAGACGGCATGATCCGCGACTCCGCCGACATCGTCCGGTGGCAGCCTGACGAAGGCGTGGCCCCGGAGCCCCTGGTGCGTGTCAAACTGGCTGATGTGACCGAGACCACCTCCGGCGGAGCTAACAACATGCGGCAGGAGGTTCGGCCGGTCCCGCTGAGTCCCGAGGACGGTTGGTCCGTGGGAGCCGACGGAGCCGTGGCGGTGGTCCGATCCGGCGACTATCACGTGGACTGGGTACGCCCGGACGGTTCGGTTATCTCCGGCTCTCCGGTGGAGTACGAGCCGGTGGCGGTGAAGGAAGCCGACAAGGAGGCGTGGGCCGAAGAGCTGGCGGCCAACGGCATGATGATGATGGTGTCGAACGAGAATGGCGTCATGAACGCCAGCATGCGACGTGGCGGCGGTCGCGCGCCGGCTGTGGACCGGTTCGAATGGCCCGAGGTCAAGCCTCCGTTCGTGCCTGAATCCGTGCTCGTGGATCCGGCGGGGTACGTGTGGGTCGAGAGACACGTACCGGCAGGTGACGCGCCGGTGCTGGACGTGTTCGATGGGGAAGGGGACCGCGTGGCCTCCATTACGATTCCCGTCCGCAGCTCGCTCCGGGCATTCGGGGAAGGGACGCTGTACCTGACTCGCTGGGACGACCTCGGGTTCCAGTGGCTCGAGAGATACCAGCGGCCGTCGATCTGAACCCGCGTCAGCCAGCACAGTTTCCGCTGGCCGGCCAGCGGATTATCTTGAAGCGGGCGACGTTCACCGGACGTCGCCCGCGTTTCTCTGCAGCTCCGGCTGCGGCCCGCTGGCCGTCGGCCAACTCCGAACGGAAGGGACCCGGATGACCACGTTCGACCTCTACCTCGAAGATCATCACTTGATGCTGAGGGACATGGTACGGGAGTTCGCCGAGGCGGAGATCGCCCCGGTGGCCGCTGGCTTGGACGATCGGGAGGAATTCCCGTGGGACAACGCGGCGAAGATGGCCGAGCTGGGCCTGTTCGGCATCCCGTGGCCCGAGGAGTACGGCGCGGCCGGCATGGACCTGATGGCCTCCGTGATCGTCGCCGAGGAACTGGCTCGTGTCGATGCCAGCCATTCGATCACCGTCGGAGCGCATACCTCGCTGTGCGGGACGCCCATCCATCGGTGGGGCACCGACGCCCAGAAGAAGAAGTACCTCACCCCCCTGGCCAGTGGCCGGGTGATCGGGGGGTTCGGCCTCACGGAGCCGGGATCGGGCTCGGACGCGAGCGGCATGCTCACTACCGCGGTCAGGCAGGGAGACCACTACGTCGTCAACGGTCAGAAGACCTGGATCACGCACGGCGGTGTGGGCGAGGTGTTCATGGTGGCCGTGGTCACGTCTCCGGGAAAAGGAAACAAGGGGGTGAGCGCCCTCATCATGACGAAGGAGACCTGCGATCTCGAACGTGCCCGTGAAGTCGGGTTCGGCCACAGTGACGAACTCGAGCCGATGGCGGGTTTCTCGGCCGGTGACAAGCTGCGGAAGCTGGGGTGGAACGCCTCGGACACCCGGGAGCTGATCATGGAGGACGTCCGGGTCCCCGTCGAGAACCTCCTCGGCGATGAAGACGACGGATTCCGGGTGTTTCTCGATACGCTGGATGGAGGTCGGATCAGCATCGCCGCGCATGCCGTCGGACTCGCCCAGGGAGCCCTCGAGCAGGCCCTGCGCTACACGAACGAACGCGAGCAGTTCGGGAAGAAGATCAATCGCTTCCAGGGTGTTCAGTTCAAGCTGGCCGACATGGCCACGCGAATTCACGCGGCCCGCCTCATGACGTACCACGCGGCCCGCCTCCGACAGGAGGGCCGGCCGCACAAGCGCGAGGCCTCGATGGCCAAGCTCTTCGCATCGGAGACGGCGATGGACGCGACGATCGACGCCGTCCAGCTGCACGGCGGGTACGGCTACTCCCGCGAGTATCCGGTCGAACGGATGATGCGGGACGCCAAGATCCTTGAGATCGGCGAGGGGACCAGCGAGATCCAGCGGATGGTGATCGCCCGGGAACTGTTGAGCGACCTGTCCTGACCGGCCACATCGGTGGCCGCGGGGCCAATTCGGCCCTACATTGATCGTCGGACCCGGGGCCGTGCGCACCAGATCGCGGCCCCGTTTCTTTGTGCACATGAGAATGCGAGCGCTTCGTCGCCGGCCCCGAGGGTGACCGGACGGCGTCGCGCCGGACTTCAGCCGTCCGCGCGCTGGCGCCGGCGGCTTCGCCCCGAGTACCGGGGCAGACGGGATACGGGCAGAAATGCAACGCGAGATCGTGATTAACGCCCTGGGCACCGAGTCCAGGGTGGCCATTATCGAGGACGGTCGCCTCGTCGAGCTCATGAATGAGCAATCCGACGAGGCGCGCATCGTCGGGGACCTGTACCTCGGCAAGGTCGAAGCCGTTCTTCCAGGCATTCAAGCCGCTTTCGTCGACATAGGCACGGAAAAATCGGCGTTTCTCCACGTTTCGGATGTCACCGAGGTGGAGGAAGATGACGACGAGAACGGCGGTGGTAACGGCGGACGGAACGGAAACCGGCGCAACCGCAAATACCCCCCGATCCAGGACGTCATCGAACGGGGCCAGGAGCTCCTGGTGCAGGTGACCAAAGAGCCGATTGGCACGAAGGGCCCCCGGGTCACGACCCAGGTGTCGCTGCCGGGCCGCTTCATCGTCTACATGCCCGACTCGAAGCACGTGGGAGTCAGCAGGAAGATCGAGGACCGCGAGGAGCGCACGCGTCTGCGGAAGATGGCCCGCGAGGCGATCGGCAAGGGCCAGGGCGGCGTCATCATCCGTACCGTGGGAGAGGAACTGACGAGCAAGACGCTCGTCGCAGAGTTCAAATCACTGCGCAAGACGTGGGAGAAGGTCCAGCGGCGCGTGTCCTCTTCGCAGGCACCGACTTCCGTGCACCGGGAAGCCACCCTCACCTCCGGGATCATCCGCGACCTGTTCAGCGAGAAGGTCGATTCCGTCACCGTCGATTCGGAGGAATTGGCCCAGGAGATCAAGTCCTACCTTGGACAGGTCAGCCCGGAACTTCTGGATCGAGTCAAAATGTACCGCGGGGACGTCCCGATCTTCGACGAGTTCGGCATCGAGGAGGATATCCGGGCCGCGTTCCGGCGCCGAGTGGACCTCAAGTCCGGCGGCTACATCGTCATCGAGCACACCGAAGCACTGGTGGCGGTGGACGTGAACACGGGTCGCTATACCGGCAAGAAGGACCCGGCCAAGACCATCGTGAAGACGAACATCGAGGCGGCGGCCGAGATCGCCCGGCAGCTCCGGCTGCGGGATGTCGGCGGCATCATCGTTCTCGACTTCATCGACATGGACGAGCAGGAGAATCGCGACCGGGTACAGCACGAAATGCGAAGCCACCTGGGACGCGATCGAGCCCGGACGAAGATGTTCCCGATCTCCGACCTGGGACTCCTCGAGATGAGCCGGCAGCGGGTACGCCCCAGCCTGGTCCAGACGGCGACCCAACCCTGTCCGAGCTGTGGAGGCACGGGCCGGGTCCTCGCACCGGACACGGTGGTGCGGCGCCTGGAACGAGCGATTCGCAGGGCTCGTTCGGCAGGAGAGAAGAGGGAGATCACGGTGCGGGTCCACCCCGAGGTGGCGCTGTTCCTGCTGGAAGAGGAGCCGCGGTTCCTGAAGCGCATTGCCAGCGAGCTGAGCATCGAACTCGACATACGCGACGATCCGCTCATGGGACACGACGAATACAAGCTTCTCGCCGGTCCCGCCGATACGGACGTGACGAGCAAATACGCGGTCGCCTGACCGCCGTGCCAGGGCGGTCAGGCGAAATTGACACCACCCCGGAAAGCTTCTAGTTTACTGGGCTACGGATCAGAATTGGACCCTAGAATTCAGAAGATGACGATGTACGCGATATTCGAGGCCAAAGGAAAGCAGTTCCGGGCGGAGCCTGACGCTACGCTGCGGATGCCCACGCTGGACGCCGAGCCCGGCGACCGCGTGACGTTCGACCATGTGCTCCTCGCCGAGCGCGATGACCAGATCATCGTTGGACAGCCGTCCCTGGACGGCGCCGCGGTGGCAGCCGAGGTCATCTGCCACGGGCGGGGTGACAAGATCATCGTCTTCAAGATGAAGAAGCGGAAGGGCTATCGCCGCAAGCAGGGACATCGCCAGGGCTACACGGATGTGCGCGTCCTGGATATCGACTTCGGATCGGGCAAGTCAGTGGCTCCGAAGGCGGAGGCTGCGAAGCCGGCTCCGAAGAAGGCTGCCGCGAAGAAAGCGGCTCCGAAGAAGGCCGCTGCCAAGGCCGAGGCGGACACGCCCGTCGAAGTCGTGGTCGACGAGACCCCGGCGGTCGTCGAGACGGCGCCCGTTGTCGAGTTCGACATCACGGATTCGGCCCGTGAGCTGGCGGAAGAGGCCGGACTCGACCTGGCGACGATCGAGGGCACGGGCAAGGAAGGCCGGATCCTGAAGAGTGACGTTCAGAAAGCCATCAAGAATCGTGACGAGGCGTAGTCATGGCGCATAAAAAGGGTGTCGGCTCCAGCCGAAACGGACGAGACAGCAACCCGAAGTACCTGGGTGTGAAGAAGTACGGCGGCGAGCGGGTACGCGCCGGACACATCATCGTCAGGCAGCGTGGCACCCGGATTCACCCGGGTCGCAACGTCGGCCGGGGCAACGACGACACGCTCTTCGCGCTTTCGGACGGGCTGGTTCAGTTTGCCGATCAGCGGGGCGGGCGGAAGATCGTGAGTATCGTCCAGGCCTGATGGCCGCGGGACTGCCCGCACCCACCAGTTCTGCGAGCCATAGGAACCGGCCCTGACCTTACGAGGTCAGGGCCGGTTCTCGTTCCCCGGCGATCGGTGTCCCGCTACCGGCCGGTAAACTCCGGTTCGCGCTTCTCCAGGAAGGCGCCGACGCCCTCCTCCTTGTCCGCGGTGGAGAACAGCAGTCCGAACCAGGCCCGCTCGAACTTCAGACCCTCGTCCAGGGGCATGCGGCGGGCGGCGAGGATGCTCTCCTTGGCCGCCTGCAGGGCCACCGGCGACTTGGAGGCGATGGTGCGGGCGATCTCCAGCGTCTTCTCCCGCAGCTCGTCGGCCGGGAAGACCGAGTCCACCAGCCCGATGTCCAGTGCCTCGTCCGCCCGGATCAGCACGCCGGACATGATCATCAGGGCCGCCCGCCCCTCACCCACGAGGCGAGGAAGACGCTGCGTGCCGCCGCCTCCCGGGATGATTCCGAGGTTCACCTCGGGCTGCCCCAGCTTGGCCCGATCCGAGGCGATACGGATATCGCACGCCATCGAGAGCTCGCAGCCCCCGCCGAGGCAGAACCCGTTGATCATCGCGATGATCGGCTTCGGGAAGTCCTCCATCAGGGAATAGATGTTGCTCTCCTGCATCGACCGGTACTGTTCCACCGCGCCGGCGTCTTTGAACTCTCCGATGTCGGCTCCCGCGATGAACGCACGGTCGCCGGCCCCAGTGATCACGACCACCCGGACGTCGTCGTCGTGCCGCAGCGCCTTGAGCGCCGCGAAGAGCGAGTCCCGAACCTCGTTGTTGAGGGCGTTCATCTTGTCCGGCCGGTTCACGGTGAGCAGGCCGACCCGCCCCTCCAGCTTTTCGAGCAGCAATACGTCGCTCATGTCCCCCTCCTCAATATCACCACGAGTAGAATCCCTGTCCCGTCTTTCGTCCCAGCTTTCCTTCTTCGACCATTCGCTCCAGCAGAGCGGGCGGCCGGAACCGCTCGCCGAGCTCGGAGTGCAGGTAGCGCGCGATCCTCAGGCGGACGTCGAGTCCCACGAGGTCCGTGAGGCGAAGAGGTCCCATGGGGTGCCGATAACCGAGCTCCATTGCCCGGTCGATGTCGTGCGCCGAAGCCACGCCCGACTCGAGCATCCGAATCGCCTCGAGGCCGATGGCCACTCCCAGGCGGGACGAGGCGAAGCCCGGCGAGTCGTTGACGACGATGGGTTCCTTGTCGAGCGCCTCGACGAAGCTCCTGGCTCGCTCGACCACGCGCTCGGCGGTGCGATCGCCCCGGACGACCTCGACCAGCGACATGATGTGGACCGGATTGAAGAAATGCAGACCCACCAGTCTCTCGGGTCCGGGCACCCCCTCCCCGATCCGGCTGATCGACAACGACGACGTGTTCGAGCCGAGAATCGCTTCCGGGCCGACGTGGGCCGCGAACTCCGCCAGCACGCGGCGCTTCAGGTCCAGGTCCTCGGGCACGGCCTCGATCACGAGCTCGGCCCCCGCTCCCGCCTCGGCCGGGTCTCCCGTCTCGCTGAGCAGATCGAGGGCCGCGTTCCGCGCGGCGGGCTCCAACTTTCCGAGCTCGACGCCCCGATCGAGGTTGGCCTCGATGAGGGCCAGTCCGCGCAGGCGGGCGGCGGCGTCAACGTCGAACAGACGCGTCTCGAATCCCGCGACCGCACTCACGTGGGCGATGCCGTGTCCCATCGTCCCGGCGCCGACCACCACGACCGGCCCCCGCGGGGGAGGGAAGGTGTCGCAACTCACCGGGGCCGGCCCGGATCCGAAGGAAAGTCCCACTCGACTGGCCTGCGCCGGATCACCGCAATCGCCTCGAAGCCGTGCTCCTCCGCCAACCGGTTGGCGGCCTCCGCCATTGCGCTCACGAACAGGCGCGTCTCGGTCAGTTCACGCTCGCGCGCCCAGCGATAGGCCTCGTCCAGCAATCGTTTCAGGAGACCGCGCCCGCGGGCCTCGGGTCGGACGAAGGGAGTCTGGATTCGAGCGTATTTCGGGGGGTGGAAGTAGGCAGCGTTCTCTTCTTCGAAGCAGGTGAGCATTCCCTCCAGGGAACCGTCCGAGCCCATGACGACGAACACCTCCGAGTCCTCACCGCGAATGTGGCTCTCGAATACGGTGCGCCGGATCCGAACCGCATCCGGCGGCATGTTTCGATACGCCGGATTGGCCCGGTGGACCCGTATGTAGTGGACCCACAGCGACAGGATCTCGTCCAGGTCGTCCAGCGTAGCGCGCCGTACCGGATTCGTGCTCGTCATCGCTTCTCACTCTCCGAATCACCGCCGAAACGTGGCGCACGCTTCTCCATGAAGGCCCGGGTGCCTTCGAGAGCGTCCCGCGATCGGAACGCCTCGTTCTGGGCCCGTACCTCGAAGTCCAGCATCTCGTCCAGATCGGCGGACAGGGAACGACGCAAAGCCTCCTTGGCCAACGCCAGCGCGAGAGCCGGCTTCGCGGCGAGGCGCTGCGCCACCTCGCGGACCGCGTCTTCAAGGTCTGCATGCGGCACGACCCGGTTCACGAGTCCGATGCGCTCGGCTTCCTCGGCATCCACCATGTCGGCCAGGAAGAACAGTTCGGCGGCTCTCGCCCGCCCCACCAGGCGAGGCACCAGCCAGGTGCCGCCCCAATCGGGAGCCAGGCCGATGCGATTGAAGGTCTGGCCGATGGCCGCCCGATCGGAGGCGATTCGCAGGTCGCAGGCCAGGGCCATGTTGGCACCGCCGCCGGCCGCGGCGCCGTTGAGGGCCGCGATGACCGGTTTGGGCATCTCGATGATCGATCGGATCACCCTTCGGCCGGCCGTGACGAGGAGGTTCGCTTCGTCGTACGCGCCCCTCTCCAGGAGATCGGCCATGTAACCCACGTCGGCCCCGGCGCAGAACGCCCGGCCCCGTCCCGTGATGACCACGACCCGGACGTCCTCCCTGCCGGCCATCTCCTCGAGAGCCTCACCGATCTCGTCGCGCATGCTGCCGAAGAACGCGTTCAGCTTGTCCGGGCGGTTCAGCGTCAGCGTTCCTACGGAATCGGTAAAATCAAGCAAAACATGCGAGTCAGTCATCGAACATCAACTTCTTTGTGAAGTAATGCGGCGATCCCCTGGCCGACGCCGATGCACATCGCCACCAGTCCCGTTGCGGCTTCGCGGCGCCCCATTTCGTGTGCCAGCGAGGTCAGCAGACGGGCGCCCGTGCACCCCAGTGGATGGCCCAGGGCGATGGCGCCCCCGTTCACGTTGACGCGCTCAGGGTCCAGGTCGAGTTCCCGGATGCAGGCGATGGCCTGCGCGGCGAAGGCCTCGTTGAGTTCGACCAGGTCGACGTCCTCGATTCCGAGACCTGCGCGGGCGAGTGCCTTTCTCACGGCGGGCACGGGTCCGAGTCCCATGCAGGAAGGGTCGACGCCGGCCACGGCTGCTGCTCCGAGGCGGGCCATTGGACGTAGACCGAGGTCGAGCGCCGCTTCGCGGCTGGCCACCAGGATCGCCGCCGCTCCGTCGTTGATGCCCGACGAACTGCCGGCGGTGACCGTGCCGCCGTCCCGGAATGCCGGCCGCAGACGTGCGAGTCCCTCCGCCGTCACTTCAGGGCGGGGGTGCTCGTCTCGAGTGACGACCACGGGATCGCCCCGGCGCTGCGGCACCTCGACGGGGACGATTTCAGCGTCGAAACGGCCATGGGATATGGCGTCGGCGGCTCGTTTCTGGCTCTCCGCCGAGAAGGCGTCCTGCTCCTCGCGCGTGATCCCGTGCCGGTCGGCCACGACTTCCGCCGTCTCGCCGAGGGAGATGGTCCATTCCGCGGGCATGCGGGGATTGGTGAAGCGCCATCCGACGGTGGTGTCCGCGGAGACGGGCGCCGAACGCGGGAATCTGGACTCCGGCTTCAGGGTGACCCACGGGGCGCGGGACATGCTCTCCACGCCGCCCGCGATGAACACGTCGCCCTCTCCGCAGCGGATCGCGTGCCCGGCGGTGACTACCGACTGCAGCCCGGAGCCGCACAGCCGGTTCACCGTCTGTCCGGCCACGTCCACGGGCAGGCCCGCGAGAAGGGAAGCCATGCGGGCCACGTTGCGGTTGTCTTCTCCCGCCTGGTTGGTGCAGCCCATCACGACGTCCTCGATGCGATCCGGCGGAACGCCGGTCCGCCGAACGAGTTCGGAGATGGCGAGGGAAAGCAGGTCGTCCGGGCGAACTCCGGCCAGCGCGCCCCCGTGGCGCCCGACCGGTGTGCGCACCGCTCCGCAGATCAGCGCATCTCTGGGATCAGGCTGTCGGCTGCTCATCGCGTTCCCGTTGCTCAGTCCGGTCAGTCGAGCGCCACCCAGACGCTCTTCGTCTGGGTGTACTCCTCCAGGGCGCGCTCTCCGAGGTCGCGGCCGAAGCCGGACTGCTTGAAGCCACCGAACGGCGAGCCCGGATCATAGCGGTTGTAGGTGTTGACCCACACGGTGCCCGCCCGGACGGCACGCGCGAAGCGATGCGCCTTGCCCACATCGCGGGTCCAGACGCCGGCGGCGAGGCCGTAGATCGTCTGGTTCGCCTGCGCCACCGCGTCGTCCATGTCGTCGAACGCCAGGGTGGCCAGCACCGGTCCGAAGATCTCCTCGCGAGCGATCTTCATGTCCGGTTTCACGTCGTCGAATACCGTGGCCTCGACGAAATAGCCCCGGCCGTCCACCGTGGCGGCCTGTCCCCCGGTGCGCAGCGTGGCGCCTTCCGCGATGCCGGCCTCGATGTACGACAACACGCGCTCGTGCTGTCCCTTCGAGACGATGGCCCCCAGACGGGTCTTCGGATGGTTCGGGTCGCCGACCGTCATTCCGGCAGCCTTCGAGGTGAGCTGCTCCATGAACTCGTCCTTGATCGACGCCTCCACGAACAGGCGCGACCCTGCCGCGCACACCTCGCCCTTTCCGTAGAAGATCCCGGTGATCGCCCCACGGACCGCGGCTCCCAGGTCGGCGTCGGCAAACACCACGTTCGGCGACTTCCCGCCCAGTTCGAGGGATACCTTCTTCAGGCTCTCCGCCGCCGTCCTCATCACGATGCGCCCGGTTTCCGTCGATCCGGTGAACGCGATCTTGTCGATTCCCGGGTGTTCGACCATGGCCTGCCCGGTCACCGGACCCCGACCCGGGATCACGTTCACGATTCCCGGGGGGAAACCGGCCTCGAGGGCCAGTTCTCCGAGAAGGAGCGCCGTAAGAGGCGTTTCCTCGGCCGGTTTCAGGATCACGGCGTTTCCGCACGCCAGGGCCGGGGCCAGCTTCCACGACGCGATGTTGAGCGGGAAGTTCCAGGGAATGATCGCGCCGATCACGCCCAGCGGCTCACGAAGCGTGTAGTTGAGGAACGGGCCCGAAACCGGGATCACGTCTCCCGCCAGCTTGTCAGCCCAGCCCGCGAAGTAGCGGAAATTGGACACCACGAAAGGCAGGTCGACCCGGGCTGACTCGAACGCGGGCTTGCCGTTGTCCCGGGTTTCCAGCTCGGCGATGAACTCGAGGTTCTCCTCCACCAGGTCGGCCAGCCGCCAGAGCAGCGAGGCGCGCCGATGCGGATCGAGGTCCCTCCACGCCGGGTCTTCGAAAGCCTCCCGCGCCGATCGAACGGCGGCATCGACTTCCGCGGCGCCGGCTTCTTCCACCTCGGCGATCACTTCCTCGGTGGCCGGATTCACGGTGGGGAAGCGGCTGGTACCGTCCAACCACTCTCCACCGATCAACAGTCTGGTCCGCAGCTCCATGACTTCCTTTCGGGGGGATTCAGCCGTTAACGGATGGCGAGCCGCTTCCCGACCCGGTGAACTCGCACCGGGCCGGGCAGTGCGGGTCCGATCAGGTACCCGTGAACTCGGGCGACCGCTTCTCGATGTAGGCGTTGAGTCCTTCGCGGGCATCCGAGCCCTGGAACAGCAGCTGCTGAAGCTCGCGCTCGATCGCCAGGCCCTCGGAGAACGGAACTTCGACACCGCTGCATACCGCCCGCTTGATCCGCCCTACGGCCCGGGAGGCCTTGTTGGGCGGCACGAACCCGCGGGCGTAGTCCATTACGGCCTCGAAGAAGTCCTCGGCCTCATAGATCTTGTTGATGAGGCCCATCTGCAGCGCCTCCTCGAACCCGAACGTTCCGCCTTCGACCATCAGTTCGATAGCCTTGGACTTGCCCAGCAGGCGACCCATCCGCTGCGTTCCCCCGGTGCCCGGCAGGACGCCGAGGTTCACCTCGGGCAGGCCGATCTTCCCTCCGCCCGACTTCGCGATCCGGATGTCGCAGGCCATGGCGATCTCGAGGCCTCCGCCGACCGTGTGTCCGTTGAGGGCTCCGATCACCAGCTTCGGGGTCTGCTCGAGTCGATTCAGAGTCTCGTTGGCGTGCAGGCAGAAGTAGTACTTGAAGTACGGGTCCGAGGTCTGAAGCATGCTGATGTTCGCGCCCGCGCTGAAGAACTTGTCTCCCGCGCCCCTGAGCACGATCACGTGTACCGATTCGTCGAACCGGGCGGCGACGATCGCCTCGTCCATCTCCCGCATCATCTCGTGTGTATACGTGTTCGCGGGCGGGTCGACCATCGTAATGACCCCTACGCCGTCGACCACCTCATACTGGATCAGTTTGTCCGCCATATCGAGCGTCTCTCCGTTCAGTGGATGCCGTGAGCCTTGCAACCTCCCAAACTAGCGAGAAAGGTGGCGCAGCCACAATCGGAGCGACCTCGCTGGCCGTCCACGCGAGGGCAACGTCTTGGTAAGCACCGGTCCTGACGCTAGTTTCCATCGCATGAACAGCCACAAGGGTTTGCGCGTGCCCATCCGACTCGCGGCCCTCGCTGCGGTGCTCGCCGCGACCGTCCCCGTTCTCAGGGGACAGGAGGGTGGAGCCGTGTACCGGGTTCCGGTCACGGGTACGGTGGAGATGGGCCTTGCCCCCTTCGTGTCCCGGTCGCTCGACGAGGCGGCCGCGGCGGGGGCGTCAGCCGTAATCCTCGACATCGACACCCCGGGCGGACGCATCGATGCGGCGTGGGAGATCATCGATGCCGTCCGCGACGCTCGCGTGCCGGTTCACGCCTATGTGAATCGCCGCGCCCTTTCCGCCGGAGCGATGATCGCCCTCTCGGCCGACCGCCTGTACATGCGGCCCGGATCCACCATCGGAGCCGCTACGCCGGTAGTGGGTGAAGGCAAGCGTGCATCTGAGAAGATGGTGAGCGCGATGCGGTCGGAGTTCAGGGCCCTGGCCGAGGAGCGAGGGTTCGATCCCTCGATCGCCGAGGCCATGGTCGATGAGAATGTGGCCGTCGAGGGTATCTCGGAGGCAGGTCGGCTGCTGACTTTGACGACGTCGGAAGCCGTCGACCTGGGGGTGGCGACCGGAGTCGTGGACGATTGGCCCGCCCTGGTCGCCTCCGTGGGTCTCGAGGGCGTTCCGGTGCAGGAAATGAGCCCCAACTGGGCTGAACGCATCGTGCGACTGCTGACCAACCCGATGCTGGCGCCCCTGCTGCTGAGCCTGGGCTTCATGGGGCTGATCATAGAGATACGAACCCCAACGTTCGGGCTGGCTGGTGCGGTGGGACTTCTTTGCCTGACCGCGTTCTTCGGCGCGCGCTTCATTGTGAACCTGGCGGGCATGGAAGAGGCAATTCTGCTCACGGCAGGCGCAGGCCTCATCGCGCTCGAAGTTTTTGTGATCCCCGGCTTTGGAGTGGCCGGACTCGCCGGCGGTGTGACCGTAATGACCGCCCTCATGTTGAGCATGCTAGGGAGTTATCCGACCGTGTCAGAAGTGATCAGCGCACTAGGGATCATCGCGGTGTCGATTCTGGTGGTCGGCGCATTGGCCTATGCCGTCCTCCGGCACCTTCCCTTCAGCCGCGCGATGTCGGGCGTGCTGCTGGACCGGGCCACAACGCAGGAGGCCGGATATCTATCGGCCCCGGATCGGCCCGACCTTGAAGGCCGGATCGGCGAGGCCCTGACGGATCTGCGGCCATCGGGGACCGTCTCGATCGACGGCGAGCGCATCGACGTCGTGACCGAAGGGCCCTGGGTGGAGAAGGGGGATACCGTCGTGGTGCTGCGGGCCGAGAGCTACCGGCACGTGGTTCGGAAGGCGGAGCCTGCCGACGAAGGAGTTGACCCGCCGCAGGAGGGCAAGCCCGCCTGAGGAAACAGCCGGGCGCTGCGATGAATCGCGGCACTGGGGTGTAGGTACGGAAGAGACAGACTACTGACACTGGCCCGGTTCCATGACTCGACGGGCCATGCATAACGGGAGTTGAAGCCATGAATGAGACCACAGCCGTGGGGGCGATCCTCGCCGTATTCCTCGGATTCTTCCTGCTAATGGTAATCACGTGGGCCGTGCCCGTTCGCCTGTGGATCGAGGCGTTCGCGAGCGGCGTCCGGGTAGGCATCGGCAGCCTGATCGGGATGCGCCTGCGGAAGGTGAATCCGGCTGGCATCATCAGGCCCCTCATCGCCGCCACCAAGGCGGGCATCACGCTGGACGTGAACGAGCTCGAGGCGCACTACCTGGCCGGCGGCGACGTGGCGCGGGTAGGTAACGCGCTGATCTCGGCCGACAAGGCGAATATCGCGCTGGGGTTCGAACAGGCCGCGGCGATCGACCTGGCCGGCCGTGACGTGCTCGAGGCCGTCCAGGTGTCGGTGAACCCGAAGGTCATCCAGACGCCGCGGGTCGCCGCCATGGCCAAGGACGGGATTCAGTTGATCGCGGTTGCCCGCGTCACGATCCGGGCCAACATCAACCGCCTGGTCGGTGGAGCCGGCGAAGAGACGATCCTGGCCCGTGTCGGTGAGGGTATCGTCAGCACCATCGGCTCGGCCGACTCGCACAAAGCGGTGCTGGAGAATCCGGACGCGATTTCCAAGACCGTTTTGGCGAAGGGGCTGGACAGCGGCACCGCGTTCGAGATCCTGTCGATCGACATCGCCGACGTGGACGTCGGGAAGAACATCGGCGCCGAGCTGCAGATCGACCAGGCCGAAGCGGACAAGCAGATCGCCCAGGCCAAGGCCGAGGAGCGGCGAGCCCTGGCGGTGGCGCACGAGCAGGAGAACCGCGCCCGCGTCGAAGAGATGCGCGCGGAGGTGGTCAAGGCCGAGGCCGAAATACCCCTTGCCATGGCCGAAGCGTTTCGCGCCGGAAAGCTGGGTGTGATGGACTACATGAGGTACCGGAACGTGGAGTCGGATACGCGGATGCGGGACTCCATCGCGGGGACGGGAGACGACGGGGAGATCTGACATGGAACAGGTCTTCGTGATCATCGCGGTCATCGTCTTCTGGATTTTCAAGGGCGTTGCGGGGACGCAGCGGCGAGTGCCCGGGCAGGACCCGTACGACAGTGAGCCCCTGGGTGGGCCCATCGACATCTCCAGCACGGCCCGCCAGAAGACGCTGGAGTCGCAGCAGCGAGCGATGGAAGCGCTGCAGCGCTGGGAGGCCAAGCAGGGGCTGGCGTCTGGAAAGAGTGATCCCGGACGCGCGGCGGGCGCCGGGTCCGTGCCCGCGACCTCGAGGACCCGGGTGGGTCGCCCTGCGACCACCAGCCTGAGGGCGGCTGCCCGACAGCGCAGGGAGGCGTTTGCCGATATCGCGCGAATGCTGGATCCGGCGCAAGCCTCCGGAGCAACTCCAGCGCCCGCGTCGCCGCCTCCCGATCGGGAGGCGCCGCGGCCCGTCGCTGACCGGCGTCCGTCGGATGCCGCCATGAAACGTGACGCCGCGCACAAGGTCGAGGAGGCTCGCTTGGCTATCGCCGCTGAGCAGTCATCTGTGGCCACGAAGGCACGGAAGGAGAGGGCCGCGAAGGCGTCGGGGCTGGCCAGGCTCGAATCACTGCCGCTCGCCGCTCGCGCCATCGTGTACGCCGAGATCCTGGGTCGGCCGCGCTCGCTCTCCTGACGTCCCGGGCCGCCATCTTGTCCCACCGGACTCTGGCGGCCCCTATCCCCATGTGAAATATTGTCTCACGCGCGGGCAGGCACACCGGCCCGCGTGTGGGTTCAGCACAGGCCGCACGGGCGTGCACACGCCCGATCGTTCCCCCCAGCCCACGAGCTGAATTGGGTAGCAAGGGTAGCACGAAGTCCGGCGACATGGCGTCCCGTCTCAGCGGTCTTTGCGAGACGGGCAGCGCGATCCTGGAGACCCGGGATCTCCAGGGCATCCTGTCCGTCGTGACGGAGCGCACGCAGCAGCTGTTCGAGGGCACCGGGGTGGCCGTCACCTTCCTCGAGGCGGATTCCCGGGAGTTCCTGGTGGCGGGAGCCAGCGGTTCGCTCGAGGAAATCACGGGAGCGCGCTTCCCCGTCGGGGGCACCCTCACCCAGCGGGCGATCGAGGAAGATCGGGCGGTCATAGACAACGACATGTCCGATCATCCGTTCTACGAAGCTCTGGCGCTCGATCCCGCTGATCCCCGAACGGTCCTGGCCGTACCTCTGCGCCAGAGATCCGGGGCGCTCGGCAGCCTGGTCGTTGTCGGCCGGGCGGACCCACCCGGGTTCGTGCAGGATGACGCGGATTCGCTGTACGCCTTCGGCCACCTCGCAGGACTCGCCATCGAGAACGCCCGGCTCCTGGAAGCCGAAACGGCCCGGGCGAGGCGGTCCGATAATCTGCGGGCGGAGAGCGAAGACCACATCACGATCCTGCAGGATCTACACGCGGCGGAAGTGGCCGTTGCGTCGGACCTCGAGTTGGATGCGGTCCTGCAGACCGTGGCCGATCGGGCCAGGGATCTCACGGACGCCGCGTACGGGGCACTGGGAGTCCTGACTCCCGAGGGCGACGAGCTCGAGCTGTTCATTACGAGTGGCCTCGACGCCAGCCAGAGAGAACGCATGGGCGGTCCTCCGAAGGGACTGGGGCTTCTCGGAGCGGTCACGCACTCGAAGGTCCCGATCCGAGTTCACGACATGTCCTCCGATCCGAGATCCGCCGGAATGCCGGGGACGCACCCGGGGATGACGTCGTTTCTCGGCGTGCCGATCCGGATCGGCGATCGCGCCTACGGGAACCTGTATCTGACCAACAAGGAGCAAGATGCAGCGTTCACGGAGCGCGACGAGACAATCGTCAGCATGTTGGCTGCCCAGGCGGCGGTCTCGATTGAGAACGCTCGCCAGTTCAAGACCCTGCAGCGCCTCCTCGATGAACTGAGACAGACTCAGCAACAGCGCGATCGGTTCTACGCTTTCGTGAACCACGACCTTCGCAACGCCTGCAGCGGCGTGTTGATGTGGTCCGAGAGGCTTCTCCTGGAGACGACGGGCGAGGCCCGCGACATACCGGAGAAGATTCGTCGGGGCAGTGAGCATGCCATGCGGCTGGTGCAGGACGTGCTCGACCTGGAGAGCCTGTCTCAGGGCCGGCTCGAGACCTGGCCCCGCATGATCGTGGTCAACGACCTGCTGCAGGCCACGATGGACGGCATCCACCCGCAGGCCGAGCAGAAGAAGATGCGCCTGCGCCTGAAGCGGAATCGCAACAATCTTCGCATGGTGGCCGATCCAGATCGGGTGCTGCAGATCATGACGAACCTGCTGAGCAACGCGATCAAGTACTCGCCCGAGGGGACGGACGTGCGTATCGCGGCTGACCTCAGCCGCGAAGGGCCCGGAGGGGCCGGCCAGGCGGAGCGCTGGCTGGCGATCAGTGTGTCGGACCAGGGTCCCGGAGTTCCCGAGGCAGACCAGGAGAGGATCTTCGGCGAGTACGAAAAGGGCGGTTCCGGGAGGAGGAAACGAGGAGGGGTCGGCATCGGCCTCACCCTGTCGCGCCGACTGGCGGAGTACATGGGGGGCGACCTGACACTGGAATCCACGCTCGGGGAAGGGGCCACCTTCACGCTGTGGATGCCCCACGGCAGGGAGCCGGAGCAGAGAAGCGGCTGGATCGGCTAGAGGCTGGCGTCGAGGGCGTGGACCAGGGGAAAGAAAGAAGGGGCGCCCGAAAGGCGCCCCTCTGCACATCCAGCCACTTGGATCACGACTTCCGGTGCTCGATCCGCCGATCAGAGGCGCAGGGCCACGTGGTGGGGCTCAGGCAGTATCCCCTGCTCGCGATAGCGTTTCAGCTTCCGGTACAGAGTCCGCCGGCTGATGCCCAGGGCTTCAGCCGCTGAGCTCTGGTGCCACTGGGTCTGCTCGAGCATATCCAGGATGTACTCCCTCTCCAGCCTCTCGAGGTCCCACTTCTCCTCGCGGGCCCTCGAGAGGAGATTCCTCTCCGGGTCCGGGCGCTGCCCCGGCGGCTCGAACGGAATGGCCCGCGCACCGGCATGCATGATGACCGCCCGCTCGATGAAGTTCTCGAGTTCACGGACGTTGCCGGGCCAATCGTACGCCATTAGCCGGGTCATGGTCTTGGGCGGGATATCCGGCGGCTCGAGGCCGTTCTCGTCCGCGAAGCGCTGTCGGAAGTGCTGGGCGAGCACTGGAATGTCGTCACGTCGTTCGCGCAGCGAGGGCACGCGGATGGGGAACACGTTGAGCCTGTAGAACAGGTCTTCGCGAAATTCGCCCTTTTCCACCAGATCACCGAGTTCACGGTTCGTAGCCGCGATCAGCCGGAAGTCCACGGTGATCGGCTCACGGCCTCCCACGCGGGTGACCTTCCGATCCTGCAGAACTCGAAGGAGCTTCACCTGCACCCCTTCGGACACCGTGCTGATTTCGTCCAGGAAGATGGTTCCGCCCTGCGCTTCCTCGAACAGCCCGCGCTTGCTCTGCACGGCGCCGGTGAAAGAGCCCTTCATGTGTCCGAACAGCTCCGACTCGAGCAGTGTCTCGGGGAGAGCGGAGCAGTTGATCGCCACGAACGGTCGGCGGCTGCGCCCCGACAGTTCGTGTACCGCCCGCGCGGCCAGCTCCTTACCCGTTCCCGTGTCGCCCGTGATCAGCACGTTGGCCCGCGTCGGAGCCACGCGCTCGATCATGCCATACAGCCTCTGCATGGCCTGCGACTTTCCGACCAGGTGGGCCCGTACCCCCGCGTTCGTCTGGCTCCTGAGCTGCGCGACTTCGCGCTTCAGCTCGAGCTCCTCGCGGGCGCGCGACAGGATGTGAAGCAGCTCCTCCGTGCGGAACGGCTTCTTGATGAAGTCTACGGCTCCCAGCTTCATCGCCTCGACGGCGCTGTCGATCGAACCGAAGGCCGTCATCACGATGAACTGAGCGTCTGTCTGCAGGGCGGGACCCGCACCGAGCACGTTCAGTCCGTGCATTCCGGGCAGGTTCAGGTCGAGCAGTACCAGGTCGTACAACTGCTGGTCCAGCTGACGCAGTCCTTCCTCGCCCGACCGGACGGCATCCACGCGGTATCCGTTCTCCGCGAGAACCGTCAGAAGGAGATCGCGTACGTTCTCCTCGTCCTCCACCACGAGCACGCGGGGGGCCACATCGGCCTTCGTATATTCCTCAGGCATGTCTACTCCGTCTTCAGCCCGCCTGGGCCTGGCGAACGCAGATGAACTACCGAAAGGGGCACCGCGCGACCGGGTTCAGGGGGATCACCCGGTCGGCGGGCCCAGACGCGGGCGGCTAAGCCCGCCAAAAACCGCTGAACGACGTCCCGTTTGACCCTTGCCGGAAGTGTGCCACGATTGCCCACTGGAGCGCCGTCGATACCTATGGCAGCGGGAGGCGCAGAATTTAGCACTTCGAAGCGGCTTCACAGGGGTACGCCAGGCGAGGTACGGGGCCAGCCGTCTGCGCCAACACGTCCCAAAGTCACAGCATCGGTGACAATATGTCACCCATTGGGATTATGTGGCAAGTGGACGTGAGCCCAACCTGTGCAGGTCTCAGTCCTTGAAGGGATTGGGTGCCCTGGGCCGAGACGCTCCGGGAGCCGAGTCGAGCAGTCGCTGAAGCTCTTCGTTACTGAGCTCGAACGGGTCGTCCTGGTGCCCCGGCGCTCGCGCCACCTTCGCCGGACCTGGGTTGCCGCCCTCGGGTTCGAAGTGCCATTCCCAGCGGCTGCGATCTCGCACACGCCAGGCGTTTCCGGATCGATCGACGAACTTGCGGTAGCTCATGCGTGATCTCCTTCCGGGCGGTCGTCCTGCCTGCCGATGAGGAACAAGGTCGCCCCCGCGAGCGTGATCGCGGCGAAACCGAACCACTGAATCGCGTACATCAAGTGAGGGCCATCGGAGGGCGGAGCGGCTTCGACGAGCCGCGGAACGCCGTCGCCCTCCGGGTACGTGGACGAGTCGGGCAGCACCCACGCGTCGAGGATTGGCTCATCGAGGTCGCGCTGAGCCGCCTCTAGATCGAGGCTGCCCAGAACCAGGTGCACACCGACGTCGAACCGCGTGAAGCGCGGAGGGATCGCGGACGAGGATTCACCGGGGAAGACGCGTCCTGTGACCACCACCGTGCTGTCTCGTTGCGGGTCGTCCGGCGCCGGCCGAGCGGACTGGAAGTCGGCGCTCAGTCCGTCCGCCGCAGGAAGCCAGCCCCGAAGCACCAGCACGGCCGGACTCCCCTCGAGTCGGAGTGGCGTGACCAGGTGAACCCCTGGAGACCCGAGTGCCGCGCGTCCCCGGATGACGATCTCGTTGTCGTAGTCCCAGGTGCCTGTGAGCCTCACCCGACGCCACAGCAGTGAGTCGGAGGAGAGGGGTGTAGAGGTCCCGGGCAAGTCGACGGGCGGGGAGGAAGCCAGGGCGGTCCGCTCATCGTTGTGGGCACGGCGCTCGACCAGCCGTTCGAGCTGCCAGGCGCCGAGGCGGACGAACACGGCGGTCGCGAGAATCGCCACGACGGCAAATGCCCAGGAGCGCGCATCCAATCGTTTCATAGGATCAATGTCGGGGCAGGGGGTGGGGGCGGACAAGGTCCCGCTGTGTGCCTGTGGCGTGGTGCCCTGCGGGACTTCTCGGGCAGGCCTATATTCGGTTCACGCCGGGGTGGCGAAATTGGCAGACGCGAGGGACTTAAAATCCCTTGGGGCGTACGCCCCGTCTGGGTTCAAATCCCAGCCCCGGCACTTATCGGCGGGTACTTCGCACGCTCTGCGTGCTCAGGGTCAGCCGCTGGCGCGGCTGACGGCAAATCCCGCCCCCGGCACTTATCAGCGCGTAGTTGTTCGCGTGCTCACGCACGCTCGAGGGCGCACGCTTTGCGTGCTCAATGTCAGCCGCTGGCGCGGCCGGCCGAATTGCCGTCGCCCTTGAGCTTCCACCGAGTGTTTGGCTGGCCCTGTGATGCAACGGAGGCCGTCGCCAGTCGGCAGCTGACAATTCAAACCTGTGGGTGGGAAATGAACAGATCACCGTCCGTACGAGGAAGTAACGGCTTCGCGAAACGATTCCGGGCAGCCTTCCTGACAGGGGCCATCGCCGTGGTCTCTGGGATCGGTCCCAAACCCGCGGAAGGGCAGGTCGTGATGGGCTGGCTCATGGGCGAGTTCCTCACGACCGAGACATTCAACGTCGGCTTTGACATTGGCATGAACTTCTCGACGCTGACCGGACTGGAGAACGCCGAGAGGCACAATGGAACGCTGTTTGGGCTCTTCGGAGAGTGGCGTTTCGACCCCAACGTCCATCTGCAGGTCGGGTTCATCGCTATTTCGGGCAAGGGAGCGAATAACATCGACCCCATTCCATTCGATGATCCTGAACTGGATCCCCTCGTGTCCGGCGGAACGATGGACCGCGACATGAGCACGCTGGACTTCCCGATCCTGATCCAATACGCCACCGGGCCCGAGAAGGGGCTGCGGGTTGGGGCCGGCCCCCAATTCAACGTCATCACCGGCGCGAAGGACCGGTACAAAGGGCTCACATCAGAGGGAACGGAAGTGGTCATCGAAACGGACCTGAAGAAAGCCGGCCGACTCAAGGGCTTCGAGGCAGGCATCGCCTTCGACGTTGAGTATCAGTTCACCCCGGCGCTCGCCATCGGTGTCCGGTACTTCCAGGGGCTGACCGACATTGACGACACACCGGGCTACACCGTCAAGAGCCGTGTTCTCTCGGGGAGCGGCCGGATCGCTGTGGGCAAAGGAAAGAGCAAAGCGGAGGACGAAGAACAGTAGGGTCGGAGCCCGCCGGGTCTTTGCCTATTTTGTGCCTGCTAGGGCGGGTGGATACGGACGGGCCGGACTGTTGGGTGGAGCGCTGAAGACAAACAGGCCTTAGACTCTGGGGTCTCCCGGACGATCCGGTACTGTGGGGACGGGCGGAGGAGGGCTTAAGATCCCTTGGGAGTAGTCCCCCGTGCGGGTTCAAGTCCCGCCCCCGCCACCTATCAGCGGGTACTTCGCATGCTGCGCATGCTCAGGGTCGCGCGCTTCGCTCGCGACGAAAAATCCCGCCCCAGGCACTTTGTACACTCGATTCCCTTTGAAACAGGACTCGCCGTGTCCACAGCGTACAAAGACTATTACGAAGTCCTCGGTGTCGAACGATCGGCCGACGAAAAGGCTCTGAAGAAGGCCTACCGAAAGCTGGCACGGGAGTATCATCCCGATGTGAACCACGACCCGGATGCTGAAGAGCGATTCAAGGAGATCGCGGAGGCCTATGAGGTCCTGGGCGATGCCGAGAAGCGCGAGCAGTACGACAGGGTGGGACAGGGCTACTCGGCGGGCCAGGAGTTTAAGCCACCGCCCGGCTGGGAATCCCATGTCGGCACCGACTACGAGTATCGCACCGCCGGCGACTTCAGCGATTTCTTCGAACAGATGTTCGGTGGCCGCGGGGGTCCTGCGTTCCGCAGAGAGTATCACCGCCCTCCCACGCGTGGTGCTGACCACGAGGCCGAGATCGAAGTATCACTCGAAGACGCCTATCACGGGGTCAAACGGCGCATCTCGCTGGAAGCCGCGGAGATCACGCCCGACGGCCAGGTCAAGCGGCACGTGAAGACGCTGGACGTGTCGATTCCTGCCGGATCGCTCGACGGCACCCGCATTCGCCTGAAGGGACAGGGGGGCGCAGGGTCCGATGGAGCCGCGGACGGAGACCTGTTTCTGCGCGTGCACGTGAGTCCGGATCCTCGCTTCCAGATCAATGGGCGGGACCTGACCACCAGGCTCGCCGTCTCGCCGTGGGAGGCGGCGCTCGGGGCGAAGGTGCCGCTGAAGATGCTGGACGGAAAGACGGCGTCACTGACCATTCCACAGGGGGCCCGACCCGGCTCCCAGCTGAAGCTCAAGGGCCGTGGCATGCCGGCCCGGGGCAAGGCAAAGGCAGGCGACCTCCTGGTCGAGGTCCGGATCGTCGTGCCTGGCGAGCTGTCTGATCGCGAACGCGACTTGTTCGAGCAGCTCGCGGAGGCCTCCGACTTCAACCCGCGCGCGGCGTAGGGAGCGACGATGAAGCACTCAGACATGACCGTGGAGCGAACCGTTACCGTAAGGGAACTGGCCTTCTGCTCGGGAACTTCGAGTGCGGCGATTCACGAGCTGCTTGAGCACGATCTTCTCTCGCCGGCAGTGTCCGAACCGGAAGTCCGGTTCGCTGCCGAAGCGGTGGAGCACGTCCGGAGGATCCGCCGGCTCACGCTGGAGCTCGAGGTGGACTATCCGGCCATGAACCTCGTTCTCGACCTGCTTGACCGGATCGAGCGGCTCGAGCGCCGCCTGCAGATCGAGGACACGCGGGAGAGTACCATTGAACGAAGGAGATCCCATGACTAGCCACGTCTTGGCTGGAATCACCTTCCGATATGGATCATCTTCACTTTCTGGTGAGAGGAGTGACCATGGAGCTCGACCTGGCGGCCGTGCGCGCCCGGCTTGAGGCTCAGCGAAACGACCTGGTGCAGCGTGTGGATCGGCTGCAGGCCGATGAGCAGCGTGAGACGGCGTCCAGCGGCAACGTGGCCGGCGAGACCGACAACGCCCACGAGTGGGAAAACGCGGAGATCCGTGAGGGCCAGATCCAGGAGGCCCTTGACGAGTTGCGGCAGACCGAAATCGCGCTGGCTCGACTGAACCGCGGGGAGTACGGCGTGTGCACGGTGTGTGGAAACCCGATCGAGCCCGAACGGCTGGAGCTGCTTCCGGAGACCGTTCACTGCGCGCGGCATGCGTGAGAGAGGATCGGGCGTCTGGCGGCAGGTCCACGCTCACTGGTCCCTGATCAAGCAGGAGTGATGCCAGAGAGGTGCTCCCCGCCCGATTGGCGACCGGCTCCACAGAAAAAGGGCCGCCCCGAATCTCGGAGCGGCCCTTCTTCGCCAGACTTCAGTCCGAAGTCAGACGATCTGTACGACGTTCTCCGCGGCCGGGCCTTTTTCGCCCATCGTCACGTCGAACTCGACGGTGTCTCCCTCGTTCAGCGTCTTGAAGCCGTCAGCCTGGATGGCGGAATGATGGACAAAACAGTCCTTGCTTCCGTCTTCCGGCGTGATGAATCCAAAACCCTTGTCCGGGTTGAACCACTTTACTGTTCCCTTGGTACGCATGTGTCCTGCTCCTGATGTTGTTGTTGCCAAGGTCGGAGTCCGGACAATCCGTACCAACCGACTGATTGACACTCTCGCGGAATCTCCCCCCGCGCGGGGTCGTGCGAAATAGCTACAAAAAAGGGGCGACCTCAGCTAACAGGCCCCCCAAACCACGTTTGTGACTGTAGCCCGCAATTCCCGGCATCTTGCCGGGCGAGCCAGAATATCGCCGAAAGTAGGCCCGCAGTCAAGCGCACGGTTGACGGGAACGTGTCGTCGAGGCGTAGTTGGGGACGTGCGGTCCCGGCAGGTTCGGGGTCGGCACGCAACCGGGGGCCTTCTCCAGCGATCAAAACTGCAGGAGTTCGAATGGCGGTCTTCTACCAGGCCACGGACGTTGCCGAGGGAACGTACCGCAGACTTCTGCACCAGGACCTGCTGTGGGGTGGCCTGGCCGGCCTGCTTGCCGGTGGGGCACTCACGGTGTTCTTCTTCGGCTACGACGTACTGTGGTTCAGACCCCTGGCTACGCCGGATTTCCTCTCCGGTGCATTGCTCGGTGGAGCGGAACCCGGCGCGGAGACGGTCGAGAGCCTCAGGAACCTCCGCATCGCGATCTTCACGAGCCTGCACATGATCGCGTTCACGCTTCTCGGGATCATCTTCGCCAGGTTCTTTCGATTCACGCAACTGCGGAAGACAGTGCTGGCCGGGGTCCTGTGGGGCCTCGTCGCCTGTACGGCGGTACTCGGCGCGGGCATGCAGGTTACCGGAACTCAAATGGCGGCGGAGCCTGGCTGGCCGGCTCTACTTGCGGGAAACGCCGCCGCCGGCCTCGTAATGGTGCTGTTTCTAAGGCGGGCGCAGGGAGTCGATCCGCCCGGATAGAAGTCCCGCGCCCGTCCGGTGTGAAAGCTGTACCCCTACCTGGTGATCCGCCCCCACGCGCAGGCCACGAATCGCCCGTGATGCGATAAGGACAGGTCGACCGGCAGTCTCTGCCCCCGCCATGTCACCCGGGGCACCCGCTTGGCCGCTGCTGCGATGACGATGTCCGATGGGACCGCGGAGAGGGCGGAAGCGATCGCGGAGCGCGCGAGCTTCCTCACGCGGGCACTCGCCTCCACGCCCGGGATGCGGCGCGCGGCCTCACGACCCATGGACCGCAGTTGCCAGTCGGCCTTCGCTACGCCGGTGCCGGACACGGATGCCACCGCGTGCACCCACTCGTTCGTGGCCTCGAGGCAAACCTGGAACTGGCCCAGCGGATGGCTGACCTCGGCCAGGTACGGGTGCGGGCCCTCGGTCTCCCCGCCCGGAATCCGCACGGTGAAGGCGCGGGGCGAGAAGCAGACGCGGGAGTCCAGTTTGCGGGCCACCTTGTACGCGCTTTCCTTGGCGGCCCACAGCGCCCAGCGCATTCGATGCGGCGAGTCGGCGGCGAGGATTCGCGCGCGCTCGTTCCACGTGAAGACTCGAGCGTCGAATCGGGGGTGGATGGCCTCTGGCTGGTTCTCCGGGTCCCGGAGATCGACTACATCATTTCCGACGAGCAAAGTACTTCTCTTCCATGCCCACCAGGCGCTGCGCGATCTGCTGGGCATACTCGCGCGAGCGGCGCATTCCGGTGCGTTCGGAGTGAGGCCGGATCACCTCGAAGTCCACGTAGAACGAGTCTCCCATCGCGGGGACCGTGGACCAGGTACGTTGACGGTCGCCCCGCATGTAGACGACCAGGGCGCGGCAGTCGCGTACGTTGCTGGCAATCCTACCCATGCCGTGCGCGATCGAGTCCAGCTGGATCCTGCCCGTCCGACTTCTTCCGCCCTCGGCGAAGATCAGTGCCGTCTCTCCACGCGAAAGCAGGTACTTGACACGCTTCAGGACGCCGGAAACGTGCTCCCGCCGGCCGCCCCTTCGGATGGGGATGCACTTGGTGACCCAAACCGCCGCCCGTCCGAACCACAGGGACGCGAAATTGCGATACTCCGGCAGGTTCCAGGGCATGCGGCGGTAGTTGAAGAGATACCACCAGGTGCCACCGAGTGCCCACGCCACCAGCATCGAATCGACCATCGTGAGGTGGTTGGCGCAGATCAGGATGGGCTCATCGCTCTCCGCCATCAGTCTCCGGAATTTCTTCCGAAGACGGGTCGCGTTCTTGATCCGGTAGCCCATCACGTAGCGCAGGGCGAAGGCCCCCGCGGGAATCCAGAAAACGGACGTAACCCGGCCGACCTCGCGCTGGACCCAGAGGGCCAGGCGGGTGCGCCGGGAAAGGCGGGGAACGTCGCTCACTGGAGGCTAACCCGGCTCAGGCCAGCTTGGCTTCGATTAGCGTGACGGCGTCGCCGACGGTGTTGACGGCATCGGCGTCCTCGTCATCGACCTCGATGTCGAACTCATCCTCGAAGTCCAGGATGACGTCCACCAGCCGCGCGGAGTTCACCTTCAGGTCCTCGAGGATATTGGTGTCCTCCGTCGCCCCGTCTATGGCGTCCTTGTTCTTCGCGTAGCGGCCGATGATTTCCATGACCTTCCCGAAGGTCTCGTCTCTCGCCATCCGGCTATCTCTCCCGTATGTGGTAAACGCCTCGATTCCACACCAATGAACTACTCGGTCCACCGACGAAATATAACGCATGCGTTCACATCGCCAAAGCCGAAGCCCGACTTGATGATCGTACGCAGCCCCGGCATCTCCCGTATCTCGTGCGGGATGGAGGCGGCCCAGGGCTCGATACCCGGGTGCACGTCCTCGCAATTCAGCGATGGGTGCGCGAAGCCGCCCCGCAACATGAGGATGCACGCGACCGACTCGAGCGCTCCCGCGGCACCGAGACCGTGGCCGATCATGGACTTGGTCGAGTTGATCACGGGGAACGTCTCGGGAGTCGCTTCCAGCGCATCGGCCCACGCGGCAACTTCGTTCGGGTCAGCCCCCGTCGCGGTGAGATGTCCGTTGATGATGTCGATCTCTGCGCGGTCGATCTCCGCGTCGGCGAGGGCCTGCCCGATGACCCGACGCACGCTGATCGGGTTGGGAGCCGTCATGCTCCCGCCGTTTCGATGCCCACCGCAGTTGAGGGCGCCTCCCAGGACCTCGGCGTAGATCCGAGCCCCACGTTCCTCGGCGCTCTCCAGGCTCTCGAGGTGCAGGACTCCCGCTCCACTGCCGGGAACGAAGCCACCCGCGGAGGCGCTCATGGGGCGCGACGCCTTCTCGGGTTCATCGTTGTGAGTCCTGCACAGAACTCGCATGGAGTCGAAACCGGCCCAGATGTAGTGGCTGGCCCCCTCGGTCCCGCCGCACAGCATGCGGTCGGCCAGTCCGGCCCGGATCCGCCCGGCCCCCTCGATGATGGCCTCGGTGCCGGTACTGCAGGCGCTGGAGTTCGCCGTGACCTGGTTGCCGAGAGCGAGCAGCCCGGACACGCGCGCCGAGACGCCGCTGCCCATGACCTGCTCGACCATGGTGCTGCCGAGGCGACGCACCCGGCCCCCGTCTACCATGGGGACGACTCGCTCGCCGATCGTGTCGATGCCGCCGATGCCGGTGCCGATCACCGCACCGGTGTCCCAGTTGACGTGATCGTCATCGTGTTCGGGCCGCTCGAAGCCGGCATCCGTCCAGGCGTCCACCGCGGCGACACAACCGAAGCGGTGGCTGGAGTTCATGGCCAGGAGCTCGTCTTCGTCGAAGTAGTCCTCGGCGATCTCGTCCACGCCCTGCGGAACACCGGCCACCCGGCAGCCGAACTTCAGTTCGTCCAGGATCGGGATATGACGGATCCCGGAGGTGCCGTGTCGCAGGGCCTGCTCGTAGGCGTCCAGTCCGACGGCGTTGGGGGCGACTACGCCCATACCGGTGATGACTACTCGGCGTCTCATATTCTCACCTCGGCACTGCGATGCCGGATATCGTGGCGGAACAAACCATGGTTCCGTCGTCCAGGTGCATTTCGGCCTCCGAGCGCAGCTTCCCGCGTCGGAAGAACTTCTTGGTAGCCGATACCGTGACCCGATCGCCGGGCCTCACGACGCCCGAAAAATCGACGTCCGCGTCGACGAAGAGAGTGAGCCTGCTGTCCACGGCCTCCAGCCCTCCCTCGAGAGCCACCAGGTAGATACCCAGCGCCACCACACCCACCTGTGCGATGCACTCGAGCAGAATCACACCGGGCGTGACGGGATTGCCGGGAAAATGGCCTCGATAGAAGTCCAGGTCGGGTGGAAACGTGTAGTTCGCCACGATTCCACGCCTGGATACCTCGACGATCTCGTCTACGAACCGGAACGGCTCCTTCTGGGGGAGCAGGTCCAGGATCTGGTGCGGAAGAAGAGCGGTGCCCGTCATTCCCCGAGCCTTCCCCCCCGCGAGTGCCGCGAAGGCCATGGATAGTCGGGATAGTCGATGTCACGGAAGACGCCGACCTTGGCCCGCTTGATCTCGTAGATCTCCTCCCCGTCCACCAGGACCTTCGCGTCGCCCAGGGCGACGGAAGATCCTGACGTGGCCAGTTCCTGGTACCGCACGATGTCGATCTCGTACCGGACCAGTCCGTCATGCGGTCGAATCTGACCGAAGAACTCGACCTCCTGGCATCCGAGCGCCCTCCCGGTGCCCAGGGCCCCGTTCCAGGCGCAATACATGCCTATGAGCTGCCAGATCGCGTCCACGCCGAGACAACCCGGCTGAACCGGATCGCCGAGAAAGTGGCAGTGGAAGAACCAGTCGTCCACGCGCACTTCACGTTCGGCAACGATCCGTCCCCGGGCGCCCTTGCGGGTGATTTCGGTCACCCGGTCCACCATCAGCATGGGCGGGAGTGGGAAACGCGCCTTGAACTCGTCCGGAGCGTCCGTGACCAGGCGACCGTAGGCCAGCGCCAGGACCTCTTCGCGCGAGAAGTGCGAGCGCTCCCTGAACTCGGCGTACTTCATGGTGTTTCTCCGAACCGGAGCACGTGACCCGACCAGGACAGTCCGGAACCGACGCCGACCACCGCGATGTCGTCTCCGGCGGTCCAGCGGTCCCAGTTCATGGAGATCACGGCGGGAGCGCCGGCGGCGCCGGTATTCCCGAAGTTGATGACGTTGTGGTAATGCCGATCGTCGTCGATCTCACACTGGCGGCACACGGCCTCCAGCATCCGCAGGTTGGCCTGGTGTCCGACGAAGTAGAATCGGCGGTTCGGATCCGTGTACTTCTTCTGGAGCCGGCGCAGGATTCGGATCGTCTTCTTGATGGCGAACATCTGGACGGTACGGCCTTCCTGCCAGAAATGGCCGAACGAGGGCACGATCACCTTGTCGTGTCCGGCCGGACTCGAGTCGAGGCTGTTTCCCAGGATCTCGATTCGCGAGGGCACCCGGGTGGAGACGACGGCGGCCGAGGTCCCGTCGCCCCACAGAACGGCCGCCGAGCGGTCCGTGTAGTCCACGGCCGTGGTGAGGCTCTCGGGCGTGACGACGAGGATGTAATCCGGCAGTGCCTCCGGCCGCATCATCGAAAGCATGTACAGCGCCACGTGAAAGCTCGTGCACGCCGAGTTCACGTCGAACGAGGGGACCTCCATTTCCAGCGCCGCGGCGATGGTGCAGGCGTCCGCCGGCGACATCATGTCGGGCGAGCAGGAACCCGCGATCACCATTCCGATGTCTTCCCGGTCCAATCCTGCGCGCTCGAGGGCCATTTCCGAGGCGCGGCGCCCGGTCTCGGCGTGCGTGTACAGGGCGGCTTCGAGAGCCTGGGTGGGATCGAGGTTCCGGGTCTGCTCGATGTAGTCGAGCGGCAGGACCGTTCGCCGGGCGTCGATTCCGACGCGCTCCTCGATCCACTCCTGGTTCGTCCCGATGTCCAGGTCGGTCAGGAACTGGTTCGTGATCTGGTTCTCGGGATGGAAGTGGCCGAGCCCGTGCAGGTAGAGACTCATCGCGTGAGCCCCGAAATGTGCTCGCCGCCGTCAACCCGGATGATCGCGCCATTGATCCAGGCCGCTTCCGGGAGTGACAGCAGGTAGATCACGTTCGCCACGTCCTCGGGAGTGGTGAGCCGGCCGAACGGATTCCGGGTGCGGGCCTGCGCCTTGAGGTGGTCGTTGCCCGGAATGAGGCGGAGGGCCGGCGTGTCGGTGACCCCGGCCTGGACGATATTGGAGCGAAGCCCGAAATGCGCCATCTCCACGGCGATCGAGCGCGACACGGACTCGAGGGCCACCTTGGCCGCGGCCACGGCGGCGTACCCTTTCCATGCAACCTCGTTGCCCTCGCTGGTCATTCCCAGCACGCGGGCATCGGCGGCGAAAAGTCCGCGCCCCAGCACGTCCTGCGTCCAGGTGAGCAGACTGGTGCCCATCGCGTAGATCGTGCGCACCATGTCCTCGTCCTCGAGAAACAGGTCCTGGGCGTAGCCGGGGGGGGAAGTGAGCCCCTGCACTCCGTCCACGCCCTCGGCGAAGCTCCGGTCGACGACTTCTGCCAGGCGCTCTTCTTCGATGTCCAGTTCACGTGCGAGCGTGGCTCGGGCCGTGCTCTTCGAAGGCGCCTCCGGACCGATGAGCTTCAGGTTGCCAAAGGCTATGGAGTGCAGGAGGAGCCGAATCCGCCCTCCCTGGGCTTCGAGGCGCTGCGCAAGGTCGTCCAGGATCTCGGCCCGGCTGTCGTCGGCCAGCGCGTCCTGGTTGAACGTCACGAGGTTGACGCCGCGCTCGCGGATCCTCTCGAATTCGGGCTCGATGCGGCTCATCGCTCCGCGGCGATCGCGGTGGACGACGCAGATGTTGAGGCCGTGCTCGGATAGCTTGTGCGCCGTGGCGAGCCCGAAGCCACTCGATCCGCCCAGTATCAGCGCCCACTCACTCTGTCCGGATGGGGTGTTCCCCATGGGTCTCCCGGTCTCGTGTTGCGGTTGACTGCCGTTGACTACCCTGGTCGCCCCTAGGGTACGCAAACGCGGGGTCCTTAGCTAGAACGCTGTCGGACTGCTAAGCGCAGTGAAAAGCGTGTTGGCGGGGCCGTAAATCCTCGGTCAGTCCCGATCCGCATCGATGAGGTCGATCACGACCGGGCAGTGATCCGAAACGTGCACATAGTCGTACGGCATGTTCTGCTGGTCGAGCGACTGGCAGTCGGCTTCGGCACAATAACCGAACACCCGGGCCACGGAGCCCGACGGGGCCTCGGCCATGTCGGTGGAGACCAGGATGTGATCGAGAAAGCTGCCTCGACCCCGGTAGTATTCCGTGCAGGAAGGAGAGTTGGGGAGCCGGTTGAGGCCCATCTCCCCGGCCCTCCGGTCCAGGTTGGCGACCTCCTCGTCCCAGCCGATGCGCCCGAGGCCGTCCTCGGCCAGGCGCCCCATCGTGTTCAGGTCGCCGAGCACGATGACGTCGGCGTCGGCGGCTCGCCGTCCGACGAGTTCCACGTCCAGAGAGTCGAGAAACCGCAGGCGATTCTGGTAGTCCCGATCACGGGTTCCCGAGTCCGTGTGCATCACGATGACCTGGAAATCCAGTCCGCCTCGCTTGCTCGTCACGCGGGCGAACAGGCCCGGTCGGAGGTCCGCGGTCATCTGAAGGGAGGTGAGGGTCTCGACGTCCGAGAGCAAGACCGCGTTGTCGTCGTAGACGTACCCTACGAACTGTCCTCCGTGGCCCCCGCTCTCGGCCAGCACGTAGCGATAGTGCCGGGGGGGACGCCCGCCGGATTCGCCGGCCTGCCGGTCAAGCCGGGCGTTCACCTTTCCGAGCATGGACGCCAAGGCGCTGGAATCCGCGATCTCCTGCACGGCGATGAGGTCCGCGTCCAGGTCGGCCAGGACCTCGCCGGTGCGTTCCACATCCGTGGACGGCTCCGGAAAGAACCGGATGTTCCACGTCGCGACCCTGAACTGGCCCTCGGCGGGGGGCGGTACGGACTCGGATTCCACCCCCGCGCAGCCGAGAAGCGCCGCCAGGGCCAGGAGACGAACCTTGATCAACTCAGTTGGCCGGCGTATGCGTGGCCAACTCCACCTCGAAGACGAGAGTGCTGTAGCCCGGGACCTGAGGCGGTCTACCCCTCGCGCCGTAGCCGAGTTGGTACGGAACCACCAGCAGCCGCTTCTCACCCAGGCGCATTCCGGTCACGCCCTCGTTCCACCCGTCGATCAGGGAGGTCCGCCCGAGGACCAGGTCGTAGGGTGCGGGCGGAGCGTGATCGAAGCTGGAGTCCAGCTTCGTCCCGTCGGTAAACGAGACCGTGTAGTGGATGCCCATCTGATCACCGGGCACGGCCTGCGGGCCCTCGCCTTCCCGGAGCACCTGGATGTAGAGGCCGCTCTCCTGCAGGCTCATGGCCTCGAGGTCCACCCCGAGCTCCGGGGCGTACGTCATGTCTGTAGGAGCGTAGCCATCGGATTGAGGGGTCGTCGCGGATACCTGCGGTGTCACGTCCGCCGTGGTATCGGTCTGCGCGGCCGTATCGCCATTGCCGGCGCAACCGCTGAGCAGCAGGGCCAGGAGTGCGATTCGCTTCATCGTATGCCTCTTCGGAACTGTGAATTGGACTGCAGACAGGTGGCTCTTCGAGCGGCCGATGATAACACACTCAGGTGTCTGGCGCCGCACCAGCCACGGACTATATTGCGCGCCGTTCGGTCAATGGAAGGCGGTCCCCCCGCGTCTAACGGCCGGATTGAGAAGATCTTGAGAGCGCGGCGGGTCCCGTCGCGGGATTCGCCGCGACAGCATGCTGGTCCACTCCCCTGGGGGGACGTATGCAAGCCCAACTCGACCATCGGCAACTCTATCGGCTGCCGTGGAGCCTGCCTGACAACTCGATTTCCTGGCTCGAACCGACGGCGGCGTGCAACCTCGCCTGCTTCGGCTGCTACCGGGAAAACGAGCCTAAGAGCCACAAGTCGCTCGAGCAGATCAACTATGAACTGGATGTGTTCACGCGCCTTCGAACGGCGGACGGGATCTCGATTGCCGGAGGCGACCCGCTGTGCCACCCGGAGATCGCTGACATCGTTTCGAACATCGAGCTGCGTGGAATCAAGCCGATCTTGAACACGAACGGCCTGGCCCTCACCCCTGACCTGCTCCGGGAATTGAAGAAGGCCGGCTTGTGGGGGCTGACGCTTCACATAGACAGCAAGCAGAACCGCCCGAAGTGGAAGAACAAGTCCGAGGTGGAGCACTGCGATCTTCGGCTCGAGTACGCCGAGATGATCGCGGAAGCAGGAGGGCTGTCCTGCTCGTTCAACTCCACGGTGTACGAGGACACGCTCCCGGCGGTGCCGGATCTGGTCGCGTGGGCGCAGAAACACATCGACATCGTGAACGTGATGGTCTTCATCACGTTCAGGGCCGGAATGGTCGGTGGAGACTTCGAGTACTATGCCGGAGGCGAGACGGTCGAACTCGACACGGTTTACGCCACGACCGAGCTGGGACGATACGACATCCAGTCCACCGAGGTGTTGGGCGTCGTGCAGGAGCGATTCCCGGATTTCAAGCCGTGCGCCTACCTCAACGGCACGGAAAAGCCGAACTCGTTCAAGTGGCTGCTGTCCGCCAGGATCGGCACCCGGGATCGAATCTACGGCTACGTGGGCCCGAAGTTCATGGAGCTCGCGCAGACGACGCATCACTTCCGGCACGGCAAGTACCCGGCGTATGCGAATCCGCGGGCGCTGAGACGCGGGCGATCGATGATGCTCCTTTCGCCCCTGGACCGCGGTGTCAGGGGAGCCGCCGGATCATGGCTGCAGACATTGCTCACGCAACCGCGCACCGCTCTCGGCAGGGCGCACCTTCAGTCGATCATGATGATCCAGCCGGTGGATGTCCTGCCGGATGGCCGGCAGGACATGTGTGACGCGTGCCCCGATCAGACGGTGTGGCATGACCGGCTGGTGTGGTCTTGCCGCCTCGAGGAGCCGATGGAGTACGGAGATTTCTTGCGAACGCGCCGCCCCGCACCGCGGAACTGGAGAACCATTGAACTCAGTCAACCAGGTCAATCCATCCCGCCCGACAGCTGCCGACTATCTCCGGCGGGGCCTGGCGATCGTCGCGGTCATCGTTCTTCACCTGGCCGTCTACTACACGGTGACCCGGGTCAACAGCAATCGTCCGCCGGAGGCGCTCAACGATCCGTCGATTGCCCTGGACGACAAGATCCCTCTTCTCGGATGGACCTGGGTCTTTTACTGGGCCGCGTATCCGTATCTGACGCTCGGCGCGTGGCTGGTCGTGTCCGCCATGCGAGAGACCGACTTCAAGCGAGCGATCAAGGCCTTCGTGATCATCACCATCGTCGGGGGCGCGGTTCAGCTCCTTTACCCGGTGGCCGCGCCCTGGACGTCCGAGGCGCACGCCATGCAGACCCGCATGCACGAATCGGCCTTCACCCGACCGTACGCCTGCTTGCCTTCCATGCACGTGGCCTACAGCGTGATCACGGGCTTCATGGGGGCGATGATTGCCCGATCGGCCGGCCTGCGCTGGTTCCACATCCTGCTCGCCGCCGGCATCGCGGTGTCCACGCTCACGCTGAAGGAACACTACGTGGCGGACGCGGTGGCGGGCATCGCGCTGGGGCTTGGGGGAGGCCTGTGGTGGTGGATGAGGGCGGCGGTGCGAAAAGGCGCAGAGACGTCGCCGGCCTGAGGGCTCGGCTCAGCCCGTCGACTGCTCCTCGGCACCTTCCGGATCCCAGCCCAGCGTGCGGCGCAGGATGCGGCGCGCATGGTATGGCACGCCGGCGATCTCGACCGCGATGTCGCCGGCTGCCATCTCCTCCTGGAACTCCTTGAGCATCATGGCGCCGCTGAGGTCGATCCGTCCCAGGCTGCCCAGGTGGAGGACGATGCGGTCCACCTCGTGACCCTGTTCCAACTCGCGCATGAAGCTGCGCTGCATCTGCGGAGCCGATCCGAACCACAGGACGCCCCTCGGCGCCAGGTGGAACGTCGAATCCTCCCGCCACGAGTCGCATCGCACTTTCATCTCACGCCACGCGTGGATGCCCAGGGCGAGCAGGATTCCGATGACGACGGCCAGGTCGATGCGTGGCGCCAGGATCAGGGTGAGCGCGAACGTGGTCCACGCGTTGAGCGCCTGGGGCTTCGACAGGCGCCACAGCCGCACCAGCGCCGGGAGCCGGATGAGTCCCACGACGGCGGCGATCACGATCCCGCTCAGCACGGCGCGCGGCAGGGGCGAGAGGATCCCGGCTACGGGAAGGAACAGGAGGACCGCAACGCCCGTAATCGCCCCACTCCAACGTGACCGGGCGCCTGCCAGATGGTTCAGGCTGGAGCGCCCGAAAGAGCCCCCGACGGGGAAGCCGCTTGAAAGGGCTGCCGCCACATTGGCCACGCCCTGGCTGATGAACTCGCGGTCCGGGTCCCAGGGCCGCCGGTCCATCACGGCGAACGCGCGCGAGATGGAGGCGGCTTCGGCAAAGCCCACCAGCGCGATCACGCCGCCCGGAATGAGTAGCAGGGGAAGCTGCGACCAGGGCATGTCGCGCGGAAGTGGTGGAAAGCCCGCCGGAATCTCGCCCACGATCGCTCCTGAATAGCCGGTGGCCACCGAGTAACCGACGCCGATCAGCGTCGCGAGCAGCACACCGGGGACCAGCGGGTGAATCTTGCGACCTCCCAGGATCAGCACACCCGTCACCACGGCGAGAACGACCGACGCCGGTTCCCAGTCGCCCGGGTGGGACAGGGTCCACCACGCTTTGGGAATCACGCCCACGGCAGGCGGGGACACGCCGAACGCCCCGGGAAGCTGGCTCGCCAGGATCAGAAGAGCAGCGCCCATCGTGAATCCCTGCAGGACCGGCCGCGACATCAGGTAGGAGATCCGGCCCTCTTTCACCAGGCCCACGATGATCCGGGCCACGCCGACCACGAGCGCGAGTAGAGCAGCCAGCGCCACGTACATCTGGCTACCGGGCGTGGCCAGCGCAGAGAGAGCGCCAAGGGTGAGCAGGGATGTGAGCGCGACAGGTCCGGTCTGGAGGTACGGAGACGAGGCGAAGAACGCCGCGGCGATGGGGGGCAGGGCCGCGGCGTAAAGGCCGTAATGTGCGGGAAGCCCCGCCAGATCGGCGTACGCCATCGACTGCGGGACAAGAACCAGGGCCACGCTGACCCCGGCGACGATGTCCCGCGTAGAGAATCCGGGCAGGAAAGACCGAGGCGCGGCCGTCAGCCCATCCCGTTTTCGGTCGGATAGAAAGCTTGGATCCGGTCCACCATTCCACCAGTCACGAGTTCGGTCTACTTCTCCGGGGGCCGTTCGTGCTTGGAACCGAACGACATATATTAGGCGCCTCGGGCTACGACCGCCAAGCAAGTTCGCGATCGACTGACCGGCGAGACCGAACTCGTCCTCGAGAATGTGGAGGCCGCATGCTGAAACTGATCTGTACCCGCACCTGAGGAACCTGCCGCAAGGCGGTCGCCTTGCTGGAGGAGAACGGTGTCGAGTACGAGTACCGCGACTACAAGAAGGACCCGCTTTCGGAGGCCGAGATCCGGTCGGTCCTCGCGATGCTCGAGGTGGCGCCTGCCGGGGTTCTGCGAAGGCGTGACCGCGCGTACCGGGAACTGGAACTTAACGGTACGGAAGCCGACGCCCAGCTGATCGCGTGGATGGTGTCGCACCCTACTCTGCTGGAGCGCCCCATCGGTATAGTGGGGAAGAGGGCCGTCCTGGGCCGGCCGCCGGAGCGCTTGCTGACCCTGCTCGAGGACTGACCCCGGAACTTCGTCACGCTGTCCCCGCACTTCTGCCTCGAGGACCCGCTCCCGTACCTGGCTGGGTAATTCTGTCACACAGAGGCCGGAAACGCCCATTCCGATCGTGGGATTGAACGCCAGGCGAACTCTCTGGAGCCCGGAATTCCGGGCTCTACGCCCTGTCTCAGAGCGTTCGAAATTACGGGTGGATGGCGTAATTCCGCATTACTACGGAGGTTAGTGGTACTTTAGTACCTAACTTCATTGATTGCAACTAGTTACATATTTCACAAGCGGCACGCTCATTGCAGAGAGAATCGACAGCTGATTTCTCATCGAGCGGCCGTACGCCTGGGCGGGAGCGGCGCGCGCTCGGATAAGTGCACATGACCCCCGCCACAACCAGTTCGGAGAGCGCGCTATGTGGATCAATGAGCGAATTCGGAGGACGCTGGCGGCGGGTTTCGTCGTGGCGCTCGCCGGTGTCGTTGCGGCAGGGTGCGGCGACGACGATCCGGCCCCGCCGACGACGGGTGCCATCGGCGTGACGACGGTCACGACGGGCGACAACCCCGACGCTGACGGCTACGCCCTCACCGTCGACGGTAACGTCGCTGGGAACATCGGCGTCAACGAGGTACTGATCGTACCAGACCTCGCGGTCGCTACCTACTCGGTCGGTCTGACGAACGTCGCGGCCAACTGCACCGTGGCGGGCGACAATCCGCGCGACGTGCCCGTAACCGCCGGCCTGACGACCAACACGCAGTTCGACGTGGACTGTCCGGGAGCCCCCGCGGCCGTCACGCTCGCGGCCGAGACCGCGGCCGACGAAGTCACCTTGACCTGGGACGAGTCGGCGCTTGCGACCTCCTACCGGGCGGAGCTGGTCGGCGGTACGGCGGACCTGGTCAAGGACGACCTGGCCGCCGGGACGACTACCGCAGTCTTCACGAACCTCGACGACGGACTCGAGGACGGCGTGACCTATGCCGCCACCGTCTACGCCGTCAACGACGAGGGCGAAGCGGCGAGCAACGAAGAGGACGTCACCACGAACTTCTTCCCGTGGGACGAGTGGTTCCCGACCAGCCTGCACGAGACGGGCGCCGGGAAGACGACCTTCTACGACGCGGTTCCGAACCGTGGCTTCGAGGAATACACGGGCGTCGCGTACGCCGAACTGGCCTGCATCGGCTGCCACGCCGCGTCGTCAGGCCTGTCGCCGGTGAACGGTCGCACCTGCGACCGGTGCCATGACACGGTCGATCCGCAGCTCGGAGACGAGGTCGATACGAGCTGGGGTACCGGCGTGTGCATGGGCTGCCACAGCCGGCAGAATCTCGAGGTGCAGCGCATGTGGACGGACGTGCACCGTGACATGGGCTTCGAGTGCGACGACTGCCATGGACTCGAGGACGTGCACGGCGACGGAACCGCGTACGACGGCCTGATGGACATCGGCGCGATCAAGGCTGCGTGCACGAACTGCCATGACGCGACGGCGCACCCGGCGAACCAGCACCATCCGGACACGGATGGCAGAATCGCCTGCGCTTCGTGCCATGCCCAGAGTTCGGTGACCTGCAACAACTGCCACTTCGAGGCCCAGGTGCCGCCGATCACGGGCAAGTTCTTCCTGACGCCTCCGTCCGACAATCAGCTGTGGCTCGGAAACCGGCTCAAGAGGGACGGCTCGGGCGAGACCGAGGTCTACCCGGTCAACTACCAGAGCGTCGAATACCTCGATGACACCTTCGTGGCGTTCGGCTTCTACACGCCGCACACGATCGGCGCGGGCCGTGAGTGCAGTTCCTGCCACAACAACATAGGTGGCACGAATCCGGCGATCGAACAGTACAACGCCGAGGGCATTATCGACGTGGCCAAGTGGGACGCCGGCACCAGCAACCTGGTGTACCAGACTGGCGTGATTCCCATGCCCGATGACTATCTGACGTCGCTGAAGTTCGACTTCGCGACGACCGCCGACGGCGGGACCACGTGGACGTTCCTGAAGGCCGGAGCGGACACGATCCAGGTGCTGGAGTTCTGGATGACTCCTCTGGATACGGACCAGATGGCCGCCCTGGGAATGGTGGCGCCCGCGCCGTAATTCTCAACGGTCAACCCTTCAACGAAAGCGGGGCGGCCCATAGGGCTGCCCCGCTTTCTGCATCCGGTCCGGCCTTGTCGAATCAGCCGCGGCCTTGTTTCCGGGACTTCAGACCCACAGCGGCACGACCTCGAAGCCTTCCACGTCCACCAGTCCGTGGTCCGTGATCTTGAGGGAAGGGATTACGGGAAGGGCCAGGAAAGACAGGCTCATGAAGGCGTCGTCGAGACATCCTCCAAGCTCGTGATACGCCGCGTGAAGACGATCCAGCGCTGACCGGACTTCCTGCAGAGAGGTCGCTCATCAGTCCGGCTATCGGGAGGGCCAGAGAAGCCAGTACCTCGGTCGCCAAGCTGACCACGAGCCCTCCGCCCAGGCCCACGACTTCCTCGAGCGCCCGCCACATCGACGGGTCGTCTGCGCCCGCGATGACGATGTTGTGCGAGTCGTGCCCCACCGAGCTCGCGATGGCGCCGGATCGAAGCCCCAGCCCACGAACGAAACCGAGTCCGACCGTGCCGCTCTTACCGTGCCGCTCCACGACCGCGATCTTGCACAGGTCCCGCTCCGGATCGGCCACCGCCTCGCCGTCTCGAACGCTGGCCATTGCCGCTCCGTGGCCGGTGACGATCTGGCCGGGGATCACCTCGATGACCCGGACCTCCTCTCCCTCCGCGGGTATGGCGAAGCCTGAAAACCGGTCCAGGTCCACGTGCACGCTCGGCGGGAGCGTGGTTGGCGCCTCCGGAAGCTCGACCTCGAGTCGGCCGTCGGTCGCTATGAGCTGGCCGTCAACGAACACCTTCTCGATCGCGACGGAATCCAGGTCCGCAAGTACCAGGAGGTCGGCCCGTCGGCCAGGGGCGATGGCTCCCAGGCCGATCCGGTCCAACCCGAACCACTCGGCCGCATTCTGGGTGGCCATCCGCCACGCGATCATCGGGTCGAGGCCGAGCGAGATCGCCTTGCGTACGCGAGTGGTCGATGTGACCCTCGGTGATGAGGTCGGAAGGATGCCGGTCGTCGGTGAACAGCACTGCGCCTCTCGGTGTGGCCGTCGATCAGGGGGAAGGAGGTCTCCAGGTTCCGCGCGGTGCCGGCCTCGCGAACCATGATTCGGAGACCCCGCCTCAACTTCTCATTCGCCTCTTCCAGCGTGGTGCATTCATGATCGCTGCCGGGGCCGCCGATCGCGTAGGCGTTGAGGTGGCGTCCCGCCAGACCGGGCGCGTGCCCGTCGATGATCACACCCCGTTCTCGCGCGGCTTCCAGCTTGGCCAGGACTCCCGGATCTCCGTACACCACGCCCGGGAAGTTCATCATCTCCGCCAGTCCGATCACTCCGTCTTCCTCCAGGAGTTCGACCAGGTCGGCGACGGACAACTCGGCCCCCGCGGTTTCCATGTGCGTGGCAGGGACGCAGGACGACGCCATGACGAACGCCCGGAGGGGAAGTCCCCGCCGGCTGTCCAGTATGTAGCGAATCCCCTCGGCGCCATGGACGTTCGCGATCTCGTGCGGATCCAGAACGACGGTTGCCGTGCCTCTCGGAAGGGACCGCC
>CALNYN010000012.1:0-84895 GCA_942490755.1 uncultured Gemmatimonadota bacterium
GATCCCGCCGACACGGCTACTTCGTTGAAAGCCGGCAGGACAAGCGAAAGTCTCATTATGATGGGGCTCTCCTGCGCCGGACATCGAGAATGATGTGGCACAAATACCCGAGTACGATGAGCGGAATAGTCACAAACACCCGAAAATACAAGGGCCCCAGAGAGCCGAGAGCGCCAGCGGCTCCGGCCATTGAAATCGCACGACCCCCTATCTGATCGGCTGCGATGTCAAAGGCCCCGATACCTGCGGGGATCATTGACAGAATTCCGATCAAGTACGGCAGGAGAAATACGAATGCGGAAGTCTTGAACGGAATGTCACCGCCCAGACCAGTAAATATCAAGTGCATCTGGACCACTGGTAGCGTCCATAAGAGCGCTGAGAATACAGCTGAGAAGACCAGCGTTCGCCGGTCGCCAAGAAGCTCGTAGAATTCCCAGTAGACACTTCGTGCAGCATCGACTTGCTTCGAGTCACCAAAACGTCTCAGCAGGAATCGGAAAGGCCCCGTGACAAGCCTGTCGAATCCGCGAAACATTACGTAGGCACCGACCGTGCAGAACACGATGGCACCGGACACGAGCCATGACGTGATCCCACTCGTGAACTGCACGACGGCGCTCCCTGCAACCATCAGCAGCAGGATCCCGAAGTCCGATATTTTCAAATCCTATTATTGCCAGAGCTCTTGATCCGGGAACATCACCTGAGCGCTACGAGCCAATTCACCGCTCGTTCCCGGTGTCACCAGTCCCTGGAAGAAGCCGGCGTTGATCGCGAGATACTCATCCAGCCAGCTACCCCTCTGCTCGATTCCTCGCTTCTTAAGCAGTCGCGACCATCGACCGTACTTGACATGGCCCGTCAGAAGATTGATACAAACGATCAACACAGCCACGCCGACCGTAAAGGCGGTGCGGGCCTCTCTGACTTCACCCCAGTCGAGCCGACCAAGATACACGACAAAGAGGACCGTGCCCAAAGTGAGCAGTCCCGCGCGTTTCCAGTCAATCTGCTTCCCCAGCAACTCGTCTCCCATCCCTGGATCGGATCGTTAAGAGGAAGGCACGAGATTCATCGGCAACTTCCAAGTGTTTGATCACGCCCTTGAATTGCAAGCGTTGGACCAGACGATTCTGGCGCAGTTCTTCGGTTCAATCACAATGAACGCGGCGAGTTGTAGGACAAGCGCTACAACCTCTGTGCAAGTCCTGGCATCGGCAAGATTGCAGACTTGACGCCGTGGATCGCCGACACCCTGATCGTCCGCCATCCGTCGGGTCTCATGTGGAACTCGGCAATTCACCGATTCCGTTCGAATCCTGCCCGTATCATTGCACGTTGCTTCTCCGACCCGTCCGGGCTTGTCCACGTTCGGAATTCACGGTCGCAGCGGGACAGAGGCCGTCATACGCTCCAAGGAGAATTTGCGCCAGCGCATCCCACGAGTACTGCTCCTGCGCGATGTGCCGCGCACCCGATTCGAGATCCTGCCGAAGAGCGGTATCCTCGAGAAGGGTGAGAATCCCGCCCGCGAACTCACGCGGGTCCTCACGAATGAGAATATTCTCCCCGTCGCGATGTCGAGACCCTCACATCCCACGGGAGTGCTCACCACGGCCTTCCCCATTGCCCACGAATCAAGGATCTTCAACGGCTCGCCTCCAACTCGAAGCGGGACAATCATGCAACCCGCCCGACTGTAGATACGGTCTGACATCAGGAACATATCCTGTCAGGTCTGATATTGTCTGGCTGCTCGAATCGACTCCGCTCTTCCTACGACCACCGTCCGATGGCTTCGATCTTTACTTCTGGACGCGTCTCTCTCACAGACGGCAAAATCTCCTCGGAAAGAACTCGAGGCCGTCCCTGTTCGAAACCACTTGTCCCAACCAGAAAAGCGACGAAGTGATCGATTTTTGAACCGCCAGGGTGAAAACCCGTGTCAACGACCATCGAGTACCACGATAGCCTTGGCGCGTTCAGCCTGGATCGACTCGAGTGTGCGCGACGCTCGGTCTCGACCATCTTCATGACATTGAGATCCAGTCAGCCGCGCCCAGTCACGTTCTTCCTGCTCTGGTCAACCTCGACTGATGAGCGATAAGGCCCGAGCACCAGGTTCTTCGATCTGGCAGCGCTGCGCCGAAGCAACCGGGATTCTATGCCAAGGTAGACACGATCTGGCAGGTCAACCGCGAGGCCGTCATCCAGATGGAGGTGCACGAGGTCCTCGAGCTCGAGATGCACGGCCACGCCTGTCCTTCTCAACGAGCAGAGTCAGCCAGTGCTGAGCCGAAAGTCCCCAGCGTCGTACACTGTTCCTCTCGATACGCACGACCAGGTGGATCACACTACGCACAAGGTTTAACAGTCTCCCGACCGACGACCATCCCTCGGGAATGCGGCTAAGGCCTGGATAATGGCCGAAGGGCGAACGACCGTCGATCGCACCAGACACGTCCCGTCCCCCCACCCGTGTGCCCTCTCCGATAGAAGCAGAAGGAGTAAACGCCGAAACGCTGACTCAAGAGTCCGAAGCGTATGACACGTTCGGACTTTCACGCCGCTAACTGGCGGGAACGGCGCCGAATTTGACTCGGGTGAACAGAACAGTTTGGGCTCAGACATGGTTCTCCGTCACCGCAGGGCGCGCAGATTGGCGGATCTGGGAATGACATGGCCGTGTATGCAAGCGACTCTCAAGATATGGGCAGCTCCGGGGAAACTACCGGCGACGGCAGATGGGGTCCTGAGGAACGGAAGTTCCAACAACGTAGATGGATACGGTGGCCCCATTCCCTGAATCGGTCTCGATTGAGATACCCGGGCAGATGAGACTACGGGGAGTCGAAGAAAGCCGGGCCACGCCGACGAGAGCAGATCAGGCGAGCGCACGTCGCTATTGCTCACACCGCCTCCGTGTCCAGATCGGCCAGTCGCTTCCGCCACACCTCCTCCCGCTTACTCGCCTCCCAATTCGCCAGCAGTGCCGCCGCCGGTCCCGTTGCCATCCCGCGCGGCTCCCAAGGCTCCTTGTAGATCGTCTCACCGAGCCCGAGGAACGGTAGCGACGCCGGGATGCCGTAAAGTGCCGGGCGCCCGAGGGCCCATTGAGCTGCGAGTTTGAGGATCGACCCGATTCCGCCGCCCCCGGGACCGGGGCGATCTCTCAGTCCCTCCACGATCGAGGCTCCCGCTTCGTTGTTGGCGAGCAGCGCACCGCCGCCACCACCCGTGCGGCCCTTGCCACGTCCGAAACTCAAGATTCCGACATCCCCCCACGAGCCGAGAGGCCTGTCTCGCCAGGATCCTCCCGCACCCTGCGCCGCATCTTCAATCAGAATCGCGTCATACTCGGTTGCCAGATCGCGGCTGCGATCCAGGTCCACGGGGATTCCGTACAGGTGCGCAACCACCACCGCGCGGGCTCCCGCATCCAGCGCCGCTCGCAGAGATTCGAAATCGGGACCGAGAGTCTCCGGGCGGACATCATACAGGGCGACTTTCGCGTCGGCCCCCACCGCCGCCGTCGCGACATCAAAACAGCAATAGGCCGGCAGGGCCACGATATCCGAGCCCGTCTCGGCCAGGGCGCCCTCGATCGCGAGGCGCAACGCACTCGTGCCACTGTCCAGAAGCAACAGCGCGTCGCAGCCGTATTCACGCACCAGGAGTTCCCGCAGTTGCTGGATCGGCTCGCCTCGACCCGACGCACCGGCAAGACCGGCCCACAACGATCTGAACGTCACCGGCGAGTACACCGGCAACTGCCGCCAGAACGGGTTCAGGCTACGCAGTCTCACGGAATCAGCCGCACGATTTTCGGCCCTACCACATTCGCCACCGGGAGCGGCAGCTTGCGCCACACCTTCGGCCCCAGCGACAACGCTCCCTCGTCCGGGTTGGGGGTCGCGGCGTCCTCATCGGACGGGCGGTGGTACCACCAAAGAGTCTCGTCGCGTCCGCCCCACTGGAGCTTGAATCGGTGCGTGCCTCCGTCAGGCGTGCAGCGCCCGAAATTGAACGTATGCAGCCCTTCCTCGGCCGCTTTCTCGATGAACCGCCAGTAGAGCAGCATGTTCGGCGCGATCCGGTTGTGTGCGCGAAGCGAAGATGCCCACGTCATCTCGAACTCGCCGTTCCACACGAAGCCGCAGCCGGCGGCGATCGGCTCGTCACCCAGCCAGGCGCATCCGAAACGGACACTGTCCCCGAATTCTGCGCGCATCTCCTCGAACACCCTGCGTCCCAGAACGGGTGTGCCGAGGTCGCGCATGTTCTCGGCGAATACCCGGTAGAACGGATCGAGCTGGTCCGGTCCGAACCTGACCTCGACGTCTTCTTTCATCGGGCGTCGGACCTGGCTTCGCAGTTTCCCCTTGAATCCGGTCCAGGTGGCCTCGGAATCACCCGGGTGCAGGTCCAGGGTCACTGTCACCTTGCGGTGCGAAGCGGGCAGTTCGACGGGCAGTTCGCAGCGACTCCGCAGTTCCAGTAGATCCGCCCTCGACTCGTCGGCGATCTCCACTGCTTCAGCGGCCAACATCCGCACGGCATCGTCGGTGCCGAGCGGGCCGCCATAGTTCAGAAACGGCATCGACACAATGAAGTGCCCGAACAGAGGGCTCTTCACACGCACCAGGGGCAGGATCCCCGCCAGGGATCCATCTCCGGACCGGGCCGCCAGGTATAGAGTGTCATGGCCCAGCGCTTCTTCCATCACCCGACGCCATCCGTACAGATGGAAGTGCGTCCAACCGTCCTGGCGACGGACGAATTCGTCCCACTCGGAGTCCGCCCCGTCATAAAGGCGCACGTCCATCAATACCCCTGCCCCGGGTCGACCTGGTTGAGAAGAGGCTGACCCTGGACGAACCGCTCGAGATTCTCCAGGAAGACTTGCTGGGACCGAGCCTCGTGCTCTCCTGGGCCGCTTCGGTACGCCGTATGGTGTGTGAGCCAGAGATTGGGTGCTGCGTACAGGCGACTGTCGGCCGGGAGCGGCTCCTGACGCACGACATCGAGACACGCACCGCCAAGGTGCCCCTGCTCAAGCGATTGCAGGAGGGCCGCCTCGTCCACGGTCTCTCCACGGCCCACGTTCAGCAGAATCGCCCCGGGTTTCATCGCCGCCAGGAATCTCTCGTCCACGAGATTCCGGGTCTCGCTGGTTGCGGGTACGGCCAGCAGAACGAAATCCGCGGCCGGAAGTCGATCGGAGAGTTCAGACGGACCGATGAGTTCACGGACTCCATCCGGTGCGCCGTGATCCGGGTTCCGGCGCACCCCGATGACGTGGCACCCGAGCGCGGCCGCGATCCGGGAAACGCCACCGCCGATCTGACCCAGGCCGACGACCAGCACGGTCGCTCCGTTCAATCTGCGCGCGGCCGGCACGACCCACTCGCGCCGCGTGGTCGCGGCGAAGTGCTCGGGAAGCCGCCTGGCCATCGCCAGGAGCATGGCCACCGCGTGTTCGATGGGGAGATCGCCGGAGCCGGCACCTGCATTCGTCAGCATGAGATCCCGCCCCGCGACCGCGGGTGCAGCAATTTCGAATCCTGAATACGCAGTGTGGACCCACTGGAGATCCGGTAGCTGTGCGACCAGGTCCTGAAGTTCCGGTCCCGCCATCGGCCATGTATGCATCAGGATCACGGCGCGCCGGGCCGAGTCGGGAGAAGGGTGTTCGAATTTCCTGTCGTCCGCACGGCCACCGATCCTGGCGAGGAGCTTCTCGACCTTCCCGGGCCGACGCGGGTTGAGCGCCAGGAACTCCCCGTCCCACCCGGTGTCTCGGGCGGCCGACCGGAACTCCGGAGAGATGAATCGGCTCGGGAGGAGAATGTCCATCAGCTCCGCTCTCCCGTCGCCATCCAGCGTCGAGCCAGTTCCAGGGCGGGCCGCTCACCGTACAGGCGCCGCCCGATGCGGGACCTCCGGCGCTTGAACGCCGTATCCAGCTCGGCCAGTTCGTGATCCGCACGCTCCCTGTCGTTCTCGATGCCACGGGCCCGCTCGGCCGCGATGGCGCGGGCGACCCGGGTCACGTTCTGTCCACCGGTGCCGGCGTCCCGGAAGAGTCGAGCGACAACGTCGGGAAACATCGTCTCCAGGATCTCTCTGCGGGTGCGATCAGTGGCCGGGAGGTTTGCATACAGGATTCCGCCCGAATTGGCCACAAAGTCGGGGACCACGAGTATGCCACGAGCTTCCAGTCCGTCTTCTCCCAGCTCCGGCTCGATCGGACAGTTGGCTGCCGCAACCACGGCGCGGCACTGCAGCCGATCGGCGTTGCCGGAATTCAGGCTCCAGTGCGCGGCACAGGGAACCAGGACATCGACGTCGAGCTCCAGCAGATCCGCGTGACTGATGGACCGACCCTCATCGAAGCCGACCAGCCCGTTGTCCCCGTGTTCGGCGCGCAGGGACTGCAGGCGCGACACGTCGAGCCCGTGCTCGCGCTGAACTGCCGCCAGCCGGTTCGACACGCCGACGACCCGCACGCCGGCTCGGTCCAGCATCCCCGCCAGCGTCGACCCGACGGCGCCGAATCCCTCGATCGCCACGGTCGCACCCGCCACGTCACCTCGCACTGCGCGCAGAGCTTCGACAACGCACGCATACACGGTCATGGCGGTAGCTTCGCCCGTGTTCCCACGCTGCACGGGTGGCGGAGGCGGACCGGAGACGCGGCCTGCCCCGACCGAGAACTCCCAAAGGTCCTCTGGCCCGAATCCCATGTCGGTTCCCGCACCATAGATCCGGGATCTCAGCTGCGGACCGAGTGCGCGTCCGAATGCCCGGATCGCCTCGACCCGCTGCACGGGGCTCCACTGAGGATCTGCGATCAGACCCGCCTTGGCTCCGCCCATGGGCATGCCCAGGAAGGCAAACTTCCAGGTCATCGCGTCCGCCAGCGAACTCACCTTCCTCGCGTCGAGGTCGGGTGTGCATCGGATGCCTCCGACGGCGCGAGGACGCACACTTGCATTCAACGCCAGCCAGCCGACGGCCTGGCCGTCGTCGAGCACGGTCGTAAGCGTTCGCGTGACGCCGAGTTCGGTCAGTCCGATCGTGCCCAAAGTTCCTCCCACGGCAACTCCACCCCGATTCCAGCCATCCGCTCTCGCAAGGTCTGAATCCGATCCAGTGGTCGAACCAGGTACCGCTGGTCTCGACGGCCGGCCGAGTAGGCCACGAGCCGAGGCGCGAGGCGAGCACGCCTCAATCCCATTCGGCCCCCGTCAGCCGCCAACATAGACAGGAGTCCGGGGATTCGTGCCTGGAGCACCCGGCTGAACCGACCATGTGCGACATCCGTCCTCGGAATGTCGTCGGAGTGCGGAACTCCACCAAGCATATCACACCCGGCCTCCAGCATCGTGTCGTAGAGCACCCGGTCGAACAGATCCGCGCGGTGTCTCAGCCGTGTCTGGATCAGAGTCGGGTTCACGAACGGATGATACGTTTCCGTCTGATCCAGAATCTGCAGGTGATTCTTCGCGTGGAAGTCCCGTGTCCGGTGGAGCAGGACCCACAGCCACGCCCGGCGCGTCTCGGTCTCCACGCCCGGGCGGAATTGCTCGATCTCTCGCAGGACCAGGCGCCGGAGCTGCTGCGCTTTGGCAGCGGCGAAGATCATTTCCGGTCGCAGTGCAGCATGGGCGTCCAGCAACCCGACCGAAAGGTCCGATGGGTCCGGTGAGCGGGACTGCACGACCTGCTCGTAGACCCAGCCCCGGACTCCATCGTCCCCCAGCAGTCCGTCCACCATCGGCAGGACTTCGTCCATTCCCTCGACCGCCAGACTGGTGTAGAACCGGCGGACCGGAAAGCCGTGTGGGGCGAAGAACCAGGGATCGCCGAAAGCATCGAACAGCGATCCTTCGATCTCGACGACCGTCAGCGGTATGCCCAGTCGAGAAGCGATCTCGCGACCGGGAACGAGGTCTCCGGCCCCGGCATCGACCAGCACTGCCGAATCCGGGGGATGCCCGAGTGCGGCAAGGCGGCAGGCGACATACCGGCTGTCGTATCCACCGGACAGAAAGGAACCGATTCGATCCTCGTCACGAATGACTCGCGACAGGCTGTGGTCGACGGAGGCCGCGATGTGGTGCGCCAGCTCTTCTCGCCCTGTAGCCTTCTCCCCGTCAATCCAGGCATCCGCTTCAACGGCCAGCCGGCCGGAATCCAGATCGATCCGTGCCCGTCCTGGCGGCATCCGTTGCAGGCCGTGAAACAGACTGCGTCCGTTCAGCGGGTGTTCGAGCAGAATCCACGACGCGAACGCATCCAGGTCGATGGTCGGCGGAACCAGGCCCGCCTCCACCAGGGGCCATGCTTCAGATCCGAATGCGACCCGGGCTCCGGCCTCGCGCATGAACAGTGGCCGCAATCCGAGGCAATCCGTCTCCAGTTCGAGTACTCGGCCCGGCCCGTCGGCGAGCAGCAGGTTGAACTCGCCGAGCCAGGAACCGGTCAACCGTGGACCACCGGAACGATATTCCCCCAGCGCGTCCAGCAGTGTACTCGGAATACCCGTGCGCACCGGGTGCAGCGGCCGGCCGACCGCGATGGCGTGGACCCCCGCCTCTTCCTGGTGCGACGCGACAATCTCGCTGTCGGACCTGCCCACGAGCAGGAGTTCGAGACCGGGGATGCTGACGACTTCCGTTACCATTCCGTCAGCCGCGAATCGGTCGCTCAGGAATGCGAGCTCGCCGGGTGCGACTTTGCCCGCCACACCGAACACGGACCTCATGGACGTTCGGGCCTGACCCCGCTCGGCTCATGCGATGAGCGCGGCAGTGTCATGCCATCGCTTCCCGGTCGGCTTTCGGCTCCGCCAACTGAAATCGTTCCTGCGCCGATGTGAAGCTGAAGTCGCGCAGCAGTCGCTCCAGCCGGCTTTCGATTCGCCGCAGCCCCCGGTAGTGCCTCAGTCGCTGAAGAACCGGAACGGGAATTCGGGGCTGCTCCGGATCGAGTTCCCAGGGGTGGATGTAAAACATCCCCGGAGTGCCCATCCGCTCACAACGACGGAATCCGCTTCTCGTCAGTCCGTAGGGTAGCTGTCTGAACCAGCCGCCCCCGGCCGCCGGGAGCCGGACCCCGGCCACGACGGTCGTCGTCATCGGAATTTCGAGAATCCGGCCGGCGGGGCGCTGGATCTCATGCACCTCAGGCTTCGCACCGGCGAACCCGTACCCTGCCCTGCGAATCGGGAACAGACTCGAGTCATAGGCGAATCCCTCGTCGATCAGGATGTCGAATGCCCATTCCGTTCCCGGCACGAGCGAAAAGGTCGGAGCGCGGTAGCCGTATACGCGCTTTCCGGTCGCGGATTCCAGCGATCGCCTCGACCGCTGCAAGTCAGCGCGAAACTCGTCTGGTGTCATCTCGGTCAGACGTCGGTGGCCGTAGCCGTGCGACGCGACCTCGTGTCCGGCCTCGCTGATCCGCCGCAGAAGATCGGGGTGCCGGTCGGCGACCCAGCCGAGCGTGAAGAAGGTGGCCTGGTTGCCCGTGCGTGCGAGAAGATCGAGAAGACGGGCAGTGGGAGTCTCCACCCTGCTCGGGATGAGATCCCATTCCTCTCGTTCGATGACCCCGTCGAATGCGTGGACCTGGAAGTACTCCTCCAGGTCCACGGAAAATATGTGCTTTCCTCTCGTCTGTCCGGTCGATTTGTCGCTCATCTGCTAGCCTTCCGCCGTCCGACCGGCGGAACCGCCGATTTGCGACCGGGCGGCGTCCGCGGTCGGCACGACTGCCGGATCGGAGACCGCCGTCAACGATTCCTCCGCTGCTGTGTCAGCCTGCACCCGATACGGACTGCGCCCGGGCGCGTTGAAGTGAACGATGATCTCTCCGATCAGGCCCAGAGCGATCGCCTGCACTCCGAGAGTGAACACCAGCACCCCGAGCAGGAGCAGCGGACGGCCGGCGAGCGGCTCACCGGCCAGCCGCTGCAGGAACAGGACGACCAGGACCAGACCTCCGAAGACCACCAGGGTTCCACCGATCATCCCGAAGAACCGGAGGGGCTTGTACGTGAATCTCGCCAGGAAGAACAGGCCGAACACGTCGATCAGCCGTCGCAGGTAGATTCCGGGCGAGTATACGCGTGTCTTCGCGTCACTGGCGTGCTGCGGTGCGTCAATCTCTTCGACCTGGTATCCCTCGCGTATCGCGAGAACCGGCAGAAAGCGGAAGAAGTCACCGTATAGAGGAATCTCCAACAACACCTCGCGTCTCATCGCGCGGACTCCCGACCCGACATCCCTTACCCGGCCACTCGACAGACCCGCCACGAGAGTATGGAGCACCCTGGTCTGCAAGCGGTTGAGCCACGAGTCACGGCGTGGATTCCGGCGACAGTTCACGAGGTCCGCACCTTCGAAGATCTTCACGTACAACTCAGGAAGTGCGGATGCATCTACTCGCCGATACGCGGGCAGCACGATCAGGGTATCGGCCCGGCTTCGAGCTGCGCCGAGCATCAGGAGAACGGACTCGCCGACCGTGTGGCCGACTTCGAACACTCGAATCGCCTGGCCCCGCTCGGCAAGCTTGCGGAGTGGCACTACGCGCTGCCGGTTGCGGGGCTCGACTACGAACACGAACTCGTATGTCAGCCCGGCGTCGGCCAATGGTTCCGAGTACTCGAGGAACAGCTCGGCGAGTGGATCCGGGCGCTCCGTCACCGGAACGATGACAGACACATCCGGCTTCAGCCCTGGTGCCTGCAGTGTCGGCATAACCAGTTCGGCGACCCTGACTCGGGGCCCTTCACCAGTACGCCCGCGATTGATGATCATGTCCACTCCCTGACAACGGGCAGGCTCATCTCGCCAGTCGATCTCCCTCCGCTGATCACGACTTCGGCGACGAGGCCGAGGAGCAGCAGGAAGAAGGCGAGAGACAACCACACCAGTGCGATGCTCGGATAGACGTATCCGTATGAAGAGGGCGCGCTGACTCCCCTGTCGAAGGTCAGCGTCGTAAGCGCTATGGACAGAAGTGCCAGCATCGAAGCTCCAAGCGCTCCCAACCCGAACATCAGGAGCGGACGCTCGCGGAACGAGCTCAACATCTTCAACGCCAGCAAATCGGACGCGACCTTCCAGATTCGCGACAGACCGTACTTGCTCTCGCCGAATTGGCGAGGGTGGTGCCGAACCGGGATCTCCGACACTCTGGCACCTGCGGTCGAGACGGCCAGCGCCGGGATGAACCTGTGCATATCGGAGTACAGGTGGACCCGGTCCAGCAGTTCGCGTCGATATGCTTTCAGTGAACAGCCGTTGTCTCGAATTTGCACGCCTGTGATCATTCCGATGAGGCGATTCGCGACCCAGGACGGCAACTTGCGCGTCAGCAGGCGGTCTTTCCGGTGCACCCGGTACCCGACAACGAGATCGAATCCCTCGTCGAGCCTCGCGAGCAGGAGCGGTATGTCCGCCGGATCGTTCTGCAGATCACCGTCCATGCTGACGACTACCTGGCCGCGGGCCCGGTCGAATGCCGCCTGCATGGCAGCCGTCTGGCCGTAGTTTCTCGCCAGACGAATGAGACGAATCCGCGCGTCGACGCGCACTTCCGACTCGATCAGCTCACACGTACAGTCCGTGCTTCCGTCGTCCACGAGCACGAGTTCCCAGTCCTGCCCCTCTCCCAACACCGCACGGACGGCGGCGATCAGGTGGGACAGGTTCTCGCACTCGTTGAAGAGCGGAACTACGACTGACAGTCGGATCGTGGATTTCATCTACCGTCCTGGAAGCAACCAGCGTGCCGCCTTCCCCATGTCGGATGCGGCCATCTTGCACCTATTCTGCGTCGAGTCGTAGCGCTGCTGCAACGAGAAGCGCACTGCGGAGTGGTGCGAACGCAACACCCGTTCAGGGAATGGAACGCCCCATGCGGGTAGCCGGGGCAGAGATCCGGCCCGCACGTCGACTGATCCAGCGTGAGGGACTGAACTGACACCCGTGCAGAGAGTCGGCCAGTTGGGGCAGTCGAACAACCGAAAGACCGGTGGCGCGTCGACGTTTTCGGTGGCGACGGTCTATGCCATGTCGGGTGCGACGTTCGCGATCGGGAACCTGCTGCTCGCCCGGACGCTGCCCACGGCGCAATACGGCCAATTCGCACTGCTGGTGGCATTGTTGAACCTGTCACACCGCGTCGCGCCACTCGGACTCGACGGCATGGTGAATCGTCACCCGATCGACCTGAGTCCCTCCCTTCTCGGTCGCCTCTACATAGCCGCGGTTCCGGTGGCGACACTGGTCGTCCTCGGAGCAAGGCTCGGCTACGGACTCGGGAATCGAGAGCTCATATACCTTGGCGTTGGAATCCTGGCTGGCGCCACGGCCTACCTGGGCTCGGCGCTTCTCCAGGCGCAACACAGGTTCGTCCCCTCGGCAGTCGTCAATCACGCCACGAACTTCACCGTTCTGCTTGCCGGACTGCTGTCCCTGGTGCTGCTGTTCTCCGATCCCGCTCCGCCGTTCGCAATCGTCATCTCGGGCAGCGCCATCGCGGCGCCGCTGGTTCTCACCCGATTGTGGCGTCCGCCACCGGAGCGTCGGCCGGCCGTACCGATCCGATGGAAAGAATCCCTGGCGTACGCCGGCTTCGTGGCCGGAGCGCTCGCGATGCAGCAACTCGACCGTCTCGTGATTCCCCGTCTGCTCTCATTCGAGGCGCTGGCGAGCTTCAGCGTCCTGGCGATGCTCGTGATTGCCCCGTTTCACGTACTTCAGCTGGCTGTCGAGCACACTCTGCTGCCGAGGCTGCGACATGCGTCCGGCCCCGCTGAGCGCCGCGCCCTGCTTCGAAAGGAGTCCCTGGCGCTGTTCGGACTCGGCATTCCCGCCGGGATCATCGCCGTGCTGATCGTTCCGCCGGTCGCGGACATATTGCTGGCCGGAAAGTACGACCTGGGTCGGCCGCTGGTCGTGGCCGCCGTGGTGGCGGGCCTGCTGCGCGTGGCCACGGGACTCGCGCGTACGACTGCGGCGGCACTCGGGACCACGGCGGAACTCACCAGACTGAATCTCGACGCATGGCTTGCGGTAGCGCTGGGTGTCGCCGGCGCGGTGTTCGGATCCCGGTTCGGACTCGCCGGAGCGATCTACGGAACGAGCGTGGGGTGGTTATCGCTTGCCCTGGTCGCGATGCGGATTGGAGCACGCCACGTCCGACAGCCGGGCGCCAACGCCGACTCGACCGATCCAGCGATCGATTCTCGGCCACAGGACGATTCAGCCGTGTACCCGGACGAACGAGCCCCCAGGTGATCGGGAGTCGTGAACCCGGACGCCTCGAACGGGATCAGTTCGATCTCGTGGTAGTCGGGGGTGGAATTCTCGGCGCGTTCATTGCCTGGGACGCGACTGCGCGAGGCCTCAGGACTGCTCTCATGGAGCGGGACGATTTCTCGGGCGGCACCAGTTCCGCGTCTGGCCGCGTGCTGCACGGCGGCCTTCGGGCGCTGCAGCACCTGGATGTTTCAGCAGCCGCCGAGTCCCTGCGAGAACGCGAGATCATCGCTCACCTGGCGCCCGGCCTGAGCCGTCCGCTTCCGTTCCTGTTCCCCGCCGCCGCCGGTATCACGGACCAGGTCGTTCTGCGCACCGCAGCCGCGGTTTGGAATTCGTTTGCCAGGTCCGCGCTGGGGGCGAGCGGCTCCGGGGCACAGTTCGCGGGATCCAGACATGACCTGGATCCCGCATTCGGCAACTGGGCCCCGCACGGTGGACTCGTCGTGCACGATCGCCAGTTGATCTCGGCTGAGCGGCTCGTGCTGGCGGTTCTGGCGGCCGCGGTGGACGGCGGCGCCGCAGTGGTCAACCGGGTCGAGTGCCAGAAGATCCTGAGCTCGAACGGACGTGTGGAAGGTGTTCAGGCACTGGACCGGGAGTCGGGAAACCTGTTCCAGGTGAGCGCGCCATGGGTCCTCAACGCCGCCGGCCCCTGGGCGGTGGACCTTTGGCCCACGGAGTCCAGCGCTCGCCCGCCGGCATCATTCGCCAGGGGAATCCACCTGGTAGCTGATCTTCCTGTCCCACAGATCGCTCTCGGACTGGCCTGGACCGAGCAGTCAGTCAGTGGAAGAGTACCCCGTTCCCGGCGAGTATTCGTCATGCCGTGGGCGGACAGTGCCCTGATCGGCGCATCCTTCGAGCCCGGCGGCTTGGTCCCTTCCGGTCCGATCGAACCGTCCGCTGACGAGATCCTCCGATTCGTGACGGAGATGTCACGCCGGTGGCCAGGACTCGAACTCAGCATGGACCGCGTGCGATACGCGGTCGCCGGCCTGTATCCGATCTTCGGCCGGGGTCCATCGAATCCAGGCACATTCTCCGTCGCCCGTCGGCCGTTGATATGCGATCACCGGGAGCGTGGGGGACCGGACGGCCTGATCACCGGGATCAGCGTGAAATTGACCACGGCCAGGGCGGTCGCGGAGCGCATGGTTGATCGAGTCGCGGCCAGGTACGATCGCTCGCTCGCCCCGTGCTCTACCGCGACTGCGGATCCGCTTCCCTTCGCTTTGCCGTCGCCCGTCCCGGGTCTCGGCTTCGGCCCGCTCGAGAATCCGGCGGAAGCTGCGCGGCTGGCTGCAACTGCCGCGGATCGAGAGCAGGCGAGAACTCTCGCTGACGTGTTTCTCCGGCGCAGTACGATCGGTCAGCACGGCCTTCCGGCACGGGACGTGCTCGACGGCGCCGGGATGTCTCTGGCGGCCGCGCTCGAGTGGTCTGTCGAGAGGCGTGAGATCGAGATTCGCCAATTCGAAGAGTTTTACGGCCGCCTCGGTCTGTCCAGACGTGTCTCCGGCGCTCCCCCTGGGGCGAGCGATTGAATCGACATCGAACGCAGTCAGGGAGTGCAGCGTGAGGATTCTCGTGACGGGGGGAACGGGCTTCACAGGAAGTCACCTGGTCCGACGATTCGTCGGCCAGGGACACTCGGTAGTGTGTCTCGACAATCAGCCCGGACTGTTTGCCGATGAACTGGCCGAACTCGGCGCCGAGGTGGTGCTGGGCTCCGTGACGGACCGGGAGGTCGTTCGTCGGACGGCCGATGGTGCAGAAATCGTCCATCACGTTGCCGCTGCATTTCGTCAGCTGGACGTTCCGAAGTCGGTATATCAAGACGTCAACGTCAAGGGCACCCGAAATGTCCTCGAGGCCGCCCGGGATGGCGGTGCAAGGAGAGTCGTGTACTGCAGCACACAGGGTGTTCACGGCCACGTGGAGAATCCACCGGGAGACGAAGCGTCGCCGATCGCCCCGGAGGACTATTACCAGCAGACCAAGTACGAGGGCGAACTCGTATGCCAGGAGTTCATGCGAGACGGAATGGACATCGCGATCGTCAGACCGACCGCGATCTACGGACCCGGTGACCCGGCCCGTTTTCTGATGCTGTTCAGGATGGCGAGGAAGGGTCGGTTTCTGATGTTCGGCGACGGAGAGACGACATATCACCCTGTATACATCGACAACCTGGTCGACCTGTTCGAACTCGTGGCCGAGCGGCCCGAGGCCCGTGGTAGAACCTACATTGGTGGCGACGCCGAGTTCTACTCGCTGAACGACCTCGTTCGCGCGGTCGGGCGGGCGATGAATCTCGATGTCGACATCGTGCACCTCCCGTTCCGACCGCTGTGGCTGGCGGCCGTGGCGTGCGAGACCGCTTGCGCTCCGCTACGAATCTCACCGCCGCTGTTTCGCCGTCGCGTCGACTGGTTTCGGCAAGTGCGGGCCTTCAGGATCGACCGGGCTCGCGATGAGTTGGGCTACGAACCGAAGATCGAGATCGATGAGGGACTCAAGAGAACGTACGACTGGTACCGTGCGAACGGTTACCTTTAGTCCGGCAGGAAACTAGCGTCGCCGAGAGTCAGTCAGGAGCCCCTGGTAGATCTCGATCAGGCACTCGGCGGCCCGGTCCCACGACAGCTCCGTCTTGGCCCGCTCACGTCCTCTGCGGCCGAGATCCTGCCGCCGTGCTTCATCTTCGGCCAGCTGGCCGAGCGCTTCCGCGAATCCCTCGCCGTCGCCCGGGGGAGCGTACACACCCAGATCACCGAGGATCTCCCGGTTCACTGGATTGTCGAAGGCTACGACCGGCAGGCCGCACGCCAGGTAATTGTAGACCTTCAGGTTGCCCTCGGTCGCTGAGAGCTTTGGCGTAAGTCCGATGTCCGCCGCGGCAGTGAGTGTCCGTGTGTCCTCGAATGGCACCTTGCCCGGAAACAGGACGCGATCCGCGAGTCCGAGCTCCGACGCCTGTCGTCGGTAGGCTTCCTCGGGATACCCGGCAAAAAGAACCTGAAGTCCTGGATGGTCAGCGAGCACAGGCCCGAGACTCTCGAGCAGCAGATCGATTCCCTGGTAGTCGGCCAGGACTCCGACGTACACACCGAGAACCGTCTCGGGGGCGATTCCGTATCGAGCGCGCACGGCCAGCTTCTCGTCACTGCTCAAGGGCTTGAATTCCGTGGTATCGACACCGTCGAGCACGGTCCGCACCCGCTCGTGTGACAGGCGCGTTCGCAGGGCGTCGGCGGCGCGACCGGAACTCGCCACCACCACGTCGGCGCCACCATCGATCCACCCCTCGAGTCCCTCGAACAGTCGTCCCGCCGGGCGAGTCCGGTCGAGGTATCCGTGCTCGGACAGCTCGTCGGTCAGGCTTCCCTGGTAGTCGAAGACCAGGGGCGCGCCGGTCGCGGCCCTGACGAAACGGCCAAGCAGTGCCCCCTCGTGCAGATGCGCATGAATAATGTCCGGGGGTTCGCGAAGCGCGACGCCAAGGGTGCGGGCCAGCAAGAGCGGATCTGCGAAGTACTTTGCGTTGGACGGTCCGGCCGACAGCTTCCGATAGCCGGGAAGCGACGGAATCCGTTCGGTGCGGACCCCCTCGACATCACGACCGTGGTGGTACGTACAGACTGTCACCTCGCAGCCGGCCGCCTGAAGCGCGCGCACTTCCCCCAGGATCCGAACGTGGCAGCCCCGATCCGCGAAGAACGGAGTCGGTGCGATCATCAGAATCCGATACACCGCGTCTTCCCGATCAGACCGTAAGACCGGCTGCTTCCAGCTCACGGCGTGCCTCGTCGATCCTGTCGACTGCCTCCTGGCCCTCGGCCCAGGCAGCGAGATCGTCAATCCCGTCTTCGAAGCGGACCGAAGCCTCGAAGCCGAGCAGATCGCGCGCCTTCGTGGGATCGCCGAAGCAGTGCCGGATGTCGCCCTTCCGGAACCGGCCCACGTAGTCGGGTTCGGGGCCGCCGAGCTTGTCCCGCAGCGCTGCGATCAACTCTCGCAGGCCGAGCGACCGGCCGGTGGCGATGTTGATCGCCTCGCCGTCTCCCCGGTCCGGTTCGAGGGCGCGAAGATTGGCGCGAACGATGTCGGACACGTGAACGAAATCCCGGCTCTGCGCGCCGTCCTCGAACACGACCGGAGGTCGGTCGTTCAGCAGCCTGCAGGTAAATATGGCTGCAACGCCGGTATACGGATTGTCCAGCGACTGCCGAGGTCCATACACGTTGAAGTACCGCAATGCGACGGTCGGGATTCCGTACGCACCTCCGACGCTGAGACAGAGCTCCTCCTGGTCCCGTTTGCTGACAGCGTATACGGAGGTGGGGTGTAGAGGCTTGGTCTCCGATGTGGGCTCCGGATTGAGTGGCGTGCGGCATGCCGGGCACAGCATCTCCCAGATTCCGTCGCGCAGCTGGTCTTCGGGACGCAAGGGAGGATGCACCGTTCCATGCTCCACGCACCGGTACTGGCCTTCGCCATAGATCGACATCGAACTCGCGACCACGAGTCGCTCGAGAGGCCGGTCCCGTTCGATGATCGCTTGCAGAAGAACGCCGGTTCCTTCGCAGTTCGCCCGAACATAGTCGGCGATCCGATACATCGACTGCCCGACGCCCACGGCAGCAGCCTGATGGGTGACCAGATCGATGCCGTCCAGCGCCGACCTGACGGTGGCTGCGTCTCTCACGTCTCCGTGGATGAATTCGACCGCCCCGCTATGAACGTGGCCCGCGATAGACTGTGGCCCGGCTGCAGTGCCATGTACCTGAGGATCCAGGTTGTCCAGGACTCTGACCGCATGGCCTTGCGACACGAGGGCGTCGACGAGGTGAGATCCGATGAACCCGGCTCCACCCGTCACGAGAATCCGTTTCGGGCTCATTCTGCTCTTGCTCCTTCACTGGTTCACAACCGCTGATTTCGGGGCCGGAGAGAGCAAGCACCGTGCCCGTCACTTGCCGGACCTGCCCTTTCGATCCGCGGCAGAATACCACACCGTAAGACCGGACTGGCTGTCGGGCCACGCTTCCCCTGGCGCCGGCCTGCCGGAACCGCTCGCTCACGGCAGCGAAGGACGCATCAGGAATGTCCAGGAAGAGACGCGAATCGCTTCACCGAGTCCGGGTTGCGCTCCCAGGGCGGGGCAAGCGTCGGAGCCGGCGGCGGATCCAGATTCGCCGTTCGGGCGCAGTGGCGTCTGCACTGGTCATCCTCGTCCTGTTCCTTACCCTCTCGCCCCAGCCACCTTACGAGGGGAGCGTTTCGGGAGGTTGCTTCTGGTGCGGACACTTTGCGTTCGCCGACGCGATCCTCAACCTGCTGATGTTTCTGCCCATCGGCTTCCTGCTCGCCCTTCGGCACGGCGCTTCGCCCATTCGCACGTGGGCTGGTCTGACGGCACTGGCAGTCGCCATCGAAGTGGCGCAGCTGTTTCTACCAGGTCGTTTCGCCACTTTGTCGGACGTTCTGATGAACTCGGCAGGCGCGGCAGCAGGTATCGGATTGGCTCGTCTCTGGAGACGTGGCCTGGCGCTGCGAGGACCGGAAAGCGGCGGATTGACGATCGTCGCGGGCGCCGTGGCGGCATGCGTAACCCTCGGATCGACCGTGCTGTTGTCCAGTTCTCTGCCCGAATCCATGTGGTTCGGACAGTGGACGCCGGACCTCGGACATTACGAACAGTATCGAGGCGAGGTGCTGGAAGCCCGGGTCGGCGAGCTCCCGACTCCTGACCGGAGGCTGGATGATTCGCCCACGGTCCGCGAGCGGCTGAGGAACGGTGACCCGCTCGTGATCAGCTTCGTCGCGGGACCGCCGACCAGCGGCCTTGCACCCGTGTTCAGCATCTACGATGGAATGGAGAGGGAGATCCTGGTGCTAGGCGCCCGCGATCAAGACCTCGTGTTCCGACTCCGCCGACGAGCTTCAGACTGGCGTCTTCGATCCCCGGAGTCGCTCTATCCCGGCGCCGGTCCAGCGAAAGGTGACACTGCTCTGGTCCGGCTGGTCGTGCGTGACCGCTCGACGTGCCTGGAGATTCCCGACGGCGATTGCACGCCGCTCGCCACCCCAGGACGCGGCTGGAGCCTACTGCTTGGGGCTGCACCAGGGCCTGAAGCGGAGCATGTAGCAGACATCGCCTGGCTGGGGTTCCTGTTCTTCCCGATCGGATACTGGCTGCGACGACGCCGGCTGGCAGTGCTCGGATTGGCGATCGGATTGGCCGGACTGGTGGGCGCTTCCCTGCTCGGCGGCGCGATGTCGGGAATCGACTGGCTCGCGACAGGCCTCGGTCCGCTACTCGGCCTGTTCGGGGGAATCGGAGCCGGCCGAATTCTGGCTCCCGACTTCAGCGACCTGCGGTGGCGGGCGCGCTGAGTCTCTCTGCGATCACCCGAACACAACGATCGATTCGATCGTAGACCGCCTCGAATACCTCTTCAGGCTGTTCGACGGGATCGCGGATCGTCCGCTTGCTGATCGCCTCTGGATCGAGATCTCCAAGGACCCACACGGACTCGGGCCGGGCGCCGAACAACTCGCTCACTGACCGCGCCTGGGAAGCGCTCATCACATAGATCAGATCGAAACCCGAGACCAGTTCCGTCGTCATGGTCCGCGAGCGATGAGCCTCCAGATCCACATTGCGCCGAGCCGCCACTGCCCTGGCCTCCACGGGGGACGGTCGATCCGGCTTCACGAATCCGGCGGACTCGACTGACCAGCGCTTCTCCGTCGCAGTGGTCAGCTCCCTGCGGAGCGCGTGCTCGCCGTATGGGCTGCGGCAGATATTTCCGTGACATACGAACAGCAACCGACCACCCGACATGCTCGACAAAACGTCGCGGGCGCGTCGTCCCCGTCGTCGATGAAACATGCGATCCGGAGTGTAGCGGATGGACCGCGCGATCGATCGGAGCATGTACGAAACGTTCGACTCAGGAAATCTCGGCGATCCTGATCCCCCCGCCGCCCTCACGGGCCTGCCGGAGAGCCGTTCGCGCTGCCGCGAAGCGGGTCAGGGTCGCGATCCGACTCGCGACGGGCCCCCTGGCCAGCGCCTCTTCGCGTACCAGACCCGAAGAGGGAAACTCGACGATCCCCGCGCTCAGGGGACCGTGCCGCTCACCGAATCGATCGGGGACCAGATCGAGCTGCGAGTTGAGACGTCGGACCATGGTCGTGACGCCTGCCGCCGAGGTGTTGTACGCTACGATTCCGAGTTCCGAGTCACCCAGCCAGCCGACTGCGTCCGACGTCCGGAGGTGGTTTCGAGCCAGCTCGGCTGTTCCCTTCCGCTGGAGATCCAGGTCCGACCCGGAAGCGGGCTGACCCGGCCCCAGGACCACGCAGCTCAGTGGGACGGCCGTTCGCGTCGCATTCGCTTCGAGAAGACGAACCACTCGCATCAGGCCGGCGAGGTTGTACAGACCTGTGGCGGAATCCGCGAGAGACCCCTCCTCGGTCAGCTCTATCAGGCGCTTGATTTCCAAGAGTCGACGGAGCTTGGCGACGATCAACTGCGACCGTACCGGCTCCTTGATGATATCCCACGCACCTGCCGCCATGGCGGCGGCTTCGTCTGCTTCGGCCCAGAAATTGGGAGAATAGACCAGGATGGGAACACTCTCGCGCAACCCGGCTGAGCGCAGGGCCTCCGTCAGCTCCGGCACCTTCATGTCGGGCAGATTCTCTCCGATGATTACGATCTCCGGATTGACGAGCCTGGAGTCCCGCACGGCCAGTCGCGCCGATCGGACCCGAGCGAACGCGAATCCCTCCGGCTCGAGTACCGCCTGCAAAGCAGACGCGAACCAGTCGTGTGCCGTTACCAGGAGCACGCTGGTCGACGTAGTCTGTGCGTCCGGACGAATCGTTTCAGACATAGAGGTTCCTCGCCACGGGAAGGGGCCGATTCCGAAGCGTATAGTCGGCGTTCACTACTCGGGCTTGCAAGGGTGATCCCGTTCGAACATCACGGGCAGCGTCTTGAGCATGATCCAGATATCGAACCACAGGGACCGTCGCTGCAGGTATTCGAGGTCATAATCGACCTTGATCCGGACATCGTCGACCGTCTGGTCCGCGCGACGATTCACCTGCGCCCAGCCGGTAATGCCCGGCGGGACCTGGTGGCGAAGCGGATAGTGGCCAATCTCCTCGCGCAGCTGCTGCACGAATGCCGGTCGCTCGGGTCTGGGGCCGACGATCGACATTTCGCCCTTGAGAACATTCCAGAACTGGGGCAGCTCATCCAGTCGGGTCCGTCTCAGAAACCTGCCGACCCGGGTCACCCGGGGATCGTTCGCCTGGGCCCACACCGGGCCGCTCACGGCCTCGGCATCGACACGCATGGAGCGAAACTTGGTAATCAGAAACGGCTGTCCTCCGATATCGCTCATTCGACGCCCGCCTCGAGGTCCCCGGTCTCCCGGAGTCCGACGGTCAAGTCCTACCCGCTGCTGTCGATAAAAAATCGGGCCCGGGCTGTCGAGCCTGACGAACAATGCAACGATGAGAATGAGCGGAGCCAGGATGATCAGGGCACCGGCCGCCAGAACGATGTTCAGCGACCTGAGAACGGTCGCCTCCAGCCTGCTCGGACGACGAATCTCCTCTCCGTTCCCGAGAACTGCCCGCGAACCGACCGCCGGGTGCTCCTCCAGGCGGACATAGCGGGGTCGGCCGCGTCGCTGGAATACCGGCTCGCGCACTGCGGCTGTGCCGGCGTGAATATCGCTCATTGATCCCTGCTCGCTCATGCGGCCTCTCGGCGCGGGTGACGTCTGACGACCGTCAACCGAAGCATCCCCCGTGCCATCCGGGGCTATGACGAGCAAGTTGTGTCTGGGCAACGAGTTACATTACAGCTCAGGCTAATGGCCGCTCTTCCCTGCTGCAGCGCCTCCACAAGATTTGAGCAAAACAGTGGCGAGCGTACAAGATAGGGCCCGGCGGCGGTCCAATACCAGTGCGTCGCCGGGCCGGAGCGGAGTTCAGAACACGAGCGCAATGATCGCGGCACTACTCAGAACGATACCGAGTGCAATTCCGATATTTCGGAGGAGCAGGTACTTGCCTTCTGTCGAAGGCATCTCGATCGAATCGCCGGGCCGGATCCCCAGATCGTCCAGAGTCAGGCCCGGGGCTGTGACTTCCGGTCCCTGCAGCACGGTGTCTCCGAAACGGCGCACCCGGATCTTCTCGGTAGCGGCACGTGTCGTCGGCCCTCCAGCGAGCATCACGACATCCGACACGAGCATCGAACCGGACACGTCGTAATAGCCTGGATTCGCGACTTCTCCGACCACGCCGACTCGCATCTGGGTGTCGATCTCGACCTGCGGGTCTCTCAGTACGGTTCCCAGACCGGCGTGAATTACCTCTTCCGCCTCCGAATACAGCACACCGTTCATGTCGATCGGAGGAACGCCCGGCAGCACGAGAGTCTGGTCTGGCTGCACGGTGAAACTGCCGCTCCACTGGGGCTGGCCTCGAACTTCGAGACCCACGACTTCGCCGGCGCGAAAGTCGCCCTGACCCAGGCGCTGATCGATACCGGCGATCTGGCGCTCGACATCGAGTGTCTCATCGCTGTCACCGTCTCCCAGCTGGAGCAGTCGGCTCTCCAGACTGTCCCGCCGCGATTCCAGCTGCGCGCGACTGTCGAGCCGGCTGCCCACCTGCTGTGCCGACAGTGCGGGTGGCAAAATGACTGTTCCCATCAGGACGGCCAGGAGTAGTGCTCGCTGCATCTGATTCTCTCTCAGGTCGTTTCGGTCCAGTTTCAGCCTGCCACGATCTGGCAACTGTCGGTTCTGCCCGGCGTACGATCTCGTTCCTTCATATCGAAGTCGGGAAGCAACTCCCGGGCCAGCGACTGCGACAACCCGGATCACCCGAGTCCGTAATCCCGGATCTTGTACAGCAGGGCCCGATAACTGAGATCGAGCAAATCCGCGGCGCGAGTCCGGTTGCCCTCTGTAACCTCAAGCGCACGCGATATGAGGTGCCTCTCAAGTTCTGCAGTCCGCTTCTTGACACTGAGCTCATCGCTGGACAGCGTATCGGACGTTACCCTGATCGTCGAGTCCGGACTTCGCACGATTTCCGGCAGGTCGTCTCGCTCGATCGTCTCGCCATCCGCAAGCACCATGGCTCTTTCCACCACATTCTCGAGCTCGCGCACGTTTCCCGGCCACGAATAGGACGCCATGCATTTCAGGGCATCCGACTCGAATCCCTGGACGTCCATCGCCATCGCTTCGTTGTAGGACGCGAGGAAGTGCCTTGCAAGTGCCGGGATCTCGTCCGTTCGGTGCCGCAACGGAGGCAGGTGGATCCGGACGACGTTGATTCGATAGTACAGATCCGATCGAAATCCGCCTGACTGTACCTCGGATTCGAGATCACGGGCAGTCGCTGCGATAATGCGGACGTCAACCTGGCGGGGCTTCGACTCACCCACCCGCCGAATCTCCCCCTCCTGCAGAGCACGAAGGAGCTTGACCTGCAGAGACTGAGGCAACTCACCGACTTCATCGAGGAACAGGGTGCCCACGTCTGCCTCCTCGAACAGTCCGGTCCGGTCGTTGGTCGCACCCGTGAATGACCCTTTGACATGACCAAACAGCTCCGACTCGAGCAGATTCTCGGGAATGGCGCCGCAGTTCACGGGCACGAACGCACCGCTCCGACCGGAGGCCTCGTGGATGAGCCGCGCGATCAGTTCCTTCCCTGTTCCACTCTCGCCTGTCACGAGGGCGGTCGTCGGATGCCGCGCCACGCGCTCCGCCAGTTCGAGGGCCTTCGTCATTCCTGCGCTGCTCGCGATGATTCCGCCATGCCGTTTTTCGACCCGAACCTCGCGGCGCAAGCGGTGGATCTCACGGTCCTTTTTCGATGATTCTTCGGCGATCCGTATCCGCAGGAGCAGGGAGTCAGGAGTGAATGGTTTGTCGATGTAGTCCCAGGCGCCCTTCCGAATCGCCTCGACCGCGATGTCCGAATTACCGTATGCCGTCATCACGATGACGCGTGCGCCGTCTCCCGCTTCCTGGTAGCGCTCCAGGAATCCGAGTCCGTCGAGCCCCGGCATCCGGACGTCGGTCAGGATGAGATCCGGCTGTTCCTGTATGGCCTTCTGCAATCCTTCATCGCCGTCCGCGGCAGTCTCTACGTCGTGCCCCTCGTCTTCGAGGAGGAGGGACACCGTGCGTCTGAGACCCGCGTCATCGTCCACTACCAGAATTCTCATTCCGCCATATCCCCGCTCGCGGTAGGCAGAAGCAGACGCAGGACCGCACCGCCGGCATCCGCCGGAAGCGCTTCGATGGTCCCGCCCATGCCCTCGATCATCCGCGCAGAAACGGCAAGTCCGAGGCCGGTCCCCCGCCCTGGCTCCTTGGTCGTGAAGAACGGCTCGAACACCCGACCTCGATCGGTGTCCGGAATCCCCGGACCATCGTCCCGGACCAGCAACTCGACCGCCTGATCGCCCGGCTTCAGACGGCGCGCGGGCCCGGGATCCCGGGCCTGGTCGAGCCGCCGCAGGTGCGAATAGTCGATTCCGGACGGATCGTTCTGGCGACGCTGTACGACGACTGCAGTGTCAGACTCGATCTGCACACCCCGGGTGAGAATTTCGATGTGTCCGTTTTCCGGTCCCTCATCGACCGCGTCCGTAGCGTTGAGCAGCAGGTTGACGAGGACCTGCTCCAGCTGGTTCGCGTCTCCCCGCACGAGCGGCAGATCGGGAGCCAGGGCCAGGTTGACCGTCACACGGCGGAATCGACCTTGAAGTCTCAGCATTTCGTCGGTTCGGCGCACCGTCTCGTTCAGGTCCACTGCGCGGTCCGCGGCTTCCTTCGGTTTCGCGTAGTCGAGCAGTCCGCGCACGATCCGGTCGATTCGCCTGGTCTCGTAGCCGATCCCGTCCACCCACTCCGCATCCGCTCCGCGACGCTTCCCGACTTCCAGATAGCCCATGATCGCGCCGAGGGGATTGCCGACCTCGTGAGCGACCCCGGCCGACAGGCGACCGATTGACGCCAGCTTTTCGGCCCGGACCAGTCGCGTCCGGGCCTCGGACAATTCACGATTGGTCGCATCGAGCGAACGAACGTTGGCCGCCAGTTCCTCCTGGTTGTGCAGCAGCCCTTCGGCCATTGAATTGACCGCCGAGGAGAGACGCTGAAGCTCGATCGTGTCCGCCGCGGGCAAACGATGCTCGGTGTCTCCAGCGGCGATCATCTCGGCTCCGCCGACCATCGCGTTCACTGGCGCGAGCACCAGTTCCCTGAGCCGATAGCTGGCGAACACGCCGAGCAGCAGGAGGTCTCCGACGATGACGAGCGTCAGGATCGCCGCCGACACGCCCAGTGGCAGGTCGAGGCGAAACGCGATGTACACCGTGATCGCAACCGTGAACAGGGCCACGAACAGCAGTGTGAGGAGTCCGCCGAGGAGCCGGAAGCGTAGAGACGGCAGCCAGAAGTCGGAGCTGACGTCAGTGCCTGCTTCGCCAGACCCTGGAGGCAATTCGTGTTCATTCATGCGGGAAACTGGCCCGCTGTTTCTCATCCCGCTACAGGCAGATGGACGCCTGGCGATGGGAGAACGCAACATTCCGGTCCGATTGTGTCGGTTTTCCGCAACGAAATCGCCGTGGTCACGAATCCGTTGACCCTCCTAACGTACTGTTGTCACGATGGATAGACGTGAGTGCTGGACTGCGGCAGAGGACTTGCTCCAAACGGGTCGACGGCATTTGCACGGCAACCCGCCGGGACCTCCCGGCTCGTGCCAAAATTCACGATTAGGAGGGTCCAGACATGAAGCGCACTTCACTGCTCATGCTGCTCGTCGTGGGAGGCTCGATTGCCTTCCTCGCGGGCTGCGACGGGTCGTCGGTTCCGACGGAGCCGGGTCTCGCTGATCAGTCCGTCGAGGTGATCGACGGAATCCGATTCAAGAAGACGACCGGTCCACTGGTCATGACGATCATGGACGAACCGATGGACGACTACATGTGTGAGGCCATGGACTTCTCGGGCTTCGCGAACGGCGAGATCGTTAATGCCATGACCCTGTTCGGGGATCAGGTGAGCGTGTCGATTACCAACTTCGGCCCGCCGTTTGAAGGCTCGCCCGGAACGGGTCACGCGGTGATCTACAATACTGACTTGAGCGGCGGGAATGATCCGGACCTGGAGGCGGCAGGGCAGTCGGTGACGCCGACTCTCGGCAACGTGCTGATCCACCAGGAAGACGGAAATGGCGCTCCCGTATTGGGCGTGTACCCGAAGCCGGACGATGCCGATACCTGGATGAATCTGCTGTTCACCTTCCCGGTGGGCGACTACATGGTACAGGGCTTCAAGGCGCTCGACCAGGAAGGCCCTCAGGGAGAGTACATAGCCCTCAGGATCGACATCGCCACTGATGGTTCGGAGGTCGGAATCACCGACGTCACGGTGGACAACGACAGCCGGGTCGAGCTGGTGAACGTCGAGCCTGACGCCATGTTCCAGGAAACCCTCGAGTTCTATTTTGACGGTTCTGGCGCGATCGACGACATCATGGTGTGCAAGCGTACCGAGCGCGGCGAGGAAGGCTGCACGCCGGGTTACTGGAAGCAGGACCAGCACTTCGGCAGCTGGCCGGTGAATCCGTACTCCTACACGTTCGGCGAGGCCTTCGCGGAGGCTTGCAGCGCAGCAGATTACTACGCGCGCAGCCCGGAAGACACGAGCATGAACATCTGCAATATACTCCTGCTCGACGCGTTGTCCCTCAGGGGCGGCGGCGTGAATGCCCTGTCGCGGCACGCGGCAGCTGGCTGGCTGAACGCGACGTCCTCGGTCAACTACATGTGGAGCGTTTCCGAGGTCGAGGCTGCATTCATGGCCGGGGAACAAGGATGTCCTCGAGGACGCGAACGAGTCCTATTGTCCGCTTGGCCGAGATGAAGGCGAGTGGGAGCCGGTTCCGCTTCCGAGCTAGGCGAGAACCTTCTACTGCGGACCGGTGACTCCACACCGGCCCGTCCCAGGCGCCCGGGCTTTCGAGCTCGGGCGCCTGCTTTTTCGTACCCCGGTTTCGTGGCACGCGAATCCACCGGTCTGACCTTTTTGCGCGCCCAGACCACTCATTAGCGTGTCCGAATTACTCCCCTCTTTCGTATCTAGAGAAATAGCAGACGCTTAACGATCCGTGCGCAGTGGAATCGAGCTTGCTCCATAGTCCGGTCGAGCGACCCGGGCAGTTCGCCTGGGGACCCGGGGATGTCGGATTCGTGGTCACACAACTCGATTCGGTGAGGATAACTGGATGCGACTTCGATTCGAATACTCTCTCCTGGGGAGCGCTGGAGCACTGGTACTTCTGGCGGGGTGCAACGGCGGCTCCGTCCTGGAACCGGACCGTGACTCGAGTTTCGAGGGTGGCATGCCGCTCGCCGCCGTCGCTGCCGTCGAGGAAGTCTGCGCCACGATCGACTTTGAGGCGTACGCTCACGGTGACCAGCTCCCGTCAATTACGGTACCCGAGTTGGAACTCGACTTCAACGTGACCGTGTGGCCGACCAACGGCGGACTCGCGAGTGCGAGAGTCTACGATACCGACACCATGTCTCCGCCCGGAGATCCTTTTCTGGCATGGGCTGGTGCCGGCTCGACATGCTCCGAGTGCGTCGGCGCGGGGAACGTTCTGGTCGTCGAAGACGGCACCGGATTCGACACCGGTGGCGCCAGTGATTTCGGAGGCACGTTCTTCCTGGACCGCTTCTCACAACCAGATGTTCGGATCCGTGGGCTCACTGCCATTGGCGCCGGAAGTTTCGACGACTCGCATTTGCTGCTCGTCGATGCCGAGCCGCTCGGATCTTCGCTCGCCAGCGCCGGAGGCGTGCAAACCCTCACCCCATCTTCGGAGCCGGCCATCCAAGACTTCGTCGAGCTCGTCGTACTGTCTTCCGCGCAGGGCGGATTCGACGATCTCATGCTGTGCCGCATGATGGAAGTGCCTGAGGAGCCAGGCGGGACGCAGGGGGGCGGCGAGGGGTGTGGATTCAGTTTCTGGCGGAATCCGCGGAATGGTGATTCGTGGACCGGTACCGGCCTGTCTCCCGAGTTGAACCTGGCCGATGTGCTCGGGGCCATTCCGGCGACGCTGGCAAAGCCTGAACAGAATCTTGCACCCGCTGAACTGACCTTAGCGCAGTCGCTCGGCCTTCGAGGCTCGGGCGTAAACAGGCTCCTGCGCGAGACCGTTGCTGCAATGCTCAACGCGGAAACTGATGGCGTGAAATTCGACCTGACGCCTGACCGGGTGATCGAATTGTACTCGACCGCGATCGCCGGTGGTGATATCGGTGGTACGGCGAAGACATTGAAGCAATACAACAATCAGGTCTGTCCACTCGATTGAGCCGGACCGACAGCGATCTCGTGAGACGACGACCGTAGCACGGATCCACCAACTGCCCTCCCGGGCGTCGAGACGTTCGGCACTCGGGAGGGCTTACATCTGTCGATGTATATGATTATCCTCATATTATTAATACATCTATGTGCTTCCTAGATCTAATTGACTGCATTTATTTGCCTATGCAAGATATTGCTTGACGTTCGCATGAGACTTGCGTAATCTTTGCCACGTTCGTCGGAGTGGTGGCCAGATGACCGAACGGACGTTCGGCCGGCCGCCGGGAAAACACTGGAATGACCGGAGGATCGACCCGATGTCGCCCGATTCGATTTTTGCCGCACCGCCGGAACATGACGAGGCAGCCCGTTTCTCTCACTACGGGAAGATCCTCGGTGATTCTCCGGATCCGAAGACCATCCTCGAGCTTTGTAACACTCTGAACGTCCGCTTCATGCGGCTGACGTTCACTGACATCGCAGGGCACATCAAGAATGTCGAGATCCCGGCGAGCCAGTTCCCCAAGGCCCTGGACGGAGAGATCATGTTCGATGGCTCTTCGATCAAGGGATTCGTCCGGATTGAAGAGAGCGACATGCTCCTCAAGCCGGACATGAAGACGTTCAGGGTGTTTCCGTGGGGAAACCCCGAGGCGCGAGTCGCCCGGCTGATCTGCGACGTTCACAACTCCGACGAAACGCCGTTTTCGGGCGATCCACGCCGGGTACTGAAGCGGGTGGCCGAGAAGGCTGCCGCGATGGGGTACATGGTCAACGCAGGCGTGGAGGCAGAGTTCTTCCTGTTCCAGAAGGACGCAGAGGGCGGCGCCACGACGATCACGCACGACCGCGGCGGTTACTTCGACCTGACTCCCGTGGACCTCGGCGAGAAGGCCCGTCGGATGATCGTGAACGATCTGGAGGCGATGGGATTCGAGGTCGAGGCGGCGCACCACGAAGTGGCTCCGGGCCAGCACGAGATCGATTTTAAATACGCCGACGTGATGATCACCGCTGACAGCCTCACCACGTTCAAGTTCATCGTCCGGAATGCAGCCCTGGCACACGATCTCCACGCGACGTTCATGCCCAAGCCGATCTTCGGACAGAACGGTTCGGGAATGCACACCCACCAATCCCTGTTCGATGCCAACGGAAACGTGTTCTTCGATCCGGACGGTGAGTACCAGATGTCGACCCTGATGCGCCACTACATCGGGGGACTCAAGAAGCACGCTAAAGCCCTGGCGGCCGTTACGAACCCGCTGGTCAACAGCTACAAGCGACTGGTTCCCGGGTACGAGGCGCCGGTGGACATTGCGTGGTCGCAGTCCAATCGCTCCCCGATGATCAGGGTCCCGGATCGCAGGGGCGTCGGCACGCGAGTCGAATTCCGCATGCCGGACCCGGCCTGCAATCCCTACCTGGCTCTCGCCGTCCAGATCGCAGCAGGACTGGACGGGATCGAGAACGAGATCGACTCGGGTCCGCCGCTGGACGTGAACGTCTGGGAGCTGACGAAGGCGGATCGCGAGAAGTACGCGATCACCAGCCTCCCGGCGAATCTCGGTGAGGCAATCGCCGAGCTGGAGGGGAGTGCGACGATGCGTGAGGTGCTCGGGGAGCACCTGTTCACCAACTTCGTCGAGTCGAAGAAGAAGGAATGGTCCGAGTACATCTCCCAGGTTTCGACCTGGGAACTGGACCGCTATCTGACGTCGTACTGAGCCATTGGGGACCGGCCGGTAGCTCCCGGTCGGTCCCCTGACGGCATCCTATTCCTTTCCCACGCTCCACGCATCGCATTGCTGCTGGATCGCGTTCACGGCGACCATGAGGCCGGGTAGACCCGGACCACCTTCCTCATCTCGAAGCTCGTCGAGGATCCGTTCCACCCTGCTGAGTCCGTCTGTACACGACGCGCGGAACTCCACGAGCGCTCTCTCCGGATCTCCGCCTGTTCCGATTCCCTCCAGCAGCCGCCGCACGATCCTGCGGCGAGCCGCTTCCAGGTCGAGTGCGAGTTCGCGAGCTGCTCGCAGTTGCCAGCGATCGGCTCCCGGCAGATCCGCGAGCTGGTCCTGCATCCACGGAAAGTCCACCTCGCCAGCCAGCCCAAAGTAGATCCGCCCCACGAGTGACGCCTCGAGGTCCGCTTCACGCGCGAGTTGCGCCACCGGAAGCAACCCGTCGAGGTACTCCAGGGCCACGAATCTCTCGGCGTGGCCTTCTGTCATCCCATCGATCCTGTATACGGATATCCGGGTCTCCACCTCAGCACGCTTTCCGTCGGACAGGAGTTCGGTCAGTGAACCCGTGAGCACCGAGACGGGCTCTCCATACCACTCGAGGAGTACATCCAGGTCCTCACGGAGGTCGGCGTTGGCCAGCAACCAGCGCGTCGCCATATCGATGGCCGCAGAAGCACGCAGCAACCAGCTGGACTGGACCCCGGCCGGGACCGTTGACTCGGGCGCCAGTATTTCGCCGAGGATCTCGGCGGCGCCGCTCACCTGCCATGCGACGTACCAGGCCCTGGCGACGTCGGCCGGATCACGGTGGGTATCGCGCAGCAATTGCAGCACCCCGGTTCCACCGTGCAGATCGACGATCAGATTTGTCAGCAGCGTGACCGCGATGTGTCTTGCCAACCGATGCTCGGAGAGGAGCTCATCGCCGACTGCTTCCCTGATACCTGCCGGAAAGTACTGTTGCAGTAGTGGGAGAAGCCCCTGGCCCGTACCCACGTCCGAAGCCAGGAGTGCCTCCTTCAACTGCAGTTTGGCATAGGCGAGCAATACCGAGAGCTCGGGCCGAACGAGCGCCGGAAGTCCCTTCTCCTCTCGTTCCAGCATTTCTTCGGTTCCCGGCAGGAACTCCAGTCCCCGATCGAGCAATCCGGATCTCTCGAGTGCCGCCAGCGAGTCACGGAACGTCTGAGGACGATTCCGGACCCGGTGCTCATCCAGACTTACCGCAAGGCTCTGCCAGTAGCTGTTACGCAGGACGCGGGAAGCGACGTCATCGGTGGCCTCCTGCAGCAGCCTGTCGCGATCCGCCGGATCGATGGCGTCCGATTCGATAGCTGCAGCCAGGAGAATCTTGCAGTTCACCTCGTGGTCCGAAGTGTCGACTCCGGCCGAGTTGTCCAGCGCGTCGGTATTGCACCGTCCGCCGCGCAGCGCGAACTCGACCCGCCCCGGCTGTGTCAGGCCCAGGTTACCACCCTCTCCGAGCACCCGCGCCCGCAACTCCGTCGCATCGATGCGTACCGCGTCGTTGCCCGGATCACCTACATCGGCATGCGTCTCATAGGAGGCTTTCACATACGTTCCGATTCCACCATTCCAGAGCAGATCCACCGGCGCGCGCAGGACTTCCCGGATCAGCGCGTCTCCGTTCATCACGTCGTCTTCGACTCCCAGCACCGCACGCACCTCCGGTGACAGGGGGATACTCTTGTCGCCCCGGTTCCAGACCCCGCCGCCGGCGCTGATCAGCGAACGGTCGTAGTCTTCCCAGCTCGATCTGGGAAGTCCGAACAGTCGCCTGCGTTCATCCCAGCTCGATGCCGCGTCGGGGGCCGGATCGAGGAAGATGTGCCGGTGATCGAACGCGGCTACGAGTCGGATCGTACGGCTCAAGAGCATCCCGTTGCCGAACACGTCACCGCTCATGTCGCCGATCCCGGCGACCGTGAATTCCTCGGTCTGGGTGTCCGTGCCCATCTCCCGGAAGTGTCGTTTCACGCACTCCCATGCACCTCGAGCCGTGATGCCCATCGCCTTGTGGTCGTAGCCCTTGGATCCACCCGATGCGAAGGCATCTCCAAGCCAGAAGTCGTATTCCGCGGAAAGCTCGTTCGCCGTGTCAGACAACGTGGCGGTGCCCTTGTCCGCAGCCACGACGAGATACGGATCGTCGCCGTCACGGATCACGGTGTCCGGCGGGTGTACGATCTCGCCTTCGACGACATTATCGGTCACCGAGAGGAGGGCTCCCACGAATTCCCTGTAGCTACTGACCCCTGCCTGCCGCCTTTCTTCCGGGTCCGGTGAGGGCCGGGTCACGACGAATGCCCCCTTCGACCCGGCGGGCACGATGACGGCGTTCTTCACCTGCTGCGTCTTTACGAGCCCGAGGACCTCGAGACGGAAATCCTCCTGCCGGTCGCTCCACCGCAGCCCTCCGCGGGCCACGTCACCCATGCGCAGGTGAGCTCCTTCGGTGCGGGCACTGCTAACCCATACTTCCCACCTGGGCCTGGGCTTCGGCATGAACTCTATGTGCGAACAGTCGAATTTCAGGGCGATCGCCGTCTCGGGGCGCCGGCTGAACTCGGCCTGATAGTAGTTCGTGCGAACGGTCGCCTTGACGAGCGCCAGTAGCCGCCTGAGAGTCCGATCGTCCTCGATACTCCGAACATCTTCGAGCAGACTGCCGAACGCGTTCTCGAGTGCGAGAACTGCCCTGGCGCGATCACCCTTGAGCTCTGGATCGAACAGCGCCTCGAAGATCCTGAACAGCATCTCGGCTGCCGCAGGCTGTTCGAGCAGCGGACGGCGAAGTCCCATGCGGCTGGAGACCGCTCCGATCCGGAACGCGTACGCGCCGTACGCCTTGATCAGGGCCACCTGTCGCCAGGTGAGTCCGGCGGACAGGATCAGGTTGTTGATCCCGAGGTTCTCGGCCCAGCCATTCTGAATCGCGAAGAACGCATCGGACACCCGGCTGCCGGCTGATTCCGGCTCGATCTCCCACTGTTCCGGCACCTGCACAAGAAAGCTGTGCAGGGTGATCTCGTCCGGCTCGTCTTCGGGCCGAATTTCATAGGTATCGGCCGTCAAAACCCGAAAGCCGAGATTCTCCAGAACCGGCAGTACATCGCTCAGCACATAACGCGTCTGCTGATCGAATACCTTGAGCCGGTAGGTGAAAGGCTGGTGAGGATCGAATTCGTGCAGGCCGACCTGTCGCCGGCCGGACAGCCGCAGTGCCTCGAGCGAGTCAATGTCGTCCACGGCCTCGTTCAGATCCGCCGCGGCCCTGTAGGCAGACGAGAACGCATTTCCATACCGCTCAGCGAGTTCAGCGGTGCGGCCACGATCATGGCGGTCTTCCAGCGCGACGGTCAGGCGCTCGGGCCAGGATCGGATGGCCGCCCTTACTTCCGCGCGCAATTCGGCGATGTCGACGCTTTCGACATTGTCCGCCGCCGCGGCAAGATAGAAGTGGAGCCGGGCCTGCTCTCCCTCTCCCATCGTCAGATAGTAGTTGAGAAGCTGACCGTCGTACGACTCTACCAGGGCCGCCTGGATATTTCGCCGCACCTCGCCGGAAAATTTTCGGCGAGGCAGAATGACCATCACGTTCACGCCACGTCTCAGTGAGTCGGGCTTTGCGTACAGCAGGACTTCGTCAGTGCCGTGTGCTTCGAGGACCGTGTCGATCATCCGAACGAGATCGGCGACGGGAGTCAGAAACAGCTCCTCCTTCGGAAGACTGTTGAATGTGCGGACGACGAGTCCATGGTCGTGAGATCCCTTGTCGACCTGTTCGGCCTCGAGGATCTCCACCAGCTTGCGACGGAGGATCGGAATTCGAGACGCGTCCTGCGCAAAGGCCTTGGCCGTGAACAGGCCGAGAAATCTCCTCTCTCCTTCGACTTCCCCCTCGGGCCCGATCTTCTTGACGCTGATATCGTCCATGCGGGCCCGGCGATGCACGGGCGACAGGGCGTTCGTCTTCGAAACGATCAGCATCGGTCCGCCCACGAGTCTCGCACGCAGATCAGCGGGAAGGTCCGAGAGAGGCTGGGAGGACCGGAACCCCGACTGTTCATCGTCGCGCAAGATCCCGAGGCCCGTACCCGGCGAGACATGCACCGCCCTCTCACCCGACTCGGGGCTGTCCACGACATATTCCCTGTATCCGAGCAGGACAAAATTGCCGTTTCCGAGCCACGACAGCAGGTCCTGGATCTCCTGAACTTCTCCGGCCCGCCAGTCCAGCCAGGTCTTCTCCCGTTCGAGGTCGGAGATCAGGGTCTCAACGGCCGCGGTCATCGGCTTGAAGTCCGCGGTAGCCCGCTGAACCTGGCTCAGGCGGGACAGGGCCTCAGAGCGCAGGGTATGCCCGGTGTCTGCATCGAGTTGTGTGTCGAGCAGAATCAGCGTGGCCGAGATGTGTTCGCCCGCCTCGCCGCGGTCGAGAATCCGGGCGACTGTCCCGTCGGTGCCCCGTTCGACCCCGAGCACAGGATGCAAGAGCACGATGATCGGAATCTCGGCGGCCTGCAGACCTTCACGAAGCGTCTCGACGATGAACGGGCAGTCAGGCATCACGGTGAGCAGGACGGCCCGATGCATGGATCTTTCTGCGGCAACGACGTCGACGCCGACTTCACCGGGCGGCGTTCGGTCGATGAGCTTGAGCAGCGCACGCGACGCCATGGCCACTCGATCGGCCGGCTCGCTCTGCAGCCACTCGTCCGAGGCACGATTAAGCAGTCTGCGCGTGAAGTCCGCCAGGACCTCTGGTCTCGGCTCGTCAGACAGGAGTCCGAGCGCCTCAAGCACCTCTCCTGCGGGACTATTGGGCAACGAAGGTCGATCCATGATTCACGTATCCGCTTCGATTCTCCTGCCACGCCGCGCGAACAGGAGAGATCGGGGAACGAGACAGGGCCCGCACTACGGGCCCGGCAAATCCCCTTGCCGTTGCTGGGCGGGGACCGGAAACCGATACTGACGACATTCTGCCTGCTATGGGCTTTGGTTTCAATGGGAGCAACCACGAGTACGACCGTGTGTCACCTGGCCGGATCCGAATGAAGGCCACCCGAAACCTCCCGACCCTGACTGCAATCAGGGCGCGCCGCGCCTGGCGCTCGCCCACGGAATGGGTGATTCGGCGGGATTTCGACGAGGGATGGTTCCTGCTGCTGTTCGCCGCGGTGATCGGTTCGGCGGGCGGCGCGGCCGTCATACTGGTGTATGGCCTGATCGACAGGCTCCGGCAGGTAGCCGGGTGGGCAGACCCGAGTTCCGGATCCGCCAGCTTCCCTTGGATTGCGCTCCTCACCGTCCCCCTGGGCCTGGGTCTCGCGCACCTGATCCTGAAGGGAGCCCGCGAAGAACGCAGCGGTGAAATGGTCCCGACCCTGATCCGTTCCGCGGTCCGGCGCGACGGCCGTGTGTTCGTCCCCGACATGCTGCGTAAGCTGCTGGCCGCGACTCTGACCCTGGGCAGCGGCGGATCGCTCGGCGCAGAGGGCCCGGTGGCCACGGCCGGCGCTACCGTCGGCTCCGGGTTGGCCCAGCTGTTCCGTTTCGGAGCGCGGCGCACTCGAGTGCTGCTCGCCTGCGGCACTGCGGCCGGGATCTCCGCTGCTTTCAACGCGCCGATCGCGGGTGTGCTGTTCGCGCTCGAGATCGTGCTCGGGACGTTTGCCGTCGCGGCGCTGAGTCCAGTAGTCGTCGCGAGCGTGATGGGGGCGGTCGTGGCCCGGTGGGCGCGGGGACCGGATCCCTCATTCGTGATCCCGAGCCAGTTCGTGTTCTCGACACCGGCGGAGCTGTGGTTGTACGTCGTACTCGGACTCGCTTCCGGCGTGCTCGCAGCACTCTTCGTGCGCGGGTTCTTCGGCACCCAGGATCTGCTTCACCGGGTCACGGGACACCGACCGATGCTCGCAGCCGCGGTCGCGGGACTCCTGATAGCGGGGCTGGGGTTCATCCATCCGGAGCTCCTGGGCGACGGCCGCCACGGAATCGAGCTGGTGCTGGCATCAAAGCTCACGGGCGCCGCCGCGCTTGGAATCGGCTTGCTCAAGATCGTCTCCTCCGGGCTCACCATGGGCGGTGGGGGAGCAGGTGGAGTGTTCACCCCCTCCCTGTTCGTCGGAGCCGCATTCGGAAGTTTCTTCGGACTCACCGTGGCGAACTTGTTCCCGGGGATGGGGATCACGCCCGAGGCCTACGCCCTCGTTGGAATGGCCGGGCTCGTGTCTGGAGCCACGTTCGCCCCGCTCACCGCGATCATCATCATCTTCGAGATGACAGATGACTACGGACTGATCCTGCCATTGATGATGGTGTGCGTGCTCAGCTATGTCGTCGCCCGTCGAATCAACCCGGAGTCAATCTATTCCGAGGCGCTCCGCCGATCGGGAGACCATATCCGCCATGGGGCCGATCGCTCGATCCTCGAGCGCGTTCTCGTGTCCGAGTGTTATAATCGGGATCCGCACGTCGTTGTCCAGGATGCCCCGCTCCGAGAGTTGCTGACGCAGCTTCGCGACTCCAGGCAGACATCGTTTCCCGTGGTGGATCGGGAACTCCGGCTTGCCGGGATGCTGAGCTATTCGGCAGTGGCCCGGGCGATTCACGAGGGGCTGGTCGACATCGTGATCGCGGCGGACCTGGAAGAAGGGGAAGTCGAGGTCGTCACTCCGCGAGAATCGTTGCTCGACGCGTCACGCAAAATGGGGATGCGCGATCTGGACTACATTCCGGTCGTGAGTAGCGAGGATTCCATGCGACTCGTAGGTCTGTTGAGCCGGGCGGACATCCTCGAGGCGTACGAGACGCGTCTCATGCTCCAGGACTGAAGGTGAAGCGCAGATGATACTCGGAATCGGAGTCGACCAGGTCGAGGTAGTGCGGATTCAGAAGCTGCTGACAGACCGGCCCGAACAGGCCGTCCGGCGACTGTTCACGACGCGCGAAAGGCAGAAGTGCGAATCCCGCCAGAGACGCGATGAGTGTTACGCTGCCCGTTTCGCCGCAAAGGAGGCGTTCGTCAAGGCGCTCGGCTGCGGTCTGCGGGAGGGGATGAGTTGGACCGATATCGAAGTCCGGACCGACGGGAATGGACGACCGCGTATCGTGCTTTCCGGGCCGGCCGAACAGGCGTTTCTGTCGCGCGGCGGCAGCGAGATCTTCCTGAGCTTCACACACGAGGGAGGGCAAGCCGTGGCATTCGTCGTACTGGAGCGCAGGGCCGAGCCGCCGGCTGGCGGCTCCGTCACTCAACCGCCTGGGCGGAATGCGGCAGGCGGATAGCGTAGATACAGGTACGCGAACAGTACCAGGGAGAGAATGACCAGCATCCGATCTCCCGACAACAGATATCCCGTAAGACCCAGCAGCGCCTGACCTTCCGCCAGTGCCCAGATGAGGATTGCGCTCGTCACACGGCCGCTGTCGTCTACCCGGCCTGACCGGACTCTGGCCTGGATGGCTCCGGTCGCCAGCGTAACTCCGATCGCCACAGCCAGCCACGCGACACGAATCGGGGTCGGATTCTGAATGCTCCCTGTCGGTTCGACGGCAAACAGGAGCGCGGCCGCGTACAGCACGACTCCCGACGCGAGGGCTGCATACAGAATCGGAAGCTGATCGAAGGAGGGACCGGAGCCGGTCGAGGACATGTCACACCTCTTGGTCTGAGGCGAACGGAACAGCAAGATCGGGAACCATGCCAGGCTCCCGGTGTGTCACAGATAGAGAGAGCCCCCGGAGCCACGGAACCTACCTTGGATCCTATCCCCGCAGTCGATCCGTGGCCGAGGGGGTTGTCTCGTATCAGTCGGCCATGGACCACGTTGGTAGCTGGGCCGCGACCGGCAGGAGAATAGGACTTCATCTCACCAGCCGCAAATCCGAACCGCAACTACTGCCAGGCTCGAATCCAGTCCCCCGGCGGTCAGTCTCGTGGAGCCGCCATTTCCCGGCTGAGAAGCCTCCTGACGTCTTCCTCCCGCAGAGCTTCCCAGTCATAGCCGACGAAACCGTGCGCCGTGTCCGGGGCCGTGTACGCAAAAGCTGCGGGCCTGCGCCCGTAAAAATACAGGCCAATCTCCGCTGAGGTCGCAGGCGTGAGAAGCTGAACGCCGTGCCTGATCCGCAGGTGGCGAAACGGTCGGCCGCCGTTCATGCGTCCACTCGGATCGTGCTCCACCAGGTACGCGACCCGGGGACCGAACGAAAGCGTGCGCAGGTGGCCGGCGCCGAGACCGGGAATCGGACTCTCATCCCCCGTATCCAGCCACCGGTCCCTCACTTCCGCCCAGCCGCGCAACTCTCGCGCTACATGTCGCAGCTCGATCGCGCCCGGGGACAGATCGACGATCTCTTCGCCTACGAGACGCGGATTGCGGTCCACGACATCGAGCAGCCACCAGGTCTGGGGGTACTCTCGACGTGGAATCTCGATCAGTCGGGAACTCAATCGGGGGTCCTCCCATACCTGTCTTCCAGCCGGACGACATCGTCGAGTTGCGGCGTGCTCACTTCGAGGATCACGCTGTCTTCGATCGCTTCCATGCGGTGTACCGTGCCGGGAGGGATCTCGATCGCCTCGCCGGGAGTCCACTCGAACACCTCTTCCTCCCGGGTGAACAGCATCCGGCCGGACTGCAGAAAAAGGGTCTCGTGCTTCACCTCGTGCTTCTGCAGCGAGAGGAGGTGCCCGGCAGTCACTTCCAGAACCTTGCCTGCGTAGAGGTCGTTGTGCGCGTACCACACCTCCCGCCCCCACGGCTTGTCCACGATCTTGGGCATCAACGAGCTTCCGTTCATTGTATTGGACTCTCCGTGCAGTTCTTCATTATCGGCCGAATGAGGGCTCCCCGAATGTGTCGATTCTCGTGGAGCCGGGAAAGTAGGGCGACGGTGCGCAAATACGGGACCAGCTCCCTGTCACTCACATTGCGCACTGCTGCCGAAGAGGGCGATCTGGCCGTTCGACGATTCGCAGTTGCCGTGCCTGGCTGCACCACGGGAGTCTGATCGATAATTTCCACATTCGTGGCACGGTCAGTGCCTGCCACCAGTTCGTGCGATAGATCGGCCTTGAGTAAGTGACTCGCGAACCCAGCACTGCAACCACCATGTGCGCACTCGAAAGTGGAATTCGACTTTGATCGAGAAACCGATCTTCATTATCGGATGCAATCGCTCAGGAACGACTCTACTGTTTCGGAATCTATCCGAACACCCGGATCTCTGGTCGCTCTACGTGGAAGCCCAGGACGTCTTTCACTCACAGTTTCCGGTTGATGCGGTGGAAGGGGAACGGGTCTCCGGGCCGGCTGATCTGCCTGCCGAATCAGCAGTACGCGAGGGCCTTTACCAACAGGCACACAACAAGGAAGCGTTTCAGGACCGGCTGATCATCGGTCAGGTGCCGCCGAAGTTGCTTCAGCGGCCTTTGAACCGTCTGTACAAACCGCCCGTCATCAGGCTGGTGGAGAAGACGCCGGCCAACAGCCTTCGCATTCCCTTTCTCGCAGCGGCGTTCCCCGGTGCGCAGTTCATTTACGTGGTCAGGCGAGGCGAGGCCGTCGTGAGCTCTCTAATGGAGGGCTGGAAACGGTGGAACAACGCGCCTGATGGAGAGCCATTTGTATACAGGAAGTGGCACTACCTGACCCCACCCGGCTGGCGGGAATACGTCGATAAGCCGCTGGAGAGCATTTGTGCGTTTCAGTGGATCGAGTCGAATCGATATGCTTACCACGACCTTCAGACGCTGGCCAGCAGTCGTTTCTTGTTGGTCAGACATGAAGATCTCGTTGGCGATCCGGCGTCTGAGTACGGAAGGATCAAGCAATTCTGTGAACTGCCCGATTCAGCATACTTTGACAAGGTTGTCGAACGGGCCAATTCCAGGGCTTACACGACGGGGGGTTCAGCACCTCGCCGCGACAAATGGACGGAGATTCACGGCCCTGAAATCGAGCGCATTCGGAACCGATTAGCACCCATCAACGAGCTGTTCTACGGGGGTGATTGAACCGCCCCCGGGAAGCTGACCGGGGGGTCTGGATCTGCGGTCGCGTGAAGAACCACCAGCGTTCTGTTCTTTGCCCCGTAATGCAACGGGAATACGGCCATGATCCGAGTCTTGTCCTGCAGAAGGCGAACTCGAGGGTTGATGTCGTCGGGCATCGGACCGAGTGACATGAAGTCGATGTACCATGCTCCGGGCTCCGGCGCGGCGTTCACCTCATCCATTCCGAGCCACCCGGCTTCACCCGATCCCAGGTAGTATTCCCCCACCTGGCCTTCGGCCGCATATACGGCATCGTCGTCTCCCCGTCGCTCAGCCACGTACGCCATGGCCTCCTTCCAGCGAGGCTTGAGTCCATTGTACACCATGTAGTAATGGGCCAGGTCCCAGCTCTGCGCGACGAACACTCCGACCACGATCGCGGTGGCAGCCCACCGGTAGCCGCGTTCCGATCCGAACTCCAGAAGCCAGCTTGCAGCTACTCCGACGAGAGCTGCCACCGGAAGCACGGACGCGAGGATGTAGGCTACCGAGGACAGGGTCCTGGTTGTCGAGTACAGGATCAGGCCCAATGGCACGACAATCAGTCCGGCGAGAAGCCATCCCAGCTCGTTGCCTCGCTGGATCATGATCAGGAAGCCGCCGAGCGCGATAAACAGGAATACGGGGTTCAGGTAGAATAGAAAACTCGCGATGATCCCGTACGGCGGATTCCAGGCGACTTTGTTCTGCATGACGTAGTCGCCGACCGCGGACAGTACGGGCAGATAGGCCAACAGGAGCAGTAGAAACGGGATCCCCGCCATCAGGTACTTCCGTGGCGTTCCGTCCGCTCGTCCTGCAAGGCTTGCGAGGAATCCAGATCCCAGAACAGCCACGAAGGCGACAAGGAAGAAGACAGTGGAAGAGTGTGTGGCCAGCCCTACGCCTGTCGATGCCGCAGCGAACCAGGCGAGGGGCAGACTATCGCTCTTCCAGTACTTCAACAGGAAGTATATCCCGAGGAGGATGAACAGGACTTGCGGGGAAAAATGGCGTCCAACCTGTGACCAGTATACGTGCCACATCGACAGGCAGAGAAACAGTGTTCCCAGGATGGCGGCACGGTCGCCCAACCCACTGCGGAAGGTCGCAAAGAACAGGACCAGGGTCAGCACCCCCGCCAGAAACGACGGGAATCGCTCACCCAGCTCATTTGACCCGAACACACGAGCTGACGCTGCCGTCAGCCAGAAGTTGACAGGCGCGGTCCTGTACATCGGTCCCTCTGTGTATTCTCCCGTCTCGGCAATCCACAGCGTGTCCACCTCGTCATTCCACATGTCCCATTCAGACAGGTGGTACCAACGCAGTCCGACCCCGAGAACGACGATCGCCGCAATCAACAGCCACGGCCGTCTTGCCAGAGTGGCCGATATTTGGCGAACCAGTTGCATGGCAGTTCCCTTCGGTATAACCGGAGGCCAGCTGGATCGGCCGTTTCGGTGCGCTACGGACCTTGCCGAAATCCGACATCTCACTACATACTCCGCACTCCTGATCGTCGCCAGAGCGCTCGAAACAAACCGTTGAAGGAATTGCGTGCAGAATACCGTTGAGCACTCACTCCGGCCCCTGAACTTCATGCTGGCCAACTGGTATTCGGGGGCCACGCTCTTCGCACTGATTATCAGCAGGCACAGCGAAATCGAATGCAATGGTGAGACCTTCCCGTTTGGTCCCCGCGATGCCAGGAGACACGACTGCACATGCGGACAGTACCTGGACACCTGCGAATTCTACAGGACCGCGTGCGCACACATGTGGTCCGCCGAGAAGGATGATTGGGATCGAGCAATGTTCAGTCGGGTCCCGGTTCTGAGTCGGAACGCACTGCTGAACCGGCTTCTTATCTCCAGGAGGACCCTCCCCTCGATGCTGCGCGCCGGTGCTGAGCGGATTGGATCGTTCAGCAGGGGGCAGCGAGACTTTGTCGATGCTCACATGCAGTTTTACGAGCAGGCCTGGAGTACTCGGGCAGATCCGGTCTGCGTGGACGGGACGAAGTCGATTCGCAGAGCACAGTTGTTTCTGGAGAATACCCCGAATCGGCTGAAAGTCGTTCATCTGATTCGGGATGGACGTGCGTTCGCCAATTCATTCAGGAAAAACAGGCATCTGGACGAGTCGGCGCTACCACAGGCGGCGGTGCTCTGGAACAAGTACATCGAACGTGTCGATGATCTGCAGAGTCGGAGCGAACGTGTGGACGTGCTGACGCTGCGATACGAAGACTTGTGCCGCACGCCGTCGAGTTTTCTAGGTGATCTCTTCACGTTCCTCGACCTGGATTTCGAGGACGTCCTCTCGAGTCCCCGGTCGGATACACACGTTCTCGGCAATCGGATGCGTCGTGATTTCTCGAACGTCATCAAGGAAGACGAGACTTGGAAACAGGAAGTCGACGGCTCTGATCAGGACATGTTGAATCGGATGATGAGTGGGGGACTGTCCAGGTTCGGCTACCTGTAGTTCGGGCGTGATGTATACCCTCACCGGAAGTCCCGGCTCTGCCCCCGAATCCTCCGACCCGCCAGGTCGATCGCCTCCGCACCTCGGACGAGTACGTTTACCACATCGCCTTCCCGTTCCACGACTCCGTCGAGCACCAGGAGCGGCATGCGAAGCACGCTCCGCAACTGCTCGCTGAGATCGGGCATCACCACGAAGTTCGCGAACCCTGTTTCATCTTCCAGCGTGATGAACATGACCCCTCTCGCGGTCCCGGGCCGCTGTCTGCAGATGACCAGTCCTCCCACGCGCACTTGCTTCCCTGCTCCCTGTTCGGTCAGCGCCCGTGCCGAAAGCACGCCGCGCCGGTCCAGTTCTTCACGCAAAAAGGAAATCGGATGAGCGCCCGGGGAGAGCCCGGTGGTCCGATAGTCCGCCAGAACCCGTTCGAACCCTGACATCGGCGGCAGACGCACGTCGTGGCCCGCTGCGCGGCGCGCCAGGGGACCCGCGTCTCCACGAGACTGTCGGAGCACTTCCCACAACGCATCGCGACGACCGGGCCACAGGCTCTCGAACGCACCTGCTTCCGCGAGCACGCGAAGCTCCGCAGGTCCGAGTCCACTGCGCGCGACCACTTCCTCGACCGACTGGAACGGTCCTGCCTCTCGCGCGCTCCGTAGACGATCCCGGGCCCGGGACCCGAGACCACGAACGAAGCGGAGGCCGAGTCTGAGAGCTGGAGGCGGTCGGTGTCCCTCCGCGAACATCCTTCCGCTTCGCGGAAAAGGTTCGCTCCGGGACATCGACCGCCACGCTCTCCATTCTCGGCCATTCCTGCGGGAGGAGGAGCGTCCTGAAGCGAACGTTCTTCGCGCAGCGAATGCCAGTTCGCGGAGGGACGCCCCTCCTCCCCAGCCTCCCCACTCTCCAGCGTGCAGTCCCAGTCGGAAACCGCGAGGTCGATCGGTCGCACCTCTACTCCGTGACGCCTGGCATCGTGGATGATCGTCGCCGGTGAGTAGAAGCCCATCGGCTGGGCGTTGAGGAGCGCGCAGGTGAACTCGGGCGCGTACCAGCGCTTCAAGTACGCCGAGGCATACACGAGCAGTGCGAAGCTGGCCGAGTGGCTCTCCGGAAAGCCGTAGTTGGCGAATGCAGTGAGATACTGAAGCACTTTGTCGGTGACGTCGGGAGAAACCCCGTTCGCCGCGAGACCGGCGATGAGGTCCCGCTCCACCTCCTGCATCTTCCGGTGCGAACGCTTGAAGCCCATCGCGCGCCGCATGTTGTCGGCCTGGGCCGGGCTGAAACCGGCAAGCACGATCGCGACCTTCATCCCCTGCTCCTGGAACAGCGGAACGCCGAGCGTACGGCTGAGCAGGGCTCCAGGCGCGGATCCAGGTAGGTCACGGGCTCTTCACCCCGCCGCCGCCGCAGGTAGGGATGCACCATGTCTCCCCGGATCGGACCCGGGCGGATCAACGCCACCTCGATGACGAGATCATAGAAGCACCGGGGACGCACGCGAGGAAGAGTGTTCATCTGCGCCCGGGACTCAATCTGAAACACTCCCACCGTGTCCGCCGCGCAGATCATGTCGTACACCTCGGGATCATCCGGCGGGAGGGATGCGAGATCCAGCGATATTCCCCGGCTCTCGCGCACCAGCCGGAGCCCATCCGACAGCATGGTGAGCATACCCAGCCCCAGCAGGTCGAACTTGATGAAGCCCGGCAGCTCGAGGTCGTCCTTGTCCCACTGGATGATCGTGCGGTCAGGCATCGAAGCCCGTTCGACCGGGACGATCTCGCCGATCAGACGATCGGAGAGCACGAACCCCCCGACGTGAATCGAACGATGGCGAGGCAGATCCTCGAGCCCCTGCACGATCTGCAGCAACGCCAGCGTGCGGGGATCGTTGAGCTCCAGCCCTGCCGCCTCGAGCCCACCTTCCACCAGTCGTCGGACGGCATCCCCGGCACCACCCCGCTCCACCTCCGCGGCCAGCCTGTCGCTCAGCTCTTGCGGCAGTCCCAGCACCCGGGCTGCGTCCCGCACAGCCATCTTTCCGCGCCACGTGATCGACTCGCACACCATCGCCGCGTGTCCACGGCCGTAGCGCTCGTATACGGTACTGGAGAACCCGCTCCCGTTCGAGATGCGCGATATCCAGGTCGATGTCCGGGGGTTCGTGCCGGGACTCCGACAGGAAGCGCTCGAACAGCAGATCGAGTCCTACCGGGTCTACTGCCGTGATTCCGAGGCAATAGCAGACGGCGGAATTCGCCGCGGAACCGCGACCCTGCACGAGGATTCCCTCCCGCCGCGCGAACCGCACGATGTCCCACATGATGAGGAAATAGTCGGCGAGGCCGAGACGCTGGATCACGGTCAGCTCGTGCTCGATCTGCCTGTGTTCCGACTCGCCGGGGGGATCCCCGTACCGTTCTCGCGCGCCCTGCTCCACCAGCCCTCGCAGAAACTCGTGCGAGTCCCTTCCTCCAGGTACGGGAAAGGGAGGGAGCCGGGGCCGGACATCGGAAATCCGGAAGCCGCACCGATCAGCAATCTCCGCGGTGCGCGCCATGGCGCGGCAGCCCTCGCAGGAACAGGAAAGGGGAGGGGACGGGGACCCGGAGCGAGCCAGGAGCACTCTACCGGGGGAGCAGTTCTCCTGGAGCGAACCTTTTTCGCGTAGCGAATGCGAGTTCGTGTAAGGAGAACTGTTCCCCATACACCACCGGGCCTGCATTTCCCGGGCGCCCTTGAGATACCACTCCCCGTTGGGCTTCAGCAGGTCTCCGGCCGCGTCGAGATCGACTCCGTGGCGCAGACAGACGAGCACGTCGTGAACGATTCGTCCGGAGGGACGTGCATAGAGCGGTGCGTTAACGGGGACCCACGGAACGGCCTCCGTCCGGGCGAAGTCCATCCACCTCCCGCATGTGCGATCATCTTCCGGCAGACCGTGATGTTCGAGTGCGAGCCACAGGCAGTCGCGAAACAACGATCGCGCATGATCGAGCGCGTCCAGAGTCTTTCGGACGGAAGGATCGAGACTGTTCGTGCGCAGCAGACACAGCAGCCCGCCGGTCCGTCCCGCGAACTGCGCCGGGGACAGTCTCGGAGATCCCACGCGGGTGGTGGAGACGGGCCTCGGTCACCAGGGCAGACAGGTGATGATATCCCGCACCGTCTTCGCACAGGAGCACGAGAGGAAGCACTGTGCGCACCGTACCACCCGCGATCGTGCACACCTCCACCCGCACCTCCGCCCCAACGATGGGACGCACACCGGACTCTTCGCAGGCGCGGGCGAACCGGACGATTCCACCCAGATCGAACTCGTCCGCCAGGGCGAGCGCAGGGAGGCCCAGCTCCGCGGCCCGCTCGGCCAGGCGGCCTCTTCGGGATTCGATGCCCCATCCAGGAGAGAGAATCCGGAACGGGCCGCGAGCTCGACGAACCGGAGATCGTCCCGGGAACCGACCGGCCCGGCCTGCTCGCTCAGTCCCACCAGCCGTGCAGCCACCAACGCAGATCTCCCGTGCGCCGGATCTCGCGATACAACCACAGGAGCTCACCATCCGCCGTGCAAACCCTGAAGTATTCGCGGCGATACGGATCCTTCCACCAGTCACCCGACAGGCGCTCGGGGCCTTCCGCCGCGGCGACGTTCCGTGTCTTCCCGGCATCCCGGAATTCCACGGGACGACCATTCTCGGTCTTCATCTCCACGGGCACCGGCTCGGGCAGCAGGCGGAGGACGCCGGAAATCCCGGCGAAGTCTCCAGTGTGATCACCGGCGCCGGGAGCGACCGGGGCCTCCACGCTTCTTCCCTGATCTCGTTCCCGGATGACGCGGTCGCCCACGGAAACGACCTGCATCTCCACCGGGTGCCAGGCGTTGCGGGTCTCCGGACGTCGATCCGCACGAGGAGCCGGCCATACGACTCCATCTTCTCCCAGTCGTGCCCGCAGACGGGACAGAGCGGCGGCCGCCGCCATGGGATCCCGCCATTCGGTGACGAAGAGATCTCCCTGGCGCGCATCCGGCGCGGCGCTCCGGGTTACGCGGATCGCGAGTTCGGCCACCGGTGCGGGAAGCTGTCCTCCCTCCTCCCCCGCCCGCTCGAGCGCCGCTCGGCACAGGTCGTGAAGCAGCCCTTCCCGGCGAGTGGGACGAGCCGGAGACACCAGTGCCGTCGATCGCTCACCTCCCTCCAGCGTCATTTCGATCTCGATCCGCGCGGCCGCACGTCCGATCCCTGCCAGGTCGTCGCACACCCGGGCGAGCAGATGCCTGAGCACGAACAGCAACGGCTCGAGACTCTCTGCCGGAGGTTCGAGAGTCAGCGTCGCCTCGGGCGGCGCCTCCGAACGCAGGGAGCGGAAAACGCGATCGTCTTCCCCGCACGCAAGCCGATGGGCGTGGGTGCCTTCCGGGCCGAACCGCGCCTCCAGATCGCCTCGTGAATGGGCCGTCAGATCGCTGGTTCGCCGGAGACCCAGTGCCCGGAATGTCTCGTGGAGCGTGTCGGAAAGTGGAAGCGTCGATACGGGAAGGCCGGCCAGGAATCGCTGCGTGTCACCCGATGGAACCACCAGGACACGTTCGGCCCGTCCCACCGCGATTCCTGCTGCCGCATCCGCAGCCACCGGAACATCAGCGACACCGATGCCGGCCCGGGACGCGCCCGCTCCGGCTGCCGCGAGCCGCAGGGCGTGGGCGAGCGCGACATCTCCTCCCCGACGTTCCCAGCCCCTGGCATCCGCTCGCCACAACCCGGGACCCGCGACCGCTACACGCGGTGAAGCGGCGAGCAGGGCCGTGGCCATCGGCATCGGGTCGGTAGAGATGTCCTCCCGGTCGACCCGGATGGAGGCCACTCGGGCCGGGAAGACACGGCTCATTCGGGTCCCTTGCGATCACGCGTGTCCGCAGTCCGGCGAGGTGCCGAGAGGGGACACAGGACCGGGACTTCCACACCGCCCCGCTTGCCGATCCGTACCCACACGGGTCGGGTCCGAGGCAGGAACGGACCAAAAGGAACGCCGCGCACCGGTTCCACCCTGCCGGGCCGAAACCCGAGACGCAGGGCAGCGACAGGCGCCTCTCCCAGCACTACGAACAGGGCACCCGCTTCCTCCGCCAGGCGTTGCAACCGCACGGCTGCACTGTGTCTGATGCCCCCGTCGCTCGCCGCACTCCGACCTCCGGACCTGTCGGCCACGTGGAATGCCACTGCCCCGAACGCACCACTCCTCAGCAGCAGGTCGGCACACCACGCCGCTTCCCTGACGGTGCGGGGGCGTACCACCCAGAACTCGCCGGCTCCGGAAACGAGATCGGTCCAGTCGGGAGCATAGAGAGTGTGGCGCGTATCGATCCACGCCACGGACTCGCCACGCATGCGCAACCGTGCGAGACCGGTCCGAAGAACAGCTGTCTTGCCGCTCGAAGCGGGGCCGAGCCACTCGATCACGCTCCCGCGGGGCAGGCCGCCGCCGGGAAGCAGAGCATCGAGGTCCGGCATACCGGTGGGAGCGACCGGTCCCCGAGCCCGGGGACGGGCCTCAATCCGCTCGATTGCCTGTTCCAGTCCGAGAATTACTGCCGAACGCGCCATACGACCCACACCTGACATTACCCGAAGAAAACCCGAAGATAAAAGATGGTACCATCTCCGGGCAGGTGGGGGCAAGCGGTCCCCGGGAGGTCTTCCCGGGGAGCGCGTATGGAGTGGTTACTGGATGGCGAATCCGATGCCGAACGCGACCGTCACGAACGAGGGCGTTCCCGGCGGAGACTGATAGCGCACGAACCCGTTCGCGCTCACGACCGGACTGAACCGCACCCAGGCCCGGGTCGTGAAATCGAACAGTCCACCGTCGAACGCGTCGTCGTAGTCGGAATCCACGCTTCCGTAGGCGAGCGCGGGCTCCAGACCCCAGCCGGACTGACTCTCGTATCGAACACCCAGGCCGCCACGGATTTCGGTTTCCGGATTCCGCCCCGTCCCGGGCTCTCCCTCGTCACCCGTGACGTTCGAGCCGGCATTGTCCGCCCAGGACAACATCGGGCGCAGGGCGATTCCCGAACCGAGTTCGAACAGGGCCTCTCCGTACACGACCTTGTCATCTCGATCGTACCAGCGTCCCAGCCAGCCGCCGAACCGTAACATCGCGGTTCCGGAGAGCGGGATCGCCTGTTCCAGCCGCCAGCTCGTCTGATAGAGATCATCTGTTTCCGGCTGATCCCGGCGACCTATCTCGAACGTGGTCTCGAACCGCTGGTCAGAGCCATAGCGAACGCCGGCGGCAAAATAGATGCTCTGCAAGGCATCACGTCCACGAACCAGATACGGATGCCCGAGGCTGAGCATGTCATCGTACGTCGCCCGCAGTTCGATCCAGGAGGCGGGAACGACCCTGAGTTCGGCGTATGGAAGCACGAATCCACGACCGTCATCGACCGTCGTCCCCCCCCAGACATCCACCGCGACCACCGGTTCCGACCGTACATCATCATCGGAAATCGCCAGCGCCCTCTCGGCATCATCGTTGCCCGGATCGAGCAACAGCGCCTGTTCATACGCGAACCGCGCCGAATCCTCGTTTCCAAGCGCGGTACGGGCACGGGCAAGATCGAGCCATGCCTCCGCGTCCTCCGGCTGCCGACGCAGGACGGCTTCGGCCCAACCGGCCGCCTCTGCAGGCCGATTGGCGGCAAGTGCCGTCCGAGACCGACCGAGTGTGGCCCGCCGGTTCAGCGGATCGACCAGAGCGACGTCGTCGTAAAGCGACCGGGCCGCCGCGATTTCACCCGCCGCCAGCAACCCGTCGGCTTCATCCAGGTCGGCCTCGATCTCCGCGACGGTTCGGCCCCCACTCAACGCGGAAAACCGGACATCACGAATGGCATTCCCTGCCTCGATGCGCACCATGGTCTCGGAGCCCAGGTCCCCGACGCTCACGACGACCTGGACCTGGCCATTCGCATCGGCAGCCGCCCTCTGGGGACTGACGGTTCCTTCATTGGCGGTAAAGCTGACGACCGCGCCAGGAACCGGTTCGCCATCGGCGTCCCTGACCTCGATCACGAGCGGGTCTGACAGTGTCTGCCGGGGCTCCGCCACCTGTGAGCCACCTGACACGATCGAGATAGATGCGGGTCGGCGGGATTCCGCAACGGCCAATGCGGCGAGTCGCGTGCCACCCGACAGCACCGTCACCCGCGGAACGTCGCTCAGGGCGGCCTCCGGCAGGCGTACGCTCACGCTGCCATCGGATGACGCCGCGCCTTCGAACAGCACTTCTCCATCCTCGTCTCCCGCCAGAAGAACGAGCGGAGCGCCCGGAACCGGGTTGCCCCAGGCATCGCGTACGACGAGACGCAGGGCCACGGGCCCGGCAGACGGATCCAGAACCCCACCTGCTGCATCCACGACTGCGGCTGCCCCGGGGCCGACCCGGAGAGTGATGGACGACGGAGTCGTACTCGGACGGTCCACCGCCTGCACCAGGAGATCGTACTCACGCGCAACCGTGCCGGCGCTCACGCGGAATTCCGCCCGACCGTCAGCCGCCGTTTCCGCGATCGGATTCACACCCGATCCGCCCTCGATGTCCGTCGCGCCGGACAGAATCAGTCGCTCACCTGCCACGGGCGCTCCCCCGGACCGGAAATACGCCGAAATGACGGCTTCGCCCCCGGCCGTCGCGACCCAGTTCCTGCTGTCGAACTGGATTCCCGCCACCGCCGGAGCGGCTCCCGGGCGAGCCGGACCCTGGTCGGCACATCGGTCGATCGCATCCAGAATCGGCTGGCTGGCACCGAGTGCCCCGAAGTCCGCCCGGTCCCGGGAAGTGGGTGTAAACGAGAGACAATTCTGCTCGATGATCGTGACGACTTCAGACGGAGAATACGTGCCACCCGTGAGCAGGCGGACGATCTCGCTCTTCTGAAGCGGAGATCTCTCCTGTCCGTGGGCTGAACTCGCCCGCACCACTCCACCCGGAAAGACAAACCCTCCGATCAGACATAGCGCCACAACGTTGCGAATGCAGATGCCCTTCATTCGGGCCTCGGACAACCGGAGGCATCGAAGTGTCCGTTCACGTCATCTACCTCCTCGGAGAGTCTGTCGAACTCAAGCGCGGGTTCGGACTCCTGCCCTGCGGCGAGTTGGGCGCGCACGGCCACGAACTGAATGAACGATGCATCAACCACGCCATAGCCTGTCGTAAGCAGGTCACACCCGATCCGGCCGAGATCGAAGTCCCGGGCACGTTCGTCATATCTGTCTATCGAAGTGCGCAACTCCGCCGCGATTTCCCTGAACCTGGTGAGATCCGGTGAAACCGCGGGACGAACAGGCCGCTGAATGGTCGGCCTCGTCACCGGAGGTGGAGCGTTGGATCTCAGCCCCACTGATGCAACGATTGCCACCAGCGCGACAATGGCGACGAAGGCGAACACCGTCGTCCACGAAGTAATTCTGCGCCGCGGAGGATGGGGTTGGGAGTCGGATGACTCAGCGGGGATGACCAGCGAGACCGGCGGGGTCGTTGAACCGGACACTCCCCTGGTGAGACTGACCGGGTGTGTGCCTGCCCGGGATGTCGCCGTGCGGTCCTGCTCCGGGGACGGGCGTCCGGACCCGGGTGATTCCTGTCGAATCTCGTAGTTCGTCCAGTCGAGAGCCGGGGGACCCGCGTTCGGACTCTCGTCCTGCGACCGGACCTCCCAGAAGGCGGCAGGATCTGGTGATTTGCGGCTCGACTCCTGGTTTCCGGGCCGAAACACGCTACCCAGAGGCCGGGACTCGTCAGGCGCGAACAGGACGCAGCATTGCCATGCTTCGTTGAAGTACCTGCGATTCGCGTCCATGTCTCCTTCGGACAACAACAGTCCGAGCAGTCGATGGCTGTGATACCAACCCACGAGAACTCCCGGGTGCCTTCGAAACTCCGGCTGAGCGTCTGCCCAGGCACGGAGCAGATACGCGCCTGGCGCCTCCTCGACGAATTCTTCGCTGGCCGGCAGTACCCTGTCCACCAATGCGTAGTGCACCCCCGAATCCGGACAGCGGTGAAGCCGGCCGAGCAGGAATCCGAACCGGGACTCGCGTGCACCACCCGTCGCATGACGGGACATCTTCTTGAGGACTTCCCGCTGGAACACGAGCTCGTAAGGTCCGTCCGGGGTCGGTGGCTCGGGAGCAGGGCCTCGCCTGGGAACCCATAGAACGGCCTGGTCTGAAGGGAATGGTGCCCTGACATGAGTGTCCCGGCTCTCGTCCGTGGTTCCCGGTCGGCCGCGGCCGGCATCCCGCAGCGATACCGATCGATCGTTCACTCGACTACCGCAGGGCGATGAGGTCGAGGATCGGCACACCCATCAGAGCCGACCTGCCCGTTCGGACCCGCCCGAGCACTTCGACGATCTGCAGAGGGTCCAGCAACTCGACTTGCGAGAGCAACTCCGGCGGAACGGCGATATACACGAAACCACCCGACTCATCGGCGGGACGGGCGAGAATGAATGGCTCTCCCTCGTAGAATTCCGTTCGTACCGCCTCGGCGCGCTTGAGGGATACGTACTGAACAGACAAGCGGACTCTCCTGCCGACGTACTGCTCCGGATTTGCGCGCAGATCCGCGGCCGTAAGCGAATCCGAAGCCGCCGCCGAATCCGAAGGAAGCGTGGACTGCTCTCGGACCCAGCCCTCGAGGCGGACGCGGGCCCATTCCCCCTGCCTCGACACGACCGCCACATCCGCTCCCGTGAGCAGCGTCGCCACCGTATCTCCCTCGGGCGAGACGAGCATCACCACCGGCGACTCAGGTATCACCAGCCGATCCGGAAGTGAGGCAGCTGACGAAGGCGCGGCCGGCACCAGAGCTCCATCCCCACCCGAAGTCGCCGAAACCGTGTCCACTTCCTGGGGAGGCGGAGCCGTTACGACCTGGCCACCGGTCTCCGTCACTGACCCCGACCAGATCCAGGCGACCCGGCGAACCCGTACCCAGTTACCCTGGACCTCCAGGCTGTCGAGAAGCATCCCGCGTTCGAGAATCGCTACCCGGCGCGATTGCGCATCCGCTGCTTCCCGGAGGTTTTCTCCACCGGGTTTCGAGACTACCAGGTCGAACCCATCGCGCTGGTCCGCTGAGACCGAGGGCCTCCAGATCCAGCCGGTGAGGGCTGCCTCGTGCCAGCGACCCTGACGACCGACGACATCCAGCACCGCGCCCTCGAGCACCGTGGCAAGTCGATTCCCGCTCGAGACGAGCGGCTCTTTGCGGAAATTCTCTTCCGGTACCGTGAGCCGCACGGACTGTGCACCCAGGAGACCGGGAGCCAATCCGGAGAGCATCACAACGATCCCGAACTGCACCAGGTATGTACGGAAGGCAGAACGATCTGGAAAAGGCAAGGCGTCGCCTCTACATTGGGCCGGCCGGAGACCGGCCTGTCGCGCCATTCCGGCGGTCCCCGCCATATAACCGCGCGGGGCCGAAGAATCTCGCATCGGAGTATAGACGACGCGCGGAATGAGTGTCAACAAAACCCGAGAACGGATTGACCACTTGAATTGGTATAGAGTTCCGGCCAGGAAAGCACTCGCCATTTTATGTCTGGTGACTGTTCTGATCCCTGCGACAGCATCTGCGCAGCAGGAGAACATCGAATCCTCCTACCGTTGGATCGATCGGTCCATGCGTGCCGGGCTCTACGCCGGCTACCTGTTCACCTCCCGCGGGAACCTCGATCAGGCTCCGGGTGCATCGCCGATCGTCGGTGGCCGATTCCGGGCGCGCCTGAGCAGCCCGCTGACTTTCGAGGTGAGCCTGGGCTACGGTTCGTCGGATCTCTATGTAACCGATCCCCGGCTCGAAGTACCGACCATCGTGGACACGACCCAGTCGGACTGGCTGCTGATCGAAGCCTATCTGCAGCTTTCGCTCACCGGGGCCCGATCGGTGAAGAGCTTTCAGCCCTACGTGTTCATCGGTGGTGGAATCCTGCAAGGGATCAGTGAAGAGGTCGCAGACGTGTTCGCCGCCCCGGGGCTCGATCCCTACCGGTTCAAGATCGGGACGACTCCGTCCCTTTCCGTGGGGGTGGGGGCGGAATGGGACGTTTCCGATCGTCTCGGACTGGGAATCGAGATCCGGGATCACATCTGGAGGTTCAACTCACCGGATGCATTCTTCTATCCGCAGAACCTGGGCAATTTCCTCGAAAGCGGTGTCGAAGCTCCGGAGGAGGGGTTCTGGACGAACAACTTCGAGGTGAGCGCGACGCTGTCGTACTACTTCTGATGGATCCGCAGGGATCCGAGGACACCCCTGACGGCGTGGTCCAGGGACTACCAGCGGCCCCCGAGACTGTCATCCGGCTCGAGTCGTCGACCGGCGAGCCTGTCGCTGCCTGGCTGTGTACGCCGGACCGCCTCGAGGCTCTCGCCGCAGGTTGGCTGTTCTGTGAGGGAATCGTCGCCAGCATGGAAGACCTGTCAGACCTGAACGTGGCGTCGTCGCGCGTCGTTCGCGTCCAGCTGTCCGAATTCGCGACGCAGCGGCTGGACGACCGCAGGACGGCGGCGGGCCCGGGTCCGGCCCCGGGACGGATCAGAGCCGGAGTCAAAGCCCGCAAATACCGACCAGGACCGACGCTGGAGAATCTCCTGTCTGACCCGATCCGCCTGGCCCGGCTGTTCAGAGATCTGTTCGACGGAGCTTCCGCGCGGACGACGGGGGGAGGCGGCCTTCACACGGGAGCGCTGGTTGTTGACGGCAGCATCGTCGACGTGGTCGAAGACGTGAGCCGAAGCGCAGTCATAGACAAGCTCGTGGGCTCCACCCTGCTCGCTGGCGGAGTGCCTGAGCAATCGCTGTTGCTTCTGTCGGGTCGGATCTCAGCATCGATCGCCGTCAAACTCGCGACTGCCGGCATCGCCGCCGCCGCGACAATCTCAATCCCCACCACGCTGGCAGTCGAGATCTCCGGTCGAGCCGGAGTCGCGCTTGTCGGACGTGCCCGACGGGATACACCGTATCGATACGGCACCGCCTGATGGCGGCCCGCGAGGAAGTAATGGGAGTGATTCTCGCCGGGGGGGCGAACCGGAGATACGGATCGCACAAGGCACTGGCCCGAATCGGCGACCGGACGATTCTGGACCGCACGGTAGACGTCCTGGCACCCGTCGTCGACCAGATCGGGATCGTCGCAAATGAGCCGGAGCCATATCTCCACACGGGGGTCCCAGTTCGCCCCGACCTGCAGCCCGGCCTCGGCGTCCTGGGAGGAATATTCACTGCGGTGCGCTGGGCCGCCGAGCAGGGAGCACTAACCGCGATCGTCCTCGGATGCGACATGCCGTTCCTGCCCTCGCCCTTGCTTGCCCGGATCTCGCAGCTCGCGACCCGAGACCTGGTAGTGCTCCCGGCCAGCGAGGGGCCCCGGGGATTCGAGCCCCTGTGCGCGGCCTACGGAATCGCTACGGCGGAAGCGATCGACCGAGCCCTGGAGCGAGGGGAGCGAGCGATCGTCTCATTCTTCGGCGACGTCGAGCTGCATATTCTTGATTTCGACGAAGTGAGGTCGTTCGGGAATCCAGACAGGATGTTCTGGAACGTGAATCGCCCCGAGGACAGGGCACACGCCGAGCGGATGGCGGCCTTCGGGACGAACAGACCTGATAAGGGGAGTGGACATGAACCGTCCTGAGGAGGCGTCGATCCGGGCTCGATGGAAAGGCCGCAGACGGACGACAGTCCTGACATTCCTGTTCGCCCTGGCCGCATCCGTCATGCCTCTGCGTGGCCTGGTGGCCCAGGACAATCCAGCGGCAGTGGATTCCGGCGATCTCCTGGCGACCCGTCTCGATCGAATCGTCTCGGACCCGGCATTGATCCGGGCGCATGTGGGGCTCGCCGTTCAGGTGGCCGAAACGGGAGAGGTGCTGTACGAGAACGAAGCCGAGAAGCGGTTCGTTCCGGCAAGCAACACGAAGATCGTTACGGCCGCCGTGGCTCTCGACGCACTCCCGCCCGGGTTCCGGTGGACGACCCGAATCGTCGCGGATGGACCGATCCGCGACGGGACGCTGCAAGGGAACCTGTGGATCATTGGAGGCGGGGACCCCGTCCTGTCTCGCAGCGACGTGGATGGCTGGACAGCGATTCTGAGAAAAGCGGGCATCAAGAAGATCGACGGTGACGTCATCGGTGACGACCGGGTGTTCGAAGATGGCCAGTGGGGCGATGGCTGGATGTGGAACGACGTGTTCGGCGGCTGGGCAACCGGGATCAGTGGCCTTCAGCTTCATCCGAACACGGTCCGCGCGTACCTCGTCCCTGGACCGGAGCTCGGTGACGAGGCGCGCATGGAGCTGCGAGGTGGTGGACCGGATCTGCCGATCGAGAACCGGGTCCGCACGGGAGCCCCGGGCTCCGAGGTTCGCCTCGATTTCCTTCCACCGCCCGAAGGTGGGGACGTCCGTCTGGAGGGGTGGGTGCCTCTCGGACCCGACACCGTACCGCTTTACCTGGCCACTCCGCACCCGACACTCTACATGCTCGACTACCTCGGTGACGTTCTGCAACGAGACGGGATCGAAGTATCCGGCGAGGCGCGACGAGCGGCAGCGAACGAACGACCTTCGGGGCCGACTTGGTCCACCGAACTTCATTCGGAGCCTCTGTCCACGGTAGTAGCGAAGATGTTGAAGCCGTCTGATAATCAGATTGCGGAAACGGTCCTCCGGACGATCGGCCGGGAGGCGGGTGACGGCGGTTCGGTCGAGTCCGGCCTCGAGGTTGTGCAGAATACTCTTGCCGCGTGGGGCATCGAGCCGGGGGCCGTTTCCCTGGCAGACGGATCCGGGCTTTCCCGCTACAACGAAGTAACGCCGAACGCCATGGTGAGGCTGCTGCGAGCGATGTGGAGGCATCCGGAATTCGGCGATTTCGAGGCGGCGATGCCCGTGGCCGGAGTAGACGGGACACTGAAACGGCGTCTGCTCGGCACTCCGGGCGAGAGCAACGTCAAGGCGAAGACGGGGTCGCTGTCATCAGTACGCGCCCTGTCCGGCTACCTGCGCGACGGTGCCGGAGAGACACTGGTCTTTTCGCTGCTGCTCAACGGGTACGACGCTCCGGGTGACGTGGCCGTGGCCCTGGAGGATCTGCTGATCGAACAGCTCGTTCTGTACAGACGTCCGGTGAACCCGGGCTGGCCCGCATATCGGGACGAGCCCTGATGGCTGACGGCGGCGCGATTCGGCACCCCGATCCCGACTGGCTGTCCGTGGATGAAGCATTGAAGCGGGTGTTGTCGACCTGTTCACCCGTATCCGAGGAGCGGGTCCCGATCTCGGAGGCCCGGGGACGAGCACTGGCCTCGGAAGTCCATTCCCGCGTCGATCATCCGGCGTGGAACAACAGTGCGATGGACGGCTTCGCGGTCAGGTCCGAGGATGTGGCTGGAGCCAGCGATGATTCGCCGGTCTCGCTTCCCGTGGTGGACGAAGTCCCCGCGGGTGGGTTTCCGCGAGGTGATCTGGCGCCCGGCACGGCGGTCCGGGTGATGACTGGAGCACCGGTGCCGAATGGCGCTACTGGCGTGATCAGGATCGAACACACCGACGGGAGCCGGGATGGACGCGTCCTGATTCGAGCTGATTCCGATGCGCTACGGAATATCAGGCTGGCTGGAGAGGATCTGCGGCGCGGGGATACGATGCTTCGGACAGGTACCGAGGTGACTCCCGCGGTCATCGGGTCCCTCGCCGCGATGGGCTGGCCTGAGGTTTCGGTGCGGCGCCGGCCCCGGGTGGGTGTGTTGTCGAACGGAGATGAACTCGCCGATTTCGACGAACTGGACGACGTGCTTGCCGGCCGCCGGATCATGAACTCGAACGAGCACGGCCTCGCGGCACTCGTGTCCGCCGCCGGGGCGGAAGCTGTCCGACTCGGAATCGCGCGGGACTCGACGGCCGACGTGCGCCGGAGGATCGAGACCGCCGACCGGATCGACGCACTGATTACGTCGGCAGGTGTGAGCGTGGGGGACCACGATCACGTGAAGGAAGCCCTCGACTCACTCGGTATGGAGCACGGCTTCTGGAGAGTCCGGATGAGGCCCGGTAGCCCGATCACGTTCGGGGTCCTCGACGGGCGGCCAGTATTCGGTCTGCCGGGTAATCCGGTCAGCGTCATGGTCACGTTTCACATCTTCGTCGAGCCCGCACTTCGCGCGCTGGCCGGTCATTCTAGAGTCCAGCGTCGGACGCTTTCCGCACGAGCCGCGGAAGATATCCCATCGCCCGAGCAGCTGACCCACTTCTTCCGGGTGCGCCTCGAACCCGGAATCGACGGGGAATATGAAGCCAGACTCACGGGTCCGCAGGGATCCGGAATTCTCAGCTCAATGGTAGACGCCGACGCGCTGGCGATCGTTCCGGAAGGCCTCGCGGGAATCGAGCGAGGCGAGACCGTGGAGGTCAGCCCATTGCAGGATTGGATTCCTTGAGCCGCGTTCGGCTCCTGGTTGGTACGAGAAAGGGCCTTTTCGTAGCTCGCTCCGATGATTCTCGCTTGCGTTGGTCGCTCGATGGCCCGTCGATCGAGGGATACGAGATCTACCACGCTGTGCTCGAGCCAGGACCAGGCCGGACCGGCTGGGCGGCCGTTCGACACGAGGTATGGGGAACACACATCTATCGTACCGACGACGGTGGTCGAGAGTGGATGCCACTCTCGACTCGCCCCGCCTATCCGCCCCAGCTCGAGCGTGAGGTGCGCGCCGTGTGGCACCTCGCCCCGGGCGGTCCTGATCACCCTGGGAGGGTGTGGGCAGGCGTCGAGCCCGCCGGGCTCTTCGTGTCGGATGATTCGGGAGCCAGCTGGCGCTGGATCGAGTCCCTGGAACGGCACCCCACCCGGGTCACCTGGCAGCCGGCCAAGGGCGGTCTGGCACTCCATTCCATTCAGCCAGATCCGGTTCACCCTGCACGGCTGTATGTCGCCCTGTCCGCCGGTGGCTGCTACCGCTCGGACGACGAGGGAGAGAGCTGGACGGCGATCAACAGGGGAGTCCGGGCCGACTTTCTTCCGGAACCGGAACCGGAAGCCGGCCAGTGCGTCCACAGCTTGAGAGCGCATCCGACCGTGTCCGGCAGACTGTATCAGCAGAATCACTGCGGGACGTACCGGAGTGACGACGCGGGAGAGAGCTGGTCGGAGATCACTTCGGACCTTCCCAGCGACTTCGGGTACGTTGTCGGCCTCGACCCGCGCGACCCGGACAGGGCGTGGGTGATCCCCGAAGAGTCTAGCCACATGCGTACCACCTGCGAGGCCCGACTGCGGGTTTTCGAAACAGCGGATGCGGGGCGGTCCTGGATACCGAGAACCGCCGGGCTACCTCAGGCGCACGCCTACGTGACGGTGCTGCGGGAGGCGCTCGCCACGGACGGACTCGAGCCGTGCGGCGTATATTTTGGGACAGCTACCGGACATCTGTATGCCAGCCCGGACGGTGAACGCTGGGACCTGGTAGCCTCGCACCTGCCGAAGATTCTCTCCGTCACGGCATCGCCCGTCGACTGAACTCGAGCGACGGAATTCAGCCGGCTGGCGGGCTCCATTCCATGACCGCAGCTCCGCTGGCATAGCCACCACCCACCGCAGTCAGGACGATTCTGGTCGGATCCGCCAGGGTCCCGTGCTCGCCCCGCAGCAACTCATCGAGCACGATCGGCACCGTGGAGGCCGAAAGATTCCCGATTTTCGCGATTCGGTGCAGGACCCTGCCCTTCTGAAGCTGAAGAACCTTCTCGAGGCCCTGGGTGATTCGCTCGTTCGCCTGGTGGGGCACTACGACATCCACGTCGTTCCAGCTCAACGAGGTCCGTTCCAGCGCCCGGTCGGCCACGTCCTGCATTGACCGAACGGCATTCCGCAGCACGTTCGCGCCACCGGCCATGCTCAACTTGTGCTCCTGCCCGAGCGGATCTCCCCAGCCCAGTCCGGTGACATTCAGATGGTCGGGCGAGTATTCGCCGTCCAGAACCGGTGTGGCGAGAATGCGTCCGGGTGAAGGATTCGAGGTCACGACGGCCGCACCTGCCCCATCACCGAATAGAACCGCGACCTTGGGATCGTCCCAGTTCGTGATCCGCGTCAGCGCATCTCCAACCGTCACGAGTACGGTATCGGCCGCCCCCGACGTGACGAACGCGTACGCGCTGGCGAGCGCGTGAAGAAACCCGGAGCAGGCCGCATTCATCACGTATCCCGGCAGGTCCGGGCGGCCGATTCCGTCGGCGATCGTGCAGGCGGCGTTCGGAACGTCTTCACGCGCCGTGAGGCTGGCCGACAACAGCAGGTCCAGTTCGGAGTTGTCCATTCCGGCGTGCGCGAGCGCTGAGAGCCCGGCCGAGACGTGCATCGCCTCGGTGCTGGCGTCCGGAAGGTCCGGCAGAACCCGTCGTTCCTCGATCCCGGTGAGCTGAATCGCCCACCGATCGAACACCTCTGCCGGTGCCAGTCCGGCAGCTTCCTCCGGCTCGATCCCGCGAAGCGATCCTCGCGCTTTAGCGACGTCGAAGGCATTCCGCACCGAAGGAATCGCGAACATCTCGACGTTCGTCAGGATCTCTGGCGGCAGGAACCGCCCAGTACCGGCCAGATAGACCGGTCGAAGACTCTCACTCAACGGCACCCCGGAATGAACGACATTCGAATGCGCTGCGCAGCAGGGCCTGATGCCCTGAACACGCCTTTACGCGGCCGGAAGATATGCGGGGACCGTCGCCGCCTCAATCGACCGGCTGAACCTGAAGCACGACCTCGGCGAGCCGGCGTCCGATCTCGGCGACCGAGTGGATTCCGCCGAATCTTTCCGAACCGGTTCCGCTCGCGAACAACGGGACGAGCTCCGCCGTATGTCCATCTGAGCTGTAGGCGGCCTTCCACTGGCCGTCCTGATCGACCAGCGCCAATCCGCCGGTCTCGTGGTCGGCCACGACTACCAGGAGAGCTCCTGTCCGATCGGACACGTAGTCGAGCGCGACCTGCATGGCCTCGTCGCAATCGAGCACCTCCGCGGCGATCCTGTCGAAAGACTCGTTGTCATGCGCCAGCCAGTCGATCTGGGATGCCTCGACCATGAGGAAGAACCCGTCCGGATCCCGGTCCAATACCGCGAGCGCCGCCTTCGTCATCTCCGCGAGCGACGGGGAGCGCCCTTCATCGGCGGCGCTCATCGCGTTGTCAGCGAACAGGCCCACCAGGCCGGGCTTCCCGGAGACCTGGTCTTCAGACAGGTCGTCCGCTCCCAGGGCCCACCGTCGATCCCGGCCGAGCGGTGTGAGGTAATCACGCCCGTCGTCCCGTCGACTCGGGTCGAAGTACTGCCGGCCGCCTCCCAGCAGCACATCGATCGTCGACCCGGTCATCTGGGCGGCGATTTCCTGGTACAGGTAGCGGTCGGAGACATGTGAGGCGAAGGATGCAGGCGTCGCGTGCACGAGGCTCGATGTGGCGACCAGGCCCGTCGCCATCCCCCGGGCCTCCGCACGCTCCAGGACCGTTTCCAGGGCCACTGAGTCACGGTCTACGCCGATGGCACCGTTGAAGGTCAGCACGCCGGTCGCAAAGGCGGTAGCCGAGGCCGCGCTGTCCGTGATTCGTCCTTCCACGTTTCTCGTATCTACCAGACCGACGACAGGAAAGCGCAGAATGGCCGCGGAGTCGGTTGCCAGCAGGCCTACGGACCAGTGCGAAATGCCGGTTCCATCTGCAATCAGGAGGATCACGCGCGGCGGTTCGGGCTGCTGAGTATCCGCTGCAGCAGCCGACGAAGGGAAGATGGCAGACATGCTCGCGACGAGGGCGAGCCAGAGCGCCCGGTCAATTCGCTTGCAGGAGTCAGAACGCGTCATCTGGAATCCGCTCAGCAGTGGTGGGTCTGGAGGAATCTGAATCCCGGCGTCCGGGTGTCGATTCAGACTAGATACCGAGCGGGCGCTCCAGACGCCAGCGAGGAGCGCCCGTCTATGGTCGGCCTGCTCGACTGACCCGGTCGTGGGAGGCCGGGTCCGCTGTTCAATTCGGTCCTTGCGACCTCCCGCCGCTTCCGGATCGGGTCGGGGGTTCGCTGCCCGGCGGGACCGGAGCGGCATCCATCGGGCGACTGCCCGTAGGCCCTCGCAGCGATTGACCTGATCCATCCGGTGCCTGCCGCATCCGCTCCGTGGCGCGCACCCTACCTGCTCGAACGCCGTCGCCGGGTCTTCTCCCTGGCGAACCCTGCGCCGGACGGCGGCCGAGAAGTTCATCATTCCCTGCTCCGGAGAACCCCGGCGCATCGCTTCCTGCACGGCTGCGAGTGCCTGATCGGTCGGAACGCCAGCCTCTGTGAGATCGCCGAGCACGAGCAGCGGAACCGCCAGACTTCCCTCACCTCGCCGGGATCCCTGCTCCCGGGCCAGACCGCGAATCGCCTCCGGCGGAACTCCTCTGCGGACGGCTTCAGCGGCCGCCGCCAGACTCGCACCATTCCGGTCCGGTCCGAGCAACCCCTGAGCCTCTTGAAGTCGCCGCGAGTATGCCTCGAGTGCGGGCATGATTCTGTCAGGTGGCACTCCCTTCGCGACTCCCTCGATCGCCTTGCGTCGGATCAACTGGGGCGGAATTTCTCCTCGGCCAACTCACGCGACAACTCCCGGACCCGGTTGGCGGCTCCTTCAGGGAGCGACTCCTCAAGCCGTGTCTGATCCCGATCACGCTCCTGCCCGGATACGAGCCCGGAACCCGGGCCAAGACCGACGACGGTGGTCATCACCGCCAGCGTGCTTATCCGCGTGATCTGTCGCAATCCTGACATCATCTCTGCTTCCTGATTCCTGGTTTCAGCCCGAACATCCAGGCGCTTCACACATACTGACGACCTGCGACCCTATTTCGTCACGATTGGGGAACCACGAGAGTCGCCTGCTCCAGACCCCATTCGTCAACCGTCTTCCCGTCCGCGTCGTCCGGAATGTACCACGTTCCGTCCACTTCGAAGCCGAATCGGTAGATTCCGGGTTCCACGTCCAGCGTTACGGTCCAGACGTCGCCGCTCCGGACCATCGGCACTTTCTCCCACCCCGTGACCCCCCCGACCAGCGCCACCGTCGCGGCGTCCTCCGCCTCGAGCGTGAAGCGAACCGACGGAGGGACGGAGGAATCGATCTCGAACAGGCGGGGCCGTGATTCGCCGAACCGGGCCGCAGTCCACGAAACCAACGCACCTGCGCTTCCCGCCGCCGGTGTGTCCAGCAGAGGATCGGGAGCGTACCGGCCGAAGTTGGCCTGGGCGGAGAAGTCGCGGCCGATCGGCACGACAAGGCCGATCCCGAATTGGGTCTCCGATCCGGTGGGCGTGTCCCACAGGCCCAGATTCAGGTCCCACAGGCTCTGGAACGCCTCGAACCGCACTCCGACCCAGCCCCCGAGATAGTCTCCCTGCGGCGCCGTGTAGACCTCCAGCCCAGCCCGGGGCTCAACGGACCCGAGTCGGTGATACGCCGACAGCCGGCCACCCCAGGACCACAGGTCAGACTCGACTTCGTCCCCCGGTCGAGTACCCTGCATCGGACCTCCGACCGGCTGGACCCAGGACTGACCCACTCCACCCCAGCCCGCGATGCGCAGCGTACTCGCCCCGAGTTCCAGGCGCAGAGCGGGTTCTCCCTGGAGCAATGCGGCCCGATACGGATACGGCTCCCCGACCTTGAACATCTCGGCGCTGGCGGCCAGATCGATGTACAGGGGCCCCGTGACGGCAAAGGCCGCACTCGCTCCCGTGAGGACCGAGAACCAGCTCGCTCCCGCCGATTCGAGGCTCAGGCCCGTCGCTCCCGCGAGAAACCAGCCCGCGTCACTCCCGATCGGAACGCGCAGGTCGCCCCCGAGATGCAGGTACGGAGTCGAAGTTGCAGTTACGGAAGCGGGAGGAAGGGAATACGAAGCGCCTGCATCCAGCCGGAGACTGCCTTCCTGTCCCATGAGATGGCCGGGAGACAGAGATGCAGACAGCCAGGCCATCCCGGCCGCGATTCCAGCTGCTCGCGCCCGGTGACCGGGCGTGAGCGACCGATTCACGTACCGGACACGGAAGACACGGCGAGCAATGAATTCTGTCGCCCGAATCCGTCATCACGAGAGCCGGCGGCGTTCGGGTCCGGCACCCATTCGGATCCGTCGATCACGAACATGTATTCGTGGACACCTGGCTCCAGCGGCACACGGCCCGACCAGATTCCGTCTCCATCGTAGTCTTCCAGGGAGATCGTCGGCTGCCAGTCGCTGAAGTCACCTGCCAGGTGGACCGACTCGGCAGCGCCGGCTTCCACCAGGAACTGCACGTAAACCCGGCCCGCGACCTCGGTCTCCAGTGAGGATGGAGGTGCACCTGCCCACGGTCGGACGACGGCGAGTACGAGGGCCGCTGCGACGGCCAGTCCGGCGAGCGGTGACACGCGGATCGCACGTGGACGAACTGCCCACTCGAACCACTTTGAGATGCGATTCGCGGGTTCGCTACGGGCTCTGATTCTGGCCATCACCCTGCGGTCGAGACCAAGCGGAGCGCCGGCCGGAGCCGACGACGCGACCTCGTCCAACAGACCGTCCCAGCCGAGGGCGGGCCCTTGAAGCTCAGGCGGGAGGTCTTCCAGCCGCAGCTCCCCGTCCAGATACGCCTGGAGACGAGGGTCCATTTCAGTCATGTCGTTCCCTCCCCAGCAATTCCTGCAAGTCTTCTCGGGCCCTGTGAACCCGCATCTTCAGCGCGGGGACCGAAACGCCGAGCAACTCTCCCATTTCCTGATACGACAGTCCTTCAACGTGTTTCATCACGAACGCTTCACGCTGATCCACCGGCAGCCGACGAAGTGCCGAGTTGATCCGGGAGCGCATGTCCGATCGCTCCAGCTCCATCTCGGGGTCACCTGTATTGTCGGCCAGACCCGGTGCATCATCTATCCTGATCCCGTCGCCCCGGCGGGACTTCAGGTGGTCCTTGCACGCATTCGCCGCGATTCGAAACATCCAGGCGCCGACATGGTCCGGATTCTGGCACGTCGCCAGGTTCCGATAGGACTTGATGAAGGCCAACTGAACGATGTCTTCGGCCTCGTCGGGGCTTCCAGCCATGCGTTCCGCGTGCCGGTACAGCAGGTCCTGGTAGCGTCGCACGAGCTCCGCGTACGCTTCCTCGGAGCCGTCGAGGGCGCTGCTCACGAGCTCGGCATCGGTCCACTGCCGTGCCTGCGCCTCTCTCATCGTCCTCCCTGCGTAAGACGGCCGGATACCTTCCATCGTCACACTTCCAACGACTTCCTGATCAGATTGACGGGTTCGAGCCGTCAAAGGTAACGGGGCGAGGGCACTCCCCGGACGTTCTCGCCAGTCGGAACAATGACGCCAGTCGGCGAGCGAGGCCAGACCGGGTGACAGCCCGGTCGACGTGGTTGTATCTTGGCCGCCATGCAGACCACGAAAGATCTTCCCACGCCCGCACTGCTTCTCGACCTCGACGTGCTCGAGGGCAACCTCAGGCGCATGGCGACGCGTTGCACGGAGCTGGGTGTCCGACTGCGGCCCCACGTCAAGACGCACAAGTGCATCGAGATCGCGCTCGGCCAGCGGGAGCTGGGAGCAGCGGGCATTACGGTAAGCACCCTGCACGAGGCGAAGGTGTTCGCCGATGCGGGATTCGACGACATCACCTGGGCATTCCCGTTGATCCTGTCCCGAATCCCGGAGGCGGTGGAGCTGGCAGATCGTGTTCGACTCGGGGTCACGGTGGACTCGCTGGAGGCCGTCGAGGCGCTCGCGACCACGGGGGCTCCCTTCCACGTCTGGCTCAAGGTCGACTGCGGCTATCATCGGGCGGGCGTGTCGCCCGACTCCAGCGCAGCTGTCGAGCTTCCGGCTCGAATCACCGAAAGCGGGACGCTCGAGTTCGCAGGGCTCCTGTCTCACTCCGGCAATGCCTATGCGGGCGGGTCACCTGGACAAATCACCCGGATCGCGCATACCGAACGCGACGTCCTCAACCGCCTGAGCATTCGACTCGAGGAGCGCGGAATTCGGGTTCCGGATCGCAGTGCGGGCTCGACGCCATCGATGGCACAGGCCCGGGACCTGACGGGTGTGACCGAAGTTCGCCCCGGAAACTACGCCCTGTATGACTTCACACAGGTTGCTCTGTCGTCCTGTTCCATCGAGCAGTGCGCGGCTACGGTCCTGGCGAGCGTCGTCTCCTCCCGGCCCGATGATCGGACATCCGTCGTCGACGCGGGGGCACTGGCGCTTTCCGCCGACCCGGGGCCACCGAATCTGACCGTGGCCACAAAGGGCGAGATCCTCTCGGATGACCTGCGCGACACCCTGCGGCAGAACGCCAGAATCGTGTCCCTCTCGCAGGAACACGGCGTAGTGTCCTCCGCCCTGCCGGTGGGCGCTCGCGTCCGGATCATTCCCAACCACTCCTGCCTGTCTGTGGCCTGTTTCGACGCCTTTTTCGTGGTCCAGGGAGAAGATGTCGTCGATCGCTGGGCCATCCATCGGGGGCGCTGACCCCAACTGGCACGCAGAATGCTCCAGATCGTCGCGGAATCACCCGCGGCAGGCGAATGATCGGCTGGCGCGGAGCGAATGTAACGCCCGTGACTGCCGGCAAGCCGGAGTCCGGGCTCAACCGCGGTGGTGGCACCAGTGGCCCGAGGCGAGGGCACAGGAGGGTTCTACAGTCTGCGCTACCTTTCTCTGGTGGCGGTCGCTACGATTGCGCTCGCCACGGTCGCGTGGATCGCTCAGAATCGGCAACTCGCACTTGCCGCGGGTGTCATGGGCCTCTATGCGCTCCATCTGATCAGCATTCGCTACATTCTGGACAATCAGCTGCAGCACACCGTGGCTCTTCAGTCACAATGGGAGCTGCTTCAGCGCCTGGTAGACCCGAACGAGGCCTCGGATCACCTGATCCTCGCGGCCGGCAACGCGCAGAATGGCGTCGCGCCAGATGCCAGGCCCGAGTCGCTCGAGATCGTGGATCCGCGCGTCAACGTCGCTGACATTGCTCCACCAGCCGAACGACAGCAAGAACGGCACTTTTCAGTTGCAGGCCCGCAGTCCTGGCCACCAATGGGACTGCCACTGTCCACGATCGACTCCGCACCGGACCTGGCGATCCCCCCCGGACTGGACATGCCCGATCTTCCGGCCGCCGGAATCGCCGCCGATGGTTCTCATCCCCGTCAGCGGACCGCCCGGGATGGGGTAAGCGAACTGCCAACCGAGGGTGCGTACGTCGTGACGGAGGTCCCGATCCCCCGACACTTCGCGCTGGGGACGGTTGCCCTGATTCGTCAGTTACTCACTCCGCCAGAGGTGGCGCGAGTGCTGATGGAACAGCGAAGACAACCGGACAAGAGGTTCGCCACTCTCGCCGTCGAAATGGGGCTGCTCGAGGACTCACAGCGGGAAGAATTGCTGCTGGCACAGCAGGAAGGACTCTTCACGGAGGAGGAAATGCGGCAGGCACGCGAGGGATTGCACCAGTTCCGCGAGTCCACGGCGAGGGCGCTGTCGGACCTCGATTGATCCCCAACCCTGGATTTCGCCTTCGCCGAACCTCTCGGTCATTCTCCGCTTCCGGCTCGAATCCTCCGCTCTGCCGCCTTCATCGCCGGGATTCCGGTCAGTAGCGCAACTCCCAGTGTGATCCCGAACGCGAGGCCGATTTCGTCGAGCGTTGCTGTCCGGGGAACCCTCCCCGGGAGACCGCTGGCCAGATAACCCCGTAGCGCCCAGCCCTGCGCGACGACCACGAATCCCAGACTTCCGAGCGCCCCGAGCATGAACAGGAGTCCACCGATCGAAGTTGGGATCTGGGCAGCATTCTCCGATTCGAATTCAGGGAAAAGCACTCCCCAGGCGAGGGCCTGGGCCGTGAACGCGAGGCTCAGGCAGAGGATCGACCCGAGGGAGAGAAGGAAAAGGGCGCGGGGGACGCCGAGCACCAGGTTCGTCAGGACCGTGAGAATGAGCGCCATCCCGGTCAACGGTACCGCGCCGGTCCAGAATTTCGACGCAAGGATCTCCGATGCCGACACCGGCGAGCTTCGCAACAACCATAGGGTGCGGCCTTCGAGGCTGAACGCCGGAAACACGAACCGGGATGCGATCGCGGCCAGGACGAACCCGGTGAGCGCGAGGTTCAGGAACAGCACGAGTGTAGTCAGGTAGCCCGAGATCGTCGTTCCGGCATGCAGTGGAAGCGCCCGCATGTTGTAGACATACACGACCACGAGAACAGCGAGAATTATGAGCTGCGACCACTGAGTCGGGTCCCGGAAGAACGACCTGACGTCCTTCAGGATCAGCTCGCGACGCCGAACGCCGAGCGGGGCCAGGGTCCACTCGAGTCCCCGCCATCCGGCCGTTCGCACGAGCTGGTTCTCGTCTCCCTCCTGCGCCCGCGTGAAGCAGATCGCATACAGCCGCTGGTGCAGCATCGCACCCAGCGTCGTTACGCCGGCCGCCGTGGTCCAGAGCAGAAGCCAGGTAAGCAGATCGGCTTTGCCTTCAAGGGCTCCGACAAGGGCATCCGCCGCCCACTGCGACGGAAGCCAGGTGGAGGAGGGTCCCCTCAACGCATCGAGAAAGTCGATCAGATTGCGATATGATTCCGGGTTTACCAGCCGTTCGGGCCTGAGCACCCTCAGGACGAGCACGAGCAGGGCGGCAGATCCGAGCCCGATGACGGCGAGAATGTCTCGGGACCGACGGGCCGGGAATACTCGCACCAGGAGCAGGGTCAAGGCGCTGCCAACTGCGGCCGGAATGACCAGAAACGGCAATACGGCTGCAACTGAAACCAGTGCGAATTCCGGGCCGGTTGCGTAGGCCCTCCCGTAGGCTGCCAGGGCGGGCACCAGAAGCAACACGACCATCCACGACGAACTGACCAGGGTCTCCGTCAGACGCGCCAGATACAGGGACAGTCCGTCCACCGGAGTGGTTCGGATCGCCGGAAGGTCCCGCGCCAGAAAGAAGCTGGACAGAGCCGCGATGACGTTGGACAGGAGCAGAATTCCGAGGAAAATCAAGAACCCGAGCGCCAGCAGCCGTGAGGCGAGCAGCGGCCCGACATCTTCCACGCCACGGAGCTCCGTGAGGAACCGCACCAGCGTCAGGTACACGAACGGCCACGCTGCTGCTCCGACTCCGAGCAACAGGAGAACGCGGCCAGCCCGACCCCCGCGCCCCGGCGCCACGCCGCCGGGCGGACCGCCACTTCGGTCCCAGCAGCGTGAGGACTTCGCGGGCTGCGTTCAATCGAGATCTCCCAGAACGGCCGTGATCTCGTTTCCGGTCGCTCCACGAGTGATCTTCAGGAAGATCTCCTCGAGCCCGGCATCGTTCGTCTCTGCAGCCCTCCGCAGGTCCTCTAGCGATCCTGACACCGCCACGCGCCCCTGATCGATCACCGCCAGTTCATCACACAGCACTTCGGCGAGTTCCAGCGTATGCGTCGACACGAGGACCGTGCCGCCCTTGTCCGCGTAGGCCCGCAGCAGGCTCTTCAGCAGCCTGGCCGATCTCGGATCCAGTCCGACCATCGGCTCGTCAATCACCAGTACCTCCGGCCCGTGAACCAGGGCCGACGAGATGATCAGCTTCTGGCGCATTCCATGGCTGTAGGATTCGATGAGCTGGTCCCTCCATGGAAGCAGATCCCATAGTTCCAGCAGTTCGTCGATCCGGCGCTCCAGCGACGGACCTGAGATCCCATGCAGCCCGGCCGTGAACCGCAACAATTCGGCTCCGGTGAGCTTCTCATACACGAATGGCCGATCTGGAACGAAGCCGAGTATGGAGCGCGCTGCCATCGGCTCGTCGGCCATGTCGTGCCCTCCAATCCGGACCCGGCCTGCATCCGGCACGAGGATGCCCGCGATCATCCTCAGGGTCGTCGTCTTCCCGGCGCCATTCGGCCCCAGTAGACCGAAGATCCGTCCGGCGCCGATCGTCAGGCTCACTCCGTCCACTGCCACGAACTCCCCGTACCGCTTCGTCAGCGTCGCCAGCTCGATCAACGCATCTCCTCCAGGACCTCGGAATCACTGAAGAACGCCAGTTCGAAGGCCGTCCGTTCGAATCGCAGTCCGCCCGGTTCCTCCGCTTCCAGCACTCGCCCGTCCACGTCTACCCAGACCGGAAGCGCCAGGGCTCCCTCGATTCGCTCGATTCGCCAGGCCTGGACCGTGTCCGTCCGCACGGAGATCCATTCGTCGGTAACCGGGTGCGTGTCGGCGCTATCGGCCCAGGTGCGCAGCTCAGACTCACCGACCCTCAGCGTCGTCTGTCGGGCCAGAGCAGTTCGCGGATCGAACAGCACCAGAGTCACCGACCGGCCAGGTCTTCGGGCGGTCTCGTCGGAAGCGAAACGCAGCGGCCAGCTTCCCGCGAGCTGAGGCCGCTCGGAGACGCTCCGCCGACCCCCCGGCTGGAGAGAGATCACCGTGTCGCCCTCGGCGCGGAGTTCGAGCCGGGAGGTGTCGGAGCCGATCATGCTTCGAAACACGAGGCTGTCGAGCTGGATACCGGCGTCCAGCCAGGCGACGAGATCGGTTTCGGTCCGAGCCGCGGCCCCGAGAGACCTGACCTCCCGCACCGACCGCTCCCGCAGGATGAACCCCCGACCTCCGGGCAACGTATCCAGTTGGCGGCGCGCCCAGCCGGCGCGTTCACTGCCACGATAGATCGCATACCAGGAATCCCCGGGCGGCAGACTCCGGGCGGCGGTAGCGAGCCGCTCCGCCGAGGGAACGTGAGTCGTTCGCCATGCGTGGACAGACAGCACGATTGCCCAGGCTGCAAGAATCACGGCTGCGAGGAACGTCCGCGGCCCGACACTCCGTGTCATTCAGAAACTCCGGGATCACCCGACCGCGTCAACTCCGTCTTCTCACGGACCCTGGCTTCCTGCAGTGCAGCCGGCACATCCACATCAACCGGCGACTCCAGGTCCACCGGCACTTCCACCCCCGCGAGTCCGGCCGCGATGAGGCGATCCCACACCGATTCCTCTCCGTCGAGGTCCAGCGCCAGCTCGCGGGCCGTCCGCCCCAGCAGGACCGGATGACCCGGTCGATCACGATATCGCACGCGTACGAGATCGGGGGCTCCCTTGCGCCATTCGTCGGTCACGGCACGGATCGCCTCCGGCCGCACCCCCGGTTCATCACCGAGCAATACGACTACGGCCTGGACCGCGTCGAAACCCCGCAGGCTCTCGAGCCCTGCCGCGAGCGACGAGGCCCGCCCCCGGCTCCACGCCCCGTGCTCGATCGCAATCACTTCGTGTCGGGCGAGGCCGGGAACTAGCGATTCCGCGCTGGACCCCACCACGACGATACATGGCTGGAGGCCCACCTCGCGTGCGACGGAGACCGCGGCTTCCACCAGCATGCCCCCGTTCCAGGGTCGGAGCAGTTTGCTCAGCCCCGGCATGCGGGATGATCCACCCGCAGCGAGCACCAGTCCAGCCACATTGCCGGATCGTGCGGAAGAACTCACCGGTCGGGTCCAGTCGACTTCGGCCTGCGCCAGTGACGGAGTACCTGCGCCATGATCGACAGAGCGATTTCCGGTGGAGACTCCGCTCCGATGTCGAGCCCGATCGGACCCCGGATTCGATCGATCAGGCTGGCCTCGACACCTCTCTCATGCAGCGCCTCACGCCTGAGACGCTGCGTACGGCGCCCGCCGAGGAGTCCGACGTAGCCTGCTCCCGCGACCAGGGCTGCCTGCAGAGCGGCGACGTCGAGACGTTCATCGTGCGCCACGACCGCGACGGCTGATCGGCGATCGAGACTCATCTGCGGAATCGCTTCCTCCGGGGCCGCCTGGATCGTCGTCACAGCGGACTCCCGTGCCAGGGTAGCGAGCGTCTCCCGTGGCTCCACGACCACAAGTCGAATCCCGAGTTGCGCTGCGAGTTGCGCGAGGGCCAGAGCGAGCGGAGTCGCACCGACGACGACCAGCTGATGCGGGCGGAGCATGGGCTCGAGGAACACTTCGACGCCGGGCTCAAGAGTGACGATCCCCGCGGCGTCTTCTTCGGCCAGCGCCCGGGTGGCCGCCGTGACGACGTCAGCGTCGCGCTCTGCGACGCCGAGGCTTCCGACCGCGTTTCCCTCGGCCATGATCAGCATCTGTCGGCCCATCGCGGGTTCGTAGAGTGCGGTCGCCAGCACGGCCTCCTCGCCGGAATCCAGGGCGTCTTGCAGCTGCCGCCAGACGGGATTCGCCGGATCATGGGCCCGGACAAGTACCTCGATCTCGCCACCGCACGAGAGTCCGACCGCGCTGGCATCGGCATCGCTGACGCCGTACCGCACGATTCCCGGCGCGGCGCCCAGCGCCACCGCTCGCAGGTGTTCGCGAAGATCGGCCTCGACACAGCCGGCCGAGATGGAGCCGGCGGTGGTGGCGCCGGACCCCGCGGCGAACCGGGCACCCGGGGCTCGAGGAGCCGACCGCCAGGCACGAAGCAGCACCGCAACACCGACTGACTCGCCAGCCGATTCACTTGCGCGGAGAAAGCCGCGGACTTCTTGCACGCTCATGTCGTCGAATGTTTGGCGGGACCGTGCCTCCGCGACAGGGGCAATGCGCTTGACGCCCGATACGGCTGCACGTCAGGTTCGGCCCTCCGACCGACACGCCTGGAGGTGCGATGGCAGTAAGTCTGGAGAAGAGCTTCTCCGTCGACCGCGACAGTGACGCCGTGTGGCGCTTTCTGACTGACCCCGAGAATGTCGCTCATTGCCTTCCCGGGGCGCGCCTGCTCGAAGTCCTGGACGATCGGACTTTCAGGGGAGAGGTGGCTCTGAAGTTCGGCGTGTTCGGCCTCACCTTCCGTGGGCTGGCACGGTTCACGGAGCTGGACGTGGACCGGTTGTCGGCTTCGCTGGAGGCTACCGCGTCTGAACTTCGCGGCTGGGGAGAAGGCGAAATGCGGATGCGCAGTCGCCTGTCGTCAGATGGTGCAACGACGCTGATACACCTGGAGCAGAGCTTCCGTGTCACGGGCCGGCTGTCGGGAGTGGTCGCAACGAGCCTTCTCACCGGAGCGGCGGAATTCGTGCTGGCCCGCTTTGCATCGTGTGTTCGGACGCAGGTCGCGGTCTGGGAGGGGTGACCGGATTCAGACCGTCCGGTGAACCTCCTTGAGCTGTCCGTCCGGCTGCAGGACAAACATCCCCGATATTCCGAGCGCCTGTTCGTGGCTGCCGCCGTAAACTACTGCCGCGCTGCCACCTAGCGAGCGCGCCGCTTCGAGCGCCTTTTCCGCCCTCTGCATCAAACCCGCGGACTCATGAATCTCCTCGTCGTAGGCTGCGATGCCCGCATTCAAGTGAATTCGGCCTTCCCACGGAGCAGGCCTCGTCTCGATCTCTTCGAGCACCCGGCAGGCGAATGCGTATGCTCCCGCGACGTCCTCGCCCTGCAGCAGGACGAGAAACGTCTCGTCGTCATACCTCCCGAGAACGTTCATCGCCCGGGTCACGCTCGACAGGGCTTTCGCCGTTTCGCCGAGGGCCAGATTCAACATGTCCGGTCCCTCGATCTCGGCGTGATCGGCCAGGTCGGATATCTCGAACAGGACTATCGACAGCGGTGGATTGCGCCGGGCTCCCTCAAACAGCTTCGCGAGGAAATACTCGAGGACTTCGGGGCCGGGTAGAAGACCCAGCTGCTCGCGGGCGACACGATCCGGCGCTGCCCGATCCCTGCCGGCCAATTCACGCTTCCAGCCCTCCGAGATCATTCCGGCACCCAGGGCCGCCGCGGCCAGCGTGACGATTACGGCGCCGAGCGCCGTCATGTCCACGGGGATCCCGTCTCGAAGTCCAATCGCGAATGTCGTTAGCAGAACTGAAATCGCGGTCCACAGAAGGCCGTACAGGGCCCCCTTCCAGCCGAGAAACCGGGTGGCCAGAAACACCGGAATGAGTCCGAGCAACCAGACCAGGTTGATCGAGGCGCCCGCCCCGGGCGGAGCGGCGAGGCGTGTCACGATGGCCACGAGCGGCGCCAGAATGCTCAGGACGAAGGGAATGCTCGGCATGCTTACTCCCCCACCGACCGGGGACGGCGGCCGACCGCACCCCACGGTCATTTGATCTCCATTCCAGCTCGAGGACGGTAACCGATCCGGGTGTCAGCCGCCCGAATCGCGGAGCATCCGGATCTCCTCGGTCAGCCTGGGGACGACCTCGAACGCGTCCCCGACGATGCCGTAGTTCGCGACGCCGAAGATCGGCGCCTCGGGGTCCTTGTTGACGGCGACGATCACGTTCGCAGTCTGCATGCCCGCCAGGTGCTGGATCGCGCCGCTGATCCCGATCGCAAAATACAGGCTCGGCGAAACGACCTTTCCCGTCTGGCCGACCTGTTCACCGTGCGGACGCCAGCCTGCATCGACCACGGCCCGGCTTGCACCGAGCGTCGCCTGGGGTCCCAGGGCATCCACCAGGTCGTCAAGCATTTTCCAGTTCTCGGGTGCCTGCAGGCCACGCCCTCCCGCGACCACGATGTCAGCCTCCCGCACATCGAGACGCTCCCGCGAACCACCCTCGACGCCCGTGACTCGCGTCCGGGCCTCGCCCGGCTCGATGTCGAGGGTCTCCATGGCTCCGTCACCCTGCCTTTCGACGACCGGGAAAACATTGGGGCGTATGGAGATCAAGGCTGGAGTCGCCCGGAATCGAAGTTTCGCATAGGCCTTGCCTGCATATACCGGCCGCGTGACGACGATCGCGCCGTCCTCGACGCTGAGTTCAGTCACCTCGGCGGAAAGCGAGCGGTCCAGCCGGCCGGCGACTCGCGCCGACAGGTCCTTCCCCCGCGCAGAGGCCGGAAAGACAATTGCGGCCGCCGCCGTGGCTCTGGAGACCGATTCGATCGCCTGAACGGCGGCGTCCGGGTGATAGTTCGTGAGAGCTGCGTGTTCCACCGTGAGGATCCGGTCCGCTCCGTAACCTCCCAGCTCGCGGGCAGCGGCGGCGGACCCGGGTCCACCGAGCGCCACGGCCACGACTCCGCCGCCGAGTTGGTCTGCGAGTGCCCTTGCCGCCGAAACGGTTTCCCGGGCCACCGGCCGCAGCACCCCATCCCTCATTTCCGCGTATGCGATCACGTCCGCCATCAGAGTACCTTCACTTCCTGGCGGAGTCGCCGAACCAGCTCCGGCACCGCCTCTGCGCCCTCGCCGACGATCTGCGGCTCGGGCCGGGCCGGGGGACCGCTCAACTCGACCAGTTCGAGTCCTCCGTCGACAAGAACGACATCCTTTTCCTCGAGCGGCTTCTTCTTGGCGGCCATGATGCCCTTCAAACTCGGATACCGGGGTTCGTTCAGACCCTTCTGGGCGGCGACCACGCCGGGTAGCCTGAACTCCACAACCTCGTGTCCTCCCTCGATCTCCCGGCGAGCAGTCGCCTGGCCGTCTGCGATATCCAGCGATACGACGACGGTAGCACAGGGAAGGCCGAGAAGCTCCGCCACCATCGCCGGAACCTGCATTCCGTCATCATCGATCGCCTGTTTGCCGAACAGCAGGAGATCGAACGGACGGGGCCCGATCTCATCAGCGAGCGCCCGAGCGATTGGAAGTCCATCAAGTGACGGATCGGCACGAAGCAGCACCGCTTCGTCGGCACCCATCGCGAGCGCCTGGCGCAAGGTCTCACGGGCATCGTCTCCGCCCACGGTGACGACCGTTACCTGGCCCGCACCCGCAGCTTCCCGGCGCTGGATCGCCTCTTCGATCGCGTACTTGTCGTACTCATTCATGTCGAACTTCACTCCCGAGGGATCGATGCTCTTTCCGTCGGAAGCCACGCGAATGCGCGCTTCGGAATCCGGCACGCGCTTGACACAGACAATCGAGTTCATTCTCAGCCCCTGAGTCGTCCGGTTTCTTCGTCTGAGAGACAGAACAGCCGGCATGAGACCAGGTCTACCAGGTCATCCGTGACCTGCAGTTCCGTGAGGATCCGGTCTCTGTCCTCGTCGTCCTCGGGCCGGGTCACCCGGAGCTCTACAAGGCGGGAGGCCAACCACAGCAGAAAGTCGTGGGCCACATCCCGATGTTCGCGATCCCTGTCTGGTTCCCCGTTCTCCGATCGCGGAAGGAGCGCATCGACCAGCGCGAGAAGACCCGGAAACACCATTTCCGTGAGCTCCCCGCCGGATATGCGTTCCTCATCCGTGAGCTGTTCCCAGTTGAGCTCGTTCCAGTACAGGTCGCACGCTTCTTCGAACAGGTGGCGGCGGGACGCCGGCGCAGTTGGCCGGAGCACGATATCGTCTGGATCGAGCTCCCGGTCGAGAATCCTTCGCAGAGCTCGCAGTCGCTCCTCCACCAGGGTCCGAGCCGCCAGATCGAACTCAGGCGGGCGGTCGACCGGTGAGTCGATGCGCAGATTAGCAGGCTCCGTCGAGGAGCTTCCGTCGGATATCGAGTCGTTCATTCGTCACCTGGTTCGAGGGAGTGAAGCGAAGATGCGCTCGTCGTGCCGACGCGGCAAGAAACGCATCATCCGTTTGACGATCGAGTGCAGAGAGTCCTCAACAACTCCAGGTTCCTCCGGTCCGACGCGGCGGGATCGTCTCCCTTCGGAGTCTCGAGAATTCCTGGCACGTTCAAGACTCTGGAGTCACTGAGCAGGATCCCGAAGGCTTCCGCGCCGATATTCCCTTCCCCGATGTTCGCATGGCGGTCCCGCCGGCTTCCAACAGCGCCGACCGAGTCGTTGAGGTGGAACAGGCAGAGGCGATCGAGTCCGATTGCCCTGTCGAATTCGTCGAGCACCGAGATCGGATCGGACTCGAGGTCGTACCCCGCCGCGAATACGTGCGCTGTGTCCAGACAGACGCCCACCCGATCAGACAACTCCGTCGGAATCCGCTCGAGCAGCACGGCAAGCTCCTCGAATCTGAACCCGAGAGCGGTTCCAGCCCCGGCCGTAGTTTCGAACAGGACCGTCGGACCGTCCGGAAACGAAGCGAGCGCAGCCGCGACGGCCCGGGCGTTCTGATCCGACGCTTCCACCCGGTTTCCGCCCGTCGCGTTCCCCGGATGCGTGACCAGGTAGTCCAGCCCGAGCAACGAGGCCCGTTCCAACTCGGCTTCGAATGCCGAGATCGACCGGGCCAGGAGATCGTCCCGGTCCGTCGCGAGGTTGATCAGGTAGCTGTCGTGTGCCACGGTCGTCCGGATCCCAGATTCGATCACACCCGACCGGAATGCATCAGCTGACTCTTCGGAGATGCGGGAAGCTGACCAGCGCTGCGGAGCAGAGGTGAATATCTGGATCGCGTCCGCGCCAATTTCGCTCGCCCGGGCAGGTACATGCTCGAGGCCGCCTCGCGTGGAAAGATGTGAACCGAGCGGCGCATCTCTCACCTCGACCCGGTTGCCTTGCCCCGTCCTCGTCGAGTCCTCTAGCATCCGTTCTCCGATTCGCTGCAACACCCGTTCGAAGGGATGTGTTCTGGAAGATGCGAGCATGCGACATCGCACTTCGTTCCTGTCGCCACCGCCGCGAATATGGGGCCGATCCACGGATCGGCGCCATTCTGGCTGACAGGGCCGTCCAGTGATCGGAAGGCGGACCCTGGGCGACGACCTGGCCGACGAGCCGACGCTCGTGCGGCGGGTGCAGCGAGGCGAAAAGGACGCGTTCGGCCTGCTCGTGGAACGTTATTTGGAATCGGGATTCGCGGTTGCGATAGCCGTCCTGGGCAATCCGCATGATGCGGAAGACGCGGTCCAGAACGCCTTCATCAGGGCGCTGGAGCGGATCGACCAGCTGCAACCGGGAAGTCCCTTCGGTCCCTGGTTTTACCGTGTTTTGCGGTCCACGGCCCTGAACCTGAGGCGGCGCGAGGTTCTGAGGTCACACGAGGAGATTCCGGCTTCGGCCTCTATGGGCTCGAATCCGGAGAAGGAACTGGATCGCGGGATGACGCGGGATCTCGTACTCGGTGCGCTGGCAGAATTGCCCGAGATGCAAAGAATGGCTGTAACCCTCTATGATCTTGAGGGATACAGCCACCAGGAGATCGCAGATATCCTGGGGACCGCGGTGGGCACATCGAGAGCGCATGTGCATCATGGTCGAAGAGCGCTGCGGAATCGGCTGGGAGATTCGAGCCTCCCGTCGAACGAAGAAGAACGGAAGGACGAAGCAAGCAGATGAGCGACAACAAGCAAGGGATGCGGGGTTGGCCGAGCTGGCTGGAGCCCCTGCGACCCGACGAGATCACGAGGTCGCGGCTGAAGCGCTCGGTCGCCGATGCGGCCGCTCCTCTCCTCAGTGCGCGCGGGCTGACCTGGTGGGAGGTCGCATCCGACTGGGCATCACTCCTCACGCCAGTCGCGGCGGCCGTGGCGGTTCTGTTCGCAGGGCTGGCCCTGGGCGACCGCCCGGTGTCGCGGTCCGAGGCTACGCTCGCGGTGTCCGCTGAAGCGCCCCGGCTCGAGGAGTTCATCGATTGGGCATCAGCCGAGGAGCTTCCGGCGGCTTTTCCTGACGATTCGCTGCCCAGCCTGGATGTCGTGCTTACCTCAATCACGACGGACCCGTGAGTTCGGGTACTCCGGGAGCAAGGGTCGCACTGCTTCTTCTCGTCACACTCGCTGCCGGTGCTGCCGGCGGCATCGCCGTCGATCGCCGCCTTGACGCCGGACCGGAGCCAGAAGCTGAAACGACGGCGCGGCAAGGCCGGGGTGAAACGACAATCGAGCGGTTCGCAGATGAATTGGGCCTGACCCCGGAACAGCGAGAACAGATCGCGCCGGTTCTGGAAGATACCCGCACCCGGATGAGCGAAGTGTTCGACCAGGTGCGCCCTGAGTATAGAAGAGTAGTGGACTCGGCCAGGGCGCGGATCGAGTCGGTATTGACTCCCGGGCAGGTTGAGATGTATCGGAGACTGCTCGAGAATGAAGAAGAGGAGTCCCCGGACAGGTCAGCCGAGTCTTCCGACCAGCAGTGAGACCGCGGTGTCTGGCGTCCAGGGGAGTGAGCGAGAGCGCTCCCCGACAGATTCCCGCAGTGCGGAGGGAATCGGATGCCCGGCGGCGCGGTCCAACATTCGGGGTGCAGGTTCGACCTTTCGAGATGACAGTTTCGGACTAACGATCACGCATACATTTCCCGGGCGGATCCATGGCACGTAGACGAAGCGGCAAACGAGCGGCGGTGCTGGCGGTAGCGGCGCTGGTATTGGGAGGTGGGGAGGTTCGGGGCCAGGAAGGCGGGGGTTGGCAGTCGGGCGTGGAAGCCCGGGGTGTCACGCTGTCAGAGGCTCTGGAGATGGCGCGTTTGAACGCGCCGGCGCTGGCGCAGCGGGCGTCGCAGCTGGAGGTAGCGAAGTACGGGGAGATGACGGCATGGGGGCAGTTTCTGCCGGACCTGTCACTGAGCTACCAGTACAACAACTCGTCGAGTGCGCGACTGGACCCGACGGGCCAGGCGCTGACGACGTCGTCATACTCGGCGCAGCTGGGAGCGCAGCTCGACCTGTTCCGAGGGGGCCGGCGGTTTTCGGACCTGCGGGGCGCGAAGCGGGGGGTGGACGCATCGGCGGCGCGGTTGCGGGAGACGGAGTACCTGACACGGGAGTCGGTGAAGATCTCGTGGTACAACGCGGTGGCGAACCGGGAACTGGTGCGGGTGGAGACGGACCGGGTGACGCGGCAGGAGGACCAGCTGGGGTTCGTGCAGCAGCAGCTGGATCTGGGGCGAGCGACGCGGTCCGATGTGCTGCGCTCGCAGGTGGACCTGAACAATGCGAAGGTGGCGCTGCTGAACGCGGAGAACGGGGCGCGGACGGCGCAGTACGCGCTGGCGGAGGCGGTGGGAGTGACGGAGCCCCTGACGCCGGTGACGGAGTCGCCGATGGAGGCGGAGCCGGTGGGAGCGAGCCGGGAGGAACTGCTGGACCTGGCGCTGACGGCGTCGCCGGCGCTGACGGCGGTGCGGGCGCAGGCGGCGGCGGATGAGGCGGCGGTGTCGAGCGCGAAGGCGGCGTACCTGCCGACGCTGGCGCTGAGCGGAGGCTGGGCGTGGGCGAAGGAGGAGTTTCCGCCGCGCAACCGGAGCTGGCGGGTGGCGCTGTCGGGGAGTCTGCCGCTGTTCGACGGGTTCAACCGGGAGCGAGCGCTGTACCAGGCACGTGCGACGCTGGACCAGACGCGGACGACGGAGCGGGCGGAGGAACTGGCGCTGCGCAAGGAACTCGACCAGGCGCTGGGAACGATCGACGCGGCGGCCGCCTCGATCGACCTGGCGGACCAGACGGTGGAGCTGTCGTCAGAGGACCTGCGGGTGACGCAGGAGCGCTACCGGCTGGGCCTGGCGACGATCCTCGACCTGCAGAGCGCGCAGATCACGCTGCTCGAAGCCCAGATCGACCAGATCCGCCGGCGCTTCGACTACCAGATCGGGCTCGCACGGCTCGAAGCCCTGCTCGGCGCCGACCTGCGGAACTGATTCGGGGGGGGTGGCGGTACTAATTCGTCCGGCTGCGCGATGGTCGCGTCGCCGGGACGCAGAGTTGGATATTGTACCCGAACAAATGGATTGATGGAACTGATGCAGAAGCATTCGACGACCAGCCGCCGCCGGGCGGTATCGACATATGGCGCTGTCCTGCTGGCGGCAGCATCCGTGATCACTGCGGCGTGTGACTCCACTCAGGCGGACGAGCCCGCGATGGGGCTCGAGACCGTCGCGGCCGAGCGCCGGGAGATCAGCTCCAGCGTTGCGGCAACCGGCACGGTCGAGCCGATCACCGTAATCGATGTCAAGTCCCAGGCCTCGGGCGAGGTGCTCCAGGTCCCGGTCGAACTTGGGGACAAGGTCGAAAAGGGAGCCCTGCTCGTCCGCATTAACCCGCGCGACGTGAGCAACGCGTATGAGCAGGCGGAGGCGGACCTGGAAGTCGCGCAGGCCCGGCGGTCGATCGCTGAGCGACAGCTTGAGCGCACGAGCGCGCTGCGCGAGAACCAGGTCGTGACCGAGGAAGAGTACGAGACTTCGCTGCTCGAGGCCGCCAATGCCAAGGCGGCCCTGACCAGAGCGGAGACCAATCTCGAACTGGCCGTGGATCGTCTCAACGACGTGACCGTCCGCGCGCCGATCAGCGGCACCGTCGTCGAGAAGACGGCGGAGGAAGGTCAGATCATCACCTCTGCGCGCGAAATGACCGGCGGCACGATCCTGATGCGCATGGCGGACCTCAACGAGGTCCAGGTGCGCACACTGGTGGACGAGACCGACATCGGTTCGATCCAGCCCGGGCTGGACGCAACGATCCGGGTGGAAGCGTATCCGGACCAGGAATTCCGCGGAAAGGTGCTGAAAGTAGAGCCGCAGGCCGTGGTGGAGCAGAACGTCACGCTGTTCGCCGTTCTTACCCGCATTCGAAACGATGAGGATCTTCTGAGGCCGGGAATGAACGCCGACGTGGAAGTCCTGATCGGCATCCGGGAAGACGTGCTGTCACTTCCGAATGGTGCCATCCGCACACCGGACGAGGCACGACAGCTCGTCACGGCGCTCGGCATGGACAGCGAGCTGCTCGAGGCACGGGTACCGGAGGAAGGCGGCACCGAGGAGGCAGCCGGTGCCGAACAGGAGTCGGAGCCCGAAGCCACGACCACAGAGGACGGTCTGCCCACGATGGCCGCCCTGCAGGCGATGTCTCGCGAAGAGCGCATGAAGCTCGTGGAGAATCTCGAGCCGGCTCAGCGGCAGAAGTTGTTCGGAATGTTCCAGCAGATGCAGGCGGAGAAGGAACAGGCCGCACGCGCGGACCCGAGCAGGCCGAAGGATGCATTCGTGTTCGTCAATGACGAGCAGGGTCTGCTGACGCTGCGGCCCGTTCGGATCGGCCTGTCGAGCTGGGAGTTCACGGAGTTGCTCGGTGGCGTTGAGGAAGGCGACGAGGTGTTTCAGGTCCCGATGGCCCTCGTGAGTCAGACCGAAATGCTGGAGCGGATCCGGAGCCGTACGTCGATACCCGGCGTGAGCCGCAGCTGAGGCCGGGGGGAACGGGAGATGTTATTCGGTGAGATCATGCGGGTCGCCCTCGAGGCGATTGCCGCCAACAAGCTCCGCAGCATGCTGACGATGCTCGGGATCGTGATCGGCGTCGCGGCCGTAATCACCATGGTCGCGCTGGGAACTGGCGCGCAGAAAGCGGTTCAGGAACAGATCGAGCAGCTGGGCACGAACGTCCTCTCCGTCCGTCCCGGTCAGGCCTGGTTTCGGGGCACCAGGGGTGGTGGCGATGCGAAGATGGAGGTAAAGGACGCGCTTGCCGTGGAACGCGAGGCTGCGACGATCACGGCAGTCGCACCGGAGATGCAGCGGAACGCCCAGGTCGAGTTCGGCAGAACCAACGCGAATCTCCGGGTGACGGGCACTTCTCCCAACTACCATGAAGTCAACAACTACGAAGTCACCATCGGCAGGTTCTTCGACGGACAGGAAAACGAAGGACGACGTCGGGTGGCCGTACTCGGGGGCGCGGTCCCCGCAACACTCGGCACGACCGCAGAGATGGTCGTAGGTCAGAAGCTCTCGATCCAGAACGTGACGTTCGAGGTGGTCGGGGTCCTCGGTGAGAAGGGCGGGTGGAGCTGGTTCAACATGGACGAGAGGATCTTCGTTCCGATCAACACCGCACAGTTCCGGCTGTTCGGGACGGAGCGGATCGGTTCGTTCAACGCCGTGGTCAAGGACGGATCCAGCCAGACGCTGGCGATGGCGCAGATCGAGGAGGTCCTGCGGCGCGAGCACCGGCTGCGAGTAGGAGAAGAGAGTGACTTCTGGATCCAGGACCGCGCGGAACTTATGGGAACGCAGCAGGAGACGACGAAGACCTTCACCTATCTGCTGGCCGGGATCGCCCTCGTCAGCCTTCTGGTGGGCGGAATCGGGATTATGAACATCATGCTGGTTTCGGTCACGGAGAGAACGCGAGAAATCGGAATCCGCATGGCGCTTGGAGCGACCCGCAATGCTGTTCTCGGGCAGTTCCTGTTCGAAGCCCTGGTGCTGTGTCTCGTTGGCGGCCTTATCGGCATCGGAATCGGCTTCGGTGCGGCCTATGCTCTGTCCGAGCTGGCAGACTGGAATACGGCGGTGTCACCGCGCGCAGTCCTGCTCGCGGTTGCCTTTTCGGCGTCGGTCGGACTGTTCTTCGGCTTGTGGCCTGCCAGACGCGCGGCATCACTGAATCCGATCGAAGCGCTGCGCTACGAATGAGCCAGGTCTCGTTCGAGGATCTTCCCGACCATGCCCGCGTCTGGTGCTTCGCTGCCGAGCAGGAGCCCGGGGCGCGGGAGACTGCCCACCTGCTGGACTCGATGCAGCGCTTCCTCGATCAATGGACGGCTCACAGACAGGACCTCAGCGCCGGCGTTACCTGGCTGCACCAGCGATTCCTGCTGGTCGGGCTCGATGAGCGGACTGTCGGCGCTTCGGGGTGCTCGATCGATGCGCTCATGGGCCGTCTCGCCGAACTGGAACGGGAAGTCGGCATCCGTCTCACAGCTGCATCACCCGTGTGGTATCGGGACCAGGACGGTCGCATCCAGTCGATCACGCGCGAGGATTTTCGAAACCTGGCGAAGTCCGGCAGCATCGGACCGGAAACCCCGGTATTCGACCTGACCGCGTCGAGTCTCGGCCTTGTCCGCTCCGGCGGGCTGGAACGACCGGCTTCGACATCCTGGCACGCGCGTCTGCTTTGAGCTGAATTCTTGCCGGAAGAACCGCGGACTCCCGAAGCTGACCTCCTCGCCGCACCGGTGACCGCGGTAGTGCTGTCGGGAGGAGGAGCCCGCGGAGCATACCAGGTCGGAGTCCTGCGGTGGATTGCGCAGCAGTACCCGGAGCTGCGATTGCCGATTCTGACCGGTGTTTCCGCTGGTGCGATCAACGCCGCATTCCTCGCCGGCCGTCCCGAGCCTCTGCCCGAAGCCCTCGAACTCCTCGCCGACATGTGGGGAAACCTGTCGACCGAGGAGATCCTCCGGGCAGATGTCTTCTCACTTCTGGGAAACGCCTTCAAAGTCGTTATGAACCTGGGAAGCGGCGGTGCGAAGCTCGCGCCCCAGGTGCGGGGACTCGTGGATACGACGCCGCTGGAACGGACTCTGAAACGCGCGCTGAACCCGGCGGGAATCGCCGACAATATCTCGCAGGGCAAGCTGACGGCCGTGGCCGTATCGGCGACATCGTACGGGACGGGACGAACGGTCACATTCGTCCAGTCGGCAGCGGGAATCCCGATGTGGGAGCGTACCAGGCTCCACTCGGTCGCGACGAATGTGGACATCGATCATGTGATGGCGTCGTCTGCGATTCCGCTGTTCTTTCCCGCCCAATCGGTGGAAGGCGAGTGGTATGGTGATGGCAGCCTTCGCCAGGGCAGCCCTCTGGCGCCGGCCGTGTACCTGGGAGCCGATCGGATTCTCGTCGTATCGTCCCGGTATGGCACTGGTGCCCGCGAAATGCCGGGAAAAGACGATGATGGATATCCCCCCGCCGCACAGGTCCTCGGCCTGATGCTGAATTCGATCTTCCTGGACAACCTGGATGCGGATGCGGAGCGACTGGAGCGCATCAACGAGATCGTGGCGCGAGTGCC